>NZ_VSTH01000262.1 GCF_008123965.1 Bradyrhizobium hipponense | reverse complement strand
GGCACGGGCGCGCCATGACCATCCAGCAGGTACACCCGCGTGTTGGCAATTGGCCGCCCGATCGGGACCACTGACCCATTAAAATCAGCCGGGCAAGTCCAGACTGTCGCGCAGACTGTTGCCTCGGTCGGGCCATAAGCGTTGATAATTGATGCTGGGGCCAGATTTCGGATGAGTTCAGACTTCGGCAGCTCTCCAGCAAGAATGAGAACTTGCGCAGCCAAACGTTTGAGATCCTTGCTTGCCTGAAGCAACGCTGGGGGAAATGTCGCGTGGGTGATGGCTTCGCTTCGGAGATAATCCGATAGCTTGTTACTCGCTTGACGGATCTCTTCCGCAGGCAAGTGCAAAGCGGCCCCGGAGCCAAACGCCATCAGAAGCTCCCAAGCGCTTGCATCAAAACCAATGGAGGCGAACTGCACGACTCGGCTGTTGGAAGAAGCGCCAAAAAGACCGACCTGAGCCAACAGCAGATTGACCAACCCCCGATGCTGGACCATGACGCCCTTTGGGGTTCCGGTTGAGCCGGAGGTGTAGATCACATAGGCGAGATGGCGCGATGTGAGGCCAAGCGTGCGCCGGTCAGGGTCCGAAGCCGGCCGTTCGGCCCAGGCCGGCGTGGCCGTCTCCAGATCGATGACCGTCACATCGGTCAGCACCTCGGGGCCGAGTGCTGCGCGACCGGCGACGTCGCAAAGCAGCAGCCGCGGCGCGGCATCGTCGACAACCTGCTGCAGCCGCTCGCTGGGATAGGCTGGGTCCAGCGGCAGATAGGCACCGCCCGCCTTGAGGATCGCCAAGACACCAACCACCATGGCCAGGCTGCGTTCGAGGCAGATCGCCACCGGCTGGTCCGGCTTGACCCCGAGGGCGATCAGGTGATGCGCCAGCCGGTTGGCCCGCGCGTTGAGCTCGCCATAGCTCAGCCGCTCGTTTTCGCAGACCAGCGCCACCGCCTCCGGCGCCTTTTGCACATGCGCCTCGAACAGCTCATGGACGCACCGCTCCGATGGATAGGCCTCCGCCGTCCGGTTCAGATCCTCCAGCAGATAGGTGCGCTCCTCAGCCGGCAGGATGTCCAGCTCGCGTACCGGCGTATCCGGGGCATGCTCCAGCGCCTTTGCCAGCTGCTCGAGCGCCCGCTGCATGTAGCCGCAGACCCGATCCGCAGAGATAGGCTCCGCCACCTGTACCGTCAGGCCCAGCGCCTCGCCAAAATCCTCCACCGACAAGGACAGGGGATAGTTGGTGCGCTCCTCCCTGCCCAGCCATTCCACCCCCTCTAGCCCATCATTCGGTGCAGAACCGGACATGACCGCTGGCGTGGTGTGACGGTAGTTCAACAGCGCGCTGAACAGCGGCGCCGGTGCCGCAACGGCGCTGCAGCGCTGCGCCAGCGCCAGCGAGGCATGCTCATGTGCCAGCAGCTCGGCCAGCCGGGCGTGGGTGGTGCGCACGCTCGCCTCGACGGCGGTCCCATCAAGATCAAGCCGCAGCGGCAGGGTGTTGATGAACAGGCCCATGGCGCGGTCGGCACCGGCGCCGCCCTGCAGGCGGCCGAACAGCACCGTGCCAAACACCACCTGCTCGCGGCCGCTGCTGCGCGCCACCACCTGCCCCCAGGCCAGATGGCACAGGCTGGCCAGACTCACGCCCAGCCGCCGCGCCTGGCTGCGCAGCCGCGCGTTGAGCGCCTGCGGCAGCATCCGATGCGCCTCACGAACCCCGCCGCCGTCGCCGCGCACCTCGCTCAAGTCGAACGGTGTGGTCGGCTCGTCGATGTCGGCCAGCCGCTCCCGGAAGAACGCTTCATCCGCCTCGGCATCACCGCCGAGATGCGCCTGCGCCACCAGATTGCGGAACGGCTGCGGGGCTATCAGCTCATGCTCGCGCCCCTCCAGCACGGCCCGGACCTCGGCATGCATCACGTCCAGCGTGGTGTGATCCCCGATCAGATGATGCTGCAGCTCCAGCAGCAGCCAGCGCGCGCTGCCGGGCTCGCGCGCAATCACAAACCGCAGCAGTGGCGCCCGGCCAAGCTCGATGCGGTGCCGGCGCGGATCAAATCGCTCCCTGAGCTGCTCGGCGCCAGCGCCATGAGCGCCATCAAGCTGGACCTCGGTCACCTCCAGTCGCGCCTTTCGCCACACCACCTGGGCCGGCCGCGACAACCCCTCCCAGACAAACGACGTGCGCAGGATGTCATGCCGATCCACCACCCGCTGGACCGCGGCAAGATAGCGCTCGAGCAGCCCACGCTCGGCAAACGCCATCTGCGACACCAGCAGGTATGGATCGCCCTTTGCCGACAGCTGATGATGGAACAGGAAGCCGTCCTGCAGCGGTGACAGGCCGTAAATGTCCTGGATGTTGCCAACGCCGCCGGGCACCGTGGCGACGATCCGGTCGATCTCGTCCTGCGCCAGCTCGATCAGCGGCAACGTCTCCGGCGTGATCGCCGCACTACGCTCGGTGATCAGGTTGGCCGGGACCGCCACCTCGTGATGGCGGCCCAGGCTTGCGGCCAGATCCGCCAGCACCGGCTTGGCGAACAGGGTGCGCACCTCGATGCCCAGTGACCGCCGCCGCAGACGCTCCATCAACTGCACCGCCAAGAGCGAGTGCCCTCCCAGTTCGAAGAAGTTGTCGTACCGTCCGACCCGCTCCAGCCCGAGCAGCTCGGCCCAGATCTGTGCCAGCGCCGTCTCCATCTCGCCCTGTGGCGGCACGTAGGTCCGGCGCGCATACGCCTCGTCGTCCGGCGCCGGGAGCGCGTTTCGATCGAGCTTACCGTTCACCGTCAGCGGAAGCGCCGCCAGCCGCACGAACGCACTCGGCACCATGTAGTCCGGCAGCCGCGCACCCACATGCGCCCGCAACCCGCCGGCCAGATCAGAATCCTCAGCTTCGGCGGCAACGACATACGCAACGAGCCGCTGCTCGCCGCGACCATCCTCGCGCGCCACCACCACCGCCTCGCGCACCCAGGCGTGCTCGCAAAGCCGCGCGGTGATCTCGCCCGGCTCGATGCGGAAGCCGCGGATCTTCACCTGGTCGTCGTTGCGGCCCAGGAGCTCCAGATTGCCGTCCGGCAGATAACGCCCCAGGTCGCCGGTCCGGTACAGCCGATCGCCGTCTACAAAGGGACTGGCGATGAACCGCTCGGCTGTCAGCTCAGAGTGGTTCAGGTAGCCCCGCGCCACCCCCGCCCCGCTAATGTAAAGCTCGCCCACCGCACCGAACGGCACGGGCGCGCCATGACCATCCAGCAGATAGACCCGCGTGTTCGCAATCGGACGGCCAATCGGGACAATGGCCTCATCAAACTCAGCCGGGCAACTCCACGCTGTAACGTCGATCGCAGCCTCAGTCGGACCGTAGAGATTGTGCAGGCTCGTCCAAGGCAATACGCGCCGAACCTTATGCACACTGGCGGCAGGAAGCGCCTCGCCGCTGCATAAAACACGCCGCAGCGATGTGCAGCGGTCAACACTCTTCGCATCCATAAAGCTGACCAGCATGGATGGCACGAAGTGAACCGTCGTGATGCGCCGGCTGATGATCAAGTCGACCAATGCATCGGGATCTCTGTGCGCACCCGGCGGCGCCAGTACCAGGGTCGCCCCTTCAAGCAACGTCCAGAAGAATTCCCAGGCCGAGACATCGAAGCCAAACGGGGTCTTCTGCAAGACGACATCAGTCGCATCGAGTGCATACGCTTTTTGCATCCAGATCAGGCGATTGATAATAGCCCGGTGCTCATTCTGTACCCCTTTGGGCGTTCCGGTTGAGCCGGAGGTGTAGATCACATAGGCGAGATGGCGGGATGTGAGGCCGAGGGCGCGCGGCTCGGGATCAGAGGCGGGCAGCCCGGCCCAGGCCGGGGTGGCTGTCGTAAGATCGACCACGCTCACATCGGCCAGCGCCTCGGCGCCGAGCGCGGCGCGGCCGGCCGCATCGGCCAGCAGCAGTCGCGGCGCCGCATCGTTGAGGAGCTGCCGCAGCCGCGCCGACGGATAGGCCGGGTCCAGCGGCAGATACGCCCCGCCGGCCTTGAGGACCGCTAAAAGCCCCACCACCATCGCCACGCTGCGCTCAAGGCAGATCGCCACCGGCTGATCCGGCTTCACCCCGAGCCCGACCAGATGATGCGCGAGGCGGTTCGCCCGTGCATTGAGCTCGCCATAGCTCACGCGCTCGCCCTCGCAGACCACCGCCACCGCGTCCGGCGCTTGGCGCACCTGCGCCTCGAACAGCTCATGGATGCACTGCTCCGCCGGATAGGCCGCCGCCGTCCGGTTCAACTCCTCCAGCAGGTAGGCGCGCTCAGCGGGCGACAGCAGCTCAATCCGCCCGACCGGTTGCCGCGCATCGGCCATCATCGCCCGCAGCAGCGCCAGCAGATAGCCACGCTGCCGCTCGATCGTCGTCGGATCAAACTGCGCTGTGGCATAACCCAGCGTTCCCGCAATCACCTCGCCGCGCTCGCCGAGGTTCAGCTCCAGATCAAACTTGACCTGATCGTAGCCCTGCCCCGCCGCCTCGACGCGCAGCCCGGCAAGGTCGAACGACTCGACGGCGTCGTGCTGCCAGGCCAACATCACCTGGAACAGCGGCGTGTGATCAAGATGCCGGGGCGGCTGCACGATCTCGACCACCTGCTCAAACGGCAGGTCCTGATGCTCCTGCGCAGCCAGCGCCGTGCGCCGCGTCCGTTCCAGAAGCTGCGACACGCTCGGCGCGCCCGACAGGTCGAGGCGAAGCGCCAGGGT
>NZ_VSTH01000261.1 GCF_008123965.1 Bradyrhizobium hipponense | reverse complement strand
GATCGCAACCGTCGGTGCCGCCGTGTCCAGGATGAAGCTCAGCGCGGAGGTGGTCGAGCTGTTGCCGGCGGCATCGCTGAACTGCGCCGCGATCTGCTTGGTGCCATCGGCTCCGAGATCGCCGGCAGTCACGGTCAGGCTGATGCTGCCTGCCGTCACGTCAGTCGCCGTGATCACATGCGTGACCGGATGTGCCAGCGGCGAGCCGCCCAGCAACAGCTGCACCGTATCGCCGACGGCAGCCGTCGGGGTCAGCGCCACCGTGAAGGTCGGCGAAGTCGCCGAGGTGATATTGTCCGTGTTCGAGGTGCCGGTGTCCGAGCCCGCCGTCAGGTCCGGCGTGCCGCCGCTCGGCGTCGCCGTGTCCAGGGTGAAGCTCAGCGATGCCGAACCGGTGTTGCCGAAGGGATCAGTCTGGCTCGCCACGATGGTGTGCGATCCGTCCGCCAGCCCGCTCGGCGTAAACGACCACGCCCCTTGCGCATCGGTCGTCACCGTCGTCGCGATCGAGCTGCCGTCAATGGTGAAGTGGACCACCGTATTGGCAAGGCCGGTGCCGTTCACGGCCGGGTTCGCGGTGACGTGGTCGGTGGCCGAGCTGCCGGTGTCGGCGACCAGGGCCTCGGTCACCGTCGGCCCGGTGGTGCTGAGCGTGTAGACCACCGCGCTGCTGGTGGCGGTGTTACCGGCCGCATCGCTTACCCGTGCGGTCAGCGAGTTGGCTCCATTGTTGAGGCTGACCGTTGTGCTCCAGCTGCCGTTGCCCTGCACGATGGCGGTGCCGATCGCGGTGGTGCCGTCCAGGATGGTGACGCTGGCGCCGGCATCGGCGACATCGACCGTGCCGGTGATGGTCTGGCTGGCCTGGTTGGTCGACCCACCCGCGCTGGTGATCGCAACCGTCGGTGCCG
>NZ_VSTH01000260.1 GCF_008123965.1 Bradyrhizobium hipponense | reverse complement strand
ACCGTCGGTGCCGCCGTGTCGAGCGTGAAAACAACGGGCACGCTCGTGGTAATGTTGGCGCTAGGGTCCAGAGCGACGATACTGTGGTTGCCATCACCTGCCAGAGTGATGGCCGTACTCCAAACGCCGCCAGAGCCAACAGTAACCGTTCCAATTTGCGTGGTGACACCGTTATAAGTGTCGTACAGCGTCACCGTGGTGCCAACGAAAGCGGCATCAACAGTTCCGCTGATCGTCTGGCTTCCTTGGTTGGTCGGACCGCCTGCGTTGCTGATAATTACAGGTCCGAACGAGGTCACCATAACAGCTTGCGTGGTATCCAAAACGGGGACAGGCGTTTTCGTTGCGGACGCAGAACTTCCTGTGATTGAAGCGAGGTCCACAAAAATTGGAGCGATCGATCCCCCACCAGCTTGGCCCTTCACGTCGTCTGCAACGACGGTGGTCGGAGCCTCAGTGGGTGATGGTGGCGGGCTCCCAGCGAACTTCTGCAGCGACTTTGTATCGACATCTCCTCGCTTGCCGTCGCTAGGTGCCGGAGTGTCTGGGGCGATCTGTTTCCCGATATCGTAGGTCGTTAACACCTGCTGAAAGGCGTTGAATTCCTGCGCAACCTGGCCTGGGCTCTTACTGATGGCTTGGGTGATCACCTCGAAATTGGCAGTTGGCGTGATGGTCAGCGATGGACCGTCGCTGGTAACTATCCCGATGGGATCCCCCGCGGTACAAACGCCTTGAAGCAAGTTAGTTGGGACGCATTTGAAGACCTGTACGGAATGAACCTGACCGTCTTGCTGATCGGCAACGGAAAGCGAGACCTGCCCATCCACCGCATCGACGTTAAGAAGAACTGCTGTACCGCGAATTCCGATCACGGCAGTAGGCGTCGCTACCTGCATGTCACCCGTTTTGGCGACCTGGCCAGCGACAAAACTGGCCGCACCTTGGACAAGGGTGAACAGAGAATGGTTCGAGCCGCTCGTCAGACTGACTAAAGTACCGTTCGCATTACTCTGCCCTTCATACCCTAATTCGTTCAACATGAAGCGAGTATTTGCACTTAGGTTGAACGTTGAGCCGTCGATCAGAACTAGGCCGATGGTAGAGCCACTTCCAGTCTGCACGACGTCGTTCTGATAGACCACGTCCCCGTTATTCGCTTCGATAGTAACGCCATTGCGAACGATGCTGGCGCTTCCCGTTATGGTGGCGACATGGCCGATGACCTTTACAGGCGCCGCATTTCCTCCAGCTTGAGCAAAGGTTTGATAGCCTGTCAGCGCTTCGACGACTCTCGAGTCGAGTAGTGCGCCGTTTGCTGAAATGAGCGGTGAACGCTTCTCGCCGAGAAAGTAATTGTGGATCGAGACCCGATGGTTAGGATCAGAAATGATGAGATCAGTGCCCGAACGTGCATATTCGCCTGAGAATAAGAGATGCGCGTCCGGAATGATGAGTGAATCAGTTGGGCCAGGCTCAGGGAGACTAAAGGCCCCCCACGCGACCTCAGACGCAGCAACATCAAACTTTGGGTTTAATGGGGTATTCAAATTCGCGACCCCAAGAATAAAATTGCAAATTAATTACATTTAATGTTAATAACACCCGATCGACGAGCTGAAAAGCGTTTTTGCAAGCAAAGCTGGATTGGTTCGAAGTCTGTTTGATCGTTCGACGCGCAACAATGCGCCCGCGCGTTATATGGCGCGATAATACGTGTACGGCGGCGGGACGAGTCGATCTGAATAGTCCCGCATCAGCCGGACACACCGCCAGAGTCCAACTCGCATGGTGCAACCGAGAATCTTTCGTCGCATGGATCTGTTCGAGGTGCGCCGTCAACTAGTGCACGCGCGCAACCGGCATTCCAATAACGGCCTTATTGTAAGGCGCATCAACGGCCTGCTATGCCGCATTTATCACTTGGAGGAAGCGCTCGACCCTAGCCAAGGTGAGCGAATCCGCAAAGCTGTTCAAATTGCACTACGAGACACATCGAAGAGTTAGTTTGACCTAAGTCCCGGATCAAACGGGCAGACAGCAACAGCAAGTCCAGAGCATGGGCGCGAGGGCGTCACCGATGCGTTCTCCCACGATTGAGAATGCCGGCCTTTAGATCTGGATCCGATTTAGGCCATGCCAGCATTGATTTGCATATCGGACCGTAGGTGCATTCGCCCTCGCGGGGATCTCTGTGCATCCCATTGCGAACCAGTTGCGCATGGGGTCTCGATTGAAAGTTGTTAGCTCTTTTCTGCCGCGTTGAAGCCGGGCTGGCGGCTGCATGCTTGTTTGGCAACATTAGCCTCGACAGCCATCTGAAACGACGAGGCAGACAGCAGCTCCATGGCCGATTGTTCTTCGGTCAGGCGCCTCTCAACATACTGCCGCTCAATCTCGGTCAGCGTAGTTTGAAGCAGGCCCAAATACCGCTCAACGTTCTTCCGATAAGTGCGCAAACGGACAAGCTTCTCGTCGATCATCTTTTATCCCGACGGGTATGGGTGCAATACGCCTGAAAGTACCTCTTGAAGAAGCCGTTTTTAAATGAGTATATTTAAATGCGGTGTATTTAAAATGGCAGACAAATTCGGACGGGTCAAGAAGGGATATCTGTGATGAAATCGATCATGCTCGCAGTCCTAATTCTGTTCGCGATTTCAACCGTCGCGCCGCTCTAATCATCGGCAGCGTTGGCCCAGCAAATCCCATCCGCTAAAGCCAAAGTCGCTAAGAAGGGATGCAGGCCGGGCGGCAAGGTACACCTGCTACTGAGTGGCCTCACATTGGCACGGCTCGCGAGTCCACATGCGACGTGGGAGCACGGTTGTTGGGTAACGTATACAGCGGCCGCTGGGGCAAAAGCCGCTGGCGAGGAATCTTTGTTGGACATGACCTAATGATGAAGCGGCAAACCACGCTCTTCGGGACCCGGAAGCGCCGATTTGGTGCAGGCGCGGGCGATGGGAGCGCCACTTACAACGAAGGCCAATTTACGATTGGCTGTCGCATCGAGGTAAGGCCCTCAGCAGGGCCACGGTTGTGCGGCAAAACCGGAACGCTGATTGGTGCTGGATACCATCCCAAGAGTCTCCGCGTCATATTGGATGGTTCAAAATCACCAATAACCCTTCACGTTGTATACGTTGCAATTGTAAATGAGAGATTCTGATTGCTGCTGCGGCAGCCTGCGTGACGAGTTCATCGTCCAGCCGCGGCGGCGACAAATAAGTCTGGTTGATTTGATTCAGCAAAGTCTTCCCCACGTGCCTAGAGATGCCTGCGGCAATCTCCCTTCTTAGAGCGCAAATCACTCTGAAGCGAAGACCGCTGGCGCGGGGTAGAAAATGAAAGGCGCGCATTGCAGGCCCGGTCGGAGTTTGCCAGTGGCCGAGTTCTTCCATAACAACGCATACGCGAATGCTGGTCGTCAAAGATGCTTGGCAGCAAGAAGCCCGAGCAGAACTGTGCCCGAGACGGCGGATACTGCGACCATATTAATCAGGTTTTGCGGTGGCCACCGATAGCATCGATGCCGCGGAGCGCGGCAACGAGTTCGCTTTTGATTTCTTGCGTTCTGACCTTTGTGGCGTTGTTTTTGTAGGCATTGGATTCCCGAGATGGCGGGCCAGGCTGCCATGCGGCCTGGCCCTGACGCTTCCCTGTCGGGATTTGTCCCCGATCTGCAGCCACCGTTGCATGCTCGCGGACGAGAAAGCTTAAGGGGTCTGGTAAACCAAAGCGGACCGGAGCTGATGGTTTATGAATTCGCGACGTCTATCGAGCGGAAAGGAGAGCCAGGCCTTTGCAATATCGTTGACTAAATCAACCGAGACTTGCTCAAGGGCAGCGTGCAACCGTGCGCCGGTACCGCACGCCGACACGCCAACTCGTCTATCCGGCCAATCGCCGTGATCGCGGCCTGAGCGCACAAGAGGTTCTCTGGGGCCGACGTTCCCCCAAGGCCGGCCTATAGGTGTAATCCCACTCGCTTACAGCGCGTCATCGGCGGGGATTTGGCGCTGTGTATGTTTGATTTTGGCGGAACAACGCAGTGATCAGCATCACGGCGGCAATTGGGGGTAGACCGGACATCCGCGAAGTTAGACGAAACCGACGCGATTGACCCATAAGAGACATTGGGGCTGAGTTAGGATATTGCAGCCCGGCGATGTCGACCCTCCGAAGGAGGCAGGTTGCGACAGCTGATACTTGACGACATGGATCAAGCCACTGTCGTCCAACGGCGTGCACGTGATCGTGCGAAATCCATGGCAAAGCGAAACTTGTAACTTTCGTGAAGCCCAAACCAAACAGAACCGCGCCCGGAGGGCCGGTCATTCATCTTCGATCACGAAAACAGAAAGGTCCCAATCAGCAGGCCCGCAGCGAAAGCAAGAAGCCCCAAAGTGGAGGCTGAAACGATACGGACGAGGATGCGAACTTGCTCCTCGTACTCCTCTTCTGCGGTCTTGTGGGACTGAGCCGTCATTGCAACTGCCCTGCCATCGCCCAGATTGGGCGAATGTACACTCGAAATCATGGCCACCGCGAGGCAGTTTAGCCCCGCCGCGGTGCCCTGTACGTGATCTGGCGGGCATCTCTTCAGCGGGGAGGATCATTGAAGCCTCCCTTGAGGTCCGTTCAATGGGGGCTTGGCGGACTGAATTTGCTCACGTTGTGTTTTTCGCGTTTTGACCCGGGCCTCGAACGGGCCATTCG
>NZ_VSTH01000026.1 GCF_008123965.1 Bradyrhizobium hipponense | reverse complement strand
TACGCGGATGACTGCAACATCTATGTTCGCAGCCACCACGCCGGCGAAAGGGTGAGGGCCTCGACAAGCCGGTTCCTGACCGACAAGCTCCGCTTGAAAGTCAACGAGGCCAAAAGCGCGGTGGCGCGACCCGAGGAACGTAAGTTTCTCGGATTCAGCATTGCGAATGACGGGAGCGAGCGACGCATTGCGCCGAAAGCCCTCGACAAGTTCAAAGACCGAATCCGGGAAATCACATGCCGGACGCGAGGGATCAGTTTGCAGCAGATGATCGCAGACCTCACGCCATACCTCATCGGATGGCGCGGGTACTTCGGCTTCTGTCAGACCCCGCGCGTGCTAACGAACCTGGAAGCCTGGATCCGCCGGAGACTGCGGTTGTATCTCTGGCGGCAATGGCGGAACGGGCATAACCGATTCACGGAGCTTCGCCGCCTCGGCATCGCGAAGTTCGCCGCATCGGTCGCTGCCGGTTCACCGACGGGACTCTGGCGCATGTCCGGACACCCGGCGGTTCAACACGCCCTACGAAATCATGTGTTCGACTCTCTTGGTCTCCCCCGAATCTTCATGCCTGTGCCAGCTTAACCCGATCGAACCGCCGTGGTACGGACCCGTATGCCCGGTGGTGTGGGAGGGGTGACGTCGCGAGACGTCCCCCTATCCCGATCAATCCCAAATCGATTCAGTCTAAACCCATCCCGCTTTAGCTTAACCTGGTGTCCATCAAACCGGCAGCAGCTCAAACATCAATCTTGCGCCGGAAAGTAGCCGACCGAGCGAAGCTGAAGCATTTAAGCGCCAGACGAGCCGATGGCACGTATCCAAGTGCTGCTAAATAGCGCTACCGGATGATCGCTCGCCAGCTTCATCCGGTCGGTCCGTCGCTAGATGTTCTCAAAGAGGTGGCAGCTCTATATTTGGAACGTCGCCAACATCAATTCCGACTGCCTGAGCCTTCTTAAGGACGTCCATGGCAGTCCGAACAAGCGCATAATCCAGTACCATCGTTGTCTTGTACCGAACCGCGCCCTCGCCGCGGGAAGTGGCCTCTGCCAAGACCGATATGATGTCACACGCCTCATGGATCTCCTCCTGCGATGGCGAATAGATCTCATTGATGATGGGGATATGGCTGGGGTGGATCGCCGACCCAAACGATGCTCCCATGCGCTTCGATCTTTCGCCAATTCGCCGCACTGACTCGAGGTCATCCAATCGTCCCATCATGGCGCCCTCGACCTGTACAATCCCCGCAGCGCGTGCCTGCAGCGCGGAATAGGCTCCGAAGTAAATCCCCTCTTCGGTCGCGTGGTTGAGGCCTAGGGAGCGAGCCCCGTCTCCACCTGGGGTTGGGCCACCAGAACAGCCGGCTCGTTTAACTCGCTGGGATGCCGTGCAAAGCTGGTACAGCCTGTACATCCCCAATGCAGATTCCGGGTGTGGCCAAATCTCGATTCGGCCGGCCGGCAGCCCTCGCGACCTCTCCAACTCCCCAAGCACAAGATCCAGAGCGGCAATCTCTTCCGGATCGTCCGTTTTAGCGGGCGCCACCCCGTCGAGGCCATCGATTGCAACCGCATTAAGGTCGTCTAGCAGATAGCCTGTTCGCCATCCATTGAGCCTCACGAAACGCCCGAAGGGGCCGGTGCGTAGCTCCCTAATAGCTGCCGCGACTGTGTTGCGAGCTTCAGCTTTCTGAGTAACCTCGACCGAGTCTTCGAGATCGAAAATCAGGGCATCCGCGCCATATTTGGGCGCCTTTAACATCCAATCGAGTTTGTCTCCAGGCACATAGAGCATCGAGCGATACCAGCGAGCTTCTCGATATGTCTGAGGCATAGTTTCTTCCTCGTTTGAATTCACATTTCCAACGCCGCATCAATGTCGGTGCCTCTTCCTGGCTCGGGGGCGACCGTTGTAGCTTGAGGCCTTTTTGCATGTCTGAATTGCCTGCGCACCTACCTTTCCTTGTGGGCTGCCGTCGCCCGATCAAAGTCGGCGGGAGCAGCGGCGTTGCCGAAACCGCTGCACGATCCGAACGGTCACTGCGACCGACGCGTTTGCATGGCGCCAGCGGCTTCGCGCCATGCAAACGGACAAGTCTGAAACGTACTCCCGGGGCCCGCATGCCGGCCCGCCGGGCCGCTGCACACCGACGCGGCAGGTCTACGCAGGAAGGTCGATCGCCTTCGTTGCAGGGAGGCGAGCTAAGTTAAGTAGCGCTTTCTTCGAATATGCGATAAGGATGCCCCCTTCAAAATCTGAGACAAACACCTAGTGTTCTGTCCCGCAAGTTCGTAGCATAATTATTGCATGGGTTTTCGGGTATCCTGATCGAAGGAGATACCCGATGCGCACCGGACGCCCGAAGGCGATGCTGACGATTTCCAGCGACGAACACGCGGAGCTCACGGCCATAACACGGTCGCGCTCGCTCCCTGCGGCGCTGACGCTGCGAGCAAAGATCGTGCTGGCCTGCGAACGTGAGCCGAGCAACGCCGCCGTGGCGACGCGGCTTGGTGTCGGCCCCCATACGATCGGCAAATGGCGCAATCGCTTCATCGCAAATCGCATCGAAGGTCTCTACGACGAGATGCGTACCGGCAGGCCCCGCACGGTTGAGGATGAGGCTGGGGCCGAACTGATCACCAAGACACTCGCTCGCAAGCCCAAAGCCGCAACCCATTGGAGCGTGCGCGCCATCGCCAAAGAGACGGGAATCGCCAAAAGCACGGTTCATCGCCTGTTCCAACTCTTCGGTCTGCAGCCTCACCGTACCCGCAGCTTCAAACTCTCGACCGATCCCTTCTTTGTCGAGAAGCTGCGCGACGTGGTCGGGCTCTATCTCAATCCGCCTGACAAGGCCGTGGTGCTTTGCGTCGATGAGAAGAGCCAAATTCAGTCCCTCGAACGAACACAGCCCATGCTTCCTATGGGGTTCGGCTACATCGAGGGCGTCACCCATGATTACCAGCGTCATGGCACGATATCGGCAGGCCGCTTTCGTTGCGCAGCCACTTGGCCAAACATCCAGACCCGGAAGCTCTTTGTTCTTTCCATCCTCCGTCTCTGGATCAGGTCAATCAATTTATCGTCGGCCGCCTCGCAATGCATCGCACGAAAGCGCCCCCTAGCAGGCGTTGAAAAAGGCGCTCGCCGCCGACCGGCGACCATGATTCATTGGCTCCGATGAGATTCGGAGACGGTGCGTGCGCGGCGGTGACAATCGAACGGGCGAGCTGTGGCGCTGGCGGTGCTGGAGCGCGAGTTTGCTGCGCTCTATTCGCCGATTGGGCGGCCGTCGATCCCGCCGCCGGAGAAGCTGCTGCGGGCGATGCTGTTGCAGGCGTTTTATTCGATCCGCTCCGAGCGGCTTCTGATGGAGCGGTTGGAATACGACCTGCTGTTCCGCTGGTTCGTGGGAATCGGCGTCGACAACACGGCCTGGGACCATTCGGTGTTCTCGAAGAACCGCGACCGGCTGCTGGAAGGCGACATCGCGGCGAAGTTCCTGGCGGCGGTGCTGGCGCAGCCCAAGGTGAAGAAGCTTCTATCGAGCGATCACTTCTCAGTCGATGGCACGCTGATCGAGGCCTGGGCCTCGATGAAGAGTGTCAAGCCGAAGGACGGCTCAGGCGAGCCGCCGGCCCAAGGCGGCGGCCGCAATGCCGACGCGGACTTCCATGGCCAGAAACGCTCGAATGACACCCATGCTTCGCCCACCGATCCGGACGCCAGGCTGTAGCGCAAGGGCAAAGGCAAGGAAACGAAGCTGTGCTTCATCGGGCACGGGCTGATGGAGAACCGCCACGGCCTGCTGGTCGACGCCTGCCTGACGCAGGCCGACGGGCATGCCGAGCGGGTGGCCGCGCTGCACATGATCGAGCCTCGTGCCGACCGGCCGACAGCGATCACGCTTGGCGCCGACAAAGCCTACGATGCGGAAGACTTCGTCAACGAGCTGCGCTCGATGAACGTGACGCCGCATGTGGCACAGAACACGAGCGGCCGTAGCTCTGCGATTGACGGGCGAACGACCCGGCACGGCGGCTATGCCGTCAGCCAGCGCATCTGCAAGCGGATCGAGGAGGCATTCGGCTGGATCAAGACGGTTGCCGGGCAAGAGAAGACCAGCTTCCGTGGCCGTGATCGCGTCGCATGGGCCTTTACCTTCGCTGCCACCGCCTACAATCTGGGTCTCCCTCCGGTGAAGCTTTCAATTACCCATAACTTTGACCACCCGGGCTGATCCGCTGATCGGCGAAATCTTGAGTCGAAAGAATCACTTGTGATTCCTTGCTGAGCACCTGAGGGGGTGCTCTATGGCGATGACACTAAAGGGGCGATCGGCGAGAAGCTGTTTGCGGTCCTTGGGCGAAGACTGTTGGATTGATCAGGAGATTGCTGGATGCGAGTTTAGGGACGCGCGGCTCGGCGATAGATTCCGCAAACTGCTCACCCAGATTGGAGGCGCCATGGGACAGAGCATTCCGCTCGTCTGCCAGGACTGGGCGAACACCAAGGCAGCCTACCGCTTCTTCTCGAAGCGGACATTCAGGCCGGCCATTTCCAATCGACGCGTGAGCGTGCCGCCAACGCTGGCGGTCTCCTTCTTGTGCTGCACGACACAACCGATCAACGCGAAAGTTCAGAAGCGATCGGCATCACCAAGAGCGTAAACAGTGGACGGGATAAGGCGGGTCGCCTCAGATCGCACACGGTTTGCGGCATCCTGATGCACTCCAGCCTGGCGATAACGACCGAAGGGCTGCCGCTTGGACTGTCGGCCGTCAAATTCTGGAGCCGGGATAATTCAAGGGGGCCGCCTCGATTAAGAAGAAGATCAATCCGACGCGCGTTCTTATCGAGAAGAAGGAGAGCATCCGGTGGATGGACAATGTCCGGCAATCCACGGAGCTGCTGGGTGATCCAAGACGGTGCGTCCATGTCGGTAATCGCGAGAGCGACATTTATGAGCTGTTCTGCGCGGCCCGAGAAGCTGGAACGCATTTCGTGATCAGGACTTGCGTTGACCGCTTGGCTGGCAATGGGGGTCAACGATCGCCGACGAAATGGGCGAGGTTGCCGTCGAGGGACGGCATCGCATCGATGTCAGAGACACCAACGGCGATGGCGCCGAAGCCATTCTTGAGATCAGGTATCGCAAGATTCGCGTCCTACCGCCGATTGGAAAGCAGAAGCGCTATATCCCGCACTAATCTTGACGGTGATCCATGCGAGGAGCGCGTGACGCCGAAGAACAGGAAGAAAATCGAGTGGAAGCTGATCACAGATCTGCCTGTTGGTTCCCGCACTGAGGCCATTGAGAAGCTTCGAATGGTATGCTTTGAGATGGAAGATCGAGGTGTTCCACAAGATCCTCAAATCGGGCTGCAAAGCTGAGGAATCGAAGCTTAGGACCGCCCAGCGTCTGACTAATCTGATCTCGCTATTTTGCATCCTGAGTTGGCGGGTCTTCTGGATGACGATGCTCAAGCGTTCTGCCCCAGATGCGCCCCCAACCCTTGCGTTAACTGCAACTGAAATCGGCGTACTCGATCGCCTCGTCAACGACAAACCAAAATCAAGACAGGAAACGCTCTCGCACTATCTGATCAAGATCGCCCGGCTCGGCGGCTATCTCGCTCGCGCCAGCGATCTGCCGCCCGGCAATACGGTCATGTGGCGCGGGCTGTCGCGCCTCACCGACATCGCACTGGGCGCTATGATCGGATGAGAATTTGTGGGTAATTGAGAGCCGGTGAGGACCGCGTAGCGGTCACTCAGGCTGCTTGGTTGACTTGCTTATTTCGCTCGCGCCAATTCCAGGGTAGAAGTTGGTCGAGCCGTTGGACCGGATGTGCAGCGATGCGTGCCAGGACGTCGGCGAGCCAGGCTTGTGGATCCACGTCGTCCATTTTGGCTGTTTATGCCGCCCGCCGAACTATGCCGAGTCGGGTCGTGTTCCCCAGATTTCTCGCTGACCGGCGTTTGGTCGGTTCGGCATAGTTCGTTGTGTGCCTCCGCTGGCATCAGCGGAGAACAGGAAGATGGAAGTTGAGGAGTACTTGGGCCGAAGCCGGCTGTACCGGCGGCTCAGAAGCGGGCCGCACGGACGGCTCGTCGAGTGCTACGCCGTTCGTCTCGTCGAAGAGAGGCTCGTTCGGCACGGCGCGTGGCGTTGCCTCAACGTAGTTGGCGGGCTCCTGAGTTGGATCGCGGGCCGTCGCTATAAGCTGGTCGATCTCGATGAGCAGGGTCGTTGAGCGGTACCTCCGACATCGAGGCGGGAGGCACTCTATCCAACTGCTGCGCGAGGAAGGCGCGATCGCGCCGTTGGTGCTACCGCCTCTCACCCCGCACGAACGGATCTTCAAGGAGTTCGATGCCTACCTGCGATCAGAGCGCGGCTTGGCCCCGAGGTCCATCGTACGCCATCTCCCGGTCATCCGCAGGTTTTTGCACGAGGTGTGCTCCGGCGGCGCCGCCCTGGGCAAGATCAACCAAGAGGACGTGATCCGCTACATTGAGCGCCACGCCCAGGATTGGAGCCCGATAACAGGCAAGGCAATGTGCTGGTCGTTGCGCGCCTTTCTCCGCTACCTCCACCATCGGGGGCTGAACGCGCGCCCATTGGCGGATTGCGTTCCATCGATGCGACGATGGAAGCTCGCAACTCTGCCGACCTATCTGCCTGCCGCTCAGGTACAGAAGGCTCTTGACGGTTGCGACCGAGAGGCGGTGATGGGACGGCGCGACTACGCCATTCTGTTGTTGCTGGCCAAGCTCGGCCTGCGGGCCAACGAAGTCGCAACGCTATGCTCGATGATATCGACTGGCGCGCCAGCGAGATGCTCGTTCGCGCCAAGGGCCGACAGCGTGCACGGATGCCGATACCGTCAGACGTTGGCGCGGCCATCGTTGCATATCTCGGCAGTGGCCGCCCAAAGTCGTCGCGCCGACGGTTGTTCGTCCGCACACTCCCGCCGCACATCGGGTTTGCTTCCGGATGTGCGATCACCATGATCGCCAAGGCCGCCCTTGATCGCGTTGGAATCGAAGGTTGCGCACACCGCGGCGGCCATATCTTCCGACACAGTCTCGCTACCGAGCTTCGCTGATCCAGCGCGTGCTCGCCATACCAAGCAAGCGCCACGATAAGCGACAGGTGCACTTCCTGACGCGCCCCGAGATCGAGACGGTTCTCGAAGCGCCCGATCGAACGAGGTGGCTTGGCCGCCGTGATCACACCTTGCTGCTGTTCGCGGACCAGACGGGCTTACGCCTCTCCAAGCTGACTGGCCTTGAGCGGGATGCCGTCCACCTCGGGTCCTGGCGCACACGTACGATGCGTCGGCAAAGGGCGGAAGCAACAGCGCTGTTCCCAAACGTGCACGGCGGCCGGCTCAGTGCCGACAGCGTCCAGTCGCTGCTGGGAAAGCATGTTCGTCTCGCTCACAAGAATTGCCCGTCTTTGAAGGCCAAGAGCGTGTCACCGCATGTGCTGAGGCACAGCGCTGCGATGGAACTGCTGCAAGCCGGCGTCGACTGCTCCGTGAACGCGCTATGGCTCGGTCATGATGGCGTTTGACACCTTCTGTTCCGTGCCACTCCATATAGAGTAATGCATAATATCCCGATGCACATGCGCTGCAATATTGGCATAGCTGTACGATCACAGACCAAGGTCTAACAACCATCAGACACACACGTTATTCGGGTGTACGTTCTTGGCTTGTCCGACTGCAGTGTTTCCTGCATCTCCGCACGACGCAATCCGCGGTGACGCCTTTTTATACGGTCCCAGCAACTCGCCCAGTGGCCCTGTCAGGTTTGCCCAATACACAACATCACCTCGCCGGCCCTGGATTGCGCCAGCAGACCTATCTTCGAAGATGCTTCAACCACAGATGAGCGACTTCTTTAGTGGCTCTACCTGGTTGATTTATGCCCGCCCTACCGAACTGTCTCCTGGTCTGCACTCATTAGTTGCTTCTATGAATAACCCGAGGGCGCGACTTCATTGTGAGCGTCATGCAGGGACCACGCGCTAAGGTCTGATCTGGTC
>NZ_VSTH01000259.1 GCF_008123965.1 Bradyrhizobium hipponense | reverse complement strand
ATCGCCCGGCTCGGCGGTTATCTCGCCCGCGCCAGCGATCCGCCGCCAGGCAATACCGTCATGTGGCGCGGGCTATCACGCCTCACCGACATCGCGCTGGGCGCCATGGTCGGAGGAGAATTTGTGGGTAATTGAAAGCCTCACCGGGTGCTTAGCAATCTGGTGCGGCTGCCCAAGCTGATCGCGGAGACCGGCTGATGGCAAAGGTGCCCGGCTTCGCCAAGGCCTTTGTCGGCCGCTGGCGCATCGTCGAGATGGACGTCTGGGACAGCGACTTCCTCGATCTTGTCGAAGAGGCGCATCTCACCTTCCAGGGCAAGTCCGATGGCGAAATCGCCTTTGGGGCTCTCAAGGGCTTCCTGGACGTGCGCTACGGCACCCGCGACGGATCGGCCTGCGCCGAGTTCTCATGGGAAGGGCACGACGAGAATGATCCGTCCTGTGGTCGCGGACGGGCTATGATCGGCACTGCGGGCAGGCTCGTCGGCCACTTCTATATCCACAATGGCGACGATTCAGCCTTCGTTTGCGAACGCGGCTGAGTTCTTCAACAGCCTGCTAGGTGGCATCGATCAACAGATAGGGCCAGTCACCCTCGATCGGGCGATTGAGGAGGGCCTTCACCTTGTCGTCGATCTCACCGCACAGCCGCGACACTTGGCTCTTGGAGATCCCGCTCATGCCCATGGCCTGCACCAGATCGTCCACCGAGCGGGTGGAGACGCCCTGGACGTAGGCCTCCTGCACCACGGCGGTGAGCGCCTTCTCGGCCATCCGCCGCGGTTCGAGGAAGTCCGGGAAGTAGGAGCGTTTGCGTAGCTTGGGAATGCGCAGTTCGACGGTGCCGGCACGGGCCTCCCAGTTCCGGTCGCGGTAGCCGTTGTGCTGAGCCGTTCCTGGCTCTTCTCCCCGTAAGCCGCCCCGGTCAGGCCTTCGACTTCCAGCTCCATCAGGCGGTGGGCGGCAAAGCCGATCATCTCGCGCAAACAGATCGGCGTCTGGGGTCTTCTTCACGAGCGCGCGCACGGGCGGCGGCGATCTAGGTGAGACTGGGCTCTCATCCTGATTGTCGCGCTACCGGGCCACGCCCGCATCGCACTAGCCGTCGTTGTGTACCAACTGAAGGAATTGGTCCGGCAGGTCGAGGCCATCGAGCGCGAGCTAGCGCAGATCCAGCGAGTAAATCCGATGGCGAAGTTGCTGTGCTCAATTCCCGGGATCGGTCCCATAACGGCCGCGGCTCTCGCCGCGACCGTACCGGACGGAACAATGTTCCGCTCCGGGCGGGAGTTCGCGGCCTGGCCTGGCCTGACGCCTAAGCAGCATTCGAGAGGCGAGAAGGATCGGCTCGGCCGGATTACGAAACCGTGCGATTCCCTATCTCAGGCACTTGCTTGTCATCGGAGCACGTAACGTCGTTCGGTACCCAAAGGCACGCTCCCGGGTTGAAGGCGGCTGGATCGAAGGCTTTTGAACGGCGTCGGCCCATGGTCGTCGCCATCGCCGTTGCCAACAAGTTGGCCCGGATCGTCTGGGCAATGATGACGACCTGGGAATTCTATCGGCCTAAGCTCGCGGCCTGACTTTGCGCGTATGTTGGCCACCTTATGGTGTGAGGGCAAATGACAGCATGATGGACACCGGCGGAGCTGGGGATCGAGCAAGCCCGCAGAGCTCTAAGCGCAACAAGTGCGCCCCGTTGATGAGGCCTCGATCCGCGATCTCCATCAGGGCCAGCGGCCATGGCATCGGTCGCACTAACAGGCCGTATACATAAAAGCACCCGACCGGTATCAAAAGTGCGGCTGAAATCCCGTGCATCCGCGCGGCCGTCTATACATGAAGCTTTCGATGAAGGCGTTCTGCATGGGCTTGTCCGGCGCGATGTAGTCCCAGGCGACGCGGCTCTGATCGGACAATGTCAGGATAGCGTTGCTAGTGAGCTCGCTGCCATTGTCGCTGACCACCATCTTGGGCCTTCGGCGACCAGCGCCAGGCACTCGCCCGTGCAATCGCCGCGCTCGGTCATCAGCCGGTCCAGTTTCCGCGCCACCCGTGTGCCCGAGAGCGAGGTAATCGACCACGGTCAGGATACGGAAGCGGCGGCCATCGGTGAACTGATCCGACCGAAGTCGAGCGACCAGCGATCGTTGGGAGCTATCGGCACCATCATCGGTGCCTTGGTCCCGATCGCCCGCCTGCGACCGCCACGGCAGCGCACCGCGAGCCTCTCTTCGTGGTTGATCACTTAGCCTGCCCGCTTGAGCAAAATATGCAGCGGACGATAGCCGAAGCGCCGGCGCTTCTGGACGATCGCCCGCATGCGCTGGCGAAAGCCGCATCGTTCGCCCGGGTCGTCTGGTATCTCCTGGTCATGCTGACGCCGTGCTTTCGGCACAGATCAGCGACCGAGACGCCGGCCTCGTGCTCCTTCAGTATCCCGATCAGTATCCCGATGATCTGCTCGTCCGAAAAGCGGCTGCGCTCTGGTCCTTGTCGTGGGCCAGAGCGAACTTCAAACTGGATTAAATCCCTGGGCAAGGTCACCGATCCTGCTTTTTCCACCAGCTGTGCCGATACTTACAAAGCGATTTGACGTAATATACGAGATCTCTCTTGTTTGCCCTTCATACAGGGCACTTCAAAATCCTCTCGCCTGAGTCCTCGCCGTTGCTAATTAGCTCTCAAATTCGCCCGCGACTTTCTGACTCAGTAAGACTACCTGCGCGTGAAGAAAGTTGCGCGGCTCACAGCTCATGGCGCGAAGCAAGCACAAGCAAGTCAGTATGGCCGTGGGGGAAGATCAAGCAGTTGTTGCCCGATGCCCGTGTCGCCCAAAAGCCGGTCGGCCACGCGGCTGCAGTCTGACGCGCCTGCAGTCAGTCGTTCCTTCGAACGCCGTAGCGGATCGGCCAGGCCGAACAGCTGATCACACCCCGTCATGGACGGCTTCGGCACGCGCTTTCCTCCGTGAACTCAGACTTGCAAAGCGGAGCGCCTGGGCGTCAGCGATCCTTCTTTGCTCGTGTGAACGACGCTTGCTCGCTTAAAAGCGTCGCGTTCTACCGTCAAGGTGAAGAAATTCGTTCTTTGAAGCGCCACATTGCAGAAATGCGGCCAAATAACGACTCTACAGTTCGGCGAGCTTTTCACTTCGGCGGTTATCATGAGTCATGATGGGGCAAGTAATCTGCCTTCCCACTTCACAAACGCTCTCGCAAAGCTTTCGGGAGGGATCTTGAGTTGTCTCCGAGAAGGCGGCGTTCAAGACACCATTCCGGAATAGGCTGAACATGCGAGATGACGTCCTGAGAGGTTGGAAAAACGCGGCGTGGCCCCCCGAACACGGCGCAGCTTTGCGTTTGACGAGTAAGCGCCGTGAGCGGCGCGCGGCGCCCATCGCGACGTGGGACCGAGAAAAGATCATCGCGCCGGAGTTCGTTAGCCCGATCGCACCTAAGCTTGGTGTCTGTCTCTTGTGGGCTGCAAAGGATCAAGTTGGTGGCGCGCCAAGGTGAAAAAGCGATTCAGCGATTGGCGACTCACTGAAAGCAACGGTCCGCGAATGAAGCTACGTAACGACGGAATACTGTGGACCGGTCCTGCGACCGTGTTGATGCTTTTGGTGTTGTTCGTTCCGCTCGCATTTGTCGTGGTCACGAGCGTTTGGACACCGGCAGGCCTGTCGCTGGCGGCGTACCAGCGGCTGTTCGGGAGCGCGTTGTTCCTGAAGACTTTCTGGAGCACGTTCGAAGTCAGCATTTCCGCCTCCCTGGTCAGCTTGCTGCTTGGTTACCCAATCGCGATGCACCTGGCACGGCAGACCCCGCGAATGCGGTCGATCTACATGGTAATCGTTCTGGTGCCGTTCTGGACAAGCGTGCTGGTCAAGACCTATGCGTTCCTGGTGCTGTTCGGACGAAACGGACTGATTAACCAAGCTCTTTCCGCCATCTTTCAAATGAACATCGAGGTGCCGATGCTCTTCAACCGGTTCGCTGTGCTGGCCGGTATGACCAACTACCTGATTCCGTTTGTCGTCTTTCCCGTCTTGGCAAGCCTGCTCGCCATCGACCGATCGCTGTACATGGCTGCAGAGGTCTCGGGCGCGAAACCGGCGCGCATTTTCTTTCGGATCACGTTGCCGCTCAGCGTGCCCGGCGTGCTGGCCGGCGCATTCAGCACGACGGTCATGTCACTGGGTTTTTTCGTGATCCCGGCGCTGCTGGGCAGCAGGAAGGAAGCGATGATGTCCAACCTGGTCGACTTCTACACGCGTGAGGTACTGGACTGGAACATGGCGTCGGCGATCGCCGTCATGCTGCTCGGCACAGTAACCCTTGCGGCATTGGGGTCGGACCTATTCATGAAGCGCGAATCCAGGAGCCGAACGCCGAAGGCGGTGCCCGCATGACACAAGTGCCGAAATGCACCCACTCGCAAAAGGCAAGAGGGATCATTATTGACCGGCTCGCGCGGCGCTATGCGGGGCTGCGCAATGCGATGGCCTTCGTCGTTTACGCTTTTACCCTGTTGCCGACGTTGATCGTGATCCCGATCTCGTTCGGGGGCGCCGGTGAGATGAGTTTTCCGCCCAGCAACTGGACGCTCGAACTCTACGAACAGCTGTTCTCGTCTTCGGCTTGGGTGAGTTCGATACTTCAAAGCACCAAGGTTTCGTGTCTGGCGACATTGTTGGCGATCTTGATCGCTGTGCCGGCCGCATATGGCCTCGGACGCTTCGATTTTCCGGGCAAGCGCCTTGTGCTGTTCCTGGTGATGAGTCCCATGGTGGTTCCGGTCGTTGTCACGTCACTTGGCCTGTACCTGTATTTTTCGCGTTTGCACCTCGTCGGAACCACGATCGGTCTCGTCCTCAGTCACGTCGCTTATGTCACTCCCTTTGTGGTGATCACGGTTATGGCTGGCGTGAACAAGCTGGATCCGGCACTCGAACTGGCGGCCTCGATCATGGGCGCGAAACGCCTAGCCGTGCTACTCAAGGTAGTTCTACCGCAGCTTCGGCCATCCATCATCGCCGGGGCCCTGTTCGCGTTCCTGATGTCGTTCGATGAAGTAGTGATTGCATGGTTCATCACCAGCCCAGAAACGACGACGCTGCCGGTTAAGATGTATACGAGCGTGCAGTGGGAAATCTCACCGATCATTGCCGCAGTCTCGGCGCTGCTGACGATGCTCTCGATCGTGTTTTGCTGCCTTTCAATTTTTCTCCTGCCGGGCACGGCGGAGCCCTCGCGCTGATAGATGCAGGAGGAACAGGTGTCATACGTTACGGTGAGCATGGGTTCCGATGAGGTGTTGGTTCCCGATTCAAAACAAGATTCCGCAGCGGACACAATGCCCGCGATCAACATGAAGGCCAACATGATCGCACTTGAAGGAGTGGGGAAGCAATACGGGGGCGTGCAAGTGCTGCACCCGATCGACTTGGCCGTGCGCGAAGGAGAATTTGTCACCCTGCTCGGGCCGAGCGGGTCTGGCAAAACCACTATCCTTAGCATCATCGCCGGCGCTATCGCGCCGACACAAGGCCGCATCATACTGAATGGCAGGGATGTTTCAGCCGTGCCGCCCCGGGAGCGAGGCCTGGGCATGGTCTTCCAGAACTATGCCCTCCTGCCGCACCTGAGCGTCTTCGACAACGTTGCCTTCCCCTTGCAGGTTCGCGGCCTTGCGAAGGGCGAGATCGCGAGCCGCGTGGCCAACGCACTGGAGCGCGTCGGACTGGTCGGGTACGAAAAACGAAAGCCGCGTGAGCTGTCAGGCGGCCAGCAGCAGCGCGTGAGCATCGCCCGCTGCATCGTCTATTCCCCGTCCGTGATCTTGATGGATGAACCACTGGGCGCGCTGGACAAGAAGCTGCGAGAGCAACTGCAGGCGGAGATTAAGCGTCTCCATAGGGACCTTGGCACGACAGTGGTTTACGTTACGCACGACCAGGAAGAAGCCTTGGACCTGTCGGACCGTGTGTGCCTGATGAACGGCGGCCGGATCATGCAGGTAGGCACGCCGAATGATCTTTACTTCGAACCAGTCAGCGAATTTGTCGCGGACTTCCTAGGTGAGTCGAATCTTCTGGAGGGAGCGGTCACGGCAGTCAATACCGTGACCACGCGGGACGGAATGGTCCTGGGGGTGCGCAGCACCGAAGGCTGTTGCGTCGGCTCCCCCGTCAAGGTGCTGATCCGGCCAGAGAAGATCGGCATGACCGACGCCGGCGCGCCCGCCATCGCGACCCAGCGCCATAACGTGACTTCGGGAAAGATCGCACAGGCATCATTCGCGGGCGGCACGATGCGCGTCGACGTCCTCTGCGAAAAGGGCGCACGCCTTCGGCTCAAGACGGTTTCGTCCAGGGCTTCCGAGCTCGTCGGGGCGCCGGTCGTGGTGAGCTGGGCCACGAGCGATGCAATGGTGCTCAAGAATTAGCGGACCTCCCGAACAAGTTCTCGCAAATCTGCAACAGGCATCGCACGACTATTCCGAACGACCGTCCCAACTGACTCAACGCAAGGAGGATGCCATGTCATTCAGCGAAAAGACGAATCTGCGGCGCCGTACATTGCTTCAGGCCGCGGGCGCCACGCTCTTGTCCGGCGCGATCGCCGCGCCCATGATCGCGCTCCCTCGAAAGGCCCTCGCCGCGGGGAGCCTAGTGGTGGTGACATGGGGCGGACGGTATCGGCAGGTCGCCGAGGAAGCGTGGTTCAGACCCTTCGAGAAAGAATTCGGCATCCGTGTGATCGCGTCCGACACACCCGATCTCGCGAAGGTCAAGGCGCAGGTCATGACCAACAACGTGCAGTGGGATGTGTTCGACGCGACCGGCGTGCAAATCATCACTGGATCGCGCGATGGATTCTGGGAGCCGATCGACCCGACTCTGTTCAAGACCGACGACCTCATTCGTCCCCTGACTAAGTATAGCGTGCCGTATTCCGGCTCCGTCGGAGGCATTGCATGGGACAACAACAAGTTCCCCGACGGCCAGCACCCGGAAACCTTTGCCGAGTATTTCGACTTCGAGAAATTCCCCGGGCCGCGCACGCTGCGCAATCGCGCCTTCGAGATGATGGAGATCGCGCTCCTGGCCGATGGCGTGCCGCAGGACAAGCTCTATCCACTGGATATCGACCGTGCGTTCCGTTCGCTCAAGCGCATCAAGCCGTACATTTCCAATTGGGTCGAGCAAACCCCACAAACCGTCACCCTGCTGGCGACCGGCCAGGTGAACTTCACCTATACCTATCCGTCGCCCCTTCTTGCCGGGCAGAACGCGGCCAAGTCACTAAGGTTCTCATACAAGCAGAACCTGTCCAGCTTCAACTATCTCGTCGTCCTAAAGAACGCGCCGAACAAGGCCGCCGCCATGAAGTACCTGCAGTTCGTGACGCGACCGGACCGGCAGGCCGCATTCGCAAACGCGTACATCGGAATTCCACCGGTCAGTCGGTCTGCGTATCCGATGCTCTCCGCCGAAGCGCGCCAGTGGCTGCCCGACGTCAACAGCAAGACGAGCGTGCCGCTAGACGAAGCCTGGTGGGGGGACAATTACGACGAAGTGACAACGCGATTCAAGGAGTGGCTGCTGAGCTAGCCGGATGGAACCCTGCTTCCTGAGCCGCGGCGCGGATTCGACGCGCCGCGTTGACGAGTGAATCTCTGACTTGTTCGTGTCTGGAAGGGCCGCGAGCCGGAGGTGGTCGCAGCTTGGCTTTACGTCGACAGCAAGCTCTCGCGCACACGCTATGGAGGCCGACTGGATGGCTGGCCGCGATAGTTCCAGGCGCCACTATGGAGTTACGGCCGTAGATGCCCCGCTCTGGAGGATCGCCCATCCGAAACGCCGCATTTCGCGAAAATTTCGGTCGCTAATCTCTTTAACCTCTGCTCGGGCTCACGCATACGGGCGTATGCCATACCGATGCATTCACCCTGTCGGTCGACGATGCGGAAGGCTGGTTCCCGTGATCCTCAGCCATGAGGCAGCCGGCGTCGTGGTGGAAGTGGGCAAAAGTGGGCAAGTATGTCACCGGCGCCAATCAACCAGTCTGAACTGATGGAGTAGACCGTGTCACTTACTGGCGATATTGGAACGTTTTTAGCTGAGCTTTCGTTGAAAAGCCTTCCTGATGATGTCACCGAAAAGGCGCGCACCTGCCTGCTGAACGGCTACGGCATGGCGCTCGCCTGTCACAACATCGCGTCCACGCGCGTGGCCCGGTCCGCGGCCCTCGCGCTCGATGGCGAAAGCCCGAACGGCGCCACGGTTCTTGCCCATGGCGGTAAGGTCTCCGTGTCGAACGCGGTGCTCGCGAACGCGGCGCTCTTTCATGGGCGCGGGCAGGAGGACACCGTCGGCGCCGTTCACGTCGGCGCGATGGTCATTCCCTTGCTCACCGCGCTGTTCGAAACGCGGCGGCTGCCGATGGAGCGGTTCATTCCCGCGTTGGTGGCCAGCTATGAAGTGGGTGGCGTGCTCGACGATGCCTATGCGCAGTTCAGCACGCCGCGAGGCTTGAGGTCCTCGCCGCTTTACGGCCCCATGGCTTGCGCCGCCGCGGCTGCGAAGGCGATGGGCTTGCCCGCCGAACGCATCGCCGCCGCGATCGGCAATGCTGCGTCGCTGGGCGGCGGCGGCATGCTGCAATGCTTCGCTGACGGCACGGATGAGTGGGTTTACCAGATGGGCGTGGCGAGCAACACGGGCCTCGCCGCCGCCGAACTGGCGAGGGCGGGGTCGCTCACCGCGCCGCACGCCATCGAAGGCAAGCGGGGTTTCGTGAGCACGTTCGCGCAGAAGGAATGCGAAGCCGACGCCATCGCCTCGAAGTTCGGCCGGGACTGGGCGATCCATCGCGTCACTTTCAAGCCATACCCTGCCTGCGCGTCCAACCAGACCGCGGTCGCCGCCGCGCTGGAGTTAAGCCCCCGACTCGATGGTCGGGAAATCGAGAGCATACGCGTGCGCCTGAACCCCTACGACTGCGGCAGCTCCGGCGGCATGTACCTGAAGGGGCCGTTCAGCACGTCGTCGATGACGGGCCTGAGCATTCCGTTCTGCGTGGCTCTCGCGCTGCGGCGCGGCGCGCCTACGATGGCGGCTCTGTCCAACTTCAACGACGCGGAGGTGAACGCGCTCGCGCAGCGCATCGACCTCGTCGCCGACGACGCAGTGCCGCGGCTTTGCAGCGTGATTTCCGTGGACCTCGCAAACGGCGACAAGGTGGTCCAGGAAAAGAAGGCGACCACGGAAACCTACAACTTCGATCGCCAGGCGGTCTCCAGCCTCATTCGCCGGATAGGGGCCGAGGAGGGCGTTCCGCGGAAGGCCTACGACCTCATCGAAGGTTTCGTGGCCGGATTGCCGCGCGCGGACATCGCCGACGTGATCCATGCATTCGTACTTTGCCCATCAACCTAGGAGTCAAATCATGCCCAAATTCGCCATCTTCTCGACCGCCAACTTCGACAATGCCGAACAGCGAGACAAGGTGTTGCCCGTGTTTCGGGCGCATGCCGAGCGGTGCCTGAAGGAAGAGCCCGGTCGCGCTCTGGACTTCAAGATCCTGAAGGACCGCGACGATCCGACCAAGTCGCACGCGTTCGAGCTCTTCGAGAGCGAATCTTCATGGGCCACGCACCATGAAGGGCCTTCGGTCCAGATTCTGCGCAAGGACTGCGCGGCGGTCGGCTACGACACTCGCAGCAGGATCACGGCAATATATCTTCACGTTGCGGACTGATCGCGTGGCGCTCCATTCCACGACGGGCGGCCTTTAGTGGGGGTATTGGCAGGGTACACGTATGTCGTCGGCGCCATGTTCATGCGCGCCGGCGGCCGATACCGATCCCTTCCAAGCTCAGTTCATGGGCTACGGCTGCGGCGTGTCGGTGTTGCTGCCACTCGTCGTGCGCTCCGGCGCCAACACCTGGCTTCTCCGCAGCATGGCCAGCCAGTTCGTGCGGAGCCGTGCATACCATCGCGTTGAGCGTGTGATTCGTCACCTGAACCAAAAGAAGGAGCTTGGCGAGTACCCGTCGAAAGCGCTTTTTCTCCGGTCGCGATATTCACTTGACGGGTCTCCTTGGCTGGTTGAAGTGCACGATCAGGCCGGTAGTGAATTCAGCGGCCGAGCGCCAGGTTTCCAGCCGAGTTCCCGCCGGGCACGAACGCCTCTGACACGACCGTTCGAGCCATAATAGTTAGGCTCGCCGAACTCGCGGATGGCCGCGTCCCTGGTGATGGAAACGACAGCGCCCCCGAACCCGAGCATGCGGCTCACGTACCCGGCCAATTCCCGCATTGTGCATTCGCCATCCTCGGCGAAATAGGATGCGCCGGCAGGCGCACCTTCCAGGGCTAGCAGGTACAGGTCCACCAAATCATCGATGTGCACGGTGGACATGACGTTTTCGCCGGCGCCGATGTAGACACCCGCACGATGCCGCGCCGCAAGCTTAATGTACGTGGGAGAAAACTGGGCGCTGAGGTTCTCGCGGCCGTTGCCGTCTCCGTAGACCACCCCCGGATAAATGACTGACGATGTCACGCCATCCCTGGCGGACCCGATAACCATCTTGTCGATGGCGACGCGGTTCACCCGACCAGCAGTCGGCTCGAACGGCGTTTGCTCGTCATAAACCTTCTCGGAGCGCGCGCCCCATGCGAGATCGGAGATCACGCTAACCCCGCTCGTGTGAATGAAGGACTTGTTGCTACCTCGAAGCGCGTCTGTGATTGCGGCGACAGACGCTCGATGCTCCGAGATGGACACATTGATCACTGCGTCTGACTCGCTTGAGAGCCTTTCCAGCAGTCCAGTGTCGTCCAGCGTGCCCATCACCGGGTCCATCCCAGCCTTGCGCAGCGCCGCGGCCTTCTCGTTCGAGCGGGCAAGGCCGGTCACCCTGTCGCCTCGCCGCAGCAGCGCGGCCACAACTGCTCCGCCGATATAGCCGGTCGCTCCCGCAACGAAGACCTTCATGGCCGATGCTCCTGGACGAGTTCGTGAGTATAACCGTCGGGGTAGCCGCGGCTGTCGTACTTCGCTTTCAAGAGCACGCCGGAAACCTTCGCGATGATCAGCTCAAAATACTGCGTGGCGGTGAACGAACCTTCGATCAAGTGACCGCAGATGGTGCGCTTGGGGCTGGAGCCCACGATATGGATGTGCGCATAAGGCGATCCGTGCTCCACGAACCCCGCGGCGCCGAAGCCCGTGTCGTAGCTGCTGCGGATCAACCCGGGGATGTCTTCGGCCTTGATCGACTTGTCCACCCAGCCCATGCCGATGATGCCGTGCGCGCTCACCTCCAAGCATCCCGGTACGTCCTCGTAGTGGATGCCAGCGGGCTGGCCGGGCTCCGCGGCGATCGCGTGCACGCGTAGGTTCTTCATGCAGCCGGTCGCATCCAGCAAGACGCCCGTCTTCACGTCGTTTTCCTTGCAGACGTCCCAGATGGCGTGAAGCAGGTCCTCGCCGTAGCCGACTTGCGCATAGATGATTTCGTCGATCTTACCCTTGACGGTGGGCCGCTTCTTCGTGGGAGCGTTTTGCACTTCATCAATCTCCTCTGTCATTCAACAACCCGATCAGTCCACAAGGGTGACCTTGATGAACGTGCACCTGAGTGTGTTCCAGCCGAGTGCGGCGGCTTCCTTGCGATACCTCTGGACAGACGGCCCGTCGTGATGAGTCGCCCACGAGTCTTCGCTTTCGTAAACCCCGAACCCAACCAGCTTCGTCTCGTCGCCATGCGGAACGAAGAGCCGATACTCGAGTGGCCGTCCAGACTCCTCTTTCATGCACCGTTCCAAGTGCGCCTTGATCACAGGCAACAGCTGGTCCCTCTGCCTTGCATCGTCGAATTGAGATGTGCAAATAAGTGCGAACCTGGGTATGATGTTTCCTTTCAGCGAGTTTGGATCATTTCTGGAATCGAATGTCGTCGGGAAGCTACATGCCGCCACCGGTTCGTCGAGTTGACATACCGAAAGGGGACGGACGGGGAACGAGATCGTTAGGTATCCCCGACCGTTTCTGACAGAATCGCCCAAATGGTAGTCAAGCGATATCTTGAGCCCGTCCTGGAACCAGTGTTCCACGATGACTCCTTTGGATATCGTCCCGGTCGGTCGGCGCATGATGCGTTGGCTGCGGCACGGCAGAGATGCTGGCGCTTTGACTGGGTGCTCGATCTCGACATCAAAGGCTTCACGACTCGGTCGACCACGAGTGGCTGTTGCGGATGGTGGTGCACAGGATCGCCGATCCTCGTATCCTACGGCTCATCGGGCTGTGGCTGCGAGCTGGCGGTCTTGAGAGCGGCGAGAAGCAACAGGCGGACAGGGGCACGCCGCAAGGGGCAGGCATGGCTCCCTGAACGCAAAAGATAACTT
>NZ_VSTH01000258.1 GCF_008123965.1 Bradyrhizobium hipponense | reverse complement strand
CCCGCAGCCGAAAGCGCTTGTGTAGGAGATAAAATCTTCGCTGCATCGAGGCGCGAAGCATGGCAGACTCGGGCCAATGAGTGATTTGCCTGATCAACTGCCGAGCGACCCAGCCGAGTTGCGTGCCTTTGCCGCGGCTCTGCTGGAGCGCTGCGCCAGACTCGAGCGGTTGCTCAAGCTTGCAAAAGATGCGCAGTTCGGTCGATCGTCGGAAAAGCTTGACGCTGATCAGCTCCAGCTTGTTCTGGAGGATATCGATCAGGCCGTTGCGGCTCTCGAAGCAGCCGAGGACCGCGCCAATCCCAAAACACGCGAGACGAGAGCTGCCGAGCGCAGGGCCAATCGTGGCAAGCTGCCGGAGCATTTGCCACGCATCGTCGAAACGCTGATGCCGACTGCAACCTGCTGCCCGTCCTGCAAAGGCGATCTCGTTGAGATTGGCAGCGATGAGAGCCAAAGGCTCGACGTCGTTCCGGTGCAGTACCGGGTGATCGTAACCCGCCGGCCCAAGCTGGCCTGCCGCGCCTGTCATGGCGTGGTCCTCCAGCACGCCGCGCCCGAGCGATTGATCAAGGGTGGACTGCC
>NZ_VSTH01000257.1 GCF_008123965.1 Bradyrhizobium hipponense | reverse complement strand
GGCCCTCAACGGAGGGATACCCTCAATCAGGCTATGGCGCGGTTCGACCCGAGTGCCTCGCCGATGTCACTCTTTCAACAAATCAATTGCGGCATGACGGCCGGATCAGCCTTCTGCTTCTTGCGGGCGACTAATCTTCATGCAGCCGGCTGCACAAGCTTCATCTTCGTCTGACAAAACTTTCAGCGACACTGGACCTTGAAGTCGCCACAACTAGACGATGAAATGCCCTGGGAGGAACGTTCCGCAAATGTGGACACATTCCGATGTTGCCAGTTCTGGTCTTATCTTCGATCTTCGTGGCAGGCTTTTGTTGCGGCTATGGCGTGAGGGCTTGGCGCTCCCACAAGCGATCGGTGAAATACCGCCTCTACGCGCCCTATAACCCGGCTTCAGCTGGACAGAGTCAGACGCAGCGCCCATCGTGATGATGGTTGGGCGAGTCGCCGAAATTATGGTCGAGGTGGGTGGTCTCAGCAGAAGTAACCATGCGCGGTTAGGTTAAGTCGGGACTTGCCTTGTGGATTTTGGAGTAGCGGCCTAGACGGGATCACCTATTGCACCGGTGTTTGCCCCGAATTGCGTGGGCGGAGAAGCGCGGATGGCGTATTTAGTTGTGATGCTTGGCGTAACGGTTGGCCTGGTCGCTCTTGTGCAGGCCTACGGGCGTCGTCTTGCGGCTCTCTTCGGTCCTTGGATCGCAAAGGAGAATTGTCGCAATGATTGATCAGAACAACAATGCGCCTCGCAGGTATTTCGTCGACGGAGCTGGGCGCCGCGTCTTGATTGGTCTCTCGTTGGAGGAGACGGCCGAGTTCGAGAGGCTGGAGGAGTGGGCCGCTTCTGGATCAGGCGGCTTGCGAACTCACCAGGGCGGGGAGCCTGCCAAAATGAAGAAGGCGCGATGGCTCGAGCTCTATGCCAAACATAGCGAGGCATGGAAGGCCTGGATGGCGCAAAGCCGCGCGGAGCAGGTCGTCGATTTAAGCTTTGTTAACTATAGTTGACCGAAGCTAGCGGCTTCATTCGAATGGGGATGGCCCAAATGTTTCAGCTATTCCTGAGGGCGCGTGCATACAACCTGCTGAACCTTCGGCGGGACGAGGAGCGCTTCAAGGCGCGGTCCGCCGAGCGCGACGCCGAGACTGACCGCACTCGCATCGGCTCGGTGATGGCGGCGATCGATGCCGCCCTAAAGGAAGCCGAAAGGGAGCAGGCGGGACTGACCCGGCGTGTTGACGACGCTTTGGCGCGTGCTTCCGTGACATTCGGCAACGGCACAGACGAATATCTGGAGCGGGAGCCGCTTGATAACTACCACCAGGATTTGTTTGCCGCCGACATCTCCAACGGCCAGCGCCGGCTCAAGGAACTGGCAAGCACAATCGCGCATCTTAAATTCGTCAAAACAGCGATGCTGACCCGTTTCCCCGATTCCAATCCGCCCCAACTCAACAGCTAACCGTAGGCACGAGCCGCCGCCGTTCGACGCCTTCTCTCACGCCAATTGCCGGTAGCGGCCCTCTCGCCGAATGCGGCTGCTGAGCAGGCCGTGGCAAACGATGACATCACAAGCGATGACATCAGTGGTCGAGGCTAGTCATTGTTGCCGGTGCCCGTCCCCGGTGCGCCGATCGGGTTGCCGTTCGGAGCGTGGCCGGCCCCTGCATTGCGCCGGGCCTGCGCCCGAGCGGGCGTCTCTGTTGTCGTCCCGGTGGTTCGCCCGGGCTGAGCATTCGGGGATCGCTGAGCATTCGGGGACTGTTGCGTGCCGGTTCCTGCCTGGGACGATGCTGTGCCCATCGTTCCGGTCGGTTGATCGGCTACCCCGACGCCCGGGGTCGACATCTGCAAATTGCCGCCGGCGGCGGAGGTGCCTGCGTTTCCGCCGGTGGACGATGTCCCTGTTCCCGCCGAACTGGATGCGCTTCCCGTCCCCGACCCAGCACCGGCGC
>NZ_VSTH01000256.1 GCF_008123965.1 Bradyrhizobium hipponense | reverse complement strand
CGGTCGCGGCATTTCAGCAGAAGAACGCTTAAGGTCACCGATAAAGCGGTGGGCTTCTGCCATTCCAGAATCAGGTAGTGCTGCACGACGAAGATACCGGGCTATGGGCGCTTACACTCCTGCCAGCGCGCAAACGGCAAGAAGGATGAGGCATACGTCTGAAGTAACCTACTACGCCACTTTGCGGTTCGTAGCCTTCCTATGACAGAGCGGGCCCGAAACGGCTGACGCGCGATTCGCCCTCCATGGTTGCGCCGGCTAGCATGAACCAAGGCTTAGTTGATTCGGGATTACTCCATTCTGCGCCCGGCGTGACATTTCGCCATCAATGCGTATCGGCATTCCTCTGCACCGGCGCCGTCGGAACGATGTGAACGACGTGATAGCCGTTGTCGTGCAGGTACCGTAGGAAGGCGGGCATCATCGCGGCGGTATGTGCCTTGGCGTCGTGAAACAGAATGATGCCCTTCCCCTCAGCATTCAGTCGGCTGGTGATGAGCTTCAGTTCCTGGTCTGGCGTCATTTCCTCCCAGTCGCTGGCCCACAGGTCCGCTCCAAACACGACGATACCCCGATCCTGAAGCAGATCGAGCGTCTTAGGCGTCGAGCCGAAATTGGGGAAGCGGAAGAACGGCGTCGAGGGCGCAATTGTCGATATGCCATGGAGCGCTATTTCGTCGGCCGCGATCCCGCGGTCGATGTCCTCTTTCGCCTTCTCGAAGCTGATCTTCGACGCCATCGAATGCGACCATGTGTGGTGCGCGATGGTGTGGCCTTGCGCGGCCGCGCGCCGCACGAGCTCGGGAAATTGGGCCAACGACTTGCCGACCAGGAAGAATGTGGCTCGGACGCACTCCTGCGCGCGCGCTGTCAAGCACTTTTTCCGTGTACGGCGGCCGCGGCCCATCGTCGAAGGTCAGCACAACTTCGTGGTCGGCCAAGGGCGGGGTCTGAGGAAAACTCTTTAGTCCGACCCGCGGATAAGTCTTGACGTCAACGGCGAGCACGCGTGAAGTTCCGAGCGCGTCCTTGCGCGG
>NZ_VSTH01000255.1 GCF_008123965.1 Bradyrhizobium hipponense | reverse complement strand
GGTTTCGGCCACCGCGGAGATGGACAGCAGTAGGACAGACGCGCCGCAGACGGCGCCGAGGACGTGTTTCACGGTGACCTCCCTAAGGCTCGCGCTTTTGAGCATATGCCCACGCGTTGGGCGTATGTTCAACTGAGCTATCGCTGAAAGTTGGTGACGGCGGGAATCGGGAAGGCGGCATATCGTGGGGGTGCTTGACGCCTCCACTTCTCCACCGAAGGAGCGATATGCCGTGTCCAAAGATAACATCATCAAGCTGATTCAGCCAGGAAACGTCGACGATCAACTCACCGAAATCTTGCGCAATGGGGCGCGTGCTCTGTTGGCCCAGGCGGTCGAGGCCGAGGTCGCGGACTTTCTTGGCAAGCATGCCGATTTGAAGACTGCGGACGGCCACCAGCGCGTCGTGCGCCACGGTCATCTGCCGGAACGCGAGGTGATGACCGGGATCGGTCCGGTCGCCGTCCGCCAGCCGCGTGTACGCGATCGCGAGGCGGACGCTACCGACCCCGACCGCATCCGGTTCTCTCCGTCGATCCTGCCGCCTTACATGCGCCGCTCGAAGTCGATCGAGACGCTGCTGCCGATCCTTTACCTGAAGGGGATCTCGACTGGCGACTTCTCGGAGGCGCTGGCTGCGCTGCTCGGCAAGGATGCTGCCGGGTTGTCGGCCTCCGCCATCGGTCGCCTAAAGGATGGCTGGCGCGACGAGCACACCGCGTGGCAGAAGCGCGATCTTTCGGCCAAGCGCTACGTCTACATCTGGGCCGATGGCATCCATCTGGAGGCGCGGCTCGAAGACGAAAAGCAGTGCATCCTGGTGCTGATCGGCGCGACGCCGGAAGGCCGCAAGGAACTGGTCGGCTTCACCGATGGCGCCCGCGAGAGCGCGCAGGACTGGCGCGATCTGCTGCTCGACCTGAAGCGGCGCGGGCTCGACGTGCCGCCGCGGCTCGCCATCGCCGATGGCGCATTCGGGTTCTGGAAGGCCGCCGGCGAGGTCTGGCCGAAAACGCGCGAGCAGCGCTGCTGGGTGCACAAGACCGCGAACGTGCTCGCCAAGTTGCCGAAGAGCCAGCAGCCGAAGGCCAAACGCGCGTTGCAGGAGATCTGGATGGCCGAAACCAAGGCCGCCGCCGAACTGGCGTTCGACGCCTTCATCGAGAGCTACACGCCCAAATACGAGAAGGCGGCCGACTGCCTGAGCAAGGATCGGGACACCCTACTGGCGTTCTACGACTTCCCGGCCGAGCACTGGAAACACCTGCGGACGACCAATCCCATTGAAAGCACCTTCGCTACCGTGCGCCACCGCACGATCCGATCGAAGGGTAGCCTGTCCAACAGGACGGCGCTCGCGATGGTCTTCAAACTGCTTGAGGCCGCGCAGAAAAGCTGGCGTCGTCTCGATGGCCACAACCAGTTGCCAAAACTCGTTCTCGGTGTGACATTCAACGACGGGATCGAGGTCATCGCCAAACCGACTGACCGTCAACCCATAACCGCCGCCGCCTGACCGGCCGCGCCGTCACCAAAATTTGGCGATAGCTC
>NZ_VSTH01000254.1 GCF_008123965.1 Bradyrhizobium hipponense | reverse complement strand
TTGACCCCCGTATTGCCGCATCTGCGAATGTTACCCTGATGGCGCGATTGCCGATGACGATCCAATGTCGATTGATCGGCCGCGCCAGGTGGCTTTCCCGGCTTGCTCGACGAGAGGGGCTGTGGGCGGGTCGGGCCCTACATAGCCCGAGCCGTCCACAACCCCGGGCAACTGGGAAGCGGTCGTGGCGTCGCCGAGCGGGCGCTGAGCGACCAGCTGTTCAGCAGCCTTCCGTCTAAGCGCCCTCAGCAGACGCTGCACGATCGAATGCTGTCTCGTCCCAAACTCCTCGGGGTGTTTCTCGCTTAGCCGGCCGACGATAGCGAGTGCAGTTAGCTGCGGTTGCGCAGCGAGCCAGGCCTGGATCGTGGCAATATGTGGGTCGAGCTTGGATGGCATGCGAACCCTGGTTTTATAGGGGCGACGGGTGCGCCGGTGCGTGGCACGCGGCTCGCCGGCCGTCGCCGTCTTGCCGAGCGTCTTGGCAAAACTGGCTGCGGTCGCTGGCGCGGTGCTCGTGCTGGCGCATTGCAGGCCGCGCGCCTGTCCGGCACGACGATCGACGCGATTGCCGAGTTCGTCCTGGGTTGCGCGAATCTCGGCCAACAGCGCGACCGGATCGAGCGAGCGATATTGATCGCGCAGCCGTTTCTTCACGGCGGCGGTCACCTTGGGATGCGCCAATGCACGCTCGTAGGGCGTCAATGGGGGGTGATAGCGCTTGATCACTTTAGCCCCTTCGCGGCGCTTCTCCTTCAGCTTGAACGACGGCTGGAAGAAGTTGACGTAAAGCCGTGCCGCCGCATAGAGGCGACCCATCACGCGCGCCGTCTCGATGCCATCGAAGCGGCCGTAGCCCATCAGGCGACGGACGACGGCACCATTCTTCTGCTCGACAAACGCCTGATCGTTCTTTTTGTACGCGCGCGAGCGTGTGACTTCGAGCTTCTGCTCGCGACACCATGGCACGACGACATCGTTCATGAAGGCGCTGTCGTTGTCGAAGTCCACCCCGCGCAACAACCAAGGGAACAGGCTCTGTGCCCGGTTGATCGCCTCGACGACCAGCGAACCTTCCCGCGTCAACAACGGCAGGCACTCCGTCCAGCCCGTGGCGACATCGACCATCGTCAGGGTCTGGATGAACGAGCCAGCCACCGACGTGCCGCCATGGGCTACCATGTCGACCTCGCAGAAGCCGGGCAGCGGGCTGTTCCAGTCATTGAACGTCCGGATCGGGACCTCGCGCCGGATTGCCGAATAGAATCCGGCGCGGCGCCGCCTGCCGCCGCTCGCCGCGATCTTCACATCGACGAGCAGGCGATCGATGGTAGCGGCGCTGATGGCCAGAACACGATCACGGTCCGCCTGGCCAAGCCGCAATCGGCCATGTTGCTCGAGCGCCGGCAGCAAGATCGGGATCATCACCTTGAGCCGCTTGCCGCACACCCGATCCGACGCCTCCCACAGCGCCGTCAGCGCGTCCTTGATTGTCGCACCATATCTGCGCTTGCGCTCTTGCGGTGCCCCGACCTCGCCCGGCCCAACCGTCGCGCGTCGCCGGAGTGCGCGCACCGCATGCTTGCGATGCCAGCCCGTCGTCGCGCACAGCGCGTCTAGGATCCGCCCCTTCTCCGCCCGTGTGGTCGACCGGTAACGCTCCATTACCGCCGACATCACCTCGCGCCGCGCGCCCATGCTGATCTTTCCCGCCATCGACGACACCGAACCGATTCGGTGGCGCCGCCCCAGTCATCGGCGGAAAGTTGTCCAGTAACATTCTGGGTGAGGCAATGCG
>NZ_VSTH01000253.1 GCF_008123965.1 Bradyrhizobium hipponense | reverse complement strand
CTCCGGTTGCCCGCGAGGCCCTCGAGCGCATCGCCCAACTCTACGCGGTCGAGAAAGCACTCCGCGGCCGATCTGATGCCGAGCGTCGCGCGGGCCGACAAGCGCATGCCCGGCCTCTGGCTGCAGCCTTGAAGCAGTGGTTTGAGGCAAAACTTGATCACCTTGCGCAGAAGAGCGACACGGCGAAGGCTTTGCGTTATGCGCTGCGTCATTGGGACGGCCTGACGCTCTACCTTGATGACGGGCGCATCGAGATGGATACGAATGCGGTCGAGCGTGCGATGCGGCCGATCAAGCTCAACGCCAAGAACTCCCTTTTTGCCGGTTGCGACGAGGGCGCCGAGAGTTGGGCAGTACTAGCTTCGTTGATCGAGACCTGTAAGCTCAACAGCGTCAGCGCCGAGCACTGGCTCTCCGACGTCCTCTCTAAGCTCGTCAATGGCTGGCCTGCGGCGCGACTGGACGAACTGCTTCCGTGGTCGTCGACCTACACGATGCATGCACACGACCCAAGGTTGGCAGCATGAGCCTCAACACGACCGCTGTCCGGATCAGAGTGACCCTCAAGGACGTGAAACCGGAAGTGATGCGTCGCCTTGTCGTACCTGTCACCCTGCGCCTTGATCGGCTGCATTTGACGCTTCAGGCGGCATTTGGCTGGACAAATAGCCACCTCTTCGAGTTCCATGCTGGCGAAGAGCGTTGGGGCATCCCTGATCCCGACGGTGATTTTGGCCCCCAGCCTATCGATGCCCGCAAGGCGCGGCTCAGCGATATCGTTCACGAGACCGGCGCCAAGACGATCCATTATCTCTACGACTTCGGCGACAGCTGGGATCATGTGGTCAAGCTCGAAAAATGGTTCGACGACACGCCGACAGAGGGTCTGCCCTTCTTGCTCCAGGCCGCCGGCCGTTGTCCTCCGGAAGACGTCGGCGGTGCGCCAGGCTATGCTGAATACCTCGATGCCCTCCGCGACCCCACCCATCCGGAGCACGAACACATGCGCCTCTGGGGGCCCGAACGCTTCGATCCCAACGTCATCGACAGCAAGGCGCTCGAGGCCGCCGTCAACGCTTTATCCCAAATTTGGAAGCCGCGGCGCCGCGTCACGCGCTCAAAATAGGCGTCAAGCACCAATCAAAAAGGGCCGCAGAGCTACGCTTACCGTGGTGGAGTGCCCAGCAGGCGTTTATGGGTGCGGCGTCGGCCATAGCCCTCGTCCGGACGACTGCCATTCCAGCCCTTTTGTAAGCGGCATGAAGCACCCACCTAGCCTTCCCGAGGCTTACGCGCGATAGAGCCTAGCATGAGCTGATCGGAGGAGGTGGATCGATGGCAAATGTCATGCTTGATGCCAGGCAGGAAGGTGGCTCCTATCGTCGTGTCGAGGTGATCACCGGGGAGCGCCGGCGGCGACGATGGACGGGCGAGGAGAAGACCCGGATCGTGGCTGAGAGTTTTGAGGAAGGTGCAAACATCTCCGAGGTGGCGCGGCGCAACGGCGTTTCCCGTGGGCTGCTCACGGTGTGGCGAGGCCAGGTCACGGCGATGGCCGGCACGGCGCCGAGCTTCGTGCCGATCCAGATTGGCGCCGAGAGCGGCGCCGGCGCAGCGCCGGCGCAGGCGAGGCCGTTGAAGATCACCGCGCCGCCGACCAGGGCCTGCGGGGTGATCGAGATCGAGGTGAGTGGGGCGCGCATCCGGGTCGAGCCGGGCGTAGATGCTGCGACGCTTTACACAGTGCTGTCGGTGCTCAGAGGCGATCGATGATAGCGCTGCGGCCCGACCTCAAGGTGATGCTGGCGTCCCAGCCGGTCGATTTCCGCAAGTCGGTGCACACGCTGTCGGCGCTGGTGAGCGAAG
>NZ_VSTH01000252.1 GCF_008123965.1 Bradyrhizobium hipponense | reverse complement strand
GCTGCGCCGACCGTCGACGCTGAGCGGCACATCGCCATCGATGGTGGCCCGGCGCACAACGCGGTGCTGATCGCCATAGTCGTTGACCGCGTAATGTTGCGTGGCCCGATTGTCCCAGATCGCAACGTCGCCGGTCTCCCAGCTCCAGCGCACGGTGTTTTCCGGCGCCGTGATATGCGACTGGAACAGGTCGAACAGCTTCTGGCCGTCGTATTTCGGCAGGCCGACGAAGCGCTGCACGAAATTTCCGAGCACGAGCGTGCGCTCGCCGGTCTCGGGATGGACGCGCACCACCGGATGCTCGGTTTCGTAGATCGTTCCGGTGAACACCTCGTCGAAGTGCTTTTTGTCCGCCTCGGTCGCCCGCGTCTTCACGGCATAGTCATAGGCGTTGCTGTGAACGGCCCACAGTTCGTCGGCGAGCTTGCGCAGCGGCGCCGGCAGGTCGAGATAGGCGGCCGCCGTGTTCGACCAGACGGTATCGCCGCCGTAGGGTGGAATCACCACGCCGCGCAGCACCGAGATTTTCGGATAGGCGTCGACGAACGTGACATCCGTATGCCATTGGTCGGCGCGGCCACCGCCCCGGCCCGAGTCCAGCTCCAGGATCGACGACGTGCCATTGATCGCGCCGACCGTCGGATGGGGCACCAGCCTGCCGAGCCGGATAGCAAAGCGCTCCTGTTCGGCATCGTCGAGATGTCTCTGGTCACGGAAGAAGATGACCTTGTATTCGAGCAGCACCTGATTGATCGCACGGATGGTCTCGTCCGAAAGGTCGCCCGACAGTTTGATGTTCCTGATCTCGGCGCCAAGCCTGGCCGCACGCTTGTCGATGTCGGCGCGCGGAATGACGTTATCGATGGTTGTCGTGTTGCTCATGGTCGTGCTCTCGTCACTGCGATCCCCTGGACAAAGCTCCGCCATACGCCGGTCGCGGAAACGACGGCGGAGCATAGATGAAATCATTTCAGGCTGCGGGCCCTACTCGGCCGCAACGTGCTCCGGCAGACGGCCCGAGCCGGGACATCGGTCACTGGGATCGGATTGGAGCATGATGAAACGACCTTGCGTTGAGGCCTTGAATGGTACGAGC
>NZ_VSTH01000251.1 GCF_008123965.1 Bradyrhizobium hipponense | reverse complement strand
GCTCGTACCATTCAAGGCCTAACGCAAGGTCGTTTCATCATGCTCCAATCCGATCCCAGTGACCGATGTCCCGGCTCGGGCCGTCTGCCGGAGCACGTTGCGGCCGAGTAGGGCCCGCAGCCTGAAATGATTTCATCTATCTCCGCCGTCGTTTCCGCGACCGGCGTATGGCGGAGCTTTGTCCAGGGGATCGCAGTGACGAGAGCACGACCATGAGCAACACGACAACCATCGATAACGTCATTCCGCGCGCCGACATCGACAAGCGTTCGGCCAGGCTTGGCGCCGAGATCAGGAACATCAAACTGTCGGGCGACCTTTCGGACGAGACCATCCGTGCGATCAATCAGGTGCTGCTCGAACACAAGGTCATCTTCTTCCGTGACCAGGGACATCTCGACGATGCCGAACAGGAGCGCTTTGCTATCCGGCTCGGCGGGCTGGTGCCCCATCCGACGGTCGGCGCGATCAAGGGCACGTCGTCGATCCTGGAGCTGGACTCGGGCCGGGGCGGTGGCCGCGCCGACCAATGGCATACGGATGTCACGTTCGTCGACGCCTATCCGAAAATCTCGGTGCTGCGCGGCGTGGTGATTCCACCCTACGGCGGCGATACCGTCTGGTCGAACACGGCGGCCGCCTATCTCGGCCTGCCGGCGCCGCTGCGCAAGCTCGCCGACGAACTGTGGACCGTTCACAGCAACGCCTATGACTATGCCGTGAAGACGCGGGCGACCGAGGCGGACAGAAAGCACTTCGACGAGGTGTTCACCGGAACGATCTACGAAACCGAGCATCCGGTGGTGCGCGTCCATCCCGAGACCGGCGAGCGCACGCTCGTGCTCGGAAATTTCGTGCAGCGCTTCGTCGGCCTGCCGAAATATGACGGCCAGAAGCTGTTCGACCTGTTCCAGTCGCATATCACGGCGCCGGAAAACACCATGCGCTGGAGCTGGGAGGCCGGCGACGTTGCGATCTGGGACAATCGGGCCACGCAACATTACGCGGTCAACGACTATGGCGATCAGCACCGCGTTGTGCGCCGGGCCACCATCGATGGCGATGTGCCGCTCGGCGTCGACGGTCGGCGCAGC
>NZ_VSTH01000250.1 GCF_008123965.1 Bradyrhizobium hipponense | reverse complement strand
ATCCTGATTGCCGCGCCGCACGGCCCGGCGCGATGGTGCAGTCACGGTTACCGTTGGTGCGAAGGTGGACACCGGAGGAGCATCAACGGCTGCTGACGATGGCGGCGGCGGGGAGCCGACCGGACGAGATCGCCAGCGCGCTCGGCAGGACAGAAGCGGCCGTGCGAGGCCGCGCGCATCTCTACAACATCCCGTTGCGGCTGGTGACGCAAAAGCGGAAGTGAGCCGAGGCTCCACTTACTGCCGCTGGATGATATCGGGCGGCATAGTCGGCTCTGCCGGAGGTGATGGTTGGGTCCGCGCCGCCTTGTCGAACAGCTCAAGAGCCAGGACGTGCATTGCCCGCGCCTTCTCCGGATCAGGCTCAGCAAGTGCAAGCCGGGAGGCGATCTCTGCTTGCTTCAGATAGTAATCGGCGGACGGCACACTCAACCCCTCCAGAACGCTCCTCAACGCGTTCAGGCTCCTGGCGTTCCGGGCGAAGGCGCAAAAGTGTGCATAGAGGGTGCCCCGGGATCGAACCTCGCGGTGTCCTTTTAAATAATAAAAGGAACTTACTTTATTTTGATTTATTTAAATTCCGTTTGGTTTAATGTCCGTACGCGACTAACAAACGCCACAGAAGACGAGGACCGCCGCGAGTTCTTAAAGACCTGCGGCAGGTTTGCCGCCGTGACGCCTCCAGCGATGACGCTACTGCTGTCGACATCGCTGACGTCAAGCGCGATCGCAAGGTCGGGGCAGTCAACGGCAACAATGGCTTCGGCAACGGCGGCGGTGACGGTAGCCCCAACGGCAAACCTGATAAGGATCGCTGAACATCCAGAGGTGGGCGGGAACGCTTTGCCGTTCGCCAAGTTTTTCCGATGCCCTTCCCCAAGGGTAACCCCGATTGGCCCCAGCTTCACCGCCCATTGCCCCGGAGCTGGGGCCTTTTTTTGGCGCTCGTACCAACCGGCAAATCAGGCGACTCCAAAAATCAACCTAGGCCACTGAGATCGGAAACAAGCCAGTACCCGGCGATCCGTGAGGAACCGATCGCCAATATGGAACGAGGCCTAACCGCCCGCTGGACCTCGGTGGCGAGCACAGCTGATCCGCCAGCTTGGTGAACAGTTCGAGCTTTCCACCGAGCGAAAAGTACAGCCAACGTCGAGCACCGGACAGACTAAATTGCCGAGTTTTCCTAGTCTCTTCTGGGGCATAATAACAATAAAGGGGCGTGCAATGGATGATCGCGCGCGACTGGCTGATCGTCATTTCGCTCTGCGCCAACGCCTTGAGGCACTCGCTTCTCAAGTTTCCGAACTTGAAATCCTTCGAGGCCAAGTAGCCGAAGCCGAGCGCAGAATCTTCGCTGCGGCACGCGAAACTAGACGACCGATTCCATG
>NZ_VSTH01000025.1 GCF_008123965.1 Bradyrhizobium hipponense | reverse complement strand
CCACTCCTCCTTCCAATCGTAGTTAAGGTAAAGCAACAGATTAAGCCGACGATCGAGTCTCAGCTTCTTATGAATATTAAAATCCGCATGGATGGCGAGGCGGCCCCCTCGAGGGATCATGTGCAAACCGCCGCCTAGCAGATACGGATCGGGTATTAGGCCCTCTATACCTGTCAGGCGTTCAAGAAATCCAAGAAAGAGGCGCGAATTTAGCGCGTTGATGAATTGCTGAATGTGGGGCGGAAAATCCTCCAACCGATCCAGACCGAGCTTTTGCTCTTCATACGCTCCGGCATCGAGAAATGTGCGATTCCACGATGCGTCAAACTCGCCAGGATAGCAGGCTATCAACCTCGAAATGATGTCTTGATCAAAAAAGTCGTCGATACCGATGTGTGGAAAAGGCCAATTATCGCGATACTGCTGGGCCCATGCTTGAGCCTGTCGGTTCATTTTCTCAAGTGGGAGAAACGATTTGATGCCGAAATACTCGGTATCGGACACCAACTGCCGGGCGGGGTCAACCATCGGCCTTTCTCCATTATTGAGCCTGAGTTTATAATATACACAAATTCGCTGTCTAATTATTAAATTATCGGTTGTCGAGTAACTGAGGTAACTCCAGGCGAAATCTGGTCCATAATATTCCGCCTCGAAAAACCTGAAGCGCTCTCTAGAGGGTCGATCGGGTATAATAAATCAATTATTGTTATTTTGAAATATATTTAAGTGTGATATATCTTGTAGCTTCGCGATGTCATGCGCAGAGGCCTGGCGTCATCAGATCTACAGCTGCCACGATTTTAAGAGCCCAGATTATTGCAGATTTATTTAAGAAGAAACTCAGGAGTTGCCGCTCGCCGCTGGACGAGAGAGGGAGGAGCTGCCGGCTCGTCTGCCATCCCAATTCAAGCGCCAACAGGATTGCGGCGGATCAGGAAAGCCTGCTGCGGTTGGAGATTTGAAAGCATTGTCAACTTAATGGCGGCCATCGTCATTCGTCGAAAATAAGCAAACCCAATGGCATCGATACACGAGACTCGGCGGCAGGTGTATGAGGACAAACCTGATGACTATTTTAAGTCTGTACGTTTAGATATCATCGCTGATTTGCCGGCAGGGCACAAACTCTCGTTGTTGGAGATCGGGTGTGGTTATGGAGCGACGCTCGCCGAGGCGAAGCGGCAAGGAAAGGCGGCACGAATTGCGGGAGTTGAGATTGATCCTAAAGCGGCCGCGCAAGCGCGCAGGACCGTGGATGAGATCATCGTTGGTGACGTCGAGTTGATTGAACTTCCGTTTGCGCCATATTCGTTTGACGTCCTCATTCTTAGCGCAGTTCTGGAACACCTAGTTGATCCGTGGCAAACATTGAAGCGATTACATCCGCTCCTCAAGATCGGAGGATTGATTTACGCCAGTTCACCAAGCGTCGCCCATATCACCGTTTTGCGCATGTTGCTTCGGAATCGGTGGGATTACGCAGAGCGTGGCCGCTTGGACCGCACGCACCTCCGATGGTTCACACCGGAGACTTATTGCGAGATGGTGGAGCGTGCCGGTTTTAAGGTACACTGGGTTAGGCCCGTAGAGAAGTTGACTGGTAAGCAGGCCGTTGCTGATCTATTAACGCTCAGGCGATTTTCTCATCTGTTCACTAGCCAGATTTTTCTAAAGGCAGAGCGAATGGCTTGAGCGGCCGAGGCGCGATTTTGCTGCTTCGCTTCAACTCCAATCTTGCAGGCCTTCTCGAAACGGCCGATCTGTAACCCTCCGGCCTGGGCCGCGGAGTGATCACTTTCGCCGGGTCAGGCGGGAGGACGTTCGTCTTCGATTCCCCTGGCAGTAACTCATGGAGCTGGTTTTGCGTGGTATCGGCGATGCGGGCGAGCACGTCGGCCAGCCAAGCTGGTGGATCGAGGTCATTGAGCTTTGCCGTTTATGCCGCCCGCCGAACTATGCCGAGTCGGGTCGTTTTCCCCAGTTTTCTGGCTGACTGACCGGCGTTTGGTCGGTTCGGCATAGTTCGTTCTGTGCCTCCGCTGTCAACAGCGGAGAACAGGAAGATGGAAGTTGAAGAGTACTTGGGCAGAAGCCGGCTGTACCGGCGTCTCAGAAGCGAGCCGCACGGACGGCTCGTCGAGTGCTACGCCGTTCGTCTCGTCGAAGAGAGGCTCGTTCGGCATGGCGCGTGGCGTTGCCTCAACGTAGTTGGCGGGCTCCTGAGTTGGATCGCGGGCCGTCGCTATAGGCTGATTGATCTCGATGAGCAGGTCGTTGAGCGGTACCTCCGACATCGAGGCGGGAGGCAATCTATCCAACCCGGTGACCGGGCAGCGCTCAAGCGATGGTTGTCGGTGCTGCGCGAGGAAGGCGCGATCGCGCCGTTGGTGCTACCGCCTCTCACCCCGCACGAACGGATCTTCAAGGAGTTCGATGCCTACCTGCGATCAGAGCGCGGCTTGGCCCCGAGGTCCATCGTACGCCATCTCCCGGTCATCCGCAGGTTTCTGCACGAGGTGTGCTCCGGCGGCGCCGCCGCCCTGGGCAAGATCAACCAAGAGGACGTGATCCGCTACATTGAGCGCCACGCCCAGGATTGGAGCCCGGGAACAGGCAAGGCGATGTGCTGGTCGTTGCGCGCCTTTCTCCGTTACCTCCACCATCGGGGGCTGAACGCGCGCCCGTTGGCGGATTGCGTTCCATCGATGCGGCGATGGAAGCTCGCAACTCTGCCGACCTATCTGCCTGCCGCACAGGTGCGGAAGGCTCTCGACGGTTGCGACCGAAAGACGGTGATGGGACGGCGCGACTACGCCATTCTGTTGTTGCTGGCCAAGCTCGGTCTGCGGGCCGACGAGGTCGCGACGCTCACGCTCGATGATATCGACTGGCGCGCCAGCGAGATACTCGTTCGCGCCAAGGGCCGACAGCGTGCACGGATGCCGATACCGCCAGACGTTGGCGCGGCCATCGTTGCATATCTGCGCAGTGGCCGCCCAAAGTCGTCGTGCCGACGGTTGTTCGTCCGCACACTCGCGCCGCACATCGGGTTTGCTTCCGGATGTGCGATCACCATGATCGCCAAGGCCGCCCTCGATCGCGTTGGAATCGAAGGTTGCGCACACCGCGGCGCCCATATCTTCCGACACAGTCTCGCTACCGAGCTTCTCCGATCTGGCGCGACCTTGTCGGAGATCGGACAGTTGCTGCGGCACGAGAACCACGACACTACCCGGATTTACGCGAAGGTCGATATCGATGCGTTGAGAACATTGAGCCTGCCCTGGCCGGGAGGCGTGCAATGACCAATCTGCGCGCCGCACTCGATAAGTACCTGAGCATGCGCAAGGGGTTTGGATACAAGTACGAGCACCAGACCCGTCGGCTCGCCGACTTCGTCGCCTTCATGGAGAAGCGCAAAGCCAGGATCATCACGACGAAGCTGGCAATGGAATGGGCAACGCTGCCGCCCGATCGTCATGCATCCTGGGCGCTGCGATTGAGCGACGTGCGCGGGTTCGCGCGCCATGTCGCCAACTTCGATCCGAGAACGGAGGTACCGCCCGTCGGCATGCTGCCCGGATGGAAGCGCGCCAAGCCCTATGTCTACCGCGACGCGGAGATCGATGCGTTGCTGACGGCAGCGCTGGCTCTGCCGCCAGCGGGCGGGCTGCGCCGATGGACCTACCATACCCTGTTCGGGCTGATCGCGGTGACGGGCATGCGTATATCCGAGGCGATGGGCCTGGAGCGTGATGACGTCGACCTCGACGCCGGCGTGCTGACGGTCCGGCTGACCAAGTTCGGCAAGTCGCGGCTCGTGCCATTGCATCCGACGACGAGAACCGCGTTGCGCGACTACGCCCACCGGCGCGACGCGATGCTCGGATCACGCTGCGGCTCGACCTTCTTCGTTGCCGAACAGGGAGGCCGCTTGCTGCACCAGTACGTTCATCGCGTCTTCTGGCGATTGTCCCGAGAGATCGGGCTGCGGCGCCCAGGTGATCGCACCGGGCCACGCGTGCACGACTTCCGTCATCGCTTCGCCATCCGGACGCTGCTCGACTGGTATCGTGAAGGCAAGGACGTTGAGCAGCAACTCCCAGTGCTCTCCACTTACCTCGGCCACGCCTGCGTGCGTGATACTTACTGGTATCTCTCGGCCTGCCCCGAGTTGATGGAAGAAGCGGCGCGGCGTCTCGATCGGCGGTGGGAGGTGACGCCATGAAGCCCGCATGCAATGTCGCCACGTTGATCGGGCGCTTCTTCACCGAGCGCCTCATGCGCCAGCGCAATGTTAGCGCCAACACGATCGCCTCCTACAGGGACACGTTCCGGCTGCTGTTCATGTTCGCACAGGTGCAGCTGCGGAAGCCCCCATCGGCCCTGACGCTCACCGATTTGGACGCAACGTTCATCGGCGCGTTCCTAACCGATCTCGAGGTAAAGCGCGGCGCCAGCGCGAAGACGCGTAACCTGCGTCTGACCGCTATCCGATCCTTCTTCAGGTTCGTGTCCTTCGAGGAGCCGGCACACAGTGCGCTGATCCAGCGCGTGCTCGCCATACCGAGCAAGCGCCACGATAAGCGACAGGTGCACTTCCTGACGCGCCCCGAGATCGAGGCGGTTCTCGCAGCGCCCGATCGAACGACGTGGCTTGGCCGCCGCGATCACACCTTGCTGCTGGTCGCGGCCCAGACGGGCTTACGCCTCTCCGAGCTGACTGGCCTTGACCGGGATGCCGTCCACCTCGGGTCTGGCGCACACGTACGATGCGTCGGTAAAGGGCGGAAGGAGCGGACCACTCCGCTGACCACACTCGCTCGGTGTGCGCTCCAGGCATGGCTCAAGGAACCGTTACGGAAAGGAGCAACAGCGTTGTTCCCCAACGTGCACGGGGCCCGGCTCAGTGCCGACAGCGTCCAGTCGCTGCTGGGAAAGCATGTTCGTGTCGCTCACAAGAGTTGCCCGTCTTTGAAGGCCAAGAGCGTATCACCGCACGTGCTGAGGCACAGCGCTGCGATGGAACTGCTGCAAGCCGGCGTCGACTGCTCCGTGATCGCGCTGTGGCTCGGTCATGAATCGGTCGAGACGACGCAGACGTACCTGCACGCCCACCTCGCCCTCAAGGAAGCTGCCCTGGCGAAGCTCAAGCCGTACGAGCGCGGCAAACGAACCCGCTTCCAGCCGAACGACCGCCTGCTCGCCTTCCTGGAGGCGCTCTGAACGACCAGACTATGCCGAATGGAATGGGGCTCCCGTGCACGCGATCGACGATGCCAGCGTGACAACGACGTGCCATACCGGACCCGTTCGGCATAGTTCGGCGGGCGGCATAAACCTGTAAGCTCAACAGCGTCAGCGCCGAGCACTGGCTCTCGGACGTCCTCTCTAAGCTCGTCAATGGCTGGCCTGCGGCGCGACTGGACGAACTGCTTCCGTGGTCGTCGACCTACACGATGCATGCACACGACCCGAGGCTGGCAGCATGAGCCTCAACACGACCGCCGTCCGGATCAAGGTGACCCTCAAGGACGTGAA
>NZ_VSTH01000249.1:2521-7239 GCF_008123965.1 Bradyrhizobium hipponense | reverse complement strand
ATGTGATATTCATGGTTGTAATTGATTCCGCGATTCTGAATTCGCGGCGCCGTTGCCGGCCTACACGGCACGGTGCCAATGGCCTGATTATTAGATGGTCTCGACTTGAAAATTGATAACCGCCATTTGCATTAGCGGAGCGGACCATGCCCCAACGTAACATGCGCTCTCGACCCGAACCCGCCATAGCCAACGTTAAAGCCTCCGCCACGAAATTTCCGAGCGTCGACATTGCTGCCGGGTTCGGTCGAAGGCTCGGAGAGCCGGCCGTGATGGCCCGCACGTTGAAACGCGCAATCGCGTTTATTGATCGCAATGTGGATGATCTCGGCACATTGCTCGCGAGCATTTCCCCCCAGGTCGAACCGATTTTGCTCTCTGATGATGAACCTGCGCCGCGACAGATGGTGCGCGCCGTCAATCATAGGGCGGACCTCGACGCAATCCACGTCATTGCGCACGGACGGCCGGGTGAGGTGTCGTTCGGCGCCGGCGCGCTGTCGCTGGACACGACGGAGGAACACGCGGCCGATCTCGCCGAAGTGGGGCGCAGGCTGCGCGGTGGCGCAATTTACCTGTGGGCCTGCGAGACGGCGCGGGGTAGGCGCGGCGCAGCGTTCGTCGACGCGCTGACGCGCATCTGCGGGGTACCAATAGCAGCTTCGACGCAGCGCGTCGGTGCAGCGGCGCGCGGCGGGCAGTGGCAACTCGATGCACGCCTAGGCCGGATCCGCGAGAGTGCGCCGCTGACAACGCTGGGTGTGGCATTGTATGCGGGGGTGATGGCTGCAAAAGCTTGGAAAAATCGCAGCAGCGGTGACGACAGGAGTACAGCCAGCGACGGGATTACGAGTGAAGTTCCTGCCGCGGACGACCTTGTTGTTGTAGGTAGCACATTCCCTTCTGCGGTCACTGGTAACGCTACCCTCTCTTCATTAGCCCTCAGCACCGCCGGGAGCAATGGAAACGTGACGCTCGCTCCCAGGGCTAACCAGACACTGGAGATCCGTGGCACAGACACCGGCTCGATGACGGTCGTCACGAGCGATGGTCCGGCCCTGTCGCTCAGCACTGCAATGTTCACAGACACTGGTTTGACGACGAGCATTACGAGCGGCGGCCAGACCAAAGACAACACGTTGGCGCTGACGGGCACGGTGAGTGAGGTGAGTGAAGATGCCAATGCGCCCAACTTAGTTCAGATCTACGACGGTACTACCCTGCTAGGTGCGGCGAACTTCACCGCAGAGAGCTGGACCAACTGGGGTTTTGTGACACCTGCGCTTGCCGACGGCATCCACAGCCTTACGGCCAAGGTGACTGACAATGCGGGCAACACGACGACCACGTCTGCGGTGACAGTGACGGTCGACGCGACGCCGCCGAGCGTCAAAAGCGTGAGCTCCCGGGTCAGCGGATCGGTCAAGACCGGCCAAGTCATCAAGATTACGTTCAACATGAGCGAGAAAGTTTTCGTCTCCGGCACGCCGGGGCTGCTGCTGAACGACGGCGGCACAGCGACTTACGCGAGCGGCTCGGGCACGCAGGCCTTGACGTTCGAGTATATCGTCCCAACCGTCCAGGGGACTTCGGATCTCCAGGTCATCGGAGACACTCTGCCGTCACCTTCCGCGATCCAGGATTTACTGGGCAATCCGGCGGACCTGTCCACCGCGAAGGTTGACCTCCACTTGAAAGTGGGCTCGACGACAACCACTCCCGCCACCAGCCTGACCCTTACTGGAATAGAGCAAGCCGAGTTGTTTGGCCCATCGTCGGTGAATGTGACGTTTGCCTCAGGTGCGACGGGAACCTTGATTTTAGACGCCTCGTCGCAATTCACAGGAACGATATCAGGCCTTAGTGCCGTTGCACCATTTAACGCAATTGACCTGGTCGACATTGCCTTTGGCGCGAATACGACGCTTGTTTATTTGGCCAGCAGCACCGATGCGGGCACGTTGACCGTGAGCGATGGCACGCACACAGCCAATATCGCGCTGTCGGGCCAGTATGGGCCGACGTCCTTCACGATAGCGAGCGACGGTCACGGTGGCACCACGGTGGTCGATCCGGTGAACAGCGTCTCGGGCTCCTGGAGTGGCGTATTTTCCTGGCCAATTATCGGTATCCAATCGTTGGTGTTGCCTGACGGCAAAATTCTCACCTACGGGACGGACCAGGGCGGCCATCAGGGAGGTTACAAAATCTACGATGTGTGGGACCCCGTTACCAACACGCACAACACGTTACCGAACAAAACCCTTGTCGACGAGTTCTGTGCGGCGGCGGAGATCATCCCGACGACCGGTGAAGTTATCATCACGGGCGGCGATGCGCGCCCGCTAGGATCAGTAAATAACGGCATCGCGAACACCAACATTTTTGACTACAAAACGGACAGCCTGACCCCCAATCCGTCCGGCCCAATGGCGTTTGCACGATGGTATCCCACCCTCATCACTCTAGGCACCGGCCAGTTGCTTATTCTCGGCGGCCGGGACCTTGACGGCAACGGCATCGGCTACCCCGAGATCTTCACGCCGGGCGCCGGCTGGCGCACGTTGACGGGGGCCTACATCGCCGATATTGCCAACGGTTACGGTTGGTATTACCCGCGCGCCTGGCAGGCCTCCAACGGAAAAGTTATTGCCGCTGCTGGTAACGCCATCTACGCAATCGATCCCTCCGGAAATGGCCAAGTCAGCGCAGTCGGACAGGCCCCGGTGAGTTTGAATTGGAATGAGCCGGCGATTATGTTCGCCCAGGATCGCTGCCTGATCCTCGGGGCTGACGGCTCGGTGTGGGTCATGGATATCAGCGGACCCACTCCGGTGTTCACACAAACCGGAAGTCTTGCGCCAGACCGCATCTGGTCGAACCTGACGGTACTGCCGGACGGCCGGGTCATGGTGAGCGGCGGCAGCCAGGTCGATAACCAGCTCACCGGGGTCGAATATGCGGTCGCGATCTGGAACCCCTCGACGGGTCTGTGGACCTCCACCGGGGCGAATGCAGCTGTGCCGCGTCTCTACCATTCCACGGCTATTTTGCTGCCGGACGCCACGGTTTTGTCGCTGGGTGGCGGCGGGCTGGACCCGGATGTGCCGTCGATGAACCACCTGAACAGTGAGATCTACACTCCCGGCTATCTGTTTGACGCAAGCGGCGCCGCTTCTGTCCGGCCGGTCATCCAGCAGGCGCCGCTTGATCTCAGCCCTGGCCAAACCTTCACCGTGCGGGTCGACAATCCGGCGAACATCAAAACGCTGGCGTTAATGCCATTCGGCACCACCACGCATTCCTTCAATACGACGGCGCGACGGATCGAACTCTCGTTTTTCGTGCAAGCCGACGGCAGCCTCAGCGTCACGCTGCCGGTCAACTCGAACGTCGTCCCGCCCGGGGATTGGATGCTCTTCGCAATCGGCAACAACGGCACGCCCTCCGTCGCCTCAACCGTCCATGTCAACCCGTATCTGTCACTCAGTAACACAATTGGCACGGACTCCGGTTTGACGGCGACCATCACGAGCCTTGGCATAACCCACGACAACACGTTGGCGTTGTCAGGCACGGTGAGCGATGCCCATGGGGTCAGCTCGGTGCAGGTCTATGATGGCGCTACCCTGCTGGGTCTGGCGACAATCAGCGCGGGTAACTGGAGTTACACAACGGCTGCGCTTGTTGACGGCAGCCACAGCTTCACCGCCAAGGCCACTGACAATGCGGGCAACACCACGACCACGTCTGCGGTGACGGCGACGGTCGACACGACGCCGCCGACCGAGACGATCAGCACGACGATCACCACGGATACGGGCGCGACCCCCACCATCAGCAGCGGGGGTGTGACGAAGGACAACACGCTGGCCCTGTCAGGCACGGTGAGCGATGCCGGTGGGGTTAGCTCGGTGCAGATCTATGACGGCGCCACCCTGCTGGGTCCGGCACTCATCACCGGTGGCTACACCGCCGGCTACGCCTTCAATGAGTCCTCCGGCACCACGACGGCCGATGCAACGGGCCACGGCATCACGGGCACGCTGGTGAACGGTGCGACCTTCACGACGGCGGGGAAGTACGGCAATGCGGTGGCGCTGGATGGCGTCAACGACTATGTGGATCTCGGCAATTCCACTGCGCTGAAGTTGACGGGCAGCATGACGGTCAGCGCGTGGATCTATGCTACTGCGTTTCCAAGTGATGATGCGGCGGTGGTTTCCAACAAACCATACTCGGGAGCCGGCTTCCAGCTCGACACCACGGTCGATACAGGTCGTCGCACGATCGGGTTCAAACTCACCAACAGTGCCGGCGGAGACATGATCCGCTACGGTACGACGACGCTGCAGCCCAACACCTGGTACAACATCGTCGGCGTCTACGATGCGGCGGCACAAACCCTGCACGTCTATCTTAACGGTCAGCTCGACGACGGACAGCTTGTCGGCACGGTTACCGCAACACAGCAGTCATCGGCACTCGATGTAGAGATCGGTCAGCGGCCGGGGAATCCTGGGGTATTTCAGTTCAATGGTCGCATCGACGATGTCCGGATTGCCGATCACGCGATTACCCAATCACAGATACAAACGGATATGGCGACGCCGCTTGTTGCCGGCGGCTGGAGTTACACGACGGCAGCACTTCTTGACGGCAGCCACAGCTTCACCGCCAAGGCCACTGACAGTGCGGGCAACACCACGACCACGTCT
>NZ_VSTH01000249.1:0-2394 GCF_008123965.1 Bradyrhizobium hipponense | reverse complement strand
GTTACACAACGGCAGCACTTCTCGACGGCAGCCACCGCTTCACCGCCAAGGCCACTGACAACGCGGGCAACACCACGATCACGTCTGCGCTGACGGCGACGATCGACACGACGGCGCCGACGCTGACTGGCATTGTCGCTACCCCGGCCACTGCAGATCTCAACGCTGGCAAGTCAGTGAACCTCACGGCTAATTTCAGCGAGGTCGTGGCGGTCGGTAGCGGCACGCCGACCTTGAGCCTGAATGACGGTGGGACAGCAACTTACGTGAGCGGTGGAGGCAGTAGCGCTCTGAACTTTACCTACACAGTCGCCGCTGGACAAAACACATCCGACTTGCAGCTGACTGGATTCCAAGGAGCCACGATCCAAGACGGGGCCGGCAACATTGCCAACCTCTCGGGCATCACAGCGACTAACCCAGTAAATCCAACGGGAACTCTCAAGATCGATACGACTGTACCGCTCGTGATCAGCGTCGTTGCGTCCCCAAGCCAAGGAACAATTACGACCGGACAGACGGTCAAGATCAATCTGAATGTGAGCGAGAACGTGACGGTCGCAACCGGCGCAGGCAAGCCGCTGCTACTGCTCAACGACGGTGGCACAGCGGCCTACGCCAGCGGCTCGGGCACAAACTCCCTGGTCTTCAACTATAAGGTGCCCCAGGGTCAGGGGACCCCGGACCTCGAAGTCATTGGCATTGAATTACCCGCGTCAGGCGCAATCCAAGACCTCGCGGGCAACAACGCAAACCTTGCAGGGGCCGCCGCAGATATGAAACTCCAGATCGGCACGGTCACCACCAACGCAACCAGTGCCACCATCAGCGGCACGCAGACCCTTGAGTTGTTCGGGGCCTCGGCTGAAAGTATCGTGTTCGCCTCCGGTTCGACAGGCACTCTCCAGCTCGATGCTGCGAAGAGTTACACTGGGAAGATATCGGGGCTGGCAACCGGCAATGCGCTGGACCTTGCCGACGTTGCCTACACTGCGGGCATGACGGTTGGCTATCAGCCGAACACATCTGGCCCAGCCGGCGGCATTCTAACGGTTGGATTGGCAAATATTGCCCTGCTCGGCAACTATATCGCTTCGACATTTGTGGCCAGCAGCGACGGACACGGTGGGACCACCATCGTCGATCCTCCACTAACCTCGAGCCCGATCCTGACCCACCCCATTGCATGAGAAGGGGGTGCCGAGCCGACAGAAATCGACAAACTGGAGACCAAATTGTTTGGAACTAGCTGTGTACTAGAAAAGGGCTGAAGTGTCGTCACAGAGCAAAAACCCGCACACGGTCGATCAGGGCCTGGTTGTCCTCACCGGTCTGCTTCGGCTTCTCGGGATCGGAATAGATCCGGAGCAATTGCATCATAGTTTCGGAGAAATCCCGATAGGCGTATCGGAAATGCTTCGCTACGCGAAGAAGACGGGACTCAAGGCACGCATTTTAAAGACCACTTTCGCGCGGCTCGCAACGACGCCTTTGCCGGGAATTGCGGTATTGCGAGACGGCGGGTTTTTGCTGGTGGGCAAGGCAGGAGACGGCAAGGTTTTGGTGCAGTCGGCGTTGGCTCAGCTACCACAGCTCATGACGCAAGCCGAGTTGGAAGCTGTGTGGGACGGCCGAATTGTTATGGTCGCGCGCCGGGCAGGGTTGGTGGATTTGGCGCGGCGCTTCGATATCACCTGGTTTCTCGGTGCGATTGCAAAATACCGCGGCCTCCTTGGCGAGGTTTTCGTTGCGTCGTTTTTTTTGCAGCTGTTCGCGCTCGCGACGCCGCTCATCTTTCAAGTGGTGATCGACAAAGTGCTCGTGCACCGCAGCATGAGCACTCTTGATCTATTGATTGTTGCGTTCAGCGCGATCGCGATATTCGAAACCGTACTTGGCGCCCTGCGAACCTATGTCTTCGCCCACACTACCAACCGCATTGACGTCGAACTGGGAGCGAGACTTTTCCGTCATCTGCTCGCATTGCCGATCGCCTATTTCCAGGTGCGGCGCGTCGGCGATTCCGTCGCGCGAGTGCGCGAGCTCGAAAACATCCGCAATTTCCTGACCGGTTCGGCCTTGACGCTCGTCATAGACCTGTTTTTCACCATCGTTTTTCTCGCCGTGATGTTCGTCTACTCTAGCCTGCTGACCTGGATCATCATTGCGTCTTTCCCATTTTACATCGCAGTGTCGGCGGTCGCGACGCCGATCTTCCGGCAGCGACTGGATGAGAAATTTAAGCGCGGTGCTGAGAACCAGGCATTTCTGGTCGAGTCTGTGACAGGCGTAGAAACACTCAAGTCCATGGCGGTTGAACCGCAGATGCAGCGCCGCTGGGAAGAGCAGCTTGCCGGCTACGTCACTGCGAGCTTCCGCGTCACCAGTCTGGGC
>NZ_VSTH01000248.1 GCF_008123965.1 Bradyrhizobium hipponense | reverse complement strand
GTCAAGCCCCGCGCCTTCGGCGCGCCGCACGCGGCTTTGGGGCTTGACCGCTCAGCGCAGCCGAGCAAGGGGCTGTCCATGCCGCAAATGCAATCTGGTGACGTGACAAAATGACTCAACAGCACCGACACTCTCTACTTGACACCAATAGATCCCATACAAGGTTTTCGGACGCCGGCCCAGACGGTGGCGCCGCGCACACGGGGCCGGCCTCCGCAAACCTTCACGATTGCGACGATCAAGTCCTAGGTCTTGCAAGTCCTACGTCTTGCGGTGTCGAAGAGCCTCGACAAGAAGAGCGAACGCCGGCGATGGTTGGCGTCGGCTCGGATAGTACAGATGGTATCCCGCGAACGGCGGGCACCAGTCCGACAGCACCCTGACCAGCCGGCCCTGCGAGATATATGGATGTACGTGTCCCTCCGTGAGGTAGGTAAGTCCGAAGCCTTTGAGCGCTCCCTCCAAAAGAAGCCCTGCGCTGTTGAACACAAGCTGTCCTTCCACGCGCACGTTGAGCTCCCGCCCGTTCTTCTCGAACTCCCACGCGTACAGGCTGCCGCCGTGGGTCGGTAGGCGGAGGTTGAGGCAGTTGTGCTGGGTCAAATCCTGCGGTGTTTTCGGGCGCTTACGTTCGGCGAAATAGCTTGGCGAGCCGACCACCGCCATTCGGAGATCCGGGCTGACGCGCACGGCGATCATGTCCTTGGCGACGAGCTCGCCCGGACGAATGCCCGCATCGACCTGCTGCGCCACGATGTTGGTGAGCCCGTAATCGATGATCACCTCGACGTGGATGTCTGGATACTGGGGAAGAATCTTCCTCAGCGCCGGCAGAAGGATCTCGGCGGCTGCATACTCCGTTGCGGTCAACCGCACGGTTCCAGCGGGTTTTTCCCGTAGCTCGCTGAGGGCAGCGAGATCAGCATCCATCTCGGTAAATTTGGGCCCGACGCTCAGGAACAGCCGTTCGCCGGCTTGAGTTGGCGTGACACTCCGGGTCGTTCGGTTGAGGAGACGCACGCCAAGCCGTTCCTCCAAGTTTCGGATGATCTGGCTCAGCGCCGATTGCGTCATACCGAGCTTGGCTGCGGCACGCGTGAAGCTGCGTTCCCTCGCCACGGCGAGGAACGCCAGGATATCGCTGGCGTCTTCCCGGTTCATTGATAAGCCTGCCTAATGACTGCGTTCGGATTTTATCACCTAATCGAACGGAGGCGGAAGCCTTAGTTTCCCATCAGCAATCAGGCGGCCCGTCCAAGAGACGAGTGGACCGGTAGCCCGCGGTCGACAGCACGGAGGATGGGGCGAATGAGAGACCGCATTTGATGGCCTCACCCGGCGTCGATTTGCCGCCGCTCTGGCGGCCGTCGTCTCCGCAACGTCATCGGCCTCCGCGCAGACGACATTCGATGACGAGAGACAAGGAGGAAGGGCGTCCATGCGTATTCGCTGCCGCTTCGAGGAGAAGGCTTTCACGGTTGGCTTGCTGGATAATCCCTCCGCTCGCGATCTGGCGACGATGCTGCCACTTGATCTCGTCGTCCAGGATTTTTCGACGAACGAGAAAATCGCCTACCTGCCGCGAAAACTGACGGAAGAAGGCAGCGGTCCGTTCGCGAACGAAGCAGCAGGCGATCTCTGCTACTACGCGCCATGGGGCAACCTCGCCTTCTTTCATGGCGGATACAAATATTCGAGCGGCCTGATCCGCATCGGCCGCCTCGATGATGGTCCACAACCGCTGCTCGCGCGAGGCACGTTCGCGCTGCGCATCGAGCTTCTTCCAGCAGTCTGACAGGAGAAATAGTCATGTTTGCCACAGTCATGTACGGGCCGGGAGACGTCCGTTGCGAACAAGTCGACGACCCGAAGATCCTCAAGCCGACGGATGCCATCATAAAGTTGTCGGCCACCTGCATCTGCGGGTCCGACCTATGGCCGTATCGCGGATTGCAGCCGACGGACGGTCCGGCCCACATGGGTCACGAATACTGCGGCATCGTCGTCGAGGTCGGCAGCGAAGTCAGAACCGTCCGCCCTGGCCAGTTCGTCGTCGGCTCGTTCTGCCTGTCCGACAACACCTGCCCGCACTGCAAGTTCGGCTTTCACTCCTCCTGCATCCAGCGCGAGTTCATGACGGGAGCGCAGGCGCCGTACGCGCGGGTGCCTCTGGCCGACGGAACGCTTGTCGCCACCGCCGAGGTGCCGGAAAAGCACCTCGTTCCGCACTTGCTGGCGACGTCCGATGTTCTCGGGACGGGCTGGTATGCCGCCGATGCCGCCAACGTTCGGCCCGGATCGACGGTAGCCGTCGTCGGTGACGGGGCCGTAGGGCTGATGGGCGTTCTGGCAGCCAAGGAGATGGGGGCTGAACGCATCATCGCGATGAGCCGGCACAAGAGTCGGCAGGAATTGGCACGCGAGTTCGGCGCGACGGACATCGTCGCCGAACGCGGGGGTGCGGGCATCGAGCGCGTGAAAGAGCTCACGCGAGGTGTCGGGGCGGACTCCGTTCTGGAATGCGTCGGCACTCAGGAATCCATGACTCAAGCCATCGATTCCGTGCGTCCGGGCGGCTCGATCGGTTATGTCGGGGTACCTCACGGCGTGACTTTCGACGGTCAGGCGATGTTTTTCGCGCAACGTCGAATGCTGGGCGGACCGGCGCCGGTCCGTCGCTTCCTGCCCGATCTGATGGATCGCGTTCTGAAGGGCAGGATCAAGCCCGGCAAGGTGTTCGATCTCACGCTGCCTCTTGCCGACGTCGCGGAAGGCTACCGCGCGATGGACGAACGGCGTGCGATCAAGACGATGCTCACGGTGTGAGCAGAGGCGTCATTGCATGCCGGTAACAACGCTCCGAACGCGCGCCACGGCGCATAGCCTCGCCGCAACCTTGCTGCCGATCATGGGGGTGGTCTTCGTCGCCTTCCTCGTCATCGGCATCGCGATGCCGGTCCTTCCGCTTCACGTTCACGGTGGATTGGGGCAGGGAACGTTCGTGGTCGGCCTGGTCGCCGGCAGTCAGTTCGCGGCGTCTCTGGTCTCGCGGCCCTGGGCGGGCAACTTTTCGGACAGCAAGGGAGCCAAGCGCGGCGTGATCGTCGGGTTGCTCGCTGCCGCTGCTTCGGGGTTGCTGTACCTCGCTTCGATTTATTTTACTGCGATCCCCCTGGCCTCCGTGGCGATACTGCTGCTGGGGCGAGGACTTCTGGGCGGCGCCGAGAGCTTCATCATCACAGCGGCGGTGAGCTGGGGGCTGGCGCTCGTCGATTCCGGCAGCACGGGCAAGGTCATTGCGTGGATAGGCATGGCGATGTTCGCAGCGTTCGCGATCGGCGCGCCCGCTGGCTCCGCCCTCTACGCGAATTACGGCTTCGCTGCGATCGCGGCCGCGACCACCGCGGCGCCTCTTGTCCCCTTGATGCTCGTTGCGCGGCTTCCCGCTGTTGCTCCGGCGCACCACGCCCGCTTCTCGTTCGTCGAAGTGATCGGCGCCGTCTGGGTGCCGGGCCTTGGGTCGGCTCTCGGCAGCGTGGGATTCGGAGCCGTGACCACGTTCGTCGCCTTGCTGTTCGCGAACCGCGGATGGGACAATGGATGGCTCGCGTACACTGCCTACGCGGTTGCCTTCATCATGGCCCGGATATTCTTCAGCCATGTGGCCGACAACGTCGGCGGGGCCAAAGTCGCGCTGGTGTGCACGGTCATCGAAGCCGCAGGACAGGCGCTGATCTGGATGTCCTCTCGACCCGAGATGGCGTTGCTGGGCGCCGCGCTGACCGGCTTCGGCTTCTCGTTGGTCTATCCCGGGTTTGGCGTCGAGGCTGTCCGCCGCGTTCCGGCGCACAGCCGCGGCCTGGCCATGGGCGCCTACACTGCATTTCTCGATCTCGCCCAAGGGCTCGCCAGCCCTGCGCTCGGATTGATCGCAGCCGGGGCGCGATTGAACGTCGTGTTTCTGGTTAGCGCGGGCACCGTGCTCTGCGCAGTACTCGTCGCTTCGTGGCTAATGGCGCACCCGACAGATCTGGAAGGATCCACGCAATGAGAATGGTCGCAGCGGCCTTGTTTTCATTCTGCCTGTTTGGTGGCGGCCCTGCCGTCGCCGGAGGGGCATCCACCCAAGGAGCAAAGACCATGTCACGCGGGAGGAAGCCGGCGAGGTGCTCGGCCATCTCGCTTTCTACGCCGGCCGGCCGAACGCGTTTTCCGCGGCGCCGGTCGTCAAGGACGTGATCGAAAAGCGACCGCACTGAAAGAACGACAATGCCTCGCTCGACAAGCCCGCTCGCGATGCGCGATGAACGGAGGTATGCCGTGATCACACGCAGAGGCGTTCTGATCGGCGGAAGCGCCTTCGCTATCGTCGGAATTCAACGGGCGCAGGCGCTCACGTCCGAAGCAAAGTCACCAGCGTTGCGATCTCCTCGGTGACGCGGGGCATCGAACGACGCAGCCTTCTGCTGGGCCTCACCTCCCTGATGATCGTCTCGGGGCTGATGGTGGCGCTGGCGCCCAATGCGCCATAATTCAACTCTCCAATCGCGCCCTACGCAATCTCCAGAATCTCGATCTCCTGAGTACCCGCCCCCACGACATCGCCCACCGCCTTCCCGATCAGCGACCTAGCGACCGGTGACACGAACGAAATCGAGCCGGCCTTCGGATCGGCTTCATCCTCGCCGACGATCCGATAGGTTTGCACGCGGCCGTCGGTGCGGCTGAAGGTCACCGTGCTGCCGAAGGCGACGATGTCGGTCGACACTGGGGTGGAAACGAGCTGCGCGGTGCGCAGCCTTTCGGTGAGATAGCGAGCGTCGCGCAAGGGGACCGCCGACTGCCGGCGCTTCTCGTTGACGTCCTCGATGGCTTGCGCGGCTTCATAGGCTTGGCGCGCTTCGGCAAGCTGTCTCTGCAAGGCCTGCAGGCCTGCCTCCGTCACGAGGTTGGGATGCGGCGAGATCGCGCGATCCGGCAACAGCGTCTCGGACGCGGTTTCGGCGCTTTCTTCCTTGGTAAAGGCGACGCTCAACTCGAAAATCCTGTCGAACTGTTGGGGGGGCACCGACCGCGCCTGCACGCCATGATCGCTGGCATGGAATCGCGCCGGGCCACCGCCGGTGATTTGCCGGACTATATCTCAAGTTCGACGAAACGGCGCAGCTTGAAGACGAGGTCGGGCAGGGCCTGGCGGAACCGCGTTGCGTTCCGGAACGTGGTCGAGAACGGCGCGAAGGTGATCATGGCGTTCCAGTGGCGGTAGCCATAGACCGTGACCGAGGCGCCGGAGGGTGGAAAATCTTCCAGCTTGCACAACTCACCGAGCACGAGATCGGCAATCGCTTCCGCCGGCAAACGTCGCTTGCCATCCGGTGTCATGATGACTTGCGCGGACCGCTCGGCCGGCTTCGCGGAGGCCGCCGCGGCATCGGGCGCAGCCTCGTGCTTCGGCGCTGTCGCTTCTGCGGTTGGATCTGCGACCGCCTCGAATTCATTCGACGGTGCTGTCGGTGGGACGTCGGTCAGCGGCGGCGGTGCGACCACTTCTGCGCGCTTGTTGCCTCCCAGGATGCTGCTGATCATCGCCACAAGGCCAGCATCCTTCACGTCATCGCTCATCATCACCCCCAAGGCTCTGGCCTACTCTAGCACCGGGATCGCAGCCCGCCACAGGGCGCGGACCAGATCGCGCCTGGCCAAAGCCGCTTCTTGATTCACCAGCGGCGCTGGCGACCAATGACGTCGCGCCCCCTGCAATCGGTCACTGCTTATCGAACGGAATGTATTGCTGGTACTGCTTGGGCACCGAGCTGCGATAGCGTGCGGGAACGGTGCCGCTGTCGACCGAATGGTCGATCTCCTGCTGCCGGGTCATCTTCTTTTTCGCCGGCTTCTTCGATACGCTCTTCTTGGAATCGGACGGCTGGCCCGACGTGTCGGTGGTGGTGGTGGTGGTGGTGGTGGTGGTAGCGGTGGCACTCGGCGTTGGTG
>NZ_VSTH01000247.1 GCF_008123965.1 Bradyrhizobium hipponense | reverse complement strand
TCCTGGCAACTGTTCGAATTATCATCCGATCAGCTACCTGACGGACCTTCACAGCTCCGTTTTCCGACTGGCATGGTGCTTGCTCGAGAGTACCCGTAGCGCGAGGTTCGCCTTCGAAACCGAGTGACAATGCGCCCTCGTCCGCTTGAAGAATCCGCAACGCTTGGAAAAGTTCGCAATGAAAGAAACGGCTTCGACCGAGAGTGTCATTCCACCGACTGACGTCGTCAAGCGCGCCGCGCGCATCGGTGTTGAAATGAGAAATGTCAAGCTCTCGGGTGATTTACCGAGCCAAACCGTCGCTGCGATCAACAGCTTGCTGCTCGAACACAAAGTGATCTTCTTCCGCGATCAGGGTCATCTTGATGACGCGGAGCAGGAGCGCTTTGCTGCTTGTTTGGGAAGGCTGGTGCCGCATCCGACGCTCGGTACCATCAATGGAACGACCTCGATCATCGAGCTTGATTCCGCGCGCGGAGGTAGTCGGGCTGACGTATGGCACGCCGATGGAACGTTTCTCGCGGCCTATCCCAAACTTGCGGTGCTGCGAGCCGTCGTGATCCCATCGTCCGGTGGCGATACGATTTGGTCGAACACTGTGGCCGCCTATCTGGATCTGCCGCGGCCGCTCCAACGGCTTGCCGACGAACTCTGGACCGTTCACAGCAACGCCTTCGACTACGCCGGGACCTGCCGTGTTCGCGAAATCGACCAGAAGCATTTTGATGAGGTCTTTACCAAAACGATCTATGAGACCGAGCATCCGGTGGTCCGTGTACATCCCGAGACCGGCGAGCGCGCGCTCCTGCTCGGCGATGTGGTGCAAAGGTTTATTGATATCCCAAAGCGCGACGGTCAGAGGCTGTTCGATCTATTCCAGTCCCATATCACGGCGCCCGAAAACACCGTGCGCTGGAGCTGGAAAGAAGGCGATGTCGCGATTTGGGATAACCGCGCAACGCAGCATTATGCGGTCAACGATTACGGTGACCAGCATCGCGTCGTTCATCGTGCCACAATCGATGGTGACGCGCCCGTCAGCGTCGACGGCCGATGCAGTGTAACGCGCCTCAAGACAACGAAGCGCCCCTCCACGAGGGTTGCCTAGCCGGGCTCGGCAAATTCACCGGTGATGCACTGCTCTTTATCGCATGTTCGCGCGAATAGACTGTTTGCGAAGAGAAGTTCACCGAGCAGAACGCCACGCGCAACTGGATGGGAGGGGCTAACGCGCCGCGGACTCGGAAGGCGACCCTCGTTGCTGAAGTGAGATGCTGAAAGCTCATCTCGACCCAGCGGAAAATGATTCAGCACCGAGTGGCGCAGGTCATCCGGCCGCGGCGGGTTGATTTGCCGCGGAAGGGGAGTATGTTTCCGCCGACCTTGCGCATCGCCTTTAGGCCAGCGCCACAAACGTGGGACAGAAATAGCGCGGTTGCCGTAGTTGGCTAGTTTCGGCATCTGTGTCTTGGTTCCGCTTACCACGCCTCTTCGCGACGTGAACTAAGCTCCGAGGGCACGGTTTGAGCGTTGTCATGGCAGAGTACGAGCTTGGACGCGAGTCTGACGAGCAGCACGAGCAGGCATCGAAAGCAATGTCGCTGGCGCAAGATCAGCACTCGATTTGACTAAATGAGCATCGGAGATCATTCCGGCCGAGGGTATAGGTCTTGCGCAATATGACGTCGGCCGATCGCTCGTAGACGAAGCAGCAAAGGCTCTAACCTACCGTTCCCAACACATGCTACCTTGGACATCACGGCTCAATTTACGCGGTACCCGGGCTTCTCGCCAGGAGCACAGCCGATACCAAAATCGCCGTGATAAGTGGCTCCAAGCCCTTGAAATGGCGATGGTGATATCGGCTACATGGCGGTGAATTCACGCGCAGTCTTGAGGCCTTAGAAGAATACCGACGTAGATACCAATATATTCAGGGCGTGTCCCGTTTGCGGCGTGTAGGTAATGCTTGTCGGGTGATTGATGTACGTCAGTCCTACGGTTGTATATATTCCGGGCGCCAGATGCGCCGTATATAGTCCCGAAATGGCTGTGCTGTCGCGGTGCGCCAGCGGCTCTTTCGCCAGTGCAGCATCCACCGCGAAATGGCTCCAGATGGTGTTGTTGACAACAGGACTCATCTGGTCGGTGGGCCGGCTGTCAAACAGGCCTTTCGCGTAAAGGCGAAGCTCGTAGTACTGGCTAGCCCTATTTAGGTCAGGCGGAGCGTACATTGCAGAGAATCCGCCATAGATTCCGCGAGATGCCGAGCCGTGGATGGCAGACTGCCAGAATTGCCTGTCCGCAGCTACATAGTAGACGCTGTTCGCCTTGGCTGTCGGTTGCGTCGGATGCTGTAGGTCCGTGTAGCTGCTGTTATTAAACCCCGCGCCAGCCCGCAGCCAAGTCTCGGGTACCCCGGGAGTAGGCTTGTTCTTATAGCAAATTTCATCAAGCAAAAGAATGCCTGCGTCGCGCGTGCTCCAGTTCAACCCAGTGGGATTTTCGCTTACATGCGTATATTGACCGGCTGGACTGAGCGAGCGCTGGATTGAGAGCTTATTATATAAGCGATCGTCAAAATTGTACTTCAGATTAAGGGCCGGCGTTGGCGCCCAATTGTTGCTCATGCCCGCTTGGAACAGCATCTTCGACGAGGGTCCAAAAAACTTTTCTCCGGCGCCCGCAAACTCATGTTGGTTCCTGAGGTAGCCCAGTTTGAGTTCGATCTTCCTGTCGAAGAACGTTTGATAGTAAGAAACTGCATTGAGTCCCAGTCGGTCTGGCCCGGCGCTCTTCCATGTCCAGTATTGATGCTCGGCTCCCACCACGATCTGACCGTCGGGAATTCCAAACCGAGTGAGGTCATAGGTCACGATCATAGAGTTGACCGTACTAAATGTTGGATTCTGACCGACATATTGCTGATTGGCGATGGTGCTTCTGGCGGCATTGCCGACTTCATTGTTGACAAACGTATTTAGGGTCCAGCCAGCAAATCCAATCCCGAGATCTGAAAGCTCGGATCTGACAGAAGCTCTATCCTGATCTATCGTGTCTGCAGGACCAGGAGCAGTGAACGCGGCACCTTTTTCGCGGAGGTTCTCGAATTTTGCGAATGGATTAATCTGCTTTTGAATTCTGCTCTTCGCAGTCTGCAGGGTACTGTCGCGCTTTGACGTAGCTGTTTTTGACAGGGAGCTCCCAGAAAGGCGCGCTGCTCCCTTGGGCCCGCTTCGGAATGTCATAGCCGGATCCGAAATTGTCCGGCTTCTTGCCTTGACGAGCTCATCGGGGCCGTGGCTTCTTGGGCCAGAGATCTCGCCAGTTGCTGCCGCCGAACTGCCCGCGAGACTAGCTATCACCGACAGGAGAATGCGCCCTCTCGGCTTCGCAATTGGTCCAGAAATGAGAGCGACTACGCCAGCCGGGTATGCCCACATGGATACCGGCGCTATAACGCAACGATGCATGGTGATTTCCGCGTCCGTCGATTCGAATAAAGTGCACTTCCACCTGACCGCCTAGAGCGGAGGTCGAATCCTTGGCCCTCAAGGCGGTCTGGGTGGCGCTTGACACCAGGCGGGTGTCTTTATGCGAAAAAGACCCGCTCAGCCTTCCGCGCTATCACAACTACTGGCGCAGCTTGGCCAACTTGGTGGATACCTGGCGCGACACAACCCAGCCGCTCGATCGCTAATCGAATGCAGGCATCTTGGTATGAGCGTTCGCTAGCAAGAGATTGGCGGCCGACGCACGAAGCCCAGGTGACCTTGGGACAAATCCACTGGCAAAAGGAAAGGCAATGTTCTTGAACAGAGAGCAGCGCCAATAGCGGAGCTCGCAGAACAACACGCCGGATCCAAGAAACGCCGCTCGCAGCTTGGTCGATGGGATGAAGCACAGGCGGGCAGAAGGGGCTAACATCTTTTGAGGCCCGTAAGCTCGCTGACGCCGCCACAAGGCCTTGATTGGCTCTCATCGGAAGATGGAGAGCGCGATTGGCGACGTTTTGATACCTGCGGACAACGAGACAGAACATCTATCAGCTCCATTGGATCTACGAGATCTATATCGCGTCGCGACTTCTTCCCTGATGTGGCCCGAGCGAGTTTCACCGGCACTGACTGGCATGTGTCCGTCATCTCCATCAATTGCTAGGTTTGGTAGTTGACCGGGCGGGAGGTCGGCTGTCGCTGCGCGAATCGCAGGTATTGTGCCGGTCGGCGCGAGGCCGTCCCGGCGTTCACGGAGGACCGGTATGGCAACGTCGACGGGTGCAATCGATCGAGGTTGCGCGAAGCTCTTAGGGGGAACGATCTTTTCGCGGGCCGTGTCGCGCCGGCGCTGGTCGTTTTGTGCTCCGTGGTCTAGTGGCGTGGACGAGTGGCTGCTCTGGATTGCACGCCTCAGCCCGTAGCGATCCGGTCGAGCGGCGATCATGCACATCGATAGGGGCCATCATGTCATCACGACGAATCGCTGCGGTTTACTGAGAGTACGCATCCAGCGTAACGGCGCGCTGATGGAGTATTCCGGCTGCTAACGCTTGAGCCGAGATCTTTGTACATCCGGACGAGCTCGATCAGGTTTTCGATAGCGAAGTCGCTGAACGCCGAGATGCCATCTTCCCCACGCCGTAGGCCGAGATGAGCCGTCCTCGATCTCCATTTCGTTGGTGATGTCCCGCAGCCAGTTCGTCCTCCTGGTCGAGGTCCGCGGTCACACGGGCAATGGTGGTGATGTGATGAACCTTGGCGTGGCTATGCCGCGTTGCAGTCGGGGGCGTCAACTTCCCGGCAGCAATGCGTCCAGCTGTTTTCGCGGCTAGGGCCGGGGCGGCTCTCGTCGCACAGCTGCCCACGGCGTCTTGTACCAGTTTGGAGCCGTTTGTGATTGTACCAGGCGAGCGAAACTCGTTCGCCGGACTCCCTGGCGCGCACAGCGAAAGGTAATGCATTTCATCCGATTATCGCTCCTTGGCTGGTCTTAACAGAGCGGCGTGCCAAGATAAGCATCGAATGCGGCTGCCACAGCGCGAGTTAGAAAACGATGCTCCGGCCTCACGCGGATGAATCCCTTTTCCATTTGCATGATTCCATCCTCGGCGAGCATTGCCAAGCGTTCGCCTAAACCGAGGAAAGAGACCGGGTCAAATCCATGAGTAACGCAAATTGCCGGCACGTCGACCTCGAAATCGCACATTAGCCGCTCGATGATTGCGGCCCGGACGCGGTCTTCGAGGCTGAGACTGTAGTCCTTTGACGTCGCCAGACGGCCGGCTTTGATTTGGCCGCTGTAGGAACCGGCTGTAACTGCGTTCTGGACGTAACCGTCCCCAAGCCGACCGATGGCCGACGGGCCGAAGCCGATCACTTTATTGCAGGTGTCGGCCGAGTAACCCAGTGAGTTCCGCCGCAGGCGACCGGCTTTCTGCGCCAGCGCGAGCTCATCATCCGGCAAGGCGAAATGGTCGAGTCCGATTTGGCGGTACCCAGCTGCAATCAGTGCATTGGCCATCGCGGCGGCCTGTTCTGCACGGGCAGGTCTGTCTGGCAGCGCTGCCTCGTCGATCAGGCGCTGATTCTTCTTGAAGGAAGGAACGTGCGCGTAGCCGAATACCGCAAGCCGGTCTGGTCGCATGGCCACTGCCGTAGTCGCGGTCTGAACGCAGGACTGCACCGTCTGATTTGGCAGACCGTAGATGAGGTCGAAGTTGATGCGGATTATTCCATGCTGCCGCAACGTTTCGACGGCGCGCTCTGTTTGTGCCTCACTCTGGACGCGGTTGATCGACTTTTGAACAATTGGATCGAAGCTCTGGACGCCGAGATTTGCGCGGTTCACGCCGGCAGCTGCTAACCCTTCGGATGTGGCGAGCGTGAACGTGCGCGGGTCGATCTCAACAGCGATGGCGGCCGTTTTCGAAAGCGCAAAGCGGCGGCGCAGAAATTCCATCAGGCGCCGGAACTCCGCTGCCTCGATGAGGGTCGGCGTTCCACCGCCGAAGTGCACGTCGCTCACAGGCAGCGGTTGCGGCACCTGCGCCGCGACCAAATCGATCTCCTTACGAAGAACCGTCAAAAACTCTAGGATGGGTGAATCCCGGCGAGTGATGCTTCGAGCGAAGCCGCAATACCAGCAAATCGGTCGACAGAACGGAATGTGGAAATAGAGCGACACCGAGTCATTAACCGGCAGGCGCTGCAGCCATTTCTCAGAGGCTTCGGCGCCGACCTCTGTGGAGAACTCGGCTACAGTTGGATAGATGGTGTACCAAGGAAGGCGAGCATCGCAATACTTGTCTAGAATCGAAGTCTGCAACGATTGTTATCCCATGTTTACGAAATTTGTGGTCGCAAGCGAATTCTTTTGCATTCCTTTGTTTGCCGACAGTAATCAGGAGTGCCGCTAGGCAATTGGGAGCTTGCGTGACGGCGGATCTGCTGACGAAAGACGCTGTTGGATGGCAAGGCGTTCCTCGCGAAGACAGAGAACAACTGCTGCAGGCGCGATACTCGAATCAACACGGCCACGACGAGGCCCCAGATTCAACTCCGCTTCGGTAATCTCCAATGTTCGCCAAGAGACATCCACCAGGGCCGTTGGCTGCTAGAGCTCGAACTGCCTCACGACCTGACTCGTGCGAGGTTCATTGACCAAGATTCATTACCCCGTACTCTTCATCAACTGACAAGGTTGGTAGTTGACTTCTGCGTGGCTATTCTCCATCGACCCAGGGATCCTGCGCCGGTTCAGGGCCGTCCAAGCACGTAGTCGAACTTCACCAATGCGAGCATTGTCGCAGGGCCTCGTTCATGGGTCCCGCGGAGCGAGAAACCCCTTCATGCGCCCATTGCTCGGCGGAAGTGTCGCTAGGAGCGAAACGTTGCTTATCGTTGCGGCCGACTCGATTCGGCACGGGGCGAATAAATGGTTATAGGGATGTTCGTCGTAGATTGCGCCAAAATGCTCCGCCTCCGATCAACACGACAACTATTGCTTTGTGCGCGCACTATGATGTAGGAGCGCCCGCGTGCAACGACTCTCGCGTCGCGTGGCTCGCTCAGCCGCATAGGAGGTAAGACCAAACGATCTTTAAGAGTGGCGGATGGCGTATTGTCGATCGTCGGGCGGCACCACGGCTGTTGCAGTGTTCTCGAGTGGAGTGGAAAAGCTAATGAGCCGGGTCGGCGAGCGAGAAGTGATGGATGCAATTGAACAGCCGGCCGCTTTAGACTTGCCGCCGATTTTGCGCAGATCGTCAAGGAACCTAGGGTGAGTGGTGGGCGTCTTCGTGTGTCTGTGCACTGCAGCAGTCTACTTTTTGACCGACGTCAGACGATATCTCGAGAGCTCGGCAGTTCGTGAAGCCGCTCCAACGCTAAGCATGTCGCCCGACGACAGGGCGGTTCTATCGGAGATTCTATCGGGAGAACAGAAGGCGAGCGATGGAATAGCGGAGCTCAACCGCAGCATCACAGCACAGCAGGCTGACTTAAAACGAATTTCCGATCAAATTGCAGCACTGACCTCACGAATCGACTCGTTGCCAAATCTCGTGCTCACCGCTTCACGTCCTTCCGTTCCCTCCCCGCCGTCAGCTCAAGCCGATCCGAAGCCGGCGAGGAAACTCGCGCCTCCGCCTAAGCCACAAGGACCGATCTCCGTCGG
>NZ_VSTH01000246.1 GCF_008123965.1 Bradyrhizobium hipponense | reverse complement strand
TGCGGTCTGCACGCCGGTGGCGAGATCGATCGCCTTCAGCACGTCGGCAATCGTACCCTTGTTGAGATAGACCGTCGAGTTGCCGCTGCCGTCGGTCACAACGTTGCCGCTCACGCCCGAGCCACTCGCAACCTGCGCCGCAGCGGGGGTTCCACCGTTCTGGAAGGTGATGGTCTTGCCGTTGACGTTCAGGGTCGATCCATCCTGCACGAACGAGCCGAGGCTGCCCGATGCAGTGACGCGAGCCGCGGTGACAGTGGCACTACCGGTGCCGGTCGCCGTGGTCAGCCCCAGAGCCTTCAGGATGTCGGCCTTGCCCGAAACGCTCAGATCCGCACCGGTCGAGCTCTCGAGGAGCAGCGCACCGCTGCCGTTGACGGTCGAGGCAGTCTGGCCGGCGTTCAGCGTCAAAGTACCGGCGACGTTGCTCTGCACACCGCTGGCGACGTCAATCGCGGTCAGCACGTCACCGACCGAGGCCTTCGTCGTAGAACCAAGATAGACGAGCGAATTGCCGCTCGCGTCCGTATAGACGTTGCCGGTGGTCACGCCGGCCGACGCAGCGACCTTGGTGAATCCAGTCGGTGCCGTGCTCGGCGCGTCACCCGAAGCAAAGGTGATGGTCTTGCCGTTGACAGTGAAGGTGTCGCCCGCCACAACGCCGGCGTTGGCGTCACTGACAGCAGCCGTGCCGTTCAGGAGGCTGGCCGCCGTGGTCGCTGCGTTGATCGCGGTGCCCGTATAGGTGGCCACGGCCGATGCGCCCAGCGTGGTCGTCGAGGTCGCTGCCGTGACGCCACCAGCCGCGCCGGAGAACAGCACGTTGGAGAGCGCAGTCGCGCTGGAATAGGTCGTGGTGCCGCGCAGGTCGGTCGAGGTCGCACCCGCGATGGTGGTGGAGACGTTCGATTTGGTCGAGTAACCGACCGTGGTCTGCAGCGCCTGGTTGGCGATCGACTTGGCGCTGTCGAGCAGCTTCTGCAGCGAGGTGATGCCGGTGTTGGCGGCCTG
>NZ_VSTH01000245.1 GCF_008123965.1 Bradyrhizobium hipponense | reverse complement strand
GGGTGCTTCATGCCGCTTACTGATAGCGGCCGGCATAAAACGGGGACGGAAGTCCTTTGAAGAGGCCTTTGGCCGTTATGTGTAACCCGTGATGCGCCGCGCGCACGTTACGCGTCCGCCCAATACGCTTCCGATGCGCTGGTGTCCGAGGTAGATACCGGGGACTGGGATGTGGCCCGAAAGCTCACGGACCACGGCCCTGGATATCCCGGCTTCCTAAGGAGAACAGAGGCCGGGCGAAGGCTGGCGGCGTCATGATCTCGTGCAAGTCCGCCCGAAACAATCGACACCAAGTGGTGCACTGAGGCATAAGAGTCAAGATTGCACAGCACCGGGTAGATTGACCGAATGCGGGAGCAAACGCAGATAGATTGTTGCACAGGAGATCCACGATCATCACGCTTCGGCGCGGTCCTTTTCGGATGCGACTAGAATTTGGGAACGCCGCTGGTCTTCATTGAATCGGCTGAACGCGAGATTGTGCCTTTGATCAGCCGCGGCTCAACTTGGCAATAAACGTGAGATCTTGTCGATCGGCGAGACACTTCATCGCCGCGATTGGCTCAATCCATTGCAGCTTGCGAGCGTGGCCCTCAATCGCCGACGGGTATCGCGCTTGAGCTGAGCATCGATCGTAATCGCCTCTCCACTGGGAACGATATACATCTGACTCATGTAACCGGGAGTTCGCGTCTCGCAGTAACCTTTACGCTTGAAGTCAAAGCGCGAAGTGAGATCGCTCGTGTATAGCGCGACAATCTGGATGGGAAGTTCCATCCTGATTGCCGCGCGGCACTGGCGACTGCTGTTCCGGCACGACAAGCATCTGATGCACTGCAGCCGGCAGCGATCCGCTGCTCGCGCAGTGCACGTCATCGTCTGGTCGCCTCCCGTTGTCGAACTCGTTCACGACGTCGATGCCGTTGCCCTTGCGCGCGACCGCAAGATCATGGTTGTCCCTAGAGAAGATGGCAAGTAGGCCGCACATCTAACTTAAGATCGGGATCGGTGCAACGCCCAGTGATTGGCCTCTTCAGCCCGTGCGAAAGACACCAGCTTCATCGCTAGTCGCAATCAATGGAGAGCAAAGCACCCAGTCGATTGTAACCACGCGCGAGCATTCGATCGACTAAGCGTCGAGCGCTTAGCCGGCGATCTTGGGCATGGCTGGAGTTACCAGCCGACACTTTTGGCTATCTCACCCAGCGACCGAGTATGCGTAAGCTGAAGTCTATCGAGGGTGCGGAGCAGGTGCCTGCGGCTGCCAGAAATCGGTCGTCCAAGACCTCTTCACCATCAGCATCCACCACTGTGAGGAGCTTCACTCGTTTCAAGTAGTTATGCGTATGCGCTGCTCGCCGGCGTGAACTGGATCGCGCACAGATGTGGTTGCGACATCGTACAAAACGTACCGATCTGAGGTCGCAACAACACGGCTGCAGAGCGGCCGTCTGGATCTGTCCGTTACGTACAGAGTTTCTGCGCCAATACGGGACGCAATCTGTCAAACGTAAATGGGCGAGCGGCGGAATAATCCGCACCGCGACGTTCACTGGTTCAAGCTACTGGTTGACGTTCGACGATGCCCTGCAGGTCGAGAATGATTAGGGGCGGGGGCGAAGGTGGTCGGCTCTTCCGCAGCCGGCACCTTACAGGCCAGACAATTTGGAGGACTTTTATGAAGATGGTGAAGAGCCTTTTGCTCGGTTCGGCGGCGGGATTGATTGCTACAGGCGGAGCGCAGGCGGCCGATCTGCCCGTTAAGGCCAAAGCGATCGAATACGTGAAGATCTGCTCGCTGTATGGAGCTGGATTCTACTATATCCCAGGCACCGACACATGCATCAAGCTGGGTGGTTATCTGCGCGCCGATGCTGTGCTGGCCACAGCCTCTGACCTTAGCGCTGCCGCCAGCGGCGTGTCTGGTGCCCATAACCGGCTGAGCAACTACTACACGACGAGGACCCGCCAAGATTTGCAAATCGATACGCGCACCGCGACCGAATACGGCGTGGTTCGGACGTTCGCCGAACTCGCGTTTACCTGGACCAGCGGCACCTACAGCGGTGCTGGCACAACTGCCGTAAATGGCTCGACCGCTTACACTTCATCGGTCGGTTCTGCGGTCGCTGGCGGATCGCTCGGTGTCTACTACGCCTTTATTCAGTTCGCCGGGTTCACATTTGGTAAGGCGGAGTCGCAGTTCAGAACCCCCTGGGCCGAATATCCCGCGAACAATATGGAGCTGCCGGGTAGCGCCGGTTGGGATCCGGTGAACCAGGTCAGCTATACCGCTGATTTCGGTCAGGGCATCACGGCTTCTTTCTCCGCCCAAGATCAGGTCCCAAACTACACGACCAACATTTGGAACGTGAGTGGCGCGACGGCAGCAGGAATTGCGACCGGTTCGTATGGTGCCAATGATATCGGCGGTTCGCGAGCGCCAGACCTCGTGGCGAGGGTCCGTGTTGACCAAGCTTGGGGGCTCTTCCAAGCGTCGTTCGCCGCGCACGACAACCATGCGGCCTACTATGGCGCGTCCGAAGTCACCGACCATCCCGGGGACAAATGGGGCTGGGCCGGACAGTTGGCCTTGTCGATCAAAAACATCCCGACCGGCGCGGGTGACACGATCAATTTGACCGGCGTATATACGAACGGCGCGAGCGCGTACAACTTCCACGACTACCTGCCCTTCACCTTCGCGATGTACGGTGGTACCGGCCTAGCTGGTGCATATCAAAGTCTCGGGGTTAGTGGTGTATCGGACTCTGTGTTTGTCACGGGCGCTGGGCAGGAGCTAACCACAACCTACGGGTTCAACGGTGGCTATACTCACAATTGGGATCCATACTGGAATACGTCGATTTACGGCGCATGGGGTGCTGTCCGGTACAACAACACGGCCAAGGGCTACATCTGCGGTGCGGTCGTCGCAACTGTCGCTCTCTCGAGCGGTCTTGCCGGCTGCAATCCCGACTTCAACTACGCAGTTGTCGGCACGAAGTCGTCCTGGACTCCGGTCAAGAACCTGACTTTCTCAGCTGAACTCGCGTATGCGATGCTCGATCAAAAATATGCAAGCGGAAGCACTGTGACTCTCCCGCTACAATCGGGGATCGCAAAACCTGCTGCCGCCTATGAGCTGAAGGACCAGAACAGCCTCGTGCTGCTGCTCCGCGCTCAGCGCAACTTCTAGACTCTATTCAAACTAGCGAAGGAGAAAACGCGACTTCATAGATGTAAAACTGACCTCCAAGGAAGGCCTCCGGCATGCCCGCCGGAGGTCTTTTGGCGTCAGATGTCAATTTTCAAAGTGAGGGCGAACGCGGACTCGTTACGCAGACCAGTTGGTACCAAACCGTGGCGGCTGGCGATATCGTCAATGCGTCTAAAACTGCAGGTGCCGCCTTCAACCTAAGCTGCGCGGAGTGGCAAGAAGGGGAAAGAGCAGTTCTAGTCCGATGCCGAGTCGTATCTCGTCTGGCGGTGATTTCGAGTCATCAATGAAATTCCGCAGTCAAGGCCAGCCGTTATTCATTCGATCGCTTCAGATACGGTACGGCGAAACACGAGAGCAGCCAAGTTTGCCTGCCGGAATTGCGCGTCATCACGTAGGCCTTCGAGGAAAGACGGCTTGTGGCGGTCTGGTCTGATGGTTGAGAACTGTACGTTTGGGCGCCCATACGATCAGTGCGTTAAATCGACTTGAAGTGGTGGAGACAGGCCGGCGGCGGCGTTGGTCTGAGGAGGAGAAAACGCGGATTGTTTTGGAAAGCATGTCTGAGCCGAGTCTGGTTGCGGCGACGGCGCGGCGATATGGCCTGTCGCGTTCTCTGCTGGTGACTTGGCGAAGAGCCGTCGCGGCGAACCGGACAAAATCCGAGGCTGGCTTTGTCAGGGCAGTTGTGGCCGAGGATGGGCCTGTGGCGTCGGCGGCGGCTTCATCGCTCAGTGCGACAGCACATTCGACCGAGCGTCGGATTGAGATCGAGCCGGCAGGTCGGCGGCGCATCATTGTCGATCCGGGCGTCGACGTTGAGGCGCTTCGCCGGATCACCGAGGCTCTGGATCCGCGATGTTTCCGATCACTATGGGAGTTCGGGCTGCAAGCCGAACGCGGTCCACATTCGGCGGATCGTGGTGTGAGAAAAGCCAATTTCCGCAGCCATCGAGCGGATCGACCAGTGCGTCGACGTCGGGCGGCATCGTACGCAATGTCCGCTCGATTACCTCGGCAACCTGATCATCGTCGACGGTTCGAGGGCGGCCAGGGCGGCCTTCGTCAAACAGGCCATCACAGCGATGGATGCCAAGTTCGGCACCCACAGACTTGCTTGGCAGACCATCTGCACACCGCAGGATCGCGCGGCACCGCTCAGATAGCGATCGGGCTACACGATGACGACGAACTTGCCTCTCCAAGTACGCCCGCTCCTGCGGACTCAGCACCAACGGCGCGATCGGCCGGCCTTTCACACCTGCATTCGCCACGAGCGCTCTCCTGTCTAGAGATTCGAGCGATCAACTAATGTCACGAACTTGCGTTCCAGATGACTAGGGTCCAGACTCAA
>NZ_VSTH01000244.1 GCF_008123965.1 Bradyrhizobium hipponense | reverse complement strand
TTTTTGCTCACCGCTTCGACTACTGCTCCCCTCGGCAGTAGTACCGCCGAGGCCAAATAGTAGGCATCGTGCTCTTCTGATTTATCGTATGTTCTGCCATATGTTTCGGCTACCCGGGCAATCTTCGTGAGCTTGTCGCCTAGAAGGGATGTGCCAGTATGCGCCAGGCACCGTCACTCATTGTCTCTGCCAGATTGGTTGGCTTCCGCCCGAGTTAGAACTCTCCACCAGTGCTTGGCCTGGCTTGTTAGGTGTGTCGCTCTCGCAACGTCACAATTGTTCCATTGGCCTTCGAATCGTTTTTGACTTCACAGGGGGGAGTCCGGCGTTTGATTGTGGCGGACCCGGGAGGCTTTTATCTCGAAGACATTTTGAGGCGGGTCCAAGAGATCGCTGTCCAGCGCCAGCGGCCTCTTCGTTAGCTTCATCGCGAGAGGCCATCCGATGCCGATGCAAGTATGGACTGTAGCTACGTCGATCGGCTGGACAGTCGCCGCGGCCGTGATCCTGCTCTATTTGATCTTCGGACCTAGCTAATCCGGCGCCCCTTAAAGGGTGCGAGACGCCTAAACGTCATTGATTTGGGGCCCGCGCCAAACAGCGAATTAGAAAAGCCCGCAGAGGAGAAATCGTGTCTGCCGGAGCCATGTCGTAAGGTGATGCTACCCGCAGCGACTACGCGGCTGCCACGGAGCGAGCACCCACTGACATCGTCGACGTCGACATCGATATCGGGATGCCGATCACGGTGGTGCTGATGCTGGTGCTGCCGATGATGATCATCATTGGCGTCGACAACGACATGTCGATCATGCTGGCGGCCGTCGCCGGAAACTATGCCTCACCGAGCAGTCGACGGCATTGCCCGGCTCTTGCGATCAGGTGCTCGGCGAGACTCCCGATGATGGCATTGTCCAATCCGTCTTTCTGCGCTTGCTTCCGTACGGCGGCTACAATGTCCGGAAGCTGCTCGGCCATGGAAATTAGTCCGGCGATCACCTTGTCAGGATCGAGGCGCGTTTCGCGCGCGAACTTCTGCCAATCGCGTAAACTAATCTGGCTGAGCTTGTAATCACCGTCGATTTTCATCGCGAGCTTGATCTTCTGCAGATCGACGTCATCGTAGGGAAGAATGCTGGCGATGTCGTAGAGCGGCGCGAGTCGTACGTGAGGGCCTCCAGCCAGCAGCAGTGAATAATTCTTGGCATGAGCATCCGTACCCGCAATCAGCCAATTGAAGCCTAGCGCGTCGACAAACGTGTCAACGTCGGCGACACGATCCGTGGAGTAGGTGCGCAAAAGCTCGATCACATCGGCAGGGCTTGGTCCGCCATCGTTTTGATACTTCATGGTAGGCAGGATGCCGAGCGCCTGGCAGATATCTTCCTGGTGGACACGGACGATCTCGTTCCCACTGAACTGCCGGTCGTAGCGCTCGATGACGATGGCGATTTCCTTTCCGAAATTTATCACCTTGGTGTCGGCGACGGGCAGACCGAGATTACGCGCAAGCATGAGGCAGATATGTTCATTTTCCGCGTGTCCATCGAAATGGCCGGGTCGGCGGTTTGAGGATATGCGTCGTCGGAATGCACCCAGAGAGAATTCCCCATTTGCCCTTTTGCAGAAGCAAAGCGGTTTTGGGTTGGGCACCCGCAAGGCTGAATTGTCCGGTATCGCGCGGCAACCGCCAGGCGGCGTGATCCTCGCGTAAGATTTGTAGGCGTTTGGCGATCGCCGTCTCGTCGAGCCAATCGACCTTGTCCTCGGCGCCGCTTCGCAAGGCGTCCAGCCGATCAGGCGTGACGAACTGAATGGCACCCGCGCAATCCTCGCCGACGTAAGAGATAAGAGCAAACACGTTGCGCGCGGACGCCTGAAATCTTCGAGCCCATTGTTCGAGCACGCGTTCGTTATCCGGCAGGAGTCCCCAGAGGAAAGCCTGCACGGCGGAAGGACCGTGCTCTTCGGCCGCGAGCGGCATGGACAGCGACAGCGGATAGGCTCCTTCGGCCTGGCGCCACTCCTTGTCATAGACAAAGGTGAGCCGGCCGCGGGCGTCATTGCGCACGCGGCCGATTTCCCGACCATCCAGCAGAGCAACAAGTTCGCTTGTCATGCCTTTTTCTTCCTGGCCTTGGCCACGATGGCGTTGATATCGATGGCTTGCCTGGTGGCCTCGCGGGCGGGCGCTTGTTCGGTACTCGCATCCAGGCGAATGTCCAGGGCGTCAAGGGCGCGAAGGATCAGCCCGAGTTCAGCGCGCGCGTGACCGTGCTCGACTTCGATCACCCATTGGCGGCTGACGCCAATGCGTTTGGCAAACGTCGATTGATCGAGTTTGAGTTTCTTGCGTCGGTCGCGAAGGACGGCGCCGAGTTCGGCCGGCGTGCGTATGAGCATGGGAGGGGATTTCCAAATGTCAGCGTTCGCTTACTTTAACATATGTCGACGTTCGTTGACAAACTCAAAACGTCACCGATCGATGACATCGAGAAATGTCATCGATCGCTGACATATCAATTTCGGCATCGATATTCACCCGGCCCCAGCATCGGTTTCGGCTCCGGCTTCTTCACCGATTATGGCACCGGGGTCGTGATCGGCCATTATCGGCGACAGTGTCTGCATCTATCAGGCGGTCACGCTCGAGGCGCGACTTTCCGACGGATGACAAGGGCAAGGTGATCAGGGGCGACACCCGCCATCCGATCTTGGACGACGGCGTCGTGATCTACGTCGGCGAAACGATCCTTGGCCGAATCACCATCGGCCGACTCACGATCGGCCACGGATCGACCATCGGCGGCAATGTCTGGCTGATCCGTGACGTGCGGCCGAACAGCATGGTGACGCAGGCCACCGCGCGGAACACGTTCCGAGCGGCATCTGATCCCTTATCTCAAGCCGTCACTGGCGATTTCCACCGCATGAAGCGCCGCTCCAGTGCCTCCAGAATGGCATTGAACGCCAGCCCGATGACAGTGATGCCGAGGATGCCGAAATACATCTGCGGAATCAGGAAGCTGTACTGGCTGTTGATGATGAGATAGCCGAGGCCGGCCTTGGCACCGACCATTTCGGACGCAACCAGCACCAGCATGGCTGACGCGCTGGCCAGGCGAATACCGACGAAGATAGTGGGAAGCGCCGCCGGAACGATCACCTTGCGAAACAGCTGCTCCGGGGTTGCACCCATGGTCCGCGCCGACTTGATCAGCAACGGATCGACTTGCTTTACCGCGGCAACGGTATTGAGCAGGAGCGGCCAGGCGCAGCTATAGATGACCATCGTGATCTTCGACAGCTCGCCGATTCCGAGCAACAAGATGAAGACCGGCAGCAGCGCGAGCGGCGCCGTGTTGCGGCAGATCTCGATGAACTGGTTCACGAGATCGCCGAGTCGGGCATACCAGCCGACGGCCACGCCAAGCGGGACGATCAAGGCGACCGAAATCAGAAATCCGCTCAAGGCGCGCAGCAGGCTGGCGGAGACGTCATCGTAGAGCTCGCCGGTTTGCGCAAGCTGCCAGCCTGCGGCGATGACCTCCGAGAAGGGTGGCAGGAACACGGCATCGATCAGCCCGAGCCTGGGAGCCGCCTCCCATGCTGCGAAGAGGGCAATCAGCAGCAATGAGCGGCGCCCGAAGGCAGCCAGCCCGCGGGCCGCGGCGTGGATCCGGTCCACCACCGGCGATGCCGGGCTTTCCACGCTGGTGCGCGGCTCTCGGCGCCCGTGCGCAACCTCCAGCAATGGCAGCATCTCGAGGCTAGACATGGGTGACCTCCTCCACTTTTCGATCTGCGCGCGCACCAGCGCCGGCGGCCAATTGTCCTTGCTGCGCTTTCAGCACTTCCTCGCGTAACGGGCCCCAGACCTCGTGGCGCACGCGGCCGAATTCAGGCAGCGAGCGCACGTCGTCGGCCTCGCTGCGCAGCACGTCCGGAATGTCGATGATCTGCTTGATCCGGCCCGGACGCGACGTCATCACCGCCACCCGCTGGCCGAGCACGATGGCCTCGTCGATACCGTGGGTGATGAAGACGATCGTCTTGCCGGTCGCGCGCCAGATCCGCAGCAGCTCACCCTGCAGCGTCTCGCGCGTCTGGGCGTCGAGCGCGGCGAACGGCTCGTCCATCAGCAGCACCTCGGGATCATAGGCGAGGCTTCGTGCGATCGCGACACGCTGCTTCATGCCGCCGGAGAGCTCATGCGGATAGCGGTCGGTAAAGCCGGACAGCCCGACCAGGTCGAGGAAATGCCGCGCGATGTCGAGACGCTGCTTGGCCTTGAGCCCGGCGATATCGAGACCGAACTCGACATTCTGCGCGGCGGTGCGCCAAGGAAACAGCGCATACTGCTGGAACACGATGCCGCGGTCGCGACCGGGTCCGGCAATCGGCCGGCCATCGAGCAGAATCCGGCCGCTGGTCGGCAGCGTGAGCCCGCCCAGCAGATCGAGCAAGGTGGATTTCCCGCAGCCGCTTGAGCCAACCAGGGCCAGGAATTCGCCGGAGCGAACATCGAGCGTGATGTCCTCCAGAGCGGTGAAGTGGCGGCCTGGTCCGCCGCCCTCGCCACGCACGACGAACTCCTTGCGGACATGCTCGAACCGGATCTTGACAGTGGTCATTGGGCCTCCGCCGTCTTGCCCGGACGGAAATAGTTGAACGCATTGGTGTAGGTGTCGGAAGCCTTGACCTGACCCGGCTTGAACAGGCCGTCCTTCACCAGCCAGTCGATCCACACCTGGATTTCGCTGTCCGAGATCACGCCGCCCTTGGACGCAACGCCGGTGCTCTTCCAGTATTTGATTGAGGAGGCATCCTCGTTGCGCTTGCGCTCGGCGATGATCCTGTCGAACCGGACTCGCACCTCTTCCGGCGGTGTGATCTGGGCCCATTCGATAGCCCGCGAAATCCCCTCCACCAGCTTGCGCGAGGCATTGGGATTGTCCTTTATGAACTTCTCTCGCAGCACATAGGCGCCGCCGGTGAACTGGCCGAACAGATCGGTGTCGGCAAAGAGCGAGCGGATGCCGCCCCGTTCCAGCGCCTTGTCGCGCAGGACACCGCCCAGCGCGCTGACCTCGACCTGGCCCTGGCGCAACGCTTGCTCGCCGCTGACCGGCGGGATCGCCACCAGCGTGACCTGCCTGGCTTCACCTGCGCTGAGGCCGTTGCGGGCCAGATATTCGCGGAGCACGAATTCCAGGTGGGCGCCGAGCGTGTTGACCGCGACCTTCTTGCCGATCAGGTCGCGCCCTGCCTTGATCGGGCTGTCCTCCTTCACGAAGTAGCCGTAATAGGTGTTGGCGTCGGAGCCGTAATAGCCGACTACCGCCTTGACCGGCACCTTCGCCGCGATCAACTTGAGGATCGCCCCATAGAACGCGCCGCCGATGTCGATATCGCCGGTGACGACGGTCTGGATGTCCTGCGGCCCGCTGATGGTGTTACCGATCCATTTGAGCTTGAGCGGCGCGAGATAGCCGAGGTCCTCGGCCAGCTCGATAAACGTCACCTGCCCGGCCGATCCCTGGTACCGGATCTCGGAGTTCTCGAGCGGCGGCTCCGCGAATGCCTGGGCCGTGAGCCCGAGCGCCACGGCGCCGGCCAACAAAACCCGCAACGTCTTGCGGGTGGCACGTCCCAATCGGGCGCGCCTTGCGCGACGCAATCGAAGTATAGCGTTCATCATTGCGAACTCTCCTGAGCGAATCCGGATCAAGCGGCTTTGGCGGTCTGGGGCTTGGATGTCTTGACGCGCGTCACGCTGCGCCGACCGTCGACGC
>NZ_VSTH01000243.1:635-2619 GCF_008123965.1 Bradyrhizobium hipponense | reverse complement strand
ATTGGACGAACCCGCTCCGCGGGAGGGCATCCGTGTTGAGCGCGGCGTATCCCCTTGAAGTCAGTCCTTGTCTCTGACCCCGGCACCACCCGCACAGCGACGTAATCCCCCCATTTCAGAAGCGCCCTTGGCAAGATGGTGTTGCTGCCCCGCGCGCAGCGTCCCTCTTGTCAAGGAGTTCGCTATGACCTCGCTTCGGTTACGCATGATGGAAGACATGCAGCTCCGCAACCTGTCGCGACACACCCAGGATTCGTATTTGCTGCAGGTTTCGCAGTTCGCCCGGCATTTCGCTAAATCGCCGGCTTTGCTCGGCCCGGAGGATATCCACGCCTACCAGGTCTATTTGACGAACGAGAAGAAGCTGGCGCCACGCTCGATGCAAGTGACCGTCGCAGCGCTTCGATTTCTCTACCGCGTCACGCTCGGCCTCGATTGGGATTTCGACCGGATCATTCCGTGCCCAAAGGCGCCAAAGACACTTGCCGTCATTCTCAGCCCCGAGGAGGTGCTGCACTTCCTCGGCTGCATCGAGAGCTTCAAACACCAGGCGATCCTGACGACATGCTATGCCGCCGGCCTGCGTATCTCCGAGGCGACCCGGTTGAAGCCTGAGGCTATCGATCGCCAGCGCATGGTGCTGCGCGTCGAGCAGGGCAAGGGACAGAAAGACCGCTACGTCATGCTGTCGGCCAGGTTGCTGGAGGTGCTGACGGACTATTGGCGCGCCGTGCGACCAGCCGGGGCATGGATGTTTCCCGGCGCCGTTGCTGGAGAACCGATATCGACAAGCGCCGTGGATGCCACCTGCCGCCAGGCACATCGGATGTCGAAACTCTCCAAGCCGGTAACACCTCATTCCCTGCGGCACGCATTTGCGGTGCACCTGCTCGAAGCTGGAACCGATCTCCGCACCATCCAGCTCCTGCTCGGCCATCGCAGCCTGTCAACGACCGCTCAATATCTCCGGATCGCCACCAACAAGGTTTGCGCAGCGACGAGCCCACTTGAACTGCTGCCGCGTCCGATCCCCAAGGCTTCCTCGCCATCAACGCCCGAACATTTCTGACGGCCAGCCTCATGGGCCGCTCAGGTCCGGAGGTCGCGGATATTTTCCGTTGCTACGGTGCTGCCTGGCGAGAGCAGCACTGGGCCTCGCTATCGACCGAACGACGCGCAGCCATGACTGCCATCGAGCGCTGCCGAACTTCAGCGCTCGGAGGCCATGTCGAACAGTGCGACCGCTGTGGCGAACGACGGATCGCTTACAACAGCTGCCGTTCCCGCAGTTGCCCCAAGTGCCAGTGGCTCGCCCGAGCGGAATGGATCGAGGCTCGGCGGGAAGAGCTTCTCGATACGCAGTATTTCCATGTCGTCTTCACCGTTCCCGACGAGATCGCCGCGATTGCCTTCCAGAATGCCAGCACGGTCTACAAGATCCTGTTCCACGCAGCCGCCGAGACGTTGCGCACCATCGCTGCCGATCGCCGACATCTCGGCGCGGAGATCGGGTTTTTCGCGGTGCTTCACACCTGGGGTCAGAATCTCAGCCATCACCCCCATCTCCACTGCGTCGTGCCCGGCGGCGGGCTTGCGCCGGACGGGAGCCGCTGGATCGCGTGCCGTCCCGGCTTCTTCCTACCAGTCGCCGTGCTCTCCCGACTCTTCCGGCGATTATTTCTCGAAGGCCTGCAAAGGGCATTCGATGCCGGTGAGTTGCGATTCTTTTCGTCATTGGAACGGCTGCGCGATCTCGTCGCATTCCGGCGCTATCTGGATCCCGCCCGCCAGGTCAACTGGGTGGTGTATGCCAAGCCACCCTTCGCGGGCGCTGAGCAGGTTCTGGAATATGTCGGACGCTACACACACCGGGTGGCAATCGCCAACAACCGGATCGTCGATATCGAGGATGGCAAGGTACGCTTCCGGTGGAAGGACTATCGCAACGACAACCGGCAAAAGGTGATGACGCTCGAGGCCGGGG
>NZ_VSTH01000243.1:0-595 GCF_008123965.1 Bradyrhizobium hipponense | reverse complement strand
GGTTTCATGGGCAACCGCTACCGCAAGCAAAAGCTCGCCCGCTGCCGCGAACTGCTCGGAATGCGGCAGTCCGATACGCCGGTAAAACCGAAGGAAGGACGCGATTATCGCGACAAGGTCGAGGAGCTGACCGGAGTTTCCCTGCGGGAATGTCCCTTTTGCCGTCAAGGGCAGATGGTATGCATCGAGGTGCTCGCGCCCGTTGCGTCACAAGACCCACCTTTTCTGGACACTTCATGACGGTCGGGATTTGCCAATCATTGATCATCGTTCTTTCTATCTGCGAAGTTAGACAGCAGGAATCCTATTGTCGCGCTTCCGACATCAAGCGCTCCAAGCGCAGGCGTCGCCGGCCTTTCCGACCGAGAGACCATATCTCGATTAGAATGTTTCGCCATCAAGACCGCATCCAGCATGCCCCCGAAGCCTCAGCGACGGCATTATCCGCTGGGATGCAGCATCCAATTTCCATAGCGGCACCGGCGCGCTAGGCGGCTTCGTCCAACACGTTTTTAGATTACCGGCGCACTCGCAGCGGCGCGCTTTGAAGCTTTGGTACCGCGCCGCCAATCTAAAAACGCTCTCTATTATGTGG
>NZ_VSTH01000242.1 GCF_008123965.1 Bradyrhizobium hipponense | reverse complement strand
GGCCTCGAACGGGCCATTCGGGTCACCAGTGTTCGCATGCGCCGGGAAGACCGATCCTCCATCGTCGTCTCATCTCTCGCAGACCTCGGTGGGTAAGGGATATTGGTTACGTCATCTCGATAGCTCCTCACTTCGCGCCGTTCCTTTGTTCGTGCCTGGCGCTCGTTCCTTCGTCCCGGCCTGCGCGCGCAGACGCGCCGCGCGCAAGGGGCCGTCAAGGCCGGCCGTCGTGCTGTCCTGACGTCTTGCTCTACGCTGCCAGGCTGCGCCTTGACGGCCCCGAGCACGGCGCGAGGATTGGCCAGGTCAGGACGCCGTCTCCTCAGTCTTGGCACACTCGAAGGCGCGTCCCTTGTTGAGAACCGCCCAGGCGATCCGGGCGAGCTTGTTGGCGAGCGCAATCGCCAGCACGTTGTGATGCAATCGCTTCTTGGCAGCTTCGATCCAAGATTTGAGGCCGTAGCGCTCCCAGCACTTGACCTTGACCAGCACGACCCATGCGGCTTGGACGAACAGCGCACGTAGGTAGCGATTGCCGCGCCTTGATATCTTTCCGAGGATCGTGCGGTCGCCGGTCGAGATCTGCTTCGGCACCAGTCCAAGCCAGGCGCCGAAGTCGCGGCCTTTCGAGAACACGTCTCCAGTGCCGATCGCGGCCACCATTGCACTGGAGATAAGCGGGCCAATGCCGGGCACCGTCATCAGTCGCTCGCAGGCCTTATCTTGACGGGCCAGCGTTTCGATCTCGCTAGACAGCCCCTCGATACGCGCATCCAGCCGGCGCCAGTCGCCCGCCAGATCCTCGATGATGCGTAACATGCGAGGCGAGAGCACATCGGTGCGCGTCGCGAGGATACCCGGCAACTCAGACCGCAGGGAATGCAGGCCTTGGCGTACGGCGATACCCCGCTCCAGCAGGAACGCACGGATCTGATTGATGACGCCGGTACGCTGACCAACCAATCGCTCGCGGACGCGGTGCAGCGCCTGAAGGTCGAGCTGATCGGCTGTCTTGGTTGCGACGAATTTCATGGTCGGGCGTTGGACAGCCTCAGCGATGGCTTCCGCATCTCGGAAGTCATTCTTCTGTCCCTTCGAGTAGGGGCGCACGTATTTCGCCGGCATCAAGCGAGCGTCGTGGCCAAGCATTTGGAGCTTGCGGCTGAGGTGATGCGCGCCGACGCAGGCCTCCATACCGATCAAGCACGGCGGCAAATTGGCGAGCCGTGTTTCCACCTGGCTGCGTGACCACTTCTGCCGCAGCACGATGGCACCGCGGTGATCATGACCCACGAGGTGGAACGAGTTCTTGCCGATATCGATGCCAATCACGGCGATCGCTGTGTTGAGGTTCTGAGACATGGCGTGCTCCTTGACTTGAGCGCCCCTT
>NZ_VSTH01000241.1 GCF_008123965.1 Bradyrhizobium hipponense | reverse complement strand
GGCTCATCCGGTATTTGAACCCGTCGCAGCCACCGGCCTCGACCATGATGCGCAGGCCGCTCGTCGGCTGCGCCGAAGCCGAGATCGCGCTCTTGAGCGCATTCACTGCGCTATCCGTCAGATTGATCATGGCTATCCTTTTTGCCTGGGTCGTTTGCATAGGAATTGGCGTCGCATGCCAGTGCGCCCGAGCTTGACATTACTCACCTTTTCGAGATCGCGCCTGTTGGCTTTGCGGCGCGTGTAGGATTGCTGACAAAGGTCTTCGAGGGATTGCGGCGGCTTTGCGTGTCTTCTTTATGGATTCCGCCGATGAAGCGTAAGGAACGCGGCGGCAAGCAATTTGCATTGCGTGTCTAAGCCGGCCGAAGTGTCCGGTGATGAGCTTAGATCGGAGACCACTTTCATGACGAACACTGCCGAACAACTAGAACACGCACCGGGGGTCTTTGTGGACAATATCTGCGCAGGCGGTGCGCCCATTCAGCTTGTTTTGCACAATGACGGCAAGACGACTCTCGGTTTCGTGGTACGCCTGCTGCGCGAGGTATTCGACAAACAGGAGCGGGATGCCATTGCGCTCGCCAAACTCGTCTTGCAGCATGGCAAGGCCGTCTGCGGACGCTATCCTCCCTCAGTCGCAAAGGCGCTCCTCGAGGCGGCGCAAGAGCGTATCCGAGCTGAAGGATGTCCCCTGCTGATCACGGGCGAAGCCGCGGGCGAAGCGGACGGCCCCGACCTGTCCGACGTGCAATTCGAATATGCCTTCGAAGCGCTTGAGTGGCACTTCACCAATATACCGCCAAGCGAACTCGCCACTACTGTGCGGCAATTCCCGGGCCACATGCAGGCCGATGTTCAGGTCGCGATCGATAAGCTATTCGCCGATCCGGTCCGCTTCTTCGGCGCCTATGAAGAACATAGGTACGAGACGCTTTCATTCGCTCGGATGAAACGGCGTGGACAGAATGCGATTTCGCTGGTGCCGCCGCAATATCACCAGGTTGATACTGGCGAGACGGCGCCGGTCAAATGCCTGTACAATGGACTGTGGCTTTGCCGGGCGAGCGAATTTTTCTATGCCGTCGTGCTCTCTACTGAGCTCGAGATCGAGCAAGAGTCGACGATCCGGATTGAAATCGTTGCCCCTGCGGGGTCTGGCGGCGAAGCCTTTGTTCAGCGCAGCTTTGACGAACTGGAACGGGCGGTGCACGCGGCACGTTCTTATCGCGGCAAGATCCTCTCATTCGAGAAAGGTGCGGATTACAGCGGCCGCTCAAGAGGCATCATGGTGCATCGATTGGCACCAGTGAGGCGCGAGGACGTGATCCTGCGGGAACAGGCTATCAAATTGCTTGATCGCAACGTGTTGAGTTTTGTCGCCACGCGCGGCGCACTCCGCCGATTCGGCCAGTCGACCCGCAAGGGCATCCTGCTCTATGGCCCGCCCGGCACCGGTAAGACCCACACCATCCGCTATCTCGCCACCAACCTACCGGGACACACCACGCTAATCATCACCGCCGAAGAGGTCGGTGAGCTGAGCGCCTATATGGCGCTCGCGCGCCTGCTGCAGCCTACCATGGTGGTGATCGAGGATGTCGATCTGATCGCCAGCAAGCGCGACCACTTGACAACATGTGAAGAGGCCGCGCTGAACAAGCTCCTAAATGAAATGGACGGCTTGAAGGAAGACGCTGACATCCTCTTCGTGCTCACCACCAACCGCCCCGAGCAACTCGAGGGCGCCCTGGCCGGTCGCCCCGGCCGCATCGACCAGGCGATCGAGATGCCGCTGCCTGATACGACCGGCCGCGACAAGCTGATCCGGCTTTACGGCATGGGCCTGCCGCTTGAGGCGGAGATCGTAGCCGAGACGGTGCGCCGCACTGAGGGCGTCAGCGCCGCTTTCATTAAGGAGCTGATGCGACGCATTGCGCAATCATGCATCGCTCGTGACGGCGGAAACTCAGTGACCACAGCTGACATCGAGGAAGCGCTCGACGACATGCTGTTCACCGGCGGCCGCCTCAACGTGAAGCTCTTGGGTGGGGCCGGAGCGATGGCTGCGGGGTCTGAATGAAGGCGAAGGGAGGAAGATCACCCGCCAAGGGCTGCGCCAACTCCCGCATGCGCCGGGTGTCGACGACGCGTCTATGATTGATGAGCAGCGAGGCGGTTCGTGAACGCGAACCGCCGCGACAATCGCCCGCTCAACCGTCGCTCGTAATTCCTGTTCCATGCCGGCCTGCCCCCTACAGGCGCCACAGCCGACATGCAATGAGCAGAGCAGATAAGCGGTAGCATGGAACTCTTATCGGAAGAGCAGGCTGGAATGGCGCAATTGTCGGACGATTGGAGCTTCGCCATCCGTCAAGGAACGAGAACGGCTGCGGGATTGCCGGCGAAAAGTCCCTCTGCGAAAGCGTCCACCTGGTAGTACATGCGCATGCAGTTTTCTCCGGCCGATGGCATCGGCTGACTCATACTCATGATGGGTCCGACGAGCCGACAAGACGCGACACCAACTCCTTAGTTGAACGATCGGCGTTTTCGGGATTAGTGACGTCAATTCGCGGTGCGCCGTGCGCCTTGGCAGCTTCAGCCAAGGCTGTGTTTTCGCACAGCGAGCGTTCCACGAACTTCTCTATTGCCGCTTTCACTTGTTTGCCTTGTTCCGAATACCGGCTCCCATGCACGATACGCTCGCGCAGGACGGGATCTTCAACGTGGAAACACACAACCAGAGCATCGCCAATCTCCCAGTCAGCTAGGTATTCAGGGCGAAGCGCAGCACTTTCAAATATAAAACCATCTCCCATTTGTCGTTGCGCTCTGATCTTCTCCCGAATGATTGGCCGCATATTCTTATGATGCGCCCGGAGGAACCAATGGATCGTGTCATTCGATAGACGATGATAGAATTCTACTACGGCGTCAGGCACGCCGGTCCAAGGTCGCTCTGGATGACGCCCTAACATGTCGGTCGAAATCACTGGCAAGCCGGTGGCCAGGCCGATGCGATGCGATGCGCACAGGTCGACTTCCCGACATGCGAGGTACCAATCAGGAATAAGTTTTTCGGTTGGGGTGTCATTGAACTGTGTCGCTAGCGTCACGAGAGCAGAACCACTGTTTTGGCAAGCCATCGCTTGTCACGAGGAGACCTCGCCGGCTGGAAGAGCCCTCTCTGGGGGCGGCTCTACCACGGCGATGCACTCCCAACCACGGCAAACGTCAAGTCTCTTCCCCGACGACCACCGCCATCTGGAAGCGATCGAAACGGCCTGTCAGAATCTTGATCCGGCTCGAACAGTTCCGCTCGACTCGATTGAACCCTCAAGCATGCTCGCGAGAGCGAGGCAGAGAGAAGACGCTACATGCCCCGACCTCGCGCCGGGACTAAGCACAGCGAATTTGAGGTCGTCATGGCCGGGAAGGGAAAGGCTGACTTGCTCAAAGGCCAGAAGGCCATCTTGCGGGTGGTCAAATGTCCTTTCGCCGCCTTCACGCTCCAGCACCACACGTTGATGCCAGTATAGCTTGAACGTCTCGCTACGAGAGCTCAACTCATCGATCAGCCGCGAAATGGAGGGATCACTGAGGTGAGCGCTAAGGTCCGCACGAAATTCCGCCGGGCGAAGGGAGCAAATCGACGCAGGCGAGAAGCGAGGATGGAACATGGTCCGTCTCGCTTATGGGCTGATCCGGGTCCCACTTTGCGGCGAGTTCAAAGAGATAGGCCCGTTCGGCACGGCCGAGTCGCAGCGCCGTCGCGAGGCGCGCGTGCGCTTGCGCAGAGAGCGACATCTCCCGCCCCTGCTCGAGCCAAGTGTACCAGGTGACGCTGACACCGGAAAGTTGGGCGACTTCCTCTCTCCGCAAGCCCGGAGTACGGCGGCGACCGGTGAGAGGCAGGCCGAGTCGGTTGGCTCTAACCGCTCCCTCATGGATCTGACGAAGTCTCCCAGTTCCCGAAGCTGGGTTGAAGGGGTCTGCTGGATCATGGTGAGAGTTTTACCAGCATAAATCTGAGGCTGAGACCAGTTTATGCCGCATGCTAGCGCCCTTGTGGCCAACAGTGGAGCTTGCGACGATGGAAAAGAGCCATGTAGCCCTGGTCGGCGATCAATTCGGATCCAGAGCCGACGCCTATTTGAAGAGCGCGGTGCATGCGCAGAGCCCGGATCTGGATGCGATGGTCTTGCTGATGCAAAACCGGACCGATGCCCGCGTCCTCGATCTCGGTTGCGGCGGTGGTCACGTCACTTTCAATGTCGCGCCCTTGGTCAAGGAGATCGTGGCATGTGATCTTTCACCGGAAATGCTGGACGTGGTCGCGCGCGCCGCGGGCGAACGCGGGCTGGAGAACGTGACGGTGCGCCAGGGCGCCGTTGAAAGCCTTCCTTTCGATGAGAATAGTTTCGATGTCGTGCTCAGCCGTTTTCAGGGCGCGCCACTGGCGCGATCTTGACGCTGGGCTGGGCGAGGCACGGCGCGTTCTGAAGGCAGGGGGCACGATGGTAATCGTTGATACCGTCACGTCCAGCAATCCGCTCGTCGACACCTATTTTCAGGCGATCGAGCCCCTGCGGGATTGTTCACACGTTCGCAATTACTCGCGAGCCGAGTGGGAGGCTGCCATCGCCCGGGCGGGACTTCAAGGCCAATCCGTCGCACCGTTTCGGTTGCGGCTGGATTTCAAGGCTTGGGTCGAGCGCATGAATACGCCAAAGCTTCACGTGGATGCGATCCGATCACTTCAGAACGCAGTTTCGATTCTGGCCACCAAGCATTTCGAAACGGAAGCCGACGGCAGTTATCAAATCGACGTGGCTCTCTTCGAGGCAGTTAGGGCCCGTCCATAAATA
>NZ_VSTH01000240.1 GCF_008123965.1 Bradyrhizobium hipponense | reverse complement strand
TGTGTGCCGAGTATGAACGACAGCTTGGAGGTGGAAGTCCTCTATCCAGCCTGATGGCGGCGAAGGATTAGCGAAGCGCAAGGGCGTCGCCGCGAGGTGGGGTCTGAAGAAAGCGTGGAGCAAAGCCGCGGCCCGATGGACAAGCACCGGATAACGAGGCCTACCCGGCCGGACGAGCGAGCAACTGATCGCGAAGTCCATAGTCATCAAGGACCGGGGTGGTAAATCCGGCGGGCGTGCGGCGAAGGCGGTCGGTCTTACCTCGGGAGGTCTGCGCGGTGTCTCGGCAACGAGACTGAGGTCGTCGCAAGGCGACCTGACCGCCGCGCAGAAGTCAGCCGAGGGCATAGTAGGCGGCGGCGCGCCGCCGAAGGCCTGAACGGTGGAAGAGGCTAGTAGAGCGGTAATCTCGTGCAAGCCATGCGGCAGAAGAATCAGATCGAACTGAACTTGGACACCGGAGCGAGGGGTGAAGCCCCGAAGGCCGCCGCCCAAGAGGCCGAAGCAGGTGCGGCGAAAACCAGTCTCGAACGCCCGGCGGTCGCGAAGCCGTCGATGGAAGTAGTGGTCGAGCGTGAGAACCTGAAGGAAGCGTTGGCGCGAGTGAAGCGCAACAAAGGTGCGGCGGGGATCGACGGCATGAGTGTCGATGATCTGCCGATCTATCTGAAGGAGCACTGGCTGACAATCCGGAACCAATTGCTGGAAGGCACTTACAGGCCGCAGCCGGTACGGCGCGTCGAGATACCGAAGGCATCGGGCGGCACTCGGCCGCTCGGCATCCCCACGGTGCTCGACCGCTTCATCCAGCAGGCGGTGCTGCAGGTGCTGCAGGCGGACTGGGACGGAACGTTCTCCGAGACGAGCTTCGGCTTCCGGCCGGGGCGCTCGGCGCATCGGGCTGTGGAACAGGCGCAGGCGTACATCGCGTCCGGCCACGGCTTTGTCGTGGACATCGACCTGGAGAAGTTCTTCGACCGGGTCAACCACGACATCCTGATGGGGCTGGTGGCCAAGAGGGTTGCTGACAAGCGCCTCCTGAAGTTGATCCGTGGTTTTCTGACAGCGGGTGTGATGGAGGGAGGACTGGTCAGCCCGACGGAGGAGGGTACGCCGCAGGGTGGCCCG
>NZ_VSTH01000024.1 GCF_008123965.1 Bradyrhizobium hipponense | reverse complement strand
CCCTCCCCCGCAAGGGGGGAGGGAACCCTCGCATCGCGCGTCCCTTACTGCAATCTGCGCACCTCATCGTGCGAAATCACGTCAGGTAAGTCAGTGCTCGCCTATATCGCCAGACGCATCGTCTACGTCATTCCGATCGTCATCAGCGTCGCGCTGGTGTGCTTTCTGCTCGTGCACATCACGCCGGGCGATCCGCTGGTTGCCGTGCTGCCGGCCGATGCGTCGCAGGAGCTCGCCGCGCAGCTGCGCGCCGCCTACGGTTTTGACCGGCCGCTGCCGGTGCAGTTCGGGCTTTGGCTGCTTCGTGCACTTCATGGCGATCTCGGCAATTCCATCGCGACCGGACGCCCCGTGCTCGCCGAAGTCATGCGCGCGGTCAGCAACACCGTCACACTCGCCATCGCTGCCGCCATCATCGGCTTCACGATGGGCATCCTGCTCGGCCTGATCGCCGGCTATTTCCGCGAGACCTGGATCGACAAGCTCGCGACCTCGTTTGCCATCGCCGGCGTCTCGGTGCCGCATTACTGGCTCGGCATGGTGCTCGTCATCATCTTCTCGGTCGAGCTGAACTGGCTGCCCGCGGTCGGCGCCGGTCCCGGCGGCTCCGGCGCCTGGGCCTGGGATTGGGCGCATCTGCGCTATCTCGCGCTGCCGGCGATCACGACGTCGGTGATCCCGATGGGCATCGTCACGCGCACGGTGCGCGCGCTCACCGGCGACATTCTCAGCCAGGACTTCGTCGAGGCCTTGCGTGCAAAGGGCCTGCACGAGCGAGGGGTGTTTCGCCACGTCATCAAGAACGCGGCGCCGACTGCGCTCGCGGTAATGGGGCTTCAATTGGGGTACATGCTCGGCGGCTCGATCCTGATCGAGACCGTGTTCTCCTGGCCTGGCTCGGGCTTCCTGCTCAATTCGGCGATCTTCCAGCGCGACCTGCCGCTGCTGCAGGGCACGATCCTGGTGCTGGCGCTGTTCTTCGTTTTTCTCAATCTACTGGTCGACATCGCGCAAGCCGCGATCGACCCGCGCATCAAGCGGGATTAGCAGGATGAGGTGCCACACATTCAGTGTCGTCCCGGCGAAGGCCGGGACCCATAACCCCGGTGAGCGGTTGTGGGACGTGACGGCAATCACGAATCCTCGCCAAACTACCTTTCGTGGTTATGGGTCCCGGCCTTCGCCGGGACGACGCTGGAAATTGCGGCAATGACCGAGCTGCCACTTCAAGCCATCAGCGATGCCGCGCTCCAGGCTGCGCCCGCGACCAAGGCGCGCGGCTATTGGGCGACCGTCGGCCGCCGCATCGCCCGCGACAAGGTCAGCATGGCCTGCGCGTTCGTGCTGCTCTTGATTTTCGTGTCCGCGATCCTCGCGCCCTGGCTCGGACTGGAAGATCCCTACAAGGGCTCGATGATCCGCCGCCTCCGCCACATCGGCACGATCGGCTATCCGCTCGGCACCGACGAGCTCGGCCGCGACATGCTGGCGCGGCTGATCTATGGCGGGCGGCTGTCGCTCCTCATCGGCATCTTGCCGGTCATCCTCGCGTTCTGCATCGGCACCTCGCTCGGCCTCGTCGCGGGCTATATCGGCGGCAAGCTCAACACCGCGATCATGCGCACCATCGACGTGTTCTACGCCTTTCCGTCGGTGCTGCTGGCGATCGCGATCTCCGGCGCACTGGGGGCGGGCATTCTCAACTCCATCGTGTCGTTGACCGTCGTGTTCGTGCCGCAGATCACCCGCGTCGCCGAAAGCGTCACCACCGGGGTTCGCAACATGGATTTCGTCGAGGCCGCGCGCGCTTCCGGTGCCTCGCCCTTCACCATCATGCGTGTGCATATCCTCGGCAATGTGCTCGGTTCGATCTTCGTCTACGCGACCAGCCTGATCTCGGTGTCGATGATTTTGGCCGCAGGCCTTTCTTTCCTTGGCCTCGGCACCAAGCCGCCGGAGCCGGAATGGGGCCTGATGCTGAACACGCTGCGCACCGCGATCTACGTCAATCCCTGGGTTGCGGCATTGCCGGGCGCGATGATCTTCGCGGTCTCGATCTGCTTCAACCTGCTCTCGGACGGCCTGCGCAGCGCCATGGACATCAGGAACTAAGAGCCATGAGCGAGACCAATACATCCGTCGTCATGCTGGAGCCGGTCGAGGACCGTGGCGGCGTCGCGCAGCCGCTGCTTCAGGTCAATGGACTGACCAAGCATTTTCCGGTCCGCGGCGGGCTGTTCTCCGCGAAGCGCACGGTGCGTGCCGTCGACGACGTCTCGTTCTCCGTTGCCAAGGGCGAGACCGTCGGCATCGTCGGCGAGTCCGGCTGCGGCAAGTCGACCACCGCGCGCCTCCTGATGCACCTGATGCCGCGCGACACCGGCGACATCATCTATGACGGCATGAGCGTCGGCCAGTCGCTGTCGCTGCGCGAATTGCGCCGCGGCATGCAGATGGTGTTTCAGGATTCCTACGCCTCGCTCAATCCGCGCCTCACGATCGAGGAATCGATCGCCTTCGGCCCGAAGGTCCACGGCATGGCCGATGGTGCCGCGCGCGCCCTGGCGCGCGAGCTGCTCGGCAAGGTGGGCTTGGTGCCTGCAAACTTCGCCAACCGCTACCCGCACGAGATTTCCGGCGGGCAGCGCCAGCGCGTCAACATCGCGCGGGCGCTGGCGCTGTCGCCGCGGCTGGTGATCCTCGACGAAGCGGTCTCCGCGCTCGACAAATCGGTCGAGGCGCAGGTGCTCAATCTGCTCGCCGATCTCAAGCGCGAGTTCGGCCTGACCTATCTCTTCATCAGCCACGACCTCAACGTCGTGCGCTACATCTCGGACCGCGTGCTGGTGATGTATCTCGGCGAGGTCGTCGAGCTCGGCCCGGTCGACCAGGTCTGGGACCAGCCGGCGCATCCCTACACGCGTGCGCTGCTGGCCGCGATGCCGTCCTCCGATCCGGATCGGCGCACCGAGACGCCGCCGATCACGGGCGATCCGCCCAATCCGATCGATCCGCCGCCGGGTTGCCGCTTCCACACCCGTTGCCCGTTTGCGGAGCCGCTCTGCGCAAATGCCACGCCAAAACTCACCGCGCTCGATACAATGGGCCACGAGGCCGCGTGCTACATGGCGATCCCGGGTTCGGGCCACAGCCGCGCGCCGAGAGGGGAAACCGCATGACGAGACCGACGACAAAAGAGATCAAGGCGACGGCGCAGGTCGCCGGTGTTCCCGTCGACGACGAGATCGCGACGCGCATCTCCAATTCCATCGGGCCCGCTTTCGAGGGCTTTGCGGCCATCGCCGGCACGCTGCCGTTCGATCTCGAGCCGGCTTCTTACGTGCTCGCGCAGACCGAGAAGGTGTCGAAATGAGCACCGAACCCGCCTTGATGACGCTAACCGAGGTCGCACGTGCGATCGCGATGAAGCAGGTGTCCTCGCATGAGGTGACGAGCGCGTTGCTGCAACGTATCGCGCAGTGGCAGCCGCATCTCAACGCCTTCATGTCGATCGAATCGGAGGCCGCGCTGAAGGCGGCCGATGCCGCCGACGCCGAGCTCGCCAAAGGCGAGGTGCGCGGTCCGCTGCACGGCGTGCCGCTCGCGCACAAGGACATGTATTACGACGCCGGAAAAATCGCGACCTGCGGCTCGTTGATCCGCCGCGATTTCGTGGCGACGACGACCTCCACAGCCTTGCAGCGCTTGAAGGATGCCGGTCAGATCCGGCTCGGCACGTTGCATCTGGCCGAATTCGCCTATGGGCCGACCGGCCACAACGCCCATTACGGTCCGGTGCGCAATCCCTGGAACGTCGCGCACATCACCGGCGGCTCGTCGTCGGGCTCCGGCTCGTCGGTTGCGGCGCGACTGACCTATGCGGCGCTCGGCTCGGATACCGGTGGCTCGATCCGCATGCCCGCGCATTTCTGCGGCGTCACGGGATTGAAGACCACGTGGGGCCGTGTCAGCCGCGCCGGCGCGATGCCGCTGTCGCAATCGCTCGACACTGTCGGTCCGCTCGCCCGCACCGCCGAGGATTGCGCGCTGCTGCTGGCGCTGATGGCCGGTCCTGATCCCCTGGATTCGACCGCGAGCCACGAGCCGCTGTCGGACTATGTCGCCGCGACCAAGGGATCGCTGAAGGGCCTGAAGTTAGGGGTGCCCGCCTCGTTCTATGTCGACGATCTCGATGCAGAGGGCGCGCGCGTGCTGGACGAGACCATCGCCGTGCTCAAGCGCGAAGGCGCCGACATCGTCACTGTCGAATTGCCAGACCAGCGGCAATTGTCGTCGGCGAGCCAGCTCGTGCTCGCGGCCGAAGCCGCCGCCTTCCACAAGCGCTGGATGATCGAACGCCCGCAGGATTATAGCCCGCAGGTCCTGATGCGGCTTCAGAACGGCCTTGCCGTTCCCGCCATCACCTACCTGGAGGCCATGCGCTGGCGCGGGCCGGCGCTTGCCGCGCACAATGCGGCCACGGCCGGCGTCGATGCGGTGATCGCTCCGGCTTCTCCGGTGCCGGCGCCGACGATCGAGGAAAGCGATGTCGGCGGCGGACCGAACGCGCCGGCGCTGTTGCAGCGGCTGACGCTGTTCACCCGTCCCGTCAACTATCTCGGCCTGCCGTCGCTCACTGTGCCGTCCGGTTTCACCAAGAGCGGCCTGCCGATCGGCATGCAGCTGATCGGCCGCTCCTTTGATGAAGCGACCTTGCTCACCATCGGCGCCGCGTTCCAGCGCGCGACCGATTATCACGACCGGATACCGAAACTGCCGTCATGACAAAGCTCGTCGATATCTCAGGCCTCGACATTCGCTTCACCGGCGAGCGCACGGTCTATGCCGTCAACGATCTCAGCCTCTCGCTCGGCGATGGCGAGGTTCTGGGCCTGCTCGGCGAATCCGGTTCGGGCAAGAGCGTGACGCTGCGCGCGCTGATGCGGCTATTGCCGAAGAAGCGCACGCAGATCTCGGGCCGCGTCAATGTGCTGAGCCGCGATGTGCTCGCTATGAATGACGAGGAGCTCTCGGCGTTCCGCGGCCAGACGGTGTCGATGATCTTTCAGGAGCCCGCACTCGCGCTCGATCCGGTCTATACCATCGGCGCGCAGATCGCCGAAAGCGTGGTCCGCCACGAAGGCAAGAGTTTTGCGGAAGCACGCGCGCGGGCGCTGGAGATGCTCGAGGTCGTGCGCATTCCGTCCGCAAAGCGAAGACTCGATGCCTATCCGCACGAAATGTCTGGCGGCATGCGCCAGCGCGCGATGATCGCGCTGGCGCTTGCCTGCCGGCCAAAGATCCTGCTCGCGGACGAACCGACCACCGCGCTCGACGCCACCGTGCAGATTCAAATCCTCCTGCTCTTGCGCGAATTGCAGCGCGAGTTCGGCATGTCCGTCATCTTCGTCACCCACGACATCGGCGTCGCCATCGAGATCTGCGACCGTGTCGCGGTGATGTATGCCGGGCAGATCGTGGAGCAGGGCAGCTTGCGCGATATCGTCCGTTCGCCGGTGCATCCCTACGCCAAGGGCCTGCTCGCCTCCACCATCCACGGCGCCAAGCGCGGGCAGCGGCTCGAAACCATCCCGGGCACACCACCGTCACTGGCCGAGAAGCCGCACAACTGCTCCTTCGCCCCGCGCTGCCCGGTGGCCCAGCCGCGCTGCCTCGAGCAACTGCCGCCGAACGTGGTGGTCGGGCCGGGACGGGCGGCGCGGTGCGTGAACGCGGAGGCGGTGGTCGCCTCGTAATCGGCGAGGCATTCAGACCCCATTCATCCCGGTTCCGGTTCCATGGCGGTTCACGGAGAGGGACCTCACTTATGTACATTTCCAACGAAGGCCTGCTTGTCATCCTGTTTGTCGGCCTGGTGGCCGGCTGGCTGGCTGGCAAGGTGGTGCGCGGAACCGGGTTCGGGATCATCGGCGACATCGTGGTCGGCATCGCAGGCGCGCTGGTCGCGAGCTTTTTGTTTCCGAAACTCGGCATTCACATCGGCACTGGGCTGATTTCCGAGATCGTCTATTCCGCCATCGGCGCGGTCATCCTGCTGCTGGTGGTGCGGCTGGTGCGCGGCGGCGGCCGGTTCTAGCGGCACCCCGGGGTCAGCTGATCCAATTTTCGACCTCTCCTCGCCCGGGGAGAGGTGCCGTGTCTGCAAGAAAAAGCCGCAAGACTGTGAGAATCCGGATTTGCGTGCGAGGCAGGTCGGGGTAGATGTGGGCCATAGGGGTTCCGGATTATTCGACTGCGTTGGGCGGCGAGCGCAAACGCGATATTAATCCGGGTCGATTATCTCTGAATTCGCCTTTGAAATCAGGGGCTTTGGCCCCCACCCGAAAGAGACCAGACTGATGGCAGCCGTTCCCGGCCTCCGCCGTTCAGAGCTCGGTGACGCGCTGCGCGCCTGTCGCGCGGCGTTCGTCGGCGTCGGCTTGATGAGCTGCATGATCAACCTGCTTTACCTCACCGGGTCGATCTTCATGCTGGAGGTCTATGACCGCGTGCTGCCGAGCCGCAGCATCCCGACGCTGGTCGGCCTGATCGTTTTGGCCGGCGGCCTTTACATGGCGCAGGGCGTGCTCGACATGATCCGCAACCGCATCCTGGGACGGGTCGGAACCACGCTCGACGAAGCCCTGAACAGGCGCGTATTCGACACCATCGTGCGCCTGCCGCTGCTGGTCGGCAGCCGCAATGAAGGTCTTCAGCCGCTGCGCGACCTCGACAATGTCCGCTCCTTCCTCGGCGGCATGGGACCGAGCGCGTTCTTCGATCTGCCGTGGCTGCCGCTCTATCTCGCCATCTGCTTCGCCTTTCACGTCATGATCGGCGTCACTGCGCTGGTCGGCGCCATCATCCTGGTCGGACTGACCCTGGTCACCGAATTCATGTCCCGCCAGCCGGCGCGCGAGGCCATGGGGCTCGCTGCGCAGCGCAACGACATTGCCCAATCCAGCCGCCGCAACGCGGAAGTATTGGTGTCGATGGGAATGGCCGGCCGGCTGAACCAGCGCTGGAGCGAGGCCAACGAAAAATATCTCGCCGGCAATCAGCGCGCCAGCGACGTCGCCGGCGGTCTTGGCGCCGTCGCCAAAGTGCTGCGCATGATGCTGCAATCGGCCGTGCTCGCAGTCGGCGCCTATCTCGTCATCCACCAGGAGGCGACTGCCGGCATCATCATCGCGGGATCGATCCTCTCGGCGCGTGCGCTGGCGCCGGTTGATCTGGCGATCGCGCATTGGAAATCCTTCGTCGCGGCGCGCCAGAGCTGGCAGCGCCTCAGCCGTCTTCTGGAGCAGATGCCGGCGCAGGGGGTGCCGACCCAGTTGCAGGCGCCCACCAGCCGCCTGTCGGTCGAAGGCGTCGCCATGGTGCCGCCCGGCGATCAGCGTCTCATCGTCCAGGACGTCACCTTTGCGCTTGATGCCGGCAACGGCCTCGGCGTGATCGGGCCGAGCGGCTCCGGCAAGTCGTCGCTGATCCGCGCACTCGTCGGCGTCTGGCAGCCGGTGCGTGGCAAGGTGAGGCTCGACGGTGCGGCGCTCGACCAATGGTCGTCCGACATGCTCGGCCGCCATATCGGCTACCTGCCGCAGGACGTCGAATTGTTCGGCGGCACCATCGCGCAGAACATCAGCCGCTTCGATCCCGAAGCCAGCTCCGATGGCATCATCGCCGCGGCCAAGGAGGCCGGCGTGCACGAGATGATCATCAAGATGCGCGAGGGCTACAATACGCAGGTCGGCGAGCAGGGCACCTCACTCTCCGCGGGCCAGGCGCAGCGCGTGGCGCTGGCGCGCGCGCTCTACGGCAGTCCGTTCCTGATCGTGCTCGACGAGCCCAACTCCAACCTGGACACCGAAGGCGATGAGGCGCTGACCCGCGCCATCCGCTCTTCACGTGAGCGCGGCGCCATCGTCGTCGTGGTGGCGCACCGGCCGATCGGCGTCGAGGCGGTCGACCAGATCCTGGTGCTGCGCGATGGCCGCATGCAGGCCTTCGGGCCAAAGGAGCAGATCCTCGCCCAGGTGCTCCAGCCGCGCGTGACGCCGCCGGCGCCGATCAAGATCGTCAGCGAAGGCGGAGTGGCCAAGTCATGAGCACGATGGCGATTGGCGGCGGCAAGCCCGCCGCCAAAAGGAGCGTCCGAGAGTCGATCCGGTTTCACCTCATCCTCGGCCTCGCGATCGTGCTCGTCCTGGCCGTCGGTCTCGGCGGCTGGTCCTCCACCGTGCTGATCTCCGGCGCACTGATCGCGCCGGGTCAGATCGTGGTCGAATCCAACGTCAAGAAGGTGCAGCATCCGACCGGCGGCGTGGTCGGCGAATTGCGCGCCCGCGACGGCGATGTGGTCAAGGCCGGCGACATCGTGGTGCGGCTCGACGACACCGTCACCAAGGCCAACTTGGCCATCGTCACCAAGAATCTCGACGCGGCGCAGGTGCGCGCGGCGCGACTCCAGGCCGAGCAGCGCGGGATCGACAAGATCGATTTCCCGCAATCGCTGCTTGACCGCAGCAACGATCCCGACGTCAAGACGCTGCTCTCCGCCGAAACCAAGCTGTTCGACGTCCGCGTCAACGGCCGCGCGGGCCAGAAGGCGCAGCTTCGCGAGCGCATCCAGCAGCTCAACGAGGAGATCGAGGGTCTCTCCGCGCAGGAGCGGGCCAAGGACAAGGAAATCTCGCTGGTGCAGCAGGAGCTTATCGGCGTGCGCGATCTCTATGAGAAGCACCTCGTGCAGATATCGCGCCTGACCACGCTCGAGCGCGATAGCGCCCGCCTCAACGGCGAGCGCGCGCAGTACATCGCCTCGCGGGCGCAGGCCAAGGGCAAGATCACCGAGACCGAGCTCCAGATCATCCAGGTCGACAAGGACATGGTCAGCGAGGTCTCCAAGGACCTGCGCGAGACCAACGACAAGATCGGCGAATTGATCGAGCGCAAGGTCGCCGCCGAAGATCAGCTCCGCCGCGTCGACATCCGCGCGCCGCAGGACGGCATGGTGCTGCAGTCGACCGTGCATACCGTCGGCGGCGTCGTTACCGCCGGCGACGCCCTCATGCTGATTGTGCCGCAGACCGACGACCTCCAGGTCGAGGCCAAGGTCAATCCGGTCGATATCGACAAGCTCCAGATCGGCCAGAAGACGCTGCTGCGCCTCTCCGCTTTCAACCAGCGCACCACGCCCGAGCTCAGCGGCGTCGTCAGCCGTGTCTCGCCCGACGTCACCACCGACCAGCGCACGGGCCAGAGCTACTACACCATCCGCGTCTCGATGCCGGCGGAAGAGGTTGCCCGCCTCGGCGACGTCAGGATGATCCCCGGCATGCCGGTGGAAGCCTTCGTCCAGACCGGCGACCGCACCATGCTGTCCTATTTGATGAAGCCGCTGCACGACCAGTTCATGCGGGCATTCCGCGAGAAGTGACGCGCGATAGCGCGTCGTCTCCACCCGTCATTGCGAGCGCAGCGAAGCAATCCAGATCTTGTAGGGTGGGCAAAGGCGCGAGCGCCGTGCCCACCATCTTTGCGCGACAATCACGATGGTGGGCACGCTTCGCTTTGCCCACCCTACGCTTCCTCGTTCTCTGGTATAGTCCGACGCAGGCAGCCAGCCCCAGCAACCCGGCGTCGAACAATGCAGTCCATCCAGACCCTACCGCCCATCGCCACCGAAGCCTTCACCGATGCGGCCGCGGCCGTCGCCCGCCTCGAAGAGATCTACGAGCGCAACACAAAGTTTCTGCGCGACCTGTTCGAGGCCTATGTCAATGGCGAGGCGATCGCTGCGCGCGCGCGGGCCTATTATCCGTTCGTCCGCATGACGACGGCGACGCATGCGCGGCTGGATTCGCGCTTATCCTATGGCTTCGTCGCAGGCCCGGGTGTGCATGAGACCAGCGTCACCCGGCCGGATCTGTTCCGCGCCTATCTTACCGAGCAGATCGGATTGTTGATCCAGAATCACGGCGTGCCGGTCGAGATCGGCGAATCCGGCGAGCCGATTCCCGTCCACTTCGCCTATCGCCGCGACATCAACATCGAAGCTGCCATCACCACCAGCGAGAACTCGCTCGTCACGCGATCGCTGCGCGACGCGTTCGACGTACCCGATCTCGCCACCATGGACGATGCGATTGCCGACGGCACCTTCGAACTGCAGCCGGGCGTGCCCGAACCGCTGTCCTTGTTTCGCGCTGCCCGTGTCGATTACTCGCTGCGCCGGCTCTACCACTACACCGGCACCGACCCCGAGCATTTCCAGAATTTCGTGATTTTCACCAACTACCAGTTCTATGTCGATGCTTTCGCGCAGCTCTGCCAGCAGCGGCTTCAGTCGGGCGAGGTCGGTCTCGAAGCCTTCGTCGCACCCGGCAACCTGATCACCTGCAATGGCGGCGCGACGACCGGAGTAGCGCCTGCGCGCGCGCCGCAGATGCCGGCCTTCCATCTGGTCGCGCCCGGCTATCGCGGCATCAGCCTGATCAATATCGGCACCGGCCCGTCAAACGCGCGGAACGTCACCGACCACGTCGCCGTGCTGCGGCCGCATGCCTGGCTGATGCTCGGGCACTGCGCCGGCTTGCGCAATACGCAGCGCCTCGGTGATTACGTGCTGGCGCATGGCTATGTGCGCGAGGACCACGTGCTAGATCGCGAGCTGCCGCTCTGGGTGCCGATTCCGGCGCTGGCGGAGATGCAGGTCGCGCTGGAGGAGGCGGTCGAGGACGTCACCGGTCTGGAGGGCTTCGAGCTCAAGCGTCTGATGCGCACCGGCACCGTCGCCAGCGTCGACAACCGCAACTGGGAGATCAGCGGGCCCGAGGTCATTCGCCGCCTGTCGCAATCGCGCGCGGTCGCGCTCGACATGGAATCGGCCGCGATCGCCGCCAACGGCTATCGCTTCCGCGTTCCCTACGGCACGCTCCTCTGTGTCTCCGACAAGCCGCTGCATGGCGAGATCAAGCTCGCCGGCATGGCCAGCGAGTTCTACCGCCGCCGCGTCGGCCAGCATCTCGAGATCGGGCTCAAGGCGCTGGAGCGGCTCAAGCAGCAGGAGTCGGAGCGGCTGCATTCGCGAAAGCTCCGCAGTTTCGCCGAAGTGGCGTTTCAGTAGAGGTGACGCTCCCGTCGCTTTGCTGCTGACAGGAGCGGAGATTTTCAGCATTGTCGGTGCGGGGCCGACCGGACTGCTTTGGATGCCGCTGACGCGCGACAGGATTATTGGCCATGACCTCGAACGGCTGGCCTTCCGCTTCACCATGCTGGACGGTGGCGACGTCGTGCATTGCCAGATCAGCGATGCCGCGATGGACGAACTCGCGGGCATGCAGGGCACCGAAGGCAGCGCGCGGCAGGCGCAGTTCCTGTCCTTGCGCGAGACCATCGAGCGGATCGCCTCAGACCTCTACGACGAGGCGCCGCGGTTCAAAGGCTACGTGGTGCGGATTTTCATGAGGCATTTGGGGCGGTAGCGTGATCGTCGCGGCGGACACAGACTCTTTCCCGTCATCCTGAGGTGCGAGACACGTGGCGCAACGCGCCGCGTGGGGAGCCTCGAAGGATGAACGGCCAGGATGCAGCCGGGCCGTCGCCCTTCGAGGCTCCCCTTGCGATGCAAGGGGAGCACCTCAGGTCCTATGGGTGGCGGGTGGT
>NZ_VSTH01000239.1 GCF_008123965.1 Bradyrhizobium hipponense | reverse complement strand
AAGTTATCTTTTGCGTTCAGGGAGCCATGCCTGCCCCTTGCGGCGTGCCCCTGTCCGCCTGTTGCTTCTCGCCGCTCTCAAGACCGCCAGCTCGCAGCCACAGCCCGATGAGCCGTAGGATACGAGGATCGGCGATCCTGTGCACCACCATCCGCAACAGCCACTCGTGGTCGACCGAGTCGAAAGACTACTCGACAGACTACCCACCACCGCGCTCATCATCTCGACGACTATCCCGATCAGGTAACCATCGTTCGGTCGCGCCATCCCTTTGAGGGATCTGCGCTTAATGTGCTTGGCTGGTGTCATCGACGCGGCGAACTTCATCTGACGCTTGTACTGCCCGATGGTACCCGTGCCCTTGTACCGGCCGCGTGGACAGATCTGCCTATCGCACAACATTTACCGCGTGCAAGCCCGCAATGCGCTCGAGCGGCACTCCTGGCTTCCCACGCCGAGCTGCTGCACGCCCGGACGATCGTCGACGCTTTGCGGCGGCAATTGGATGCCGCGCATACTGTCCCGCCACCGGAATCGGAGGACAGCCATGCAGCAGCTAAGCTTTCTCGACCCACCACCTCAGCGCGGGGCCGTACCCGTATGGGGGCCCTCGATAAAGAGCAGCGCGCACATCTCGTGCTGCGACTCGCCCGACTAATCGCCCGAGCAATCGCCACTGCCGGAGATCACAACGATGAACGAACTGAGCAAGATCACCGCTGAGCACCTACGCCGATGCGCAATCGTCTACGTGCGTCAGTCCAGTACGACGCAGGTCGAGCATAATCGCGAGTCCACTGCCCGTCAGTACTTGTTAGCCGAACGCGCCGCGCGGCTTGGTTGGCGACGCGATCAGGTGAAGGTCATCGATGAGGACCTCGGTATTTCCGGTTCCGGCCTTTCCGAGCGCACCGGCTTCGCGCGTATGACCGCGGAGGTCGGCCTCGGCCAGGTGAGCATCGTGCTCGGCTTGGAAGTCTCGCGACTAACGCGCAATAATGCTGATTGGTACCGTCTGCTCGATCTATGTGGCCTGACTCACACGCTCATCGGTGATGGAGATGGGATTTATCATCCGGGCTTGTTCAATGACCGCCTGGTGCTCGGGCTCAAAGGTACGATGTCAGAGGCAGAGCTGCATGTGCTGCGTGCGCGGCTGCTCGGTGGCATCCGCAACAAGGCCGCACGCGGAGAACTGCACCGCGGGCTGCCGGTGGGTCTGGTACGGGGCGACGCCGACGGGGAGGTGCTGTTGCATCCTGACGAGTCGGTGCAAGCCGCGATCCATGCTGTCTTCAACGGCTTTGCCGAATTCGGCTCGGCACGACGCGTGTGGCTGTGGTTCCGCTCGCAAGGCCTGCGCTTTCCGCTGCACTCCAACAGCCTTGTCGATCTCCGCTGGGTCGCCCCCACTTACACAAAGATCCACCAGGTCCTCACCAACCCGTTCTATGCCGGCGTTTATGTGTATGGCCGCACCCAGCAGACATGCTATCTCGATGCGGGCGGTCGAATCCGAAAGCGCATCAGACAACGCGACCGCGAGCAGTGGCCGGTGTTCATTCGTGACCATCATGCCGGATACATCGATTGGAATACCTTCGAGGCGAACCAGAAGCGCCTGGCGCAGAACATCCGTCCTCGACCGCACCAGAGCGGGGGTGCCGTGAGAGAAGGCGCAGCACTCCTGCAAGGCCTCGCCGTATGCGGACACTGCGGTCGGCGCCTGGCCGTACACTACAGCGGCCGGTTCTCGGCGCCCGGATATCACTGCGCCGGCAAGAACATCGTCAACGGCCGGGGCGAGTACTGCCTCAACATCGGCGGTGTGCAGATCGATGCGGCTATCGCCGAAGCGTTCCTTGCGCCTCTCGCGCCCGCAGGCCTGGAAGCCTCGCTCCAGGCGATCGAGCAATTCGACGCCGATCACGAGACGACTCTCGCGCAGTTCCGTCGCGACGTCGAGCGTGCGCGCTACAACGCGCAGCGCGCCGAGCGACGCTATCGCGCCGTGGACCCGGAGAATAGACTCGTCGCGCGTGGACTCGAAGCAGAATGGGAAAGCGCTCTGCTGGAACTGAAGACTGCCGAATCAAAACTCTCGGACCGCGAACATGCGCGACCGCGCTCGCTTACGCACGAAGAACGCGACGCGATCCTTGCACTCGGTAAAGACCTCAAGCGTATCTGGTTCGCTCCCACGACGAGCGATCGCGATCGCAAGGAGTTGCTCCGCACGCTGCTCGACGATGTCACCTTGAGAGTCGAGCGCGATAAATACAACGCTCACCTGACGCTGCGTTGGCGCGGCGGTCTCTTCAGTGAAGTTAATGTCCCATTGCCGCACTCGCATCCATCGCCGATCCGCACCGCCGACGATATGATCGATCTGCTGCGGCGACTGGCTGCACATTATCCCGACACCAAGATCGCCGGCATCCTCAATCGCCAAGGCCGCACAACGGCCACAGGACTGTCGTTTACGGCAAATCGTGTGTCGAGCCTGCGGACGCAGTGGGAGATCCCGTGCTTCGAGCCGAAACTGCAAGTGCAGGACGGCGAGTGCATGACGATCGAGAAAGCAGCACGCGCTCTCGGGATCGCACCCTCTACTTTGCATCGCTGCCTCAACGATGGCTTCATTGCCGGAGAGCAGATCACACCTGGCGCGCCGTGGCGCATCCGTATCAATGACGAGTTGCGGTCGCGCTTTGTGGAGAGCGCGCCCGAAGGTTACGTGAAGATGTTCAGGGCCATGAATCTACTCGGCGTCTCGCGGCAAACCATCTTGCAACGTGTAAAGCGCGGCGAGCTCAAGGCCGTTCACGTCTATCGCGGACGGGCAAAAGGCATTCGAATTCAAGTACCTGCAGTTGCTCCGGACCTCTTCGACCCTCTCAAAAAAAACTGAAGGTGTAGTATGACGCAACATCCAAGAAGCTGCGAATGTCGGCATCGAGCACCCAGTTCACGCGCTGACTCATGATCGCTGTATGCAAAGCATCAAGCGCCATGTGCGGATTACGCCCCGGCCGGAAGCCGTAGGAGAACCCCAGGAATTCGGCCTCGTAGACGGCGCTCAACACCTCGGCCACCGCGCTTTGGACGGTCTTGTCCTCTAGCGCCGGCTCACCGAGAAGCCGTTTACCTGGCTTTGGGAATGTAGACCCGCCGCACCGGCTGCGGCCGGTAGCGACCGGTGTGGACGCGCTCGCAGAGATCGCGGAGGTTATCCTCCAGCCTCTCTTCGTACTTCGCCACCGTCACCCCATCGACCCCCGCGCTGGCCTGCCGCTTTTGTCGCCGAAACGCCCGAAGGAGAGCGGCTTCGTCGACATGGTGCAGCAGGGCCGTGAACCGGGTTTGGGCAGCCTGCTTGGCCGCCGCGTTCACCCGCGCGAGGTTCGGCAAGGCGACCCGGCTCTGTGTCCGGACCCTGACCTTCTCACGCAGGCTCCCCTCGGGCTGGTCCCTTCCCTCCATGCGTCTCGTTACCTTCGACGACTTCAAGGTACTATGGATCAGTCCGACTCCCGACCTCAGCTCGGACCGCGGCTCCGGCAGTGCCTTGCCGCCGTCCCCCATTGGAGACCAATCCAATGGACCCGGTCGGGCCTCTCATGTTCCGATGATTACCTTCCATGCGTGATCCGGCCATCGACCCCGACGGAGCGGCATCGTCTCGCATAACGACGATGCTCATGCTGCCTTCGTGTTTAGGGAACGCACTCGGCCTCCGTGAACATCCACCTTTCGAGGCTCGTTCCCGCACCCCGCATGGCTCCTGTCTACACTTCGAACCCCGCGTTGCCGCGACGCCCGCAAGACTCGGTCCCGACCTGCCTACTTCGGCTTTGGCCGGATGGGACTTGCACCCACAAGCATTCATCAGCTTGGCATGACGTACTCCCCGGTGGTGGTGTAGCTCGGTAGAGCAAAGCCGCCGGGACGCGCGCCCCCCAATAGCGCCGTAGCGGGCGGGCGGCTTTGCGGTGGTCACCGGCAGTTCTCCGGTAGGATCGGGTTGCGACACGCCAACGCAACCGAGGAACCACCGATGACCGATGACATGATGAACCTGCGTACGCTCGTGGAGAAGACCCCTGATGCTGATCTGTTGCGCGAGATGATCGGCTTTGCCGCCCAAAGACTGATGGAGCTGGAAGTCGAAGGCCAGACCGGGGCGGCCTATGGCGAGAAGAATTCCGAGCGTCTGGCCCAGCGCAATGGCTACCGCGACCGGATCTGGGAGACCCGCGCCGGCGCGGTCGAGCTGCGCATTCCCAAGCTGCGCAAGGGCTCCTACTTCCAGGCTTCCTCGAGCCGCGCCGCATGGCCGAGAAGGCGCTCACCGCCGTGGTGCAGGAGGCCTATGTGCAGGGCGTCTCGACCCGCTCGGTGGACGATCTGGTGCAGGCCATGGGCATGACCGGCATCTCCAAGAGCCAGGTGAGCCGGCTATGTGGCGAGATCGACGATAAGGTGAAGGCGTTCCTCGCCCGCCCGATCGAGGGCGACTGGCCGTATCTGTGGATTGACGCCACCTAGGTGAAAGTGCGCCAGCAGGGGCGGATTGTCTCGGTTGCGGTGATCGTCGCGGTCGGCGTCAACAGTGACGGCCGGCGCGAAGTTCTCGGCATGGATATTGGTCCGTCCGAAGCCGAGACGTTCTGGACCGCGTTCCTGCGCGAGCTCGCCCGGCACGGCCTGCGCGGCGTCAAGCTGGTCGTCTCCGACGCCCACGAGGGCATCAAGGCCACCGTCGCCAAGGTGCTCAACGCCAGCTGGCAGCGCTGCCGCGTCCACTTCATGCGCAACGCGCTGGCGCATGCCGGCAAGAGCGGCCGGCGCGTAGTCTCGGCCTTCATCGCCACCGCCTTTGCCCAGGACGACGCCGACGCGGCGCAGGCGCAATGGCGGCGCATCGCCGACCAGCTGCGCCCCATACTGCCGAAGCTCGCGGCGTTCCTCGATGAGGCCGAGAGCGACGTGCTGGCCTACATGAGCTTCCCGGCCGCGCACCGGGCCAAGCTGCACTCGACGGCTACCAATCCGCTCGAACGGGTCAACGGCGAGATCAAGCGGCGGACCGAAGTGGCCGGCATCTTTCCCAACGAGGACGCCATCACCCGCCTGGTCGGCGCCATCCTGCTCGAACAGAACGATGAATGGGCAGTCCAGCGTGGACGCTACATGACACTGGAAACGATCGCGCCGTTGGGCGATGATCCCGCCGTCAGCTTCCCGGCAATCGCCAGCTGACCGATCCGGCCCATGCCGGCGAACAGTGGTGACCGAAACTCAGCTACACCACGCCACGGGGCACGATCGGCCGCGGGACGACGTGCGTCTCGCCGACGATGCTGAACATCTGCGCGGCATGAAGGCCATCGAGCGTCGGGCCAGGCACTGGCTTCAACCCGGCCTGCGGGACCATTAGCATCGAGACGAAAACCCAGGGTTCGGGCGGTGAAATCCCCATGACGGCCATGGTGTTGAGGCGCTGCGGCGAGAGATGCTTTTCCAGCAAAGCTTTGACCGCATCACGAAACGGCTTTGCGGATGCACCGACAAGGCCCGGGTGCACGTTCATGTCACCGACAGTCGAGACCTTGACATTGCCGAACTTTCCCGCCGCAAGTTGGTCACGCAAAGATGCAACGTCACGAAAGATTGCCTTGAAGGCTAGATCGTCAGGTTTAAATCGCGGGAATGGCGCACAACAATCAAGAGGTGGATCGGGTTCGAGGTTGAAACTGAAGATAAGATGACCGGCAGTGTCATGGACCTTGAACCCTTGGGTCCATTGGTCACCGGCTGAATGATGAGGCGGATTTGCGGTTGCCAGCCAAACTGCGCGATGACATCAGCAGATAATCCCGGGTGAACCGGTCGGTTGCCTTGGCGCGGGCGGATCTCTTGTCCGAAAATGGACGCGCTATGTGAGGAGTTCGCCAAGCCGGATCGACCGGCACCACTTTAAATGCGGGTCGAGTAGCTCCCCGTTCTCGAGAACTCGCCGGATGGCTTTGGTTTGCAGATTCCCCGAACGCTCCCCGTCGTCTGCACCTTGAACATGTTCACATCGAAGGCGGGCAGGAATTTTCGGCGCTTGAACCACCGGTGGCGGGGAGCGGCGCCGGAGTGCTCCCGTCTCTCTTGCGCATTGGGGACATATGAGAGCGTTATGCTGATCAGAATCCGGCATGAGCGCTAAGAGATGGGCACGCAATTCGTTTCAACTTACAACAACCGAACACCTGATTCGATCGAACGGTAGGTCGTGACAGTCGGCGCGAAGCAATCCAGACTGCCTCTCCGGAAAGACTCTGGATTGCTTCGCTTCGCTCCGAGCGACGCAGCAACCTCGATTCGAACAAACCTCTCAAGACCCCCTACCAGACTTGAATCGCACCTAGCGTCAAGTTGTACCAACTAGCGGTTCGATTCGCGAACTGAGACATTGCCGGCGTAATGGTGCCGGCAGAGGACATTTACGATCCGCGAGGAACGCTCGAGATGAAAATACCCCGATGATGGCATTTGCTCGCTCTGATCTTTCTCGCCTGGTTTGGCGCTCGTTACGCCCTGCGCAGCTGGCGTTCTCGCAGGCGCCATGAGCACGCTCGGCTCTACAGGGCGCATGGCCACTCTCCTACTCCTGCGAGACTCCCATTCGAGATCCCTGAAGGCGGGCGGCTTTGATGTAGCTGAACGCGCATGTTCAGCCAGAATGGTGTCGCTTGGTGGCAGCCTGGATCAGGCGTTGCTGAGTAGACGTCGAGAATTGGGCGTGAGGGCCGAACGATTCACGACCTGCGATCACGCTCCCGCCTGCAAGATCAGTGACCTCAGCGCCTCGGAAAGGCGCAGTTGATGCGCAATTTGAGAAGCAGACGTCCTGGCGCTGAGCCGCGGGTCCCAAGCCCCAGAACTAACTGATTGCTCAGGCCTTTCTTCCTCGAAGACGCTTTCACCGCAGCCAAGGGGAACTCTGAAGGGAACAGACCGACCTGCCGACACCGGGACGCCGTTAGACACGTGAACTCCAGATAGCTGAAGGAAGCAATTGAGTCAGATGAAACCGCGAAGCCGGACGGCCGCGATCCACGACCGTATAATACGCAGAGCTAGGCATACCTGTTCAATCGCCTCTGTGCTTACAGAGCTAATGTGGGTTGCGCGGCTTGTTGGCCGATCACTCCGCTGGTCTATCGTCGAGCCGCTTTCGGAAGTTTTATCATTCGGGCTCGTTAGCCTGATGCTGTCATTGATGGTAGCCATCCCCGTTTTTCACGAGACCGCCGATCAGAATTTGAGGGACGACTCTGATCCCACGGGTCTGCCTGCCTGACGTACGCATACGACGAAGGCCGCCAGATTGACGCATGCGCGCGGGGGCGGGGTAGCGCTATGATAGCGCTGCGTGAAGGTTAGGCAGCTTGCTGATCGGTGGGGTCGTCGGCTTGGCGCAGGAGCTTCCATTCCCAGGGCAG
>NZ_VSTH01000238.1 GCF_008123965.1 Bradyrhizobium hipponense | reverse complement strand
TCTTACTGCGTCATGGGTTTCGTTCGCGTGGGTGGCGAGGCAATGGCGCCGCAGCAAGGACATCGCATCATGGTTTTGATAAGCGCCCGGACCAAGCGGGCGCGCATTGAAGCGATCGAATTCGGGACATGGCGTTCAGGCCGCGTGGGCGGATCCTCTGGGGCGATAATGATCGGGTAAGGGAGGCACTTGGACCGGCGCGGCGGAACGAGGTCCTGAGGGGGGAATCGTCGCCTGCTCGGCGATCAAAAACCCGTAGGCTGCGATGCACAGAGTTGCGTGGTGATGGAAGCCGCGCCAGCCGCGTCCCTCATAATGACCGAGCCCGACCTCCTGCTTGAGCTCCTGATAGTCACGCTCGATGCGCCAGCGCAGTTTGGCAAGATCGACCAGCCGCTCGAAGCTGATGTCCTCCGGCAGCGTCGAGAGCCAGTACCGGGTCGGCTCGGCTTCGCCCTCGGGCCACTCGATCAGCAGCCACTCCGGCGACGCGTCCTCGGGGATCAGCTTGTTGTAGCCGACACGAACCCGCACGCGCGCAAAGCGCGATGACAGCCGCTCGGCCGAGCCTTCCCGCCACGTCACCGTGCGCCAGGCCTGTTTCGGCAGACCGAGTGCCAGTGTCTTGGCCGAGACCAAGTCAGGCTCGTCGCGCCGGCCGGTGTTGTTCATCGGCTTGTCCATGCGGCGCGGGCCAGTGCCAGGAGCCCACATCAAGATGGTCGGCACGATGCCGACCACGTAAGGCACGCCCAACTCAGTCATGCCGGCACGCAGCCGCGCGTCCCTGCCGTAGGCAGCATCCATCAACGCGACGCCGCGCGGCAGGCCGGCCTCGCAGGCCCAGCGGATCTGCTCCAGTGCGATCTGTGGCTTGGTCTTGAACTTGATCTGCTTCGGCACGCCTGCCTTCTTCCGCCGTGCACGGCTCTTGGTCCATTCCTGTGGCAGATACAGCCGATAGGCCACCGGCAGGCTGGCAGAGTGATGGGCGATCGACAGCGACACCGCGACCTGGCAATTGGCCTGCTTGCCGAGTTGGCCGCAATATTGGTGGTGTACGCCGACCGAGTGCTTGCCCTGCTTGGGGAACGAGGTGTCGTCGATGATCCACGCCTCGATCGGTCCATTCTTCTCGATCGATGGCAGCACCATCTCGCGCACCTTGGCCAGTACGTCCTCGTCCGACCAGGCCGCGTTGCCGATAAAATGCAGCAGCGACTGATGCTGTGCCGACGTCCTCGCCGGAGCCGTCCGCGCCGCCATCGGCTCAACGCTCTTGCGTTCGCC
>NZ_VSTH01000237.1 GCF_008123965.1 Bradyrhizobium hipponense | reverse complement strand
ATGACGCAGTAAGACTAACCTGAAGGGTTTGTTATGAACCAAATTATTCCAGCCAATGAGCCCGGACGCCTTGAAGCGCTAAGAAACTACGCAATCCTCGACACACTTCCGGAAATTGGATTCGACGAGATCGCCGAACTGGCGGCCCAGATTTGCGGTTGCCCTGCCGCCTTGGTGAGCTTCGTTGACGCGTCGCGGCAATGGATCAAGGCAAAGTATGGTCTACTTCCTGCAGAGCTTTCCGAATGCCCGCGGGAAATTTCGATTTGCACGGTCACGATCTGCAACAACGACATCCTCTACGTCCCTGATCTGATGAAGGATCAGAGATTCAATACCAGTCCGCTTGTGACGGGCGATTTGCACATCGGTTTCTACTGCGGTGTTCCACTCATTACTCGAGATGGTCATGCCTTGGGTACTTTGTGCGTGATCGACTTCGGGCCGCGCGAACTTACCTTCGAGCAGCGGGAGGCATTAAGGCGACTATCCCGGCAGACCATGGTTCACCTCGAATTGCGCCGGCAATTGCTTGTGCGCAACGAAATGCTGCTTGAATTGGAGCGTGCGCGCGACCGCGCAGTTGCCGAGAAAGCTGAATCGGACAAACTGCTTCTGAACATCCTGCCGCCATCCATTGCAGCCGAGCTAAAGACAAATGACCGCGTTCAGCCGCGCTACTTCGACTCTGCAACCGTGATCATGATCGATTTCACCGGATTCACCCGCCTGGTCGAAACAATGGAGCCGGCGAGCGTGATTGATCAACTCGACCAACACTTCACTAAGTTCGACGATATCATGGCCAATCACCGTCTGGAGAAACTCAAGACGATCGGAGATGCCTATCTCGCCGTTGGCGGCGTACCGGAACCCAATCGCTCGCACGCAATCGATGCCTCATTGGGTGCGCTGCAGGTACTCGATCACTTAGCCAGGCTCAATCGGCAACGGGAGAAGCTGCGCTTGCCAGCGTGGCAGGTGAGAATCGGAATTAATACTGGACCAGTCATCGCTGGCGTCGTCGGCAAACACAAATTTACCTACGATATTTGGGGGAATACAGTGAACATTGCCCAGCGCGTCGAAGCCGCCGGAGTTCCAGGCCGCATCAGCATTGCCGAATCGACCTGGCAGTACATCAAAACGCGCTTCGAGATAGACGTCCGGGGCGCCGTCGAAGTGAAGCACCAAGGCTTGGTGAATATGTATTACCTCAATCGTATCAAACCCGAATTTGCCTCTGATTCAGCCGGGATAATTCCCAACGACCGATTTTGGAAGCAGGAATGAGAGCGCTCTTTACGACGCCTCGATGTCCGAGTTGGGTCAATTGCGGCGGTTGAGGCAAGTGCAGCTCGGCGTACGGGTTACGAGCGACAGCGGACATCACGGCGGCTCAAGCACTCCTCGGCTTAACGCACAGGAGCGGACATCGGATATCATCGAATAGGCCCAGGCGACCTTACTCATTGCTCGATTTCGGTCTTCGCCACCACCTCCGTCCTGGAAAAGCGTCAGCTTGCACAATGCGAAGTGACGTTGGCAAACTCTTTCGCGATGCCAATCCCGACAATGAGGGGCTGGAGCTTTGCCCTGCTGTTTATGGCCGCTTTTCCGAATGCAAGCTTGTGCTGCTTACCTCGTTCAAAGTCACGGGACTCGTTCTCGGCAACAAAACTGACGGCATCTATCCTGCGAAGTTTTACAAAATTCGCACGTTCGCAGGCCGGGTGGGATACATTTCGTTTCGCCAGCGGGACCGGTTTGTTGATTTAAGCTCTCCATCGCGTTCGAACATGAGGTAGACGCTGTACGTCCGCTTCACCGCGGTTTCGCGAGCATCGAGCCGCTCAGCCGGTGCCCGAAACTGCTCGGTTCTCGTGCATGCAACAGCGCAGACTTCACACCTGCGCTGCAAATCGGTCGATCAGCCATTGCGTTGCAGGACCCGGCGGCGTTTGGACTCGCCAAATCGCCTGCAGCGGATACAGCGCATCCTTCACGCCACGGATATCCAGCTCGATGAGCCTTCCTGCCTCGAGGTCGCCGCGGACCATGAATTCCGGCATCAAGCCCCAACCTATCCCGGCCAATAGCAAGGCGTGCTTCACGCCGAGATCTGCCAGCCGCCATGTCTTGCTACTCACGACACCGAAATCCTGGCCTTGTGTCAGTGGCGAACGGTCGGTCAGAACCAGCTGGATGTGCTCGCGCAGCTCACCAGGCGAATGTCGCCGCGAGCGTGCCAGTGGATGAGACGGCGATGCGACTGGGATTAGCCTGACGTTTCCAATCTGCTGCCTGTCCATGTCATCCGGAAGCGGATGCATGGCGCAGTTGATTCCAAGCCGTGCGGTGCCGTCTGCCACGAGCTGGGTCACCGCACCAAGCGCTTCCGCATGCACCCGCAACTGAACCGTCGGATACGCAATCTGGAAGGCTTGCAGAGCGTCGACCAGGCGGGCCGTCGGGAGCATCACGTCAGCGACCAGCGAGACCTCCGCCTCCTCGCCTTCGCGGAGGCTCGCTGCCTTGGCGCGCATCTTCTCCATGCCTTGCAGAACTGAGCGTGCGTGAGCGAGCAGCGCACGTCCGGCTTCGGTGAGTTCAGGCTTCTTTGTCCCCGAGCGATCGAACACGGCGACCCCGAGCTGATCCTCGAGATTGTCTATCCCGTAAGCGATCGCCGAGGTGGCACGGTTCAGGCGTCGTCCGGCCGCGGCGAAGCTGCCGCACTCCGCCACCGTCGCCAGAATCTGGAGCTGATCGATTGTGGGCGTACCGACCTTCATTTCTAAAATCCTGAATAACCTGTTCGAGATTATCTGCATTTTCTGAAATGTGGAAGGGGGCTATCGCTCGCCCATTGGTTCAAACGAGATCGCCCATGAATACCCTCACACTCCCGCGCGAGCGCAACGTCGCGACCCTCCATGCCGCCTTCCATACCCTTGAAGGAGATGGGTTCGAGGTTCGTCGCGCCATCCCATCGTCCGCCTTTGAGGCCATTGGCCCTTTCATCTTCCTTGATCATTTCGGGCCGGTCGAGGTGCGGCCGGGCGAAGCCAAGGGCGCCTCGGCTCATCCTCACGCCGGTATCGAGACTCTGACCCTGCTCCTCGAAGGGCGGTCGGTGCACAAAGACAGCCTCGGCAATGTCAGCGCGATGGGGCCAGGCGAGGTGCAATGGATGCGCGCAGGCCGCGGTGTGATCCATGACGAATCGCCGGACGAGGCCCTGGTGCGCACGGGCGGCCGGGTGCACGGGGTGCAGTTGTGGATCAACATGCCGAAAGGCGGGAAGCACGCAGATCCTGCCTATAGGCACGTGAAGGCTGACGCGATTCCGCTGTTGCCGCATGACAACGGAACAGTGCGCCTCATTGCAGGGCAGGTCGGCAACGACACCGGTCCCGTCTGGACTTCCGGCGGTCCCTTTGTGGTTCACGCCAGCCTGATGTCCGGCGGCACACTGCGCATCGATGCGTCGGGCGCGCGTGAACTTGCGCTCTATGTCATGACGGGCAAAGTCGCGATTGCCGACGAGACCGTCGAGCCGGGGCAGCTTGCCCGCCTTACGTCCGGGGACACGCTGCAAGTCGCAGTGCAGGAGAACAGTGAGCTGCTGCTGGTTGGCGGCGACCCACTCGATGCTCCCATCGTCCGCCACGGTCCTTTCGTCATGAATACCATCGCCGAACTCGAACGGGCGGCCCGTGACTATCACGCGGGACGGATGGGACAGATCTGACATGCCCCATCGCGTCCATCATTACCGTCGGAACAAGCCGTCAATCCAGCCAGCTCAAACCAGGAGACCTTCCATGTCTACGCCTACTTATCTGCCCGCACTGGGGCGCCTGCTGATCGCGCTCATCTTCATCTTGTCGGGTCTGTCGAAGATCGCTGCTCCCGCCAACACCATCGCTTACATCCAGTCCGCTGGGACGCCATTTGCGCCGGCTGCTTTCGCCGTCGCGGCGATCGTCGAGGTGATCGGCGGGCTTACTTTGCTGGTTGGCTTTCAGACCCGCCTCGTCGCTGCAGCCCTGGCAATCTTCACGCTGGCCGCGGCGGTGCTGTTCCACAACAACATGGCCGACCAGAACCAGATGATCCACTTCATGAAAAACCTCGCGATCACCGGAGGCCTTCTGCAGGTGATCGCGTTCGGTCCCGGCGCGTTCAGCCTGGACAACCGGCGCCGGTCTGCTTCCGTCCCCGCGTAAGCGGTCTGATTGAAGAAATAGCGGCGAGACTCATCTCGCCGCGGTTTGGCACGGGTTTCGCAGTCGCCGTAAACGGGAGCTTCAAATGCCATTTCCGATTACGGAACATGTCCTGAAGACGATGCGTCATACGACTGCTTATCTTGCGTGCGGCGCTGTCGACGCGCCGATAATCAATTTCTTGCATGGATGGCCCGAACTGTCGATTAGTTGGCGTCACCAATTGCCAATATTCGCCGAGCTAGGATTCCGTTGCGTGGCGCCAGATATGCGTGGATACGGCAGGTCCAGCATCTATCGGCAGCATGCGGATTACGCGGTCGAAAATAGTGTGCGCGACATGGTCGAGCTCTTGGATTCGCTTGGACGCGAGAAGGCTGTGTGGGTGGGACATGACTGGGGTAGCCCGGTGGTTTGGGACATTGCCAGTCACCATCCAGACCGGTGCCACGGCGTTGCCAACCTATGCGTACCTTATCTGCCCAAGGGCTTCGCGCCGGAAAATTTGCTTCCGCTTGTCGATCGGACGCTCTATCCGGAGAACGAATTTCCGGCAGGTCAGTGGGAATACAAACTATTCTATCAAGAGAACTTCTCGACGGCCTGTGCCGCGCTCGAAGCCAACCCACGAGACACGGTGAAAGCGCTGTTCCGCAAGGGTGATCCCGCGGCTCGAGGCAAGCCGGCCCGCACCGCGCTGATACGTAAGCATGGTGGGTGGTTTGGTGGCGCGGGTAGAGCCCCAGACGTGCCTATGGATTGCGATGTGCTAACTGAAGCGGACCTTGCCGCATACACGGCAGCATTGGAGCGGAACGGCTTCCTCGGTCCGGCCTCTTGGTACATGAATCACGATAGGAACATTGCTTATTCGGCAAAGGCGATCAACGGCGGTCGGCTCGACATGCCCGTGCTTTTCCTTCATGCGGCCAACGACGTGACCTGCGACACGACGGGCTCCCGCCTCGCCGAGCCGATGCGTGAATACTGCGCGGACCTGACTGAGGTAGTGGTCCAATCGGGGCACTGGATGGCGCAGGAACGCCCCGTCGCAGTGAATGCGGCATTGGCGAAGTGGTTTGGAATGAAGTTGGCCAACGTCTGGGCGTCATGACGGGCTGCTTGACTGGCCACACGGGGCCCAAGCGGCTACCGCTAATGCCCGAAGCATGTCCGTTCAGGGCCCATAAAGAGGGCGTCTCTGGGCCCTTCATCCTCGAATCCCTTGGCACCTGCAAGCAAATGCGTAGACTGGCCTCGACCAATCCAGGAGGGAGAGTTGGTGATCGAGCGGCCCAACCGACGGCTGAGGACGATCCTCGCGGCCGATGCAGTCGGCTACAGTCGGCTTGTGGGAACTGACGAGGAAGGCACGCTCGAGCGCCTCCGGGCCATCCGCAAGGAAGTGATCGATCCTGTGATGGCCGCTCATCGCGGGCGCATCGTGAAGACCACGGGAGATGGCTTGCTGGCCGAGTTCGCCTCGGTTGTGGATGCAGTTCGTTCGGCGATCGATATGCAACGGGCTATGGTTGAGAGCAATGCCGGCTTGGCACCGGATAGGCGCATCGAATTCCGCATCGGTATCAATCTTGGTGACGTGGTCGTGGAGGACGATGGCGACCTCATGGGCGACGGCGTCAATGTGGCGGCGCGATTGGAGAGCATGGCCGAACCTGGTGGTATTTGCCTCTCTGGTGCGGCCTATGACCAGGTGCGCGGCAAGATCGATATTGCCGCGCACGATCGCGGTCGGCAGCAACTGAAGAACATCGCCGAACTGGTGCAGGTCTATGCGCTTTCACCCGCACATCCCGCAGCAGCAGCGCCGCACGCGGCCGTCGCACCGCGGCTCTCCATCGTTGTTCTTACTGCGTCATGGGTTT
>NZ_VSTH01000236.1 GCF_008123965.1 Bradyrhizobium hipponense | reverse complement strand
TTGTGGGAGAGGGTGGCTTCGCTGCAAGCGAAGCCGGGTGAGGGGTTCTCTCCGCGAGTCACTCTGCCAGCTGCAATCGCGGACGGAACCCCTCATCCGGCGCTTCGCGCCACCTTCTCCCACAAGGGGAGAAGGGAAGAGGGGGCCCTTCATTGAGTGCGGCTTTTTCGGCACGAACGGGAGGCTACAATGGACTTTCAACACTCCGCCCGTTCGCGGGAGCTCCAGGACCGCGTCCGCCGGTTCATGCAGACGCATCTCGAGCCGGTCGAGGAGCTCTATTACGAGCAGGTCAAGCCGGAAGCCACGCGCTACCGGACGCCGCCTGTGCTCCAGGACCTGAAGCGGCTGGCGCGCGAGCAGGGACTCTGGAATCTGTTCCTCTCCGGCGAGCACGGGCCAGATCTTGCTAACGCAAGGCTGACCAATCTCGAATATGCCCCTGTGAAGGAGATCATGGGCCGCATCCTCTGGGCGCCCGAGGTCTTCAACTGCTCGGCGCCCGACGTCGGCAACATGGAGGTGCTGGCCAATTACGGCACGCCGGCGCAGCAAGAGCGTTGGCTGAAGCCGCTGCTTGAAGGACGGATCCGCTCCGGCTTCTCGATGACCGAACCGCAGGTCGCCTCCAGCGACGCCACCAACATCCAGTGCGAGATCCGGCGCGACGGCGGCGACTACGTCATCAACGGCCGCAAATGGTTCACCTCAGGCGCGATGAACGAGGATTGCGAGATCCTGATCGTGATGGGCAAGACCGCGCCCGACCATCCCGACCGCCATCGCCAGCAATCGATGATCCTGGTGCCGAAGAATACGCCCGGCGTGCGCATCGTGCGCGATATGCTGACTTACGGCTATGACGACGCGCCGGCCGGCCATCCCGAGATCGTCTACGACAATGTCCGCGTGCCCGCCGAGAACATTTTGCTCGGCGAGGGCCGCGGCTTCGAGATCGCGCAAGGTAGGCTCGGGCCCGGGCGTATCCACCATTGTATGCGGTTGATCGGCTGCGCCCAGCGCGCGCTGGAATTGATGTGCGCCCGCGCGGTTTCCCGCACAGCCTTCGGCAAGCCGCTCGCCGAGCAAGGCTCGGTGCGCGAGGACATCGCAAACTCGTTCTGCGAGATCGCGCAGGCGCGGCTATTGACGCTGCAAGCGGCCGACAAGATGGACCGCGAGGGCAACAAGGCCGCGCGCGACCTGATTGCCGCGGCCAAGATCGTGGTGCCGAGCATGGCCGCCCGCGTCATCGACCGCGCCATCCAGATCCACGGCGCCGCCGGCGTCTCGCAGGACACGTTCCTCGCCCGCGCCTACGTCTACGCCCGCTTCATCCGCATCGGCGACGGACCGGATCAGGTGCATCTGGCAGCGGTGGGGAAAGAGCTGATCAAGCGCGGCGGCGTGATGGCGGGGTAGGCAGACATGCTCCGGGGCACTCCGGCCGCCCTGTCGCCCATAAGGATTGGTTTTCCCCAGTGTTTGCCAATTCAAACGGCGCGTCGTTCAGTGTTGAGCCGTTGCCACGTTGGTGCTATGGTTAAACTACATCATTCCCATTTGGTCTGATGAAGCGGGCGGATGATCAGGCTTACGGATTGCCGCCTGCCATTTGGAAATTGGAATATTTGAAGCCATAGGCCCCGCCTCCGGACGCGTTTCAAAGCCGGCCGCGCAGTCTTCATTGAAGTTAGTGCCCTCCGTTCTTCCTATTGACTCGGAGGCGGGCCTGTTTCTGTCGAGCGTAATCGAAAAGCGATTTCGCCATGTTCATTCCGACAAGCCGAGCCGATTGCAAGGCAGGTAAAGCCCGTTCCAGTGCAGGACCAGTCGGCCTTTACCTAATAGCTTTCCTGCTATGTGCAGCTTGCGTTGTTCAATTCGCGGACACCGCGTGGGCTCAATGCGCAGCCCGGGATGTCTTGCGCAACAAGCTGGAGCTCAGGACACGCTCCGCCCAACCGTCCCAGCTGCCTATCAAGTCCGCTGGCGATGTGGCGACATGGAAGACGATCACAATTGGCACATTTGCCGGGCCGATCAGGCTGCGCAACGAGCTCGATGGTCTGGGCTGCAATGTCGGTGGGCAGGCCTCTGAAATTCTTGCTCGACCGGCGTTTACTGTCGGCTCTCACAAGACTGATGTGGAGCTTGTCCTCGTAACGCCGGCCCAGCTTGGGTTCACGCCCGATACCGTGAGCCTGGCTGACATTTACGCGCGTGCTCGGCAGCTCGGCTTTGAACTTGCTGCGGCCGAAGTCGGCCCGCAATTGCGTATCCAGTATTTCGATCAGCCTATGGGCGAATTTCTCATCATTGGCATGGAGCCAATCAAGACCTGGAGCGGCGAGCCCATCATTCTGAATGTGGCAAATGGCGGAGCCGGATTGATCCTGATCGGCCAAGACGGCAGAGCCGAAGCCGAAATACCCGCGACATCCCGGTTCGTCTTCACGCGGTCGCATCAATCCGCACCCGGCGCCGAATTCATCGACCAGACAGCGGCAATTCTGCCACCGTGAACGGAAACCGACGGCAATTCTGGAGGACGCCATTGAATGGCGGCCTGCAGCCAGCGCGTAAAACGCCTCCCGGTCGAGTCCGCTTCCGGATCCAAGCCGGGGACTTGCGATATATAGACCATTCGGTCTATATATGAGCAATGAGCCGCCAAACTCCAGCGCAGTTGCCCCGTGGCCGCCCCCGAAGCTTCGACACGGAAGCCGCAGTCGAACGCGCGATGGGCGTGTTCTGGTCGCGCGGCTATCACGCCACGGCGCTCCCGGATCTTCTTCGTGCGACCAAGCTCTCGCGTGGCAGCCTTTACGCCGCTTTCGGCGACAAGCACTCGCTCTTCCTGCGTTCGCTTGATCGCTACATTGCCGATGCCATGACACGGATGGACCTCGAACTCGCCCCCAGCAGGGAGCCGGTCGACGCCCTACGGGCCTACCTTGCCGGCTACGTCGACCGCACCAGCGGTGCCAATGGCCGGCGCGGATGCCTGCTCGTGGCCACAGCCATGGAGCTGGCTGGCCAGGATGCTGAAGTTAATCGCCGCATCGCGAGCTTCTTCAAAGCCATGGAGGCCAGGGTGGCGGATGCACTGTCCCGCGCGAACACGGCGGGCAAGTTGGCCGAAGGTGTCGAGCCCGCAAGTGCCGCCCGAATTCTCATCTGTTTCCTTTGGGGGCTACGAGTGGTCGCCAAAACGGCACCGACACCGATCACGTTGCAAGCCACCGCTGACGCTCTTCTCGGCCGCTTCATCAGGTAGACAACCCATGGACGATTCCGCTGTTAGCGCGTCTATATCTAGACCGAATGGTCTTGAAAGGAAAGATGCCATGTCTGCCATCCAGATCGTCTGCGCCGTGGCCGTTCCGTTGCTCTGGGGTTATCAGTTCGTGGCCATCAAGGTGGGCGTTACGGAGTTTCCGCCTCTCTTCTTCCTCGCCCTGCGGTTCATGGCCATCGCGCTGCTGCTTATTCCGTTCGTCAAAAGGCCCAAGCGTCAACAGTTCGGCCCTATCGCAGCTATTTCGATTTTCCTTGGTGGACTGAACTTCGGGCTCTTCTATGTCGGCCTTGGGCTCGGCTCGGGAAGCATGTCGGCCGTCGCATATCAACTCGCGCCGCCCTTCACCGTGCTGTTGGCCTGGCCGCTGCTCGCGGAGCGGCCGTCTCTCACCACGTCCGCCGGAGTGGTGCTTGCATTCGTCGGCGTGATCATGTTGGCGGCGGGGCTTGGCCTGTCGGCAAACGCGCTTCCGCTGCTGCTTGTGGTCGGGGCCGCATTCGCGTTCGCGGTATCCAACGTCTTGACAAAGCGCTACGGCCCTTTTGATCCCCTGATGTTGATGGGATGGTCATCCCTGCTCACGGTGCCACAGGTCATGTTGATGTCGTTGCTCCTTGAACATGGACAGCTGGCGAGCCTGATCACGGCGGATGAACATGGTTGGCTGGCACTCGCCTATACGATTTTCATCGGAGGAATTGTTGGGTTTGGCCTTTGGTTCTGGCTGATCGCCCGTTGCTCCATGGGCCGCGTCGCACCATTCGGGCTGCTGCTTCCGGTGTTCGCCTTGATGTCGAGCGTGTTGTTTCTTGGCGACCGCATGACCCCAAGGTTGATTGTCGGCGGCCTGCTCGCGATCTCCGGCGTCGCCATCACGCAGGTAAGACCGGGCGTCCGATCAGTTTGAAAACCTGGGAAGTCGCGCCGCGGCGACTTGCGGGTTTGGCCCGTAAGCGACCTGCCGAGCGTTTCTCTGCCAAGCGTTTCTCTGCCAAGCGTTTCCTGGCCAAGATTGCTTCTGACGAAAGTGGACATGCCGGGCGCGTTGTCGCATAGCGCCGATCATCCTCCGCCAAAAGGCCTGCCCCCAGCCTAAGTGGTATTCAAGCAGATGACATAAATGGACCGAAAGCACCGGCCAGACGTTGAAAAACAATCAACCGAAATGGACGAGGGTCCTCCGTGGGAGACAACTTCTTGGGCATTCATTAGCGCGGGAGACGAGTATGACACTTATTTGGCTTGGTGTGCTCCTGGTTTTCGGCGGCGTGCTCCAGATGGCGTATCAGCCGATCTGGCGAGACCGCCTAAGTGGCGGAAGGCGGCTTCGCTCCGGGCGATCCAGTGACACCATTGAACCTGAAAGACCGGCCAGCGGCTTTGGGATCAAATCGAATTGGCCTGGACTTACACTGGTCGCGCTTGGCGCCGCGTCCTTGCTGGCCGGCGCTGCCATCTGAGTTGAACCTGACTTCGTGACGTTCTCGGGCCTTGCGGGGGGCCGCGCCCGATCGATCTCACCAAATCCGCGCCGGTCGGACGGGACGGCTCCGGCCTTGCGTAGCTTGCTCATCGTCAGAGTCACTTCGTCCGCTGCACGGCGAGGTGGGCGTACGGGGTGATCGACCAGTGGTGATTGCGGCAGCGCGCGGCTCGGCACTTGGCCCCCTAGCTTACGTCTTCGGCGGCTTGGGGCATGGACGGCTTTTGACCCTGGGCGGACATTGGGTCGCAGCGTCTAGGGTCAATTGACTGCCCTTTCTCACCCGCCGCCCCGTCCCAAAGTGTTAGGCTTGGGGCGTCGATGTTTTTTCCCTCAGGGGACACATGCAACGGCGCGAGTTCATCACGCTTTTCGGTGGCACGGCAGCGACGTGGCCGTTTGCCGCGCGGGCGCAGAATACCAACAGAGCTCCCAGACGGATCGCCTTCTTGCCCGATCTCTACCCGGCAACGCTCGAAGCCTGGCGGGCAGAAATGCGCGTCCTCGGCTGGATCGAGGGGCAGGACTTCGTCATCATGCAGTCAGGGAAACAACTGGGAAGCCGCGGCCCCTTAGATGAAGCCGCACAACGCGTGGTGGCGAACAAGCCTGACCTCATTTTCACTCGTACAACGGCCTATGTGCTCGCTCTGCAACGCGCAACGGGGTCAATTCCTATCGTGACGCTGACTTCTGGATACCCGGTCGAGGCTGGCGTGGCTGACAGCCTCGCCAAGCCCGGACGGAATGTCACAGGCAACGCGATTTATACGGAGACGGGGGTCTGGGGCAAGATGTTGCAACTGCTCCGCGAGGCCAAGCCGGACATCAAGCGAGTCGGCATCTTGTGGACCTACGTCATACCGGCGTTTCCAAAGGAGGAGATCGAGCCCTGCTTCGCTGAGCTCAATAGCGCCGCACGCTCGCTTAACTTGGAGCTTCACATCGTCGAGGTGGCGAACTCCGATCAGCCACAGGCTGCGCTCGCCGAGATCGACGAGTGGAAACCAGGGGGCCTACTGCTGACCTCTTTTTTTTCCGAGAAGGCGAGGGCGGTCGTGATGCAGTTTGCCGTGGGCAAAGGCCTGCCCACTATCGTCGATGTTGATGTTTGGACACGCATCGCCGCGCCACTCTATCCCCTTCTGTTTTACGGACCCTTAAATCGAGAGCTTATGCAGAATGCGGTCGCTTCGGTCGACAAAATTTTGCGGGGGTCTAGTCCGGGCGACCTGCCGATCCAGCGGCCTCGCCGATTTGAACTGATTGTCAACCTTGAAACCGCGAAAGCAATTGGGCTCGATCTTCCACCCGTTCTTGTCGCGCGCGCGGACCGGGTGATCGAATAGGGCTCTTCGTTGCGTGCACGAGTCTGAAATTGGCCCCATGCTGCCTAGCTCAATGCTCGTCCAAGCGTCGGCTGTCGGGTGTAGACCGGAGTGCGCCGGG
>NZ_VSTH01000235.1 GCF_008123965.1 Bradyrhizobium hipponense | reverse complement strand
GGCCAAGCGCGAGAGGGTCGAGTTGAAGGCGCTGGCCGTGGCCATCCGTGAGCACCACGATCTTGCCGAGCGGCTCGATCTGATCAACAGCATCGATGGCATCGGGCTAAAGACCGCGATTATCATTCTGGTGCGGATGCCCGAGATCGGTCAGATCACGCGCGAGCAAGCAGCCGCACTGTCAGGGCTTGCCCCTTACGACGACGACAGCGGCAATCATTTCGGCGTCCGTCACATTGCCGGCGGACGTGAACGGCTGCGCCGCGCGCTCTTCAATGCCGCTCTACCGGCGTCCTTTCGCTGGAACCTGCAGCTCATCGCGTTCTATGGAAAGCTTACAAGGGCCGGCAAGGAGCACAAACGCGCTTTGATCGCCTGCGCCAGAAAGCTGCTGATTTTCGCCAACACAGTTGTAGCCCGCGGCACGCCCTGGCAGAAAAAATCACCTGAAATCGCCAGCGTGCCAACCATCTGATCGCGTTTCTTTGTTCGGCCGAAGTACCCGTTTCTTCGTCCCGACCTGCCGTCACAAAGACGCCGCGCGCCGCGGCCGTCAAGGCTGGCCGTCGCTCCGGCCTCACCCCATCTCCAATGCC
>NZ_VSTH01000234.1 GCF_008123965.1 Bradyrhizobium hipponense | reverse complement strand
CCGCACACCCGATTTCCGGCAAACTCAATTGCCCCAGCGCCCCAGCGTGCCGTTTCCAGATTCCAAATCAACGGCTTGGGAATTCTTCGCGGAAGACTCGGTTGCCTGAAACTGTTTGGCCCTGCGAAGGCGCTCGTGCGAGCGTTGCTGGCTTTAAACCTTTCCCACACGAACCGCGGTGGCCGCCCTCAACAGAAACTGTAAGGTGTCCGTTCTTGGTACGGACCACGATCCAGGCCGGCGCATGCCGGTTTGCGTGTAGCCAGAGGTCGCCTCCCTCCGGTAATTTCTGAGGTCCAGGACCGTCATTGCGAGGAACGGCACACGTGTGCCCGGAAAGCGTGCTTGGATCAATTGTCGCATGAACTGCAGGCGGGGAATCAGTCGGGAGCGCATCGAGCGCGGGATCTCGACCCCAAGCAGCGCAGCGAGAGCGAGCAGCTGGGTTTCGACTGCGTTCTTCATCAATTCGCCCGAGACATGAGAGGCAAGTTCCTGCCAGTCCAGGCCCTCGACGGAATTGTTCAGGTCGCGCAACTCAACGAGATGCCGCAGATCGAGCTCGCCAAGCCAGTACCCGTAGTCTTGAAACTGATCATGGATGATCAACATGAGCGCTCGATAAGCGGGCGTCGGGACGTATACGCTTCCCCGCCCCAGCAGCGCGGGGACGCAGTGTTTCAGAGCATGTCCGGGGCCAGCATAGAAGTGTGCGGGGCCTGGAGCGGCTCGATGCAGATCGATGGTTCCGACATCCTGCGATCGACTTAGCTCGACATACCACTTCCGGCTTTCGGGGCGCGCTTGATCATGAATGTTATAGCCAATTGCGTCCAAAGCGGCGACCGCTCTTTCAGCTTCGTCCGGCATAACCATGATGTCCAGATCGGACATCAGCCGAACTCCTCGCCGCTCGACAGGCGCGGTAGCTAGCATTGCCGCCCCCTTGAGCAACACCGGCGTAACTCCCTGGCCGTTCATCGCAATGACGGCCTCTTCCAATTGACCGGCCAACCGCTCGTTGCGCAGCACGTTTCGGCGATAGATCTGGCGGACATAGGTGCAGACGTCCTCCGGCAACACCGATGCAAATTGATCGACGAAGTCAATGAGCGCAGGCGTCGTTAAGGTCTGGTTTGCGAGCCCGATTACGGAGGTCCACTCCACTTCGACGGGCGGCAAGCCCCGCAAGCAATTGCAAAGGCTCGTCAGTGCCGCACTATGCCTTGCCATTGCACAAGTCCATCAGCAGCCGCCGGGCCTTCGCCGATTCGGAATAGGTAAGTTGAAACGACCGCGCGCCCGCAACAATCCGCTTCAAGGCAAAAAAGCCGGCCTGCGACAGCTTCCCGTCCGCGGCAAATGCACCCTCAATGAGCCGCTTGATCGAATCAAGCTGATCGAGCGAGGTCAGCTCGACTGGGCCGCTTGCAACCCGGTTCAGAAATATGATCCAGCTGGCGGAAAGGCATCCATTGTGCGCATCCGGGATCGGCAAATACCGCACCTCGGCGCCGTCGGACCGGCAATGCGTCACGCCGTTCCAATCGCCATACAGTCGCGACAGCAACTCCCATGACCCCTTCTTGAGGGTGAGAGCAAATGGGACTCCGCAGATCGTTCCGTCAGCCCCAATCAGCGCAACGTCGTCGCCGGCATACTGAAATCCAGCGTCCACCAGTTCCAGTGCAAGGGTCGATTTGCCGGCTCCGGGTTGGCCGCACAGCAGCAAGCCCATGCCGCACTTCGCAAGAGAAGCGGCGTGGAGCGCGAAAGCCCAATGATCGCTTCGGATAAGTCGCTCGGTGATGTGAGCTTTGATTGTAGGTGCCAGAGCTGCGGCTTTACATCTATGGATGCTCGCGTCATTCCCGCGGAAGAATACCTGATCGTCCAGCACCATTGTCTCGATCGCAATATCCTCCTGCCCGCCGCTGTCGTCCGGAACACAAAATAGCGAAATCAACCGTTGCAAGAGGTCCCAATTTGCAGCCCGGACACTGATCCTGCGCTGACCAAGCACCGTTGAGAAGGCGCAATTGGCCGACATTCGCCAGTCGAGGTCGAGCAACCCTCGATCGATCCAGATGTTCATCGCCTGCCACGTGAACTGGCGTGCTGCCTGTTCGTCAATGCCTAGCTGGCCGAGTTCCTGATGGACGTCTTCCAAAGAAGCGCCTTGTGCCAACTTGCACCAGATGAATGCCCCCACCTGGTCCAGCTCATAGATCTTCTGCCTTGTCTCGCTGAAAAGCACTGATCGACCGTCCAGCAGCGCGAAGACTGCACCCGCGGCGGGTCTCAACACCATCTCTGCCGATGTTTTTTCCAGCATGGCCATGCCCAATATCAACGATATCTGTCTCGCCACTGCGTCGACGCGGTGGCGACAACATCCTGCGATGTACTATCCGGCGCGTTCAAACGAGCTGTAGTTGCCAAGGAAATTGAGCTTGATCGCCGTACTGCAGCGATGCAAGTCCACATCCGGCGCGGGTGCACATCACCTGACGCGCTTCGCTTCGAAATGACCATTCGGCCCCAGTTACGCCGCCAGCTGACTACCCTCGCTCACCCCAGATGGAGAAATATTCAACACTTGTTCTCCGAGAAAACTCGCCGGCGCGGTCAACCGGTGAGAGTCCAGCAAGTATCGGTAAACTTCGCGATCAGCACTCCGCTCGCTTAGAACGCGCTCCTTCTCGCCGATGCTCGCTAATTCCTCGCGCATTTGGGCCAACTGCTGCGCAGCCGAGGTGGAGTTGTGCTTCTTCTGGACTGATTCCCGCATCGTCTCCTCCGACCGAAAAAAATTAACGAAAATAGCTTACGTCATTGACAGCAATTAACAACGAGATTTATACAACTAATCTATAATCAAAATTTATTTCATGTTTGAACCGGATGCAATCATTCAAATACCAAGAGAGCGCGCCCCGCGTCGAAACGACGACCAACGGATGAACGGTTGTTGGACCCGCCGCGATGGGCTTGGCCTCCTCAGTGGTGCTACCACCTGCGTGCAGGACAGCACCAAATAAAACCTGGCCAGAGTCGCAAACCAGACCGACAGCGCAAGGCTTAATTTGCAGGATTAAATTCTAACTAAGAATATTTCGTTGACGAGAGTGGAGTGAAGCCGGTGATCGAGTTAGCCAATTTGCCCATCATGGGCGGCATGATCGTCTTCGTCGCGAGCGGCACAGCACGCACAAGACCCCCACCGGCTCAGATTGGCCCGTTTTCAGTGCCGTCCCAGGAGCTTTCGAGGGCGGCCGCATAATCAACACCCCGCGCTGCCGAGCCAAAGCCCGGCAGCATCCAAGGAATCGCTCAAGCAGCGATCCGGCCGGTTGGAAAAACGCCGTCACGAGCAAGCCGCCCTTGCTCGAACAAGCGCTCCCAGTGTGCGATGCCCCCCCAAGTAACCCGCACTGAGATGATGACGCACTCCAGCCGGCCGGTTCTCCTCTATTCAACAACGAATAATTTCCTAGGGAGGCTCACGTGGGTATGATCATGGTCAAATGTCCGCAAACTGGTCGCGTGATTCCTACTGGTATTAGGTCCGACCGTGAGACTTTCCTGCGGAGCGTTGTGTTTTATGGCAATACTCATTGCCCGGTCTGTCGCGCCAACCACAACTGGTTCGCTCGCGAGGCCTGGGTCGAGGAGCCGGTCGTAAGGCCAAGGGAGATATCAAGGGAGATATTCGGTGATGCGCCGCTGTGTTGATGCGTAGCGGGCCTCGGTACAAGCACGGAGCCGAACTGATTGGCTTTACACGAATTCGGGTGGACCGCCTCATTTGGCACCACGCCGGCGGAGCTAATCTGGAGCGGCATTGCCGCCGCACCGGCTCAGAGCTGGGCTTCGTAGGGACTAGATGCGCTCAATCATGTCGCAGCACTCATCCAGATTCTTCTTTTGAGCTAGGTCTTTCTGTCACGGCTTGCTGGAAGGATGCTCCGGAGGGATGCGAAATATTCTGGCCTATCGTCGTAAAGCGAACTGACGGCCCCATGAACCGTGCGTTAAGCGTCGCATCGGCAGGTCGTCACAAACTCAAGCTTCCGGTCGCTGATCCCGCAAAGTCCTGTTTGGGGGTGTTGTAGTGAGTAGTGGGGGTTGCAGCCGCTTGGCTGTTCTGCGTCAAACGACGATGGAGCTGGTTAGCCTGCTTGCTCAATTGCAGAGGCTTCGAGAGCAAGTGCGAAGGGCGGAAGGCCGAACTCTTGGAAAAAGAGGGAGATTAGGGTCGGCATCGCGGATGCGAAGGCCCCGATATGGCACGAGTTGCCGCACACGGGTCCAATGATAGCGAGTGGCGCGCTCAATTTTCAGCGAGCTCGAAGGCGATCGTTTCACAGATCGGCGTTGAAGTCCCCGATCACTCTTTGACACAGCTCCAAGCCGCTCAATTGCTCCCCAAAGCCCTGTAGTTGGAAAAGGCTGCACTTGGATCCACCATTGCGTCTGTCTCCGGCTCTGACCGAGATCACCCACGAGCGGCGTGCTCCTGATCATGTCCCGCACTTGAGTTGGGTTTAAGCCCTGACTTTTTTTACCCTGTCTATTTAGTTTCATGAAGCAGCGCTTCATCTGAAAGACGATTTGAAAGCAAAGCGAAAATCGTTCGCTCCAAATCGTATCGGCAGTAACGCCACGGAAGGCGAATTTAGTTCTTCGACATAATTATAATTAATCCGACGCAAAACAGAAAATAAGGTGGGGAAAACTAAAAAATGGGAGGAGTGGATGGAGACCGTACGCCGCTTGCGCGCGATGGCATCGCTGTGCCGACAGACTTCTGCGCATCATCCGGATCGAAGCTGGAAGCTTCTCGCCGAAGCTGAGTTCTGGGAGCACTTGGCCAATGACGTCCTTCGCGAGCATTTCGAACAATGCACGGCCGGCTCCTCGCTTGCACCGATCGGAGATGATCCGAATACCGCGGAATCGAGCGCGCGCATCACCGCGTGAATGCTCTCGCCTGTCTCTATACGCCCCGCTCGGCCGTCTGCCGGGCGCCAGCCCTCTTCAAGGCGTCTGATAGAGAACCAAGCCCGCCGGCGTCTTCGGGCTGAAACACGCTAACGCAGAATAACCGGTCGTTCCCCGATCGTTGCTGCTCGTCACACGCGCCTTAGCATCAGCAATTTCAAACGGCAGTCCGTCCCTGGACAGGAAGGTTGTTGTACTGGTCAACCGACAGTGCCAAAGGGTTCAAGTACTGGGGCCTTTCGACATGGCCCGGCCGCGTTCCGGCCGGGAATTGAACAGACGGTCCGGTCGTTGCCAGTCCAGATCAACCAGACAGCACGCTCATTTCGAATGAGCAGCCCGGCGCCATGGAGGCCTGAGCAGGTCGATGCCGGAGCGCGCTCGCTGCCCGGCTCGGCCGCTCAAACTATGGAGCTCCGTTTTTCAGGTCGGGAATCCGCTTGTGCGAAACTGTCGTTCGCCGCTGGATCTGCGCTTTGGCGTCCAACACTTTTTCCCCAGCTCGTGCGGCGCGCGGGTGGCTCACCTGGTCCGAAAGGCTGGAGCCCTTCCCAAATGTTCCACCGATATTTCCGCCGGCCTCCGCTGCCGGTCTTTTTCGGTTAGGTGACGGTCCAACGATCATCTGCTCCTCGTTGCTCGTGCCGGAGCCAATAGCTCCGATCGGCAGACCATTTTGAGCGTGGCCAGCGCCGGTATTTCTTTTGGCCTGCGCCGCCGCTCGCGACTTCGACGTGGCGGGTTGAACGTTTGGATTGTTCGTTTGGGTGTTGCGGTTCAGGTTTGCACCGGTGCCGACGTCTTGCGTCCCCATTCCCGGAGGCGCCGACGGACCAGAGTTGGCGCTGCTCGCATTCGTGCCCATGCCGGACGGCGCTGACCCGCCAGTGTTGGCGCTGCTCGTGCTCGTCCCACTGCCGGCTCCCGCGGAGCCCGCCATTGCACCGCCTCTTTGGGCCAGGGCCAGCACNNCTCCTTCTCAACGGAAAGTGGCCAGTCGCATCGATCGAAAAGTATATTTAATGGTATAAATCATTGAATAACCTGATAATATGGTTTAATTTTGTTTCTCGATAATCGCGATTAGGAAAACGGAGTCGCGCATTAATGTCGCGGGTGGTGGCACAACCGACGATGCAAGTAGGGTCGGGCCTTGGATCGCCCCGCGGAGACGTGTGGTTTGCTCCGGATTGCGTTCGTAGCTGTGCGCGCACGTGCGCAACACGTTCGGTTTGGGTTGCACCGACTATCCTGACGGTAATGTCGGTGTTGACGATACCCGTTCTCGCGCAGCAGCCAAATCGGCCGGTGATCGACGCCCATGCCATTACGACGCACTTGCGTGGCGCGATCGGCTCGGGGGAGCGGCGCCCGGCGGAGCTGAAACAATCCGCCGAGACGAGACTCCTGAAGCTCGCGCAAGCCACAATCAGCAATACCGAGCGGTCACGGCAAGCGCTCGCCCCTGAACAGGAGAGGGTACAAGCCCTTGCTGGTGACCTTCGAACATGCCGTCAGGAGCAGGATACCGTGTTGGGGCTGTTGCAGCATGCACGCGAGCAATGGACCAGCATTGCGGAGGCCGCCGAGAATGAAACCGAGAAGCTGCAGAAATCGCTCCGGGAGGAGCGCTCGCATACGCAGCGTCTGGAACGGGAACTTGCCACGGCGCACAACGATCTCGAATTGCAGGCGCGGCTAAGCTGCAAAATCGGCACCGAGGGTCGCGAACTCAAACACCAGGCACAGAGTGATCTGAGAGAGCTGCAACAAGCTGCCGAGCGGGAGCGAGATCGGGCAAACTGGTTGGAGCAGAATCTGACGGCCGCCCACCATGACCTCGAGACCCAGTCGGCAGAGATAATCAGGCAAGCCGCAGAGATCAGTGCGAAAGAGGCCGCGCAGAAAGCATTGGCCGAGGTACAGGTGAGCCTCAGACAGGAGCACGATCGTACCAAACAGCTGGAGGAGACGCTCGCGACGACGCGAATCGAGCTCGACAACCGATCCCGGCAGATCGCGAAGGCAACCGAAGAAACAGCGCAGACCAAGCGAACAGCGGAGAATACCTCGGCTAAACTGACGCTCTCATTAAAGGAAGAGCACCAAAAAGCAGATGCGCTGGCGCAAGAGCTCTCGTTGGCGCGTTCCAGACTCTTCGCGTATGAAGCGCAAGCCGCAGCAAACGATGATCGAGCCGAACAGTTGAAACAGCAGCTCCGGCGAGAACGCCATCAATCTAGCCGAGGTGAGCAAGAAGATGCCGCAGCACGCCCGAATGTCGGACCGTGGCTACCCGCGGCGGTGTCGGGTGAAGGCGAAGCCGGCAATTCGCCGACAAGGGACCTGCTCCGGACACTGCTGCTGGGATCGCCGCAGCCGCCGCCCGAGCAATCCCCGCGAGAGCTCGTGGTCATAGCAGCTGAGCCGATGGCGCCATCTCCGGTTCTCGGGAACGAACACGCAGCCGAGCTCGTGCGATTGATCGCTCGCGCAACCGGATTGCTTCGGCAAGGCGACATTGGTGCAGCACGAGTTGTCCTAGATCGTGCTGCCGAATTAGGGAGTGCACCGGCAAGTTTCGCACTCGCCGAAACGTATGATCCGAGAGTGCTTGCAAAATGGGGCGCTAACGGAACGCGCAGCGACGCGTCCAAGGCGCGAGAGCTTTACGCCAGAGCAGCAGCAGGAGGGGTCGAGGAGGCGAAGGAGCGGTTCGACGCACTTGGTCATTAGCAGCATCGGTGCAGACAAATAGTCGTGCGCTGTCTCGACTTGTCAGATCGAACTTAAACTTACGTGTTGAAGTGAAGAGTGCAACGGACAAAACAGAATGGACGTTACCAGGGGAGCCGGATCGATGAAGCAGCTGGTTGGAATACGCTCTTGTCTTCTCCTCATCGTGATACCCCCTTCGCTTCTGATCATGGGCTCTTGCCTAGCGACGGCCCAGCAGACTCAGCGGGCTCGTGCAGAGCATGCAAGGCCGGAAATTGCGGCCATGAACGATTGGACTGTTGGAATTGCCGGGGGTCTGCTGGAAGGAGCTCCCATTCGGCTTGCCGCGGAAATGGCGCGAGTGGCCGATGATGGAAAGGACCTCCATGTGCTGCCCGTCGTGACCCGCGGCGCAACCGAAAACGTCAATTCGCTGCTCTATTTGCGTGGCATTGATGCAGCAATCATCAATTCCGACGCACTTGACGAGTACAAGAGCCAAGTGCCGGACATCCAGCGACGGATCACCTATGTGCTCAACCTGTTTCCATCTGAACTGCACATATTCGTCAGGCCAGAAATTCAGAGCTTGAGTGATCTGGTCGGAAAGAAGGTCAATTTCAACACCCAAGGTACCGCCGCAGCTTATTCGGGCCCGCTGATTTTCAGCCGGCTGGGGATCGAGGTCGACAAGGTGTTCATCCCCCATCAGGTTGCGATGGAACAAATGCGCAGGGGTGAGCTGGCCGCCGTCGTTTTCATAACGTCAAAGCCAGTGGATGCGTTCATACGTGGTCGTTGGGATGCCGGCTTCAAGTTCTTGCCGGTCCCCTACGAGAGCAAGTTCGAAGATTACTATCTGCCATCTTGGCTGGACGCAGCTGATTACCCGAACCTGATCAGGCAGGGGGAACGCGTGACAACTATTGCCGTTCCAACCGTGCTGGTCGCTTTCAATTGGCCGCTCAAATCCAATCGCTTTCAACGTGTGGCGCGCTTCGTTGACCGCCTGTTCTCGCGGATCGACAAGCTGCAGGAGCCCGGTTTCGATCCGAAATGGAAGTCGATCAACTTGGCGGCGACGGTCCCTGGCCTGACGCGCTTCCCCGCGGCGCAGACCTGGCTCGATCGTCTGCCGCGTTCGAGCCAGGCGGCGCAATGACCTTCACCCTAATCGCTCTCGTCGTGACGCTCGCGATCGCAAATGACCTCGCTCGGGCCCAAGGCGCCGAAGACTCTATGGCGCCGGTTCGCGTCTCTGATCGGCCCGCGCATGGAGCCGGGGCGTGGATCGTTAGCGAAACCACATCGCCAGTTGATTATTCATCGATCATCAAGGCTACGCTATCATCTCAAGGTGGCAGTTCCGACGCAGCGATGAGCCTGTCGATACGCTGTCGCGGAGGCCTGACCGAAGCGTTGCTTGAGGGAGCCGGCTTATCGGGCCGCGGCGAGGACTATGCCCTTTCGCTGCGCATCAATGATGATCCACCTTTTCAGGTCTCGACAATCACGTCGGCGCGCGGTGTCGCGCTTGAAAGCGATTTCGTTCGCCTGTTGCAATCAATCCCCGACCATAGCGAACTTTCTGTGCATGTTTCACGTCGGACGGGGAGCGGCGCCGGTGCAGTGTTCGCTCTCGATGGCATCGAGAGCGTGCGCGCAAAACTGGCGGCAACCTGCAAATGGCCACGCGCCATCGCGAAGCCCAACAATTGATCATGAACCTCAGCTTGCTCGGAGAAACAACATAATGAGCAAATTTCCGCAGATTATCATAGCAATGATCGCGACAGTCATCTCGCTTATGGTCGGGCTGTCTAGTTCCGTGGCACAGGAGGCTCGCGTTCTGCCGACACAGACAAGCTCGCCTGCTGCCTCAACGCATAGCACGGCAAGAACGCACGCGAATTCATTGGCAAGGGTCGCGACGCAAAAAAAATCTGAGCTGGCGCGCATCGCGCCACCGTCTGCTGCCAAGAAAGAGCACCGCTTAATCCTTCAGGTCAACACAAATGACTCTGCGTCGATGAACCTTGCATTGAACAATGCACTCAACGTCACGCAATACTACAAGGAGGTTGGTGAAGCGGTGAAAGTTGAGGTGATTACCTTCGGCCCCGGCCTGCATATGCTCCGCGATGACACGTCGCCGGTGAAAGCGCGAATCGAGGAAATGGCTCTGAGCACGCCGGAAGTATCGTTCAAAGCCTGTGGAAACACGCAAGAGAAAATGCAAAAGGCCGAAAACAAGGACATTCCGATTGTTCCACAAGCCCAGGTGGTGAGGTCGGGCGTCGTTAGGGTAATGCAGCTGCAGGAGCAGGGATGGACCTACGTCAAGCCATGAAATGGCAACCGGACACAGTGCGAATTGAGCGGCAAGGCGCCGGCCTGTGGTCGCGCCCCCTAGTTATCCGGGCGGGTCGCCGCAGCCGATGCAATTGAACGGGCCTCGATCATGGGTTCTATCGCGCGCTATTCACCGGGCAGCGCCAGACCGACCGTCTGATCATGCGCACGAGAGCGACTTCGAGGGTGGGTTGAGCGAACATCGGTTCGTCTCACTCAATTGCGTGGTCAGGTAGCATTTTGCAGGGCAGCTGCCTGCCCGCCCCATCCTGCCTTCCGGTCATGCAACTGGATCACATTGGCGCCTGTAACGAATGCAGCCCAATCCCCGTTCGCTTTTCGAGCTTGTACGGTACCGGAGGCGATTCGGACACAGGCCGGCGCGAGCTGTGACACACGGGGCTTCAATTTACGTCAGTTCTGGTGACCTCCTTTTCGACGGCAAGCGATTAAATTCCACTGGCTTTTATCTTGTTAACGCGCCAGATTTCTCAACTTAAAGCGAGTCGATTTTTGGGGGAGGTTAGATGGCAAAATCTGCCGTTTCCCGTGAGGCCTTTCGTGGGTTGGTCGCTTTTTATGCAGCGAAGGCTCATCACGACCACAAGCACGATGGCGAATATAGTGTGTTGAAGCTGTTTGGATCCGCTCAAGACATGCCTGATCGGCTGCTACAGCAGTGGTCGGACGAGGCTGAGCTACTCGGCTCGGAAACCATCGCCAGCACACTGGAGCGGCGCGCCCGCGGGATCGCGAATGGTTGTGCACGCTATGACCACGCCAGCGACTTTCTCCACGTGCTGTTGAGAGACCTAGAGCTAAAAGAACACTGAAGAAACCTTGCTGCGTCAGGCTCCGCGAGGTCTTGCAGACCTAAATCATAATGCCTTTTGCCTCCGCGCTCTAAATGCACCAGACTGCCATTCCAATGCCGGGTAGCCGGCCAATTTTGTTGACATAGTGCTCGCATGCCAAGGTCGATTTACCAGCCACTGCATGAAAGGCTGCGAACGGAGAACGGTCAAAGTCTCCGCCTGACCTTTTCAGAAATTGAATCGATCTTGGGAAAGCCTCTGCCGAAATCAGCTTATACCTTCACTGCGTGGTGGAGCACACTGAAGAGAGCAGGTCCTCAAGCGAAAGCGTGGATGTCCGCTGGTTATCGTGTCCGGGTTTCGATGAAGCACCGCATCGTCGAATTCTATCGTTCTGATGTGGATACCAATGATCGCCATGGAACGCCTTTGCATTGAAGCTTCCCATGATGGCGGAACAATCAACCTCGATGTTCGGGGCAGATAGCGAGGACAGACCGGCGCAGAATCACGTTGTGACTTCAGGGCCGCAGCGAATCCCGCTGCGACCCAGTTTTTGAGTAGGAGCCGCGAGCCGGATGCTCGGAACGCGGTGAGTAAAACCTAATGAGAACGCTGCGCGATGGCGCTAGGCTGCGTGAGGGTTGACGATGGTGTACCCTCTCAGGGAGCGCGGGTGAATTCTCGTTGCGTGCCCACCTGAGTTGGCGTCGTACGCCTTCCAGACGTCGCCGGCGATGTGCTGCTCCAGGACGAAGACGTGCCCACGTCGCGCGGCAACCATTCCCGGTGCTGGCGAGGTGCGGGGAAAGCGCAGCCAATTGGCTGCGAGGTTCAGTTCGGGTACTACGCGACCAAACACTCGTATTGCCGCACCACATCCACAGAACGATTGAGGGCAACCGGCCGGGCGACCGCTGACGATCTCAGTCCTTGAGCTCTCTGAGCTGGGCACGGACATCCGTAGGCTAGCAACAGCACTTCGCTGCAGACGCCATGCCGGTCCCGTGTATCTCTGCGCCTGCGCCAGCGAAGATGAAAAGTCGCATGGCATAATCACGTTGCATTCAGGTGGAGGAGCGGCGCGCAAAGGGCGTGCTTCCGAAGAAATGGAGGTCGCAAGAGCGAACGCTAAAGCTACTACTACTCGACTGAACATGCAGGTCTCCGGGTTAATAGCCCTGCCCCCAGCGCGCAGAAAGCGTCTTGCAATTTGGCGGAATTAGGTTGCAAAAAGCAATTAAATAGAGTTTTACGAGCATACTAAATCAGGCTCGCAGGGGATCGCCGCCCTATCCTGATCGATTCTGAATATCGCGCGTCTCTCTTCAGCGTAAGGAACGTTTCGCTCCGCCCCGAGTCCTGCTTGTGCGACCGATCCTTTGTTGTTCGTGGATCGACAGATGGAAAAGGCAGTCGCCTACGCAATCTCAGCGGCCCTCGTGGGTGTCGGTGTCTTGATACTGGTCATTGGCCTGTCCTCCAGCTCGCCCGCTTTGTGGGCGGTCGTCGCGCTCGTCCCGATCACGATCGGGATCGTGAGCGCTTTTGGCCCCGTGTGAGGATGGGGAAAACGGCCGATGGGTCAGGTCGTCTGCATTTTCCGAATCGGGCCGGTGTGCAGGTTCTCGGCTGGTTTCAGATTCTTGCGGGTACACGCGCGTGAGCCATTTCGTCTCTATGCTTATGCTTGCCCTCGCCCTGACCCTGACCTTGTGCTTCGGGGTGGCGGCCTGGCGCCTGTCGGCCGGCAATGACGCCGAGATCACGGCAACGATTCCGCATGAGGAGTTCGGATGGAGAGGGAGGTCGAACAACTGAATGCCCTTGCGGTGGCCCTTCGGCTACATCCTGGCGCGAGCGTTACGCCGATCTCTTCAGCGATTTCGCAACGATGTATTGGAGAGGCGTTTCGCCCTCTTTCGTTCAGCCACCGAAAAATGAAGTCTTTCCAGCTGCGCGATGCCAAGCTTGTCATCTCGCAGATGGAGAAGAAGGCGTCCGACGTTGTCAATCAGAACCGCTGCGGGAAAATCCCGAACACGCGGCGAGGTCATAGCTTACCATCAGCTATTGTGGCGAACGAAGAATGGCATCAGCTTTTCAAAGATTTCCGTCCGAAAGCGATCAATCTCCCAGGTAAGCGCATCGCTAAACCCTGCGGCACACGCATGGATAGTCGCTCGGTCCGCAGTCACTTTGGTGGCCACGCCATTTACGACCAGCCAACCTGTCAGGACCTTTCCGTCCCATTCAACAGTGCGACCACAACCCACCGACATGGCAACTCCAAATACAGATAACGGGTTGGTCTTATTTCGCAGCAGGCAGTTGTCTCACACCCCGCCGCCTAGCTTGTTCGTTCGTACTGCCGCTCATCATCCTCGTCTCTGATAAACTTGTGAGATCAGCGCAAACTCAGGCACGAGCAGGCCACCACAATCAATTCCTCCTAACTCTCTCGATGAATTCCAACGCGGCTGGGGCAACGTCATCGAACTCGACAAAGCAGCGGCGCAGTGCATCAGCAATCTCCACAGTCACATCACGCGACCATCCCTCTGCCGTGTTGAAGACCACGATCCGCGCAGGATGCTTGTATTGGCCTTCCATTATCTGGCGCATCAACGTCGCTCGACCCGTGTCGTCCTCGGAGGTTTCGCTCCAGGCGCGTCCGAGCCCACCTCCAAAATCCTCAAGCACAAGATAGACGTCACCTGGATCTGCATGGGGCACGATGGACGGAGAACGAGGCATGATCCCAAACCCTGAAATACCATTTTAATTTTCATTTTATATTAAACGCGATTAAATCGGAAGTTTCAATTGAATTTATGTGTTGTCCCCTGAGAGCTTGCGATCGGGTTGACACTGCCTATTGATCAACTGTTCGGCTACCGGTTTGGTGCAGGCGAGTATTTGGGTTGCTCAATGGGACGCTCGGTCGGTGCCAAATCGGTACGCGGCCATCTGACCGCGCCTGCCGGTTTTCTCGGTTGCCCTGCCTCCCACGCGCGTCCTGTTGGCGCATTCCGCTGATGCGCCGAACCCCGTTCGCATCGGCTGGCAATTTCGATCGCAATCTCCTCCCTTTGATTCTGGTCCAGTTATTTTATGCCTAAACTATTTCCTCGCTGTTAGGATCCCCTGATGACGGGAATCGATGAATGATTATCCGGCGTTGGGTGCGGACGACGGGCGAGGAAATCGGACAAACTTAGCGTCCGACCAAGGACGTTCCTGCGAGATCCAGGCTGGCCTTGAATTTAGTTTTGGCACGAACTATTCTGTTGCAGGTTCATAAAATTGCGCCTTCAAACCCCACGAGGGCCAGGAGATTTGATTTGGCACTCGCGAAGGAGTCCCCGCCGGCTTCCAGCAAGAACGCGGCCGATGCGGAGGCCGCGTACCGGGCTCACACGCGGCTCTGGCTCCGCCTTCTGGCCTGCACGTCCCTGATCGAGGGGGAGTTGCGGCGCCGATTTCGCGAGGAATACGACTTTACGATGCCGCGCTTCGACGTTCTCGCTCAGCTCGATCGGGAGCCGAGCGGATTGGTGCTGGGGGAACTGCCCAAACGGCTGATGGTCTCGGCAGGAAACCTGACGCCGATCGTCGATCGCCTGGTCGAGGATGGCTATATCACCCGTACGCCGTCGAACCTGGACCGGCGCGTACAGATCATATGCATGACGGTCGAAGGCCGAAAGACCTTCAGGCGGATGGCGAAGAGTCATGGCGCCTGGCTTGCCGAATTGCTGGCCGAATTCCCGGCGAACCGCCTCGATGGCCTGGTCGGCGCGCTCGATGACGTCAAGGGCGCCGTGCGGAATGCCCTGCAACATCGCGAGCAGACGTGACGGTTAGCGCCGGACCCGAATGCCGGCGGCTTCACGGTCCCAGGTCCCCGTTGTCACGCCGGCCTGTTGCAGCGCGCCCTTCCTGATCTTGCCGTTCTCCGTCAGCGGCATCTCGCTCATGATGCGGACATAGCGCGGAATTGCGAAATATGCGATCCGGCCCTCGCAATGCCTGATGATGTCGGCGGGCTGGAGCGTCTGCCCCTGCTTCAGCAGGAGCGCGGCGGCAACCTCATCCTCGCCCAATTCAGACGGCAGCGGATAGATGGCGCACGCAGCGACGGCGGGATGCGAGAGGATGAGCTCCTCGACTTCCCAAGAGGACACATTCTCGCCGCGTCGGCGGATCGAATCCTTCATGCGATCGATGAAGCGATAATGTCCGTCCGCATCCCTGACGACGCGATCACCGGAGTGAAACCAGAGATTCCGCCACGCCTCGACCGTCTTTTCCGGCATGCCGAAATATCCCGTGGCGAATGCAAACGGCTCCTTGGGGCGGAGCACGAGTTCGCCCGCCTGTCCGTCAGGCAGCTCAGAATCGTCTTCATCGACGATCCGGGCCTCAAAGCCGTCGGCCAGATGCCCCATGGTCCCTGGACGATCGGAGGGGATTGGGCCGGCGAACACGAAATTGGTCTCTGTCGATCCATAGCCATCAACGAGCGGCACGCCGAACCGCTCGAGAAACGGCCGTTGGACCTGCGGCGGGACGCCGCCACCCAAAGCGACGCGAACGCGATGCGCGGTATCCTCCTCCGTCCGCGGCTGTGCCAAGAGCATGGACGCCATGGCGCCGAGCAAATAGCCGACGCTCGCATTGTGGGCTCGCGCGGCGGCCCAAAAGCCTGATGCGGAGAATTTCGGCTCCAGCACGTAAGTGCATCCATTCAAGACGGCCTGATAGAACGCGTTGAGGGCATTGGTGTGAAACAGGGGCAGGGTCGTGAACAGTATGTCTCCGTCCCGGATGCCGAGTGCCCGCGCAGAGCAGACGCCCCACCAGAACAGCTGCGCTTGCGGACAGCACACGCCCTTTGCCGGCCCCGTGGTGCCTGACGTGTAGAGGATGGCGACAGCATCACCCGGACGCACGGCACCAGCCGGCGCTCCGGGCCCAAGAGCGGGCAACGGCACCGAAGCGATCCTTCGCGTCTCTCTGACGGGGCCGATCGTCCATACCAGCGGCGGCAGATCGGCGTCCGCACCGACAGCCTCGATCGCAGCCAGAAACCCGGCCTCGGCAACGAGCAGCACAGGGCGCGAGTTGCGAAAAATATGCGCGAGCTGCAGCCCGCGCAGCGCCGTGTTGATCGGCACCGCGATGGCCCCGAGCCAGGCGCAGCCGAGATAGATCTGAAGAAACTCCGGCCGGTTCGAGCACATCAACGCCACCCGGTCTCCCGGTTTAATGCCGGCCTCGATCAACGTCAGCGCCGATGCCGCCGCGATCGTCGCAGCCTGTGCATAGGTCCAGCGGGTCCGTCCGGCGACGAGCAGGACGCGATCGCCATAGCGCTCCGCCTGCCGCGCGAGGATGGTCGAGAGCACCCGGTCAGAAGGTGGAAACAGTTCGACCACGCGCGCCCAGGCCGGCACCGCCTGCTGCTGTCCGGCTTGCCCGGCGGTCTTGTCCTGCATTCACCTGCTCCGTCAAATTCGGTTCGACCAGGCGCCCTAGCCATCAAGGCAGGAGCTTGTACTTCCCGTCTTCGATCTGAACGAGGACGCGCGAACGATCATCAACGCCGTGCCGATCCGCCGGTGTGAAGTTGTAGACCCCTTGTGTTCCCACGACCTCCTTGGTGGCGAACAACGCCTGGCGCAGCGCACTGCGGAATTCCGGCGAGCCCGGCTTGGCACCGGCTGCCATCGCGCGTTTGGCGGCATCGACAAAGACCACCCAGCCATCGAAGGAGTAGGAGGAGAACGAGTCGGTCGGCATCTCGCCGTTCGCCTTCTCGTAGGCCGTCCGGTAGGCCAAGGAGACCTTCTGAATCGGATTGTTCGCGGCAAGCTGTTCGGCCGCGATCACCGGCCCGGTGGGGCAGATGATGCCATTGGCGGTCTTGCCGGCGAGGCGCAGGAAATCGGCGCTGATCATTCCGTTGTTGCCGTAGAGCGGCCCCTTGTACCCGCGCTCGGACAAGGCAATTGCGGGCAGCGCACCCGGCGTTCCGGTGCCACCGAGCATGATGGCATCGGGACGCGCCGCAAGCGCGCGTAGGACCTGCGCGGTCACCGACGAATCGGATCTGGCGTAGCGCTCGTTGGCGATGACCTTGATGTCCGCCGCCTTGGCGCTCTGCGACAGCGAATCGTACAAGAGATCGCCGAGCGCATCCGAGAATCCGATGAAGGCGACCGTCTTCAATCCGTGCGCCTTCATATGGTCGACAATGCCCTGGACCAGGAGCGGCATCGGCTGCGGCGTCTGCACGACCCAGGGTCCGCCCTCGCCGGCCGGAACGGATGCGATCGGAGAGACCGCGATCATCGGCACCTTCATTTCGATCGCGGCGGTCGCCATCGCCAGCGTCTGCGGCGCGCCCGACGTTCCGATCAGGATATCGACCTTCTCCTGCTCGACGAGCTTGCGCGCGTTGCGCGCCGAAGCGGTGGCGTCAGAGGCGTCGTCGAGCTGGATGACGCGCACCTTCTCGCCGCCGATCTCGCCGACATAGGTCTCTCCTGCGGCAATCCCCTTCGCGTTCGGAATGCCGATCGAGGATACCGGCCCGCTCAGACCGGTGACGAAGCCGACAAGGATATCGGCTTGCGCGGCCTGAGGCCCGGCCAGAATCAGCAGCGCGGAGCCGAGCAGTGATTTCATCGAGATCATGGCACCTGTCTTTCGTGGTTCGCGTCGGTCAATGTCGGGGCAAGCGCCATGCGCGCGTTTCAGGTCGAGGAGACCAGCGCGATCACGCGCAGCGGGCTGCCCGAACCGTTCTGGATTTTCAGCGGGGAGGCAATGATGACCGCACCGGTGGCAGGGAGCTGATCCAGGTTGCACAGGCACTGCAGGCCGTAGCGGCCCGCGCCGTGGAGGAAGTGATGCGCGGGATAAGGCGGCTCGAAATGTCCGGCCTGTCCCGCATCGGTGCCGATGGTCTCGGTGCCAAAGCCGATGATGCCGCGCTCCTCCACCAGCCATTTCATGACGGCCGCGTCTGGACCCGGTGTGTGAGCGCCGTCGTCCCTGAGACTGGAATAGTCGCGCCAGCCCTTCTTGGACCAGTCGGTCCGCAGCAGGACCCACTGGCGCGAAGGAATCCGCCCGTGCCGGGCTTCCCAGGCTTCGACGATCGGCACGGTGAGCAGGAAGTCCGGATCCTGCGCCGCCTGCGCGGAGCAGTCGATGACGCAGGCCGGCGCGATCATGTCCTTGGGCGGCATGGTATCGACCGCATTGTTGGCAAGGTCCTTGCCGGTGAACCAGTGAATCGGCGCGTCGAAATGCGTGCCGGTGTGCTCGCCGAAGGTCACGTTGTTCCAGTACCAGGCCGGGCCGCGCGCGTCATAGCGCGAGATCTCCTGGATGCGCACCGGCGCCGCCTGGCCGAATTCGGGCGGTAGCACGATTACGGGAAAGTCGGGACTGAGCGTGAAGCTCAGGTCGACGACCCGCACCGCGTCCGAAGCGATCGCACCCGCTAGTTCCAGAAGAGCCTTGCCTTGCAGAACCTCGCCTTGCATTGTCGCATCCTCCAGGTTGATCGCAATGGGCCGCTTAGCGGTCGAACTCGCGCTCGAGCGCTTTCGGATTGCTCGCAAGGCGCTGCCGGATCTCCTCGGCGACGTCTCCGACATACATCTCTTCGAGTCCGCCTTTGAGCCCGGATACGACCGCCTGCGCGATTGCACGCGGCGCCACCTTCGGCGGTGGCACGGTCTGAAACCACTCGGTGTCGACGGGGCCAGTGAAGACGTTCATCATCTTGAGGCCGCCGGGCCGAAGTTCGGCACGAAGACAGTGCGAGAGCGACAGGCAGGCGGCCTGCGAGGCCGAGTAGGCACCGAAAGCGGGCCAATTGGCCAGCGCATAGACCGAGAGGATGTTGACCCAGGCGACGCTGTTGTTGATGCCGTCTGCTCCGCGCATCCGCATGATGGGACCAAAGGCCTGCGCGAGATTGATGAAGCCGAGATAAGCCTGGTCGACCTCGTCGCGCGCGATGCTCGTGCCCCTGCGATCCAATAGACCGCCCGGCCTCACATAGTCCGTCGTGTTCACGAGGATGTCGACCTTGCCGCCGATGTCAGCGGCGAGGTTTCTGGTCGACTTTTCGTCGGCAGCGTCGAGCGATACGAGCTCGATCCCGTCCTGCCCCTGCAAAAGATTTTCGCCGGCAAACGGCCGCCATGGCTCTGCAACGCCGACGAATACCATCTTAGCACCAGCGACCTTCAGCGCCAAGGCAACCTCCCGCCCGATCGCGCTGCGGCCGTTGGTCACGAGCACCCGTCGAAACCTCGGATCGGCGGTCAATTCACGCCACTGCCTGTCGTCTGCCATGTTGGGGGTCTCCCCTTCGGGTCGAGCAAAGGCCACCGCCTGGCCGCTCTTGTCGAGCTGGAACGACATGCGGACGGGAGCACCCTCGACACAGTCGCCGTGGAGATGCGCCACGATGGTCGGGCCGCAATTCATCTTGACGAGCCCGATGCGCCAAGGCGCCCGCTCGCGGAAGTAGACATCGCTCGGCACGTGCGCCGTGGTCTCGGCCAGCAGCAAGCCGCGCGGAGGCGCGTCGACGAAAATGAGCGCGGCCGACAGACAGGAAGGGCACGCCTCTCGCGCCGGATAGGTGAAGGCGCCACAGCCTTCGCAGCGCTGAAGCATGAAGCGCCCCTCGGCAGCCGCGCGCGTGAAGCCGTGCGACGTCCTGCTGCGCGCTCGCGGCGGCGACGTCGGCAGGCGCGTCCGTAGCAGCGGATTCTTACGCCGTGGCGGTTCAATCGGATCGATCATCGCGAAGTCCCGGCAAAGATTGCGGCGCCGGACGCAAGACCGCGATCATAGTTGATCATACCGAAGCCGGAGGCCAGGCAGAGATCTGCATCCCTGACCTGCGTCGGCCCTGCGGTTCCCAGGACCTGCCGCAGCCCTTCGACGAGACCCAGATAGGCGCCGGCTGCACCGGCCTGGCCGACCGAGAGTTGTCCGCCCGACGTGTTGTGCGGAAAGTCGCCGTCGATGGTGAGATCGTGCTGACGCACGAACTCGGCCCCCTCCCCTTTGCCGCAGAAGCCAAGATCCTCGAACTGCATCATCGTGATGACGGGATAGTCATCATAGGTCTGGACGATATCGAGATCGTCCGGCTTTACGCCCGCCATCGCGTAGAGCTCGCCGATATCCATCGCCCAGCCGCCCCGCACCTGCATCGGATCGCCCGCGAAAGCGTTGTGCCGCTCGATGGTCGACAGCAGTCTTGCGGCCGGCAATCCAAGCGATGCCGCGGTTTCATCCCGCATCACGAGGAAGGCCTCGGCGCCGGCGCAGGGCATGACGCAATCAAATAGATGAATGGGATCGGAAATCGGACGCGCTGCCAGATACTGCTCGATCGACAATGGCGTCTTCATCAGCGCGTGCGGATTGCGCAAGGCATTGGCGCGTTGGGCGACCGCAATCCTGCCAACGTCCGCGCGTGTGACGCCGAAAGTCCGCATGTAGTTGCGCGCAATCAGCGCGAAGCTCGAATTGGCACCGCCTGCACCGTAGGGATAGACGGCATCCTGGTTGAAGCGGGAGAAATTCTCGAGCGTCAAGCGGAAGGAATCGACATGGTTGGTGTCGCCTGCGACGCAGGCGATGATGTCGGCATCGCGCGCCTGAACCGCCCGTGCCGCCTTGCGCAACGCGGCGATGGCGCTGGTGCCACCGAGCGGGATCGTATCCAGCCATCGCACGCAAAGTCCGAAATGCTGCGTCAGACCGATCCCGCTGTCAGTCCCCAAGGTGAAGCTGGACACGCAGAGACCATCGATGTCGGAAACTTTTATGCCGGCTTGCGCAACGAGCGCGCTCAAGGCGCGACCGATCCACCACTGCGCGCTATCGATGGAGTAGCGCACATAGGGTATCGTGACGGGAGCCGCCATCACGATGCCGTCATAGGGTGTACGCAGCGAAGTCGTCAACGCTCGCCTGCCTTGTCCATCCGCCTCAGATCACCGTCAGCTTCACGTCGATATTGCCGCGAGTCGCGTTTGAATAGGGGCAGCGCTCGTGCGCGCCGGCGACAATGGCTTCCGCGACCGACCTCTCCACGCCAGGCAGACTGACCTTCAGTTCGATGGCCAACGCATACCCGACGGGCACGGGCCCCATCGCCACCTTCGCGGTCACCGAAGGCTCGTCAGCCGGCACGACCTTCCTGGTGCGCGCCACGAGCTTGACCGCACCAAGAAAGCACGCGGCGTAGCCGGCCGCAAAGAGCTGCTCCGGGTTGGTGCCCTCGCCCCCGGGGCCGCCCAGCGATTTCGGCAGCGACAGCGACACCGACAGCAGCCCGTCGGCGCTCGCGGCCTTGCCGTCGCGGCCTCCCGTAGCGGTGACTTCGGTTTCGTACAGGATCTTCTCAGGCGTCATCATCGCGTTTTCTCCAAGGACCAGTGCATGCAGCGCTAGCCGCCGTTGCGCGCGAGCAGCGCGCGGAAATCGTTGCGCGCCACGGCGCTGGCTCGCTTGAAGCTGGGCCCGCGGCTTGGCTCGGTACCGTTGAGGCGCCTGAGCTGCACCCACATCTCGGCGCTCTTCAGCGCCACCGCCGCGCAGTTGACCACTGGCGCGTGCCCGACCTTCAGGCCGTGCTCCCGCCCGATCAGCAGGCCGGGCAACACACCGGCTGGAATCACGACGTCGGCACCGCGCTCGACGAGTGGCAACGCGCAGGCGACGAAATCCTCGATCATGCGGGCGTGCGCGGCCCGATCGCCCGCGAAGGCACTTACGAAATCCTCGGGTTTGCAACCGAGGCCCGTCACGTGAACGACACGATCGCCGAGGCCGTAACGCTCGGCCTGCTCGTAGTGCCAGACTTCGAAGACGGGATCGAGCGTGACCAGACCGAGCCGCCGGCCGAGCTGCGAGGCGGCAAGCAGCGTCGCCTCGCCCGTCCCGACCACGGGAATATCGAGCGTCGCGCGAAGCTCGTACAGACCCGGATCCTGGAAATGCCCCATGACAAAGGCATCAAAGCCTTGCTCCTCCGCCGCGATGCCGTTGTCGATGGCCTGCACGGCACAGCGCAATTCGGCAAGCCTGCCGAACTCCCGATCCGGCGGCGAGATGCCCTCGACATGGACCGTCGTGCCCTGCGCCGCGATGTTGTTGAGGTATTCCGACAGCAGCGCCATGTAGGGCGCGTTCACACTCGCATCAACGAAGCTTTGCCAGAAGATGCGCATCGTCCTTTTCCTCGAGCGGGTATTGGAGGATCGGTAGCCGGACTGTCGATACGAATATTTCAACCATAAACTAATTGCTCCGTCAAATGTGTGCGGCGCACCCAAGCGAGTGGTCCAGCACCCCGTAGCGGGCATGCCCATTTTGAGGGACAAGAAAGCTCACAAATTGGCTCATACTGCCAGAATTGTATGCACCAGCATTTTTTTGAAGACGGCCATCACATGCTGTTGACGCGCCCGCCGAATATACTTTAGGCTTTAAGTAATACTTCGCCAGCCGACCCTAGCCACCTGACAATGATGTTGCAGGGCACCGTTCTTGAGAGACTTGATCGTGTGGGCAGTCTTTGGAGCTGGACGACCGGCGGCAGTGCCTTCGGCGGCGCTGCGCGGTCCTGCCATCGCATTGTCTGCGCTTTCGCGGTACGCGCGGAATTCGCGCAGCAGCGCAGACCTTCAACGGCAAGCGTCGGCATGATTGCGCCGCGCACCAGACAAACTCTTAGTCGCGCCGATGATCGGCGCTGCAGCAACGTTTTCGATCAGCTCGTTCGCAGTCCGGGTTCAGGCCCGGCAGCTTCCGGTCATTCACACCTAAATCAACGCAGGAGAAGGCAATGCGCAAGACCCTGAGCTTATTGGCACTTGTGGCCGGCGTCGCCGCCGCGCCGGCGGCGCGGGCCGACATCACCATCGGCTTTGTCACCTCGCTGAGCGGCAACGGCTCCTCGATCGGCATCCCTTACGGTCGGGGCATCAACGCAGCCTACGAATACAAGAAGTCAGTCAATGGGGAGACCATCCGCCTGATCCAGCTCGACGACGGATCCGATCCGTCAGCTGCGACGCGTAACGCGCGCAAGCTGGTTGAAGAAGAGAAGGTGGACCTGCTGATCGGCACGGCAACCGCGCCCTCGACGATCGCCATGGCGGCAGTGGCAAGCGAATTGAAGGTGCCGATGATCGCGGTCTCGCCGATCGCCAAGTTGCCGGACTCGCCGGAGCAGTGGGTGGTCTCGGTGCCGCAGCCGGCTTCCCTGCTCGTCAAGATCATCGCCGATCGCATGAAACGCGATAGCATGAAGAATATCGGCTATATCGGCTTCTCGGATGCATGGGGCGACCTCGTCTACAACGGCGCCAAGGCGGCCGAGACGACCGACGGCATCAAGGTCCAGACCAACGAACGCTATGCCCGCACCGACACTTCGGTCACCGCGCAGATCCTCAAGATCATGGCCGCACGGCCGGACGCCGTGCTCGACGGCGGCTCCGGCACGCAAGGCGCGCTTCCCCTGCTCAGCCTTGCCGAGCGCGGGTTCAAGGGTAATACCTACGGCACGGTCGCGCTGGTCAATCCGGATTTCGTGAACGTCGGCGGCAAGGCTGCCGACGGCATTCAGGTGTCCGCGGGTCCGGTGATCGTCGCCGAGCAGCTTCCAGACGAGCACTTTGCCAAGAAGATCGCGCTGGATTTCCGTGCGATCTACCAGAAGACTCACAACATGCCGACTACGGACGGCTTCTCGGCGTACTCCTTCGACGCTTGGCTGATCTTCTCCAACGCGGCCGAGAGCGCGCTCAAATCCGCAAAACCCGGCACTGTGGAATTCCGCACCGCACTGCGGGACGCAATCCTCAGCACTAAGGAGCTGCCGGGCGTGCATGCCGTCTACAACTTCAAACCAGGTTCTGCGACCGGCGTCGACGAGCGCTCGCTCGTCGTCGTGCGGTTGAGCGGCGGTGCCTGGAAGTACGCGCCGTAGGAAAGGACCAAGGGGCGGACACCACAAGGGGGGAATAGCGTCTCAATGACGAGCGATATCGCAGCCATCCTTGCGATCGACGGCATCGCCACCGGCGCAGTCTATGCACTCGTGGCGATCGGAACCGTCCTCATATTCACGGTGACGCGGGTCATCTTCATCCCCTTCGGCGACATCGCGGCGTTCACCGCGCTGACGCTCGCCGCTCTCGATGCGAAGCGCTTTCCGGGGACAGGTGCGCTGGTCGTTATCCTGGCCTGTCTGGCGACCCTGATCGAGATCACTTCACTCGCGCGCTCGGGCGAACTCCGGCTTCTGCCGCGCGCGCTGTCCTTCTATCTCCTGCTTCCGCTCGCCGTGGTCGGCGCAGCCTGGCTCGTCATGCGCATGGATCCTCCCCTGGCCGTCAGGCTCGTGCTCGCGCTGATGCTGACCATGCCCATCTCCCCGCTACTGGATCGGATCGTCTTCCGCCCGATCGCCGACGGCACCGTGCTGCTGTTGCTGACGGTGTCGGTGGCGCTGCATTTTGCGTTGGTTGGATTGGGTCTGTTGTTCTTCGGCCCCGAAGGTGTCCGCACCGAGCCGTTGACCTCCTTCTCGACGGTGTTCGCCGGCGTCCTGATTTCGGGCCAGACCTTGTTGATCGTCATCGCTGCGCTCGTCTTTAGCGGTCTGCTCTTTCTCTTCTTCGACTTCACGCTGGTCGGAAAATCCCTGCGCGCCACCGCCGTGAACCGGACCGGCTCGCGGCTGATGGGAATACGACCGGAGCGCGCCGGCACGATCGCCTATCTCCTGGGCTCCCTCATGGCCGGCGTATCGGGCATCCTGATCGCGCCGGTCAACACGGTGTTCTACGATTCCGGCTTCCTTATCGGCCTCAAGGCCTTCGTCGGCGCCATCGTCGGCGGCATGACCAGCTATCCGGGGGCCGCGATCGGCGCCGTCGGCGTCGGCATCCTCGAAAGCTTCGCATCCTTCGAGAGCAGCGCATTGAAGGACGTCATCGTGTTCTCGCTGCTGATCCCGATCCTGATCTGGCGGTCCCTCGCATCGCTGCATTCCGAGGAGGAGATCGAGGAATGACGCGCCTTCACATTCAGTTCGCCGCCGCCGCGGCGGTGTTGTGCCTCGCTGTGGCTCCCTTCGTCCTCAGCCCGTTCAGCATCACGCTGATGAACTACATCGGCATCTATTCCCTGGTCGCCATTGGGCTCGCGCTGCTCACCGGCGTCGGCGGCATCGTGTCGTTCGGACAGGCGGCATTCGTCGGGGTCGCGGCCTATGCGACAGCGTGGGTCTCGGCGCTGAACGGCCATTCGCCCTGGCTCGGCCTGCTGTTCGGCGTGGCTTTGACCTGCGGCGTTGCGACCATTCTCGGCCTTGTCACCCTGCGGCTTCAGGGTCACTTCCTCTCGCTCTCTACCGTGGCCTGGGGTCTGGCGATCGGCTTCCTGTTCGGCAATGTCGAGGGACTCGGCCGGTTCAATGGGATCTCGTCGATTCCGCCGATCAGCCTCGGATCGCTTGCCCTCGTTTCCAGCAAGCAGATCTATTTCCTGATCTGGGGCATCGTTACCGTCATCCTCTTCCTTGGCTATAATGTGCTAGACTCAAGGCTTGGCCGCGCCATGCGCGCGCTGCGCGGCGGCAATACGCTGGTCGAAAGCCTCGGCATCAACGCCTTCCGGATCAAGCTCGTGACCTTCGTGATCGCAGCCTTCCTGGCTTCGCTCTCCGGATGGCTGTACGCCCACATGAGCCGCTTTATCAGCCCCGGCCCGTTCGACGCAGGCATGGGCATCGAATATCTGATGATGTCGATGGTCGGCGGGGCCGGCAGCCTTCTTGGCGGCGTCGTAGGGGCCGCAGTCGTTACCCTGCTCAAGAACAGCGTACAGGACTATCTGCCGCTGATCGCCAAGGGCGCGTCCGGGCAGCTCGAGATCGTCGCCTTCTCCGCACTGTTCATCCTGTTCCTGCAATGGGCGCGGCAAGGCATCGTGCCGTTCGTTGCGCGCTCCTTGCCGAAAACAAGGCGCGCGCGACCACAGCCCGCGCCGCCCCTGCCCCGCCGCGCGCAACTCGCGCCGGGCGAGCTGCTTCTGAAGGTCGACGGCGCCGAGCGCCGGTTCGGCGGCCTGGTCGCCGTCAACAATGTCAGCTTCGAGGTCCGGTCGGGTGAAATCCTCGCCGTGATCGGCCCGAACGGCGCCGGCAAGAGCACGATGTTCAATTGCCTCACCGGTGCGCTCCGGGTCAACAAGGGCGATATCGTCTTCGCTGGGCGCCCGATCACGCGTGAGGCGCAATCGCGCATCGCCAAGGCCGGGATCGCGAGAACCTTCCAGCACGTGAAGCTCAGGCCGCGCATGAGCCTTCTTGAAAACGTGATGCTCGGCACCTATGCCCGGACCCGCGCCGGCCTGTTCGCCGGAGCTTTCCGCGTCAACCGGCGCGAGGAGGCCAGCGTCCGTCACGAGGCGCTGATGCAGCTCGAACGCGTCGGGCTCGGCGAGAAGCCGTTCGAGCTTGCCGGCAACCTGCCGCTCGGAAATCAGCGTATCCTTGAGATCGCGCGCGCGCTCGCCGCGGATCCGACCCTGCTGGTGCTCGACGAACCCGCTGCAGGCCTGCGCCGCCAGGAGAAGCTCAGGCTGGCCGAGCTGCTGCGCTCGCTCCGGGCGGATCACCTGACCATTCTGATCGTCGAGCACGACATGGAATTCGTGATGTCGCTGGTCGACCGTATCGTGGTGCTCGACTTCGGCTCGAAGCTCTGCGAGGGCGCGCCGGCTGCAATCCGCAGCGACGAACGGGTGCAAGAAGCATATCTCGGAGGCGTCGCGTGAGCTCGATGTTTTCCCTGTCGGACGTGACCGTCTGCTACGACAATGTCGATGCGGTCCGCAATGTGTCGCTTTCGGTCGAGGAGGGACAAATCGTCACCGTCATCGGCCCGAACGGTGCCGGCAAGACCACGCTGCTGATGGCTGCAATCGGACTGCTCTCTTCGAAAGGCCGCATGGTCTTTCAGGGCAGTGACATCGGCAAGATGTCGGTCGAGGATCGCGTGGAACGTAGAGTGTGCCTGGTCCCGGAGAAACGCGAGCTGTTCTCCGACATGTCGGTTGCCGACAATCTCCTGCTGGGCTCCTACAGCCTGCGCGACCGCTCGGGCGTCCAGAAGACACTGGATGACGTCTATGACCGCTTCCCCCGGCTGAAGGAGCGGCAGCGTCAGGCCGCCGGCACACTCTCCGGCGGCGAACGCCAGATGCTCGCGCTGGGACGCGCGCTGATGGCCAAGCCGAAACTTCTCATGCTGGATGAGCCCAGTCTCGGCCTTGCGCCGTTGATCGTGCGCGAGATTTTCCGCACCATCGCGTCGCTGCGCGAGCTCGGCGTGTCGATCCTGCTGGTCGAGCAGAATGCCCGCGCCGCACTGGAGACGGCGGACTACGGCTACGTTCTCGAGACCGGCGAGATCGTGCAGTCCGGCCCGGCCAAGGATCTCATCCACGATCCCCGGTTGATCACGGCCTATCTCGGCGGCCACTAAAACCGGTTTGGATCAGGCTCGGCGAGCCTCACAACAAAGAGTACGAAAACAACCCCATGCACAGTAGCCGGTAACAGCGATATCAATGGCTTAACGCCCAGTAACTGCGGATTTTACGAAATCCGGTTGATCCGTCGGGCAAAACAGTGGCAGGATGCCATCATCGCAGCGCATGGATGGCCGATGGCTTCCACCGCTGAGGTGATGCGCGCCGACGCAGGCTTCCATACCGATCAAGCACGGCGGCAAATTGGCGAGCCGTGTTTCCACCTGGCTGCGTGACCACTTCTGCCGCAGCACGATGGCACCGCGGTGATCATGACCCACGAGGTGGAACGAGTTCTTGCCGATATCGATGCCAATCACGGCGATCGCTGTGTTGAGGTTCTGAGACATGGCGTGCTCCTTGACTTGAGCGCCCCTTGCCAGCTTCTCGCACTGGCGGGGCTGGAGCACGGCCGGACCATCCCATTAGCAGACGTTCTGAGCCGCTGGCGATCACAGCGGGGCTTCTGCCGCCGAGAACGGTCGTTTCGCTGCGCGGTCCTGCAGTCTTATACCGCCGACATGGGGTCGACGTGTCCGGAGGGAACAGTTTCGTCTGGTTCTACAGGCAGCGTGAACTGAAAGATGGCGCCCCGAGGTTCATTTGCGCCAGCCCACATCCGTCCGCCGTGCGCCTCAATGATCGAATGGCAGATGGCCAGACCCATGCCCATGCCCTTGGATTTTGTGGTGAAGAAGGGATCGAAGAGGCGGTCCATCGTCTTCGGGTCCAGTCCCGGACCAGAATCCCGCACGCTGACGAATACGCCGTTCGAGGCATTTCTGCCGGTGCTGATCAGCAGCTCCCGCACCCCATCGCCCATTCCGCCCATCGCCTCGACTGCGTTGATGATCAGGTTCAGGATCACCTGTTGGAGCTGGACCCGATCCGCTTGAATCGGTGGAAAGCCCTCCGCAAGTTGCGTCCGCACCAGGACGCCATTCTTGGCCGCTTCGACACGGGTCAGGGCGATGACCTCAAGTACCGCCGCGTTGATCTCCAACGCTACCCTCTGCTGAGGCGCCTTCTTGACCTGGGCCCGGATCCGCCCGATGACATCGCCGGCTCGCAGACCGTCGCTGACGATACAATCGAACATCTGCCGGACCTGCTCCAGATTCGGCGGCTGGGCAGCCAGCCAGGACAATCCAGCCTCGGCGTTGGTAACCGTGGCGGTGATCGGCTGGCTGACTTCATGGGCGATCGAGGCCGCGAGCTGCCCCATCGTGGTGACGCGATTGGCGTGCGCGAGGTCCGCCTGCGCGGAGCGCAAGGCCTCTTCGGCTCGCTTGCGTTCGGTGATGTGCCGCCCGACGCCGCGGTAGCCGACGAAGCGCCCCGTCTTATCGAACACCGGCAGCCCCGAAACGGACACATAGCGCTTGCTGCCGTCGCGGCCACGTCTGGCGAGCTCAAAATCACGGAACGACAGATGGGCATCGAGCGTTTCCCGGTGCTTGCGCCAGGCCTCTGCGTCAGGCTCCAGGTAAGGCACTTCCCAGCGCGTCTTACCGATCTCCGAGTCCGCCGCCGGCGCGTCGGCAAGGCTCTCCGCGAATTCCTGGCGGGTAAAGCGATGCTGTGCGTCGGTCTCCCAGTACACGTCGAAGGAGAATTGCACGAGGGTGCGAAAGCGCTCCTCACTCTGCCGCAACGCCTCTTCCGCCCGCTTGCGCTCGGTCAGATCAAGGACGAAGCCAACGCCTTGATTTGTACCCTCTTCGAACATCGCTCCGCCGATCAGCACGGACACACGGCTTCCGTCTTTACGCAAATACTCCTTCTCGAATGGCGCGAGCGTCCCGATCAGCTCCAGCTCCGCGATGTTGCGTGCGTCGAGGTCGCGCCATTCCGGCGGCGTCAGCATCGTACGGTGCAGGCGTCCCACGGCGAGATCCTCGCGGTCGTAACCCACGATACGCAGAAACGCGTCATTGGCCTCAAGTATGCGACCTTCGAGGTTCCAGATCATGACCCCTATGATGTTGGAGTCGACGAGGCGTCGAATCTTCCTGTCGCGCTCCACAAGGTCGCTGTGGAGCTGCACGTTCTCCTCGGTCGCCTTTCGCCGCCGCTTCGCCTCGAGCCGCGCGAGTGCCATCGCGGTCCCCACCAGGACGGCGCCGATGAAGCCGGCTGCGAGGGTAAGCCGCGTCCTGCGTCGTTCGAGTTCCCCGGCGCGCTTCTCCCAACCTACGAGCTGAAAACGCTCAACGTCCTGCAACAGGTCGATTTGCAGTCGGATATCGTCCATGCCGCGGATCATTGCCTGGGCCGCCTGCCCGGATACGCGGGCCGCCGTTTTGACGAGGTCGTCGATCTCACGCAGCTTTTCTGAAATGATCAGAGCCAGATGTCCGGCGCGAAAACTCTGTAACGGATCGCTTGCGACCAGAGCCTGGAGCGCCTCAGTCTCCCGTCGTACGCTTTCGTCCGAGACGCCGTAAGCCTTGAGATAAGACGGGTCGAGGGTGAGAAGATACCCGTGCCTTTCAGCCTCCAGATCGACGATGATCGTCCGAAGCCGATCAAGCGTGTCAATGACCTGGCCGGCGTGCTCGAGCGAGAGATTGACCGCCTCGCGGTCACGCCAGTTTTGGAGACCGAGAAATCCGGTCACCGCGGACAACGTCAGAAGCGCTGCAATCACAGGGATCAGCGGTCGCGCAAACCATCGCGAAAAATGGCTCCGAGCAAAAGCTGACATCGGCCTCGTGTCTTCGGTGACCGCCCGGCGGTCGCATGATAGAATAGCGGGCAGCGCATGCGCGCAATGATAGCACATGCGCGTTGGCACGGGAGCCGGAACTCAACATTCCCGGCCGTGCATCCCGGCTTCGCAATGGCGCGACCTGACGGAACGGATATGGCTCAGCTTCGCATCCTGTGAATGCCATAGCTATCGGAGCACCATCATGGATGGAAACTCGTCAAGCGGTCGCGCGCCCGTCAGCCGGCGCAGCTTCGTCAAGGGATTGGGCGCTGCGGGAGCAGTCTTGCCGGTCTTCAACATGTTACCGCGCACGAGCTTGGCCAGGGATGACCAGGCCTATGCCAGCGCCGCAATCGACTGGAAGCAGTTTGCGGGGCAGACGATCACGCTCGCAGGTGCGATCCATCCCTGGTCCAATGCAATCACGCCGCTGTTGCCGGATTTCACCAAGCTCACCGGCATCAACGTCGTGACCGACTTTGCACTGGAAACCACATACCTGAGCGCGATCCCGATCAGGCTCGCACGCGGCAGCAATACACCTGACGTTTGCATGTTCGCCACTTACGGCCAGGGCATCTCCGGAGGATGGCTCGAGCCGCTGAACGCTTATTATTCCAAGAAGTCGCTGACCGATCTTCCTTGGTATGACGAGAGCGATCTTCTCAAGACCGCCCGGACCTTCTCGCTGTGGCCGGACGGCGAGAGATACGGCTTTACAATCACGTCCGAGGCGATGACCCTGTTCCTCAACAGCGAAATGTTGGCAGCCAAGGACTTGCCGGCTCCCCAGACTTTCGACGAACTGCTCGCGACCGCCAGGGCAGTCAAGACCGATGCGATATCGGGAATCGCGATGCGAGCCCAGGCGGGCGGCAATTCCAGCCCGGCGGCCATGGGTTTCGTGTTCTCTTACGGTGGCGCCATGATCAAGAACAATATGGCCGCTTTCGCGAGCCCGGAGGCGATCGCGGCCATCGACATGTACGGACGGCTGCTCCGCGAGGCCGGGCCTATCGGCGTCGGCAGCTATGAATGGTACCAGGTACTGGACGACTTCCTGCAGGGCAGGACAGCAATGGCAATCGACAGCAGCAACTTTGCAACCGACATCTCCAATCCAGCGAAGAGCCATGTCGCCAAGCAGGCGGGGTTTGCAGCCTTTCCGCATCTCCCTGGCCGCGAGCCCGTCCCCTTCATGTCGCACTGGCAGGCGTGCATCAACTCCAAATCAAAGAACAAGCAGGCGGCTTTCCTGTTCCTGCTATGGGCAACGAGCAAGCCGACCTCGTTGCGGACCGCAGCTACGGGGCTGGCAACGACACGGCTGTCGGCCTGGTCGAGCGAGGCTTTCAGTCACGCATTCGGCCGGCAAGCCACCGAGGCAGCACTGAGCAACTTGCAAAACGCCGATGTCGATCGCGCCAAGGCAATCCTTTTCCACCCGCAATCGAGACCCATCCAGGATGTCTTCATGATTGGCGTTAATGAAGTCGTGTCCGGAGCCAGATCGGCAAAGGATGCAATGATGGCCGCGGCTGAAAAGGCCAATGCCGCGATCCGCGGATGATGGAGCCGTCCGACGTAGTACGCGCGTCATGGCTCGCGCGAGTAGGGCGTGATTAACGTCGGCTGCCCGATGGACGGCGGACCTCATTGCCGACAGTGGCTGACAGCCGAGCATGACCCTGAGCGGAGGTGGTAGATTTAAAAACCTGGACGCGCTGCGGTCTCAAGTCTTGGCTTTGGTTTGCTCGGACGTCCGTATCACGGACTGACGCGGGTCGCCCCCCACTCTTGCCCTACCGGGCTTGATCGTAGGCCTGCAGGATCCGGACAAAATCAGCCATGCTGGATCGATCTCGGTTTTCAGCCATAGCTGTAATCTGAGTAGTGGACGCGGGCTGGGTTCCCTGCCAGAACCGCATTAGGAGATCGGCGATGTTTCTCATGGCGTACTCTCTGCACCAACTGTGGCAGTAAGCATCCGTTGAGCGGCAAAGCGCCGCTAGATCGGGAGAAAGACTGGCGGGCGCTACGCCGCCGGCCTTGTCCCGCAACTGCCGGCTCGCAGGGCCGGTTCCGTTGCTTATTCACTCTGGATGTATCGGTAACACCAAGCACTTGGTCGACGCCATCGCGCGCAGGTATGAAATGACCATACTTAGGTAGGCTGGACTAGTACTACTGAGTCAAGTG
>NZ_VSTH01000233.1 GCF_008123965.1 Bradyrhizobium hipponense | reverse complement strand
AATTCGAACAGTTGCCAGGAGCTCGATGCCGCCTCCCCTCCTCTTTCCAACCCGAACCCGCCAAAAACCGGACGCAAACTTTGAGACGAGCGCCTGGGTCGGCGGGGAAAGGCATAGGACGCATAATCGACAGGAATTGTACTGCTCGGCACCCGAAGAGAAAGGCCATACGGTCCTCGTGCAACGTCGGGCAGCCAGCCGTGCGTGCCGTTCTCGTCCAGTACGCGCCTTCCGCTCAACTGTTTGCGGCAATCGGCCAAGTCTCGAGCCGCATCTGCGAACGAGCCATCACCGGCTCTCAAGGTGTCCGGGACCTGCCCCGGCCGTGATCATGGCCGGAACATCATCCGCTCGAAATGGAAGAGGAATAGATGATCTTGGAAGAGCTCCAAACGACTGAATTACGGTTTCATCTAGGCGAAAGCCATTGATCCGCGGCACTGGGGTCGCGATGTTCTCGATGCACCGACGTGCGAGCACGGTAAGGCAGATGTTCCGCACGGTCCCGCTGGATTTGCCTAAGATGCCAAAGATATGTCCACTACCAGTCTTTACGGGTGTTTCAATATTGTCAAAGTAATTACCCTCGATCAGTGCTTGCACAGATGATCCGGCATCCACCGCATGGAAGAATCCGCCGCTCTGTTGCGCATTCGTGTTGTGGAAGTAATTGTTAACGAGATGAATAATGGCCTGCGCCCCGTCGATGTGCGGTGCCCGCCCCGAGATCTCATGGAAATAGTTATTTGCGATGGTGATCGTCTGCGGGACACCAAGAAACAGGAGATTCCAATAGTGCTGCCCGTTACAATAGGAGGAAAAGGTATCGCTGCCATCGAAGTCGTTCCAGGAAATCATAATATTCGTCGTAGGACCAAAGCCGCCGGCAATCATCTGCCGCCCGATGTTATGAAATCGGTTGTGGTCGATCCAAACCAGGTCGGCTCGTGCGATTGCAATAGCATCGCCGGCAAATATCACGCCTTCATTGATATCACTGATGGTCAGGTTGCGAATAACGACGTTGCTGACCCCATTCAGACGCAGTCCCTTTCCTTTGATTGTAGCGCTCGGGCCAACGCCGATCACTGTCTTGTTTGAGCCAATTTCCAGCGGGCGCTTGCCGGCCGTATCGAAGCCGACCAACGTCTTCTCCTTGCCATCGCAATGCGCGTCGTTGCCGTCCATAAGGAGAAGGGATTCACGGTTGTAAGGTGCCGAACAAGCACGGCCGTATTGGCAACCCTGTCCCTCGCCCCGCCCTTCCGTACCGGTAAAGTCTATGGTTCCGATTACCTGGATCTCGCGCGGATTATTGTCATTGCAGTACCCGAAGCTGTACGAACGACACAACTCATATTTCAGAGCTTTGGTTGATCTGACCTCAACTACCTCGCCTCCAAGACCGCCCGTCGCTCCAACGCCAAAGCCTTTGAGGGCTTGGGATCGCACATTGTTCGATCCGAGCACGGAAGAGACGCCGAGGACGACAGCAAGTCCGCCGAGCACGCGCAACGAACGCGTGATGTACTTCATCGTGTCCTTCATAGGCGTATGCTCTCTCTGTTACCCGGAAAATCCGCCCGAGGACCGGGACTCTCGAACCCAAATGCTGAACTGGAATAGGCCATCAGCATGCGGCGTTAATGCCATCAGATCGTCCTCAATAAGGCAGGATCGGAATATCGGAGCCATGCTACACCACAGCCGAAGTGTGCGGCCGCAGGCTTCGTACCAGCTGCGATGGATCTGGGTAGCCATTGAACAAGCGACCGTTTGATCGAGATAAGCTTGGCAATTCCAGAATACTGAAGGCTGCAACACGTTGGCCTGCGCGAATGGGCCGTCACTCGTGAAGTTTCGCTGAACCGGCGGGAGGCGCTTCGGCTCTTCGGCATTTTCGACCAGCACCAGAACGCGTTGTGCATGATCATTCGCATCGCGCGGGAGACAGATAGGCGGGGGATCTCGAGCTCCTGGATTGCACGTCGGATGTCAGGCCCCTTCATCTGGGCTATAGATGGGCGAGACTGACCCCATACACCGCGTGCCGGACACACACGGGGATGTCTCCTTATCGATTTCAAGGCCGGCAAACATCACGCCGACGGAATGGCTACGACCTCCTTGTTTTTGATATGTCCGTCCAGTCCGGGGGCGGATCTAGCACAGCCAGTCACCACCAACCTGCGAGTCGTGGCGCGGCGAGGTGATGCGGCAGGGCTCAGCCGCAATTCTGGTCGTCCCACGCATAGCCCTGAGCTGAAGCTGCTCATGTGCTGCAGTGATCGCCACCAAAAGCCGAATTCGTCTGCAAACGCCGCGTCGAAGGTAACCGCTGGCCAGCTTGCAAAGCCGCTCTCCGATCTGCACCTCTGACGCACATAGGTTGGCTGTTCCCCAGGGGCTTGCGCGCGCGGAGGACTGACACTACCCGCCAAAACTGGCTGTTTCTGTGATCCAGCATGAGGCGTACTCCAGTTCAAATCATGTGTCGCCCGGCTTTCCGTCGGGCGACCGGGGAGCCTCGCCGATGTACACGCCGCCCTCCTTCCAAGTTGTTGATATCGCCGACCTTCGCTGGGCCGCAGGCCTATATCAGCCCCTCCTGGTACGTGACGAAGCACGAGAGAGGCGAGGCCGTACCGACGTGGAACTATGTCGCTGTGCATGCCTACGGGCCGGTCGAATTCTTCGATGATGCCGATCGGCTGCTGGAGGTGGTCACGCGAGTAACCGATGCGCATGAGCGCTCGGGCAAAGACCGCTGGGCCGTCTCGGACGCCCCTGCCGATTTCATCAAAGCGGAGCTTAAGGGGATTGTCGGTCTGCGATTGCAAATTACACGGCTCGATGGCACGCGAAAGATGAGCCAGAACCGCAACGCGGCGGATCGCGCCGGCGTCATTGAGGGCTTGTCGAAGAGCGACCGTGACGAAACCCGTCGTGTGGCTCACCTCATTCCGAAAGGATGACCAACCCGCACGACCTATTGTAAACGACCCCGTATCACGTGGATTTCCTCCATTTCCTCAATGGCGATTGCCGTCATTCTCGCGAACACTGCGTCTGCAGCTTTCGCCTGATTCCGCTCGACGCCCTGCAAGTCTCAACAGACTTGCAGGAAGCCCTCAAAGCGTCTTGAACCTGACGGTTGCGGCCAGATTGCAGATCTTCTGACAATTCCCTGACAATCTGCGGTCGCTCCAATACTCCCCGACGGGGCAGCAAGAAGCGAATGTCTCAAATTCGCAAGGTCACGCCGCTCGCTTCTGTCACGATGATCGGGGCTCCCCGATAGCACCCCTGCTCGACATCGAAATCGAACCTAAGACGTTCAAGAGACCTGATCCGCCCGATTCACGCCCTCCGGCGCAACGGGCATGCTGAACTGAAAGACCGCCCCGCGAGGATCATTCGGGCCCGCCCACATCCGGCCGCCGTGCGCCTCAATAATAGAATGGCAAATGGCAAGCCCCATGCCCATGCCTTCGGATTTGGTGGTGTAAAAAGCCTCGAACACGCGGTCTGCGCTGTTTGGATCGAGTCCTGGACCCGTATCCCGAAAACTGACCAATACATTATTCGAGCCATCTGTCCGCGCGCTGATCAGTAGTTCGCGGTCGCCTTCCTTGATCTCGCTCATGGCCTCAATGGCGTTCGTGATCAAGTTGAGAATCACCTGCCGGACCTGAACGCGATCTGCTCGAACAAGCGGCAAAGCCTCAGGCCGCCGGGTTTGCACCCAAACATCATTTTTTGAAAGCTCCGCGCGAACTAGGGCCAACACCTCTAAGATCAATTCGTCAATTGCAAGAAGCTCCGTTTGTATCGGAGCCTTATTCATAAGAGCGCGGATCCGACGGATCACGTTACCAGCGCGCATACTGTCACGGACAATCAATCCGAAGGTCTGCCGAACTTCTTCCAGATTTGGCGGTTGAGCACCGAGCCAATTTAGCCCTGCCCCCGCATTGCTGCTGATCGCCGCAATCGGCTGGTTGACCTCATGCGCGATCGAGGCGGCCAGCTGTCCCATTGTCGTGATCCGATTGGCGTGTGCAAGGCCCATCAGAGTCTCGCGATACCGTCGTTCGCTTTCACGGGCTTCCGCTTCCACTCTCTTTCGCTCTGTCAGGTCGAGGACGAAGCCAACACCTTGGTCCTGTCGCTCATCGAATACGGCGAGGCCAATTAGCACCGGCACGCGGCTGCCATCCTTCCGAACATACTCTTTCTCGAACTGCTGAACAGCTCCGGTCCTTTTTGCTTCTGTCCGAGCATCCATTGTGCGCTCGTGCCATTCTGGCGGTGTCAGGTCCAGACCGTTCACTCGCCCTGCGAGAAGATCCTCTTGGTCGTATCCAACCATTGTGAGGAAGGCTTGATTTGCCTCGATGATCTCGCCCCCTTCGCGGATGATAAAGATTCCGATGATGTTAGCGTCGAGCAAGCGCCGGATTTTCGCCTCCCGTTGCTGCACTTCGCTGTACAACCGGCCGTTTTCCAGCGCTGTTGCAGCTTGAGAGGCAAGCATTTTCAGCACGGAGTTGCGGGCAGCCGAGAATATGCGCGGGGCGAGATTATTCTCCAGATAAAGTACGCCGATCAGCTTGCCCTGCGTGATCAGTGGCAGGCAAAGAATAGAACGCGCTTTGCGCTCGCGGATATACGGATCTTCCGCAAATGAAGACTGGGCGGCAGCATCTTCGAGAATGACGTTTTCGCGGACACGCAGGACGAAATGCAGCACGGACTCGGGAAGAGCCATCGGAGTCACGGGCTGTTCATCCACCTTTACAAGCAGCGTATCCGCTACCGTTGTGGCTTCCGCCTCGATCCGTAGCTCGCCTCCATCCAGCAGAATCAACAAACCTCGTTCGGCGCCGGCCTGCTCAATGGCAGTCCGCATAAGCGTGTCGATTAGCTTTCGAAGCACAATCTCGCCGGAAATCGCCTGCGACACTTTGGTCACCGTCGCCAGATCAAGATGCTCAACCGGAGCTCCGATCCTCATGCCATTCACGGCAAGAGTGGTCTCCTCATGGCTGAGATTGGGATTCAGCTCGTCGAGTTGACGCACCTTGCCATCTGCTCCCCAACGAAGGTAGCCGCGCCGCGCGTCCTGCAGGTAAACCCGGGAGATCCTGTCAAAACTGCGCGCAGCATAAAAGCGCGCTGCAAGTTCACAAGCGATCCCCTCGTGGTGGGGGAAACCGTTACGTCCCGCGGTCTGGATTGAGTGTTCGTACAGCCGCATTGCGTCTGCATCCCGGCATTCCAGCCTCGCAATTTCAGCCCCGACCAAGGCAGCCCGATTCTCAAAGTTTTCGGGGCAATTCGTCGCCCATATCTGCAGTTGTCTGTAATGTGCATCAATGATATCTCGATGTTGCTGTTGTTCGCTTTCGCCCAGCCTGTCGCAATAACATGAGTGAGACAGCGCACCATAGAAGTGAAACTCCGCGATCAAGGGCTCTGTTGGTATGGTCCATAGTTTGGGCTCGGCCTTCGAGCGAGCACCAACAGCCGCAGCATAATCGCCGGATAGGAATCGCGCCTGAAGTTTGCGGATCCAGTAGACGGTTTCGCTAGGTGACGCCGGATTTCCTGCCAACGATCGTTCAACGTCTAGCTCGTCAAATTGTTGGTCATCGAAGCAACCGAATGAGCGCGTGAGGCCGCGCATGGTTTTAATGATTGCAAGCTGAGCATGCATGGCATCAGCAGCAAACTGCACCTTTCTCTTCCGGATCGTAGCAGCGCTCTTCTCTAACTCGATCTGTACCTCTTTGAGGTGATCTCCGGCCATAATCATATTTGAGGTTAGATGAACCAAACTGTACGCCTCATAGATGACATCGCCGCTACTGACCGCAGCTTCGAGCGCTCGCCGGATCAAAACTCGGCCATCTCTAAGGGGCTTCGTCCACGGGATCACGTTGCCTCCGACGGCCAAATAGACGGGAGCCCGAAAACGGGAAAACTCACCGCGATCAACCAGGTCGCAAGCAAGACGACCAAATTTATCAGCCGCTTGGTAGTCACCGAAGCGTCCGGCCGAGATTCGGCCTAGCCATGCGTAATGGGCGCAGGAAGCATCAGTGTTGCCGTATTCGAGGCTGATGCTGACGGCTCTGCAGATGACCAAAGCGGATAAATTGGCGTCCGTGAAACCTGCCGGCGGAAGAATCCGCGTCAAGACGGCAATCGTGGCAAGCGAGGCCTGGTCTGTCATTCCAGGCAAACCAGCAAGATCCTCGATTGCGTCGGGCAGCTGTGACCACATCCGCTGATATTCGGCCAGTGCTTCCTGGTCAGTCGGATGCTGCGACCACTCGATCCCGACGTCGCGCAGATATTCGAGGCCTATGAGTACCGCCCGCCCGTGCTGACCGAGGGTCAAGTAAAGATCGACCCGCAAACATGCGACCGTTGCTCGTTGGGGCGCGTTCAAAGCGCGCTTCGACAGCGCGGACAGGAGCCTCTCCGCAATGTCCAGCCGGCCTACCAAGAATTCGCATTCGGCGCGGCTTGTCTCCAGTGCGAACGCGAGTTCGTGGCGCTTTTGCCAAGAGTGCTCCGCGAGCAGCGCAGCACCGAGGGTGAAATATGTGAGTGCCGAGGCGTAGGCCGCCGACGCCCTGGCACGCTGCCCTGCGACCAAGTTCAGCTGCGCAAGCTGCTCTCGCTCCTGACCGGAATCGATTAGTGCGACACCTCGATTGAGCTGACTGACAATATCGAAGATGGCCTCTTCGCGTTTGTCCGCAGGGACATGTGCCGCAAGCATCTGACCGATCCGCAAATGGGCAGGAGCGCGCGAGGATTCCGGCATCAGCAAGTAGGCCGCCTCTTGAACGCGATCGTGGACGAAGCGGTAGGCTGTTCCATGACGCACGATCAGTTCCTGCCGGATCGCCGGCCACAGGGTCGCGTGCACCTGCTCCTCTGAAGTCTCGAGCACGATCGCAAGCTCCACCGTCCCGGCGATGTTGCCGAAACAGGCCAGCTGTTGCAGCGCGTTCTGCGTTTCCTCGGGCAGGCGGATGAGCTTGCCGAGCATCAGGTCCACAACGTTCTCCGTGTAGGCTTTTTCGTGAATGCGCTCGAGATCCCAACGCCAGCGCGCCGACTCGTGATCGAACGTCAACAGCTGCTCTTCGGCCAGTTCAGACAAGAATTGAATGGCAAAGAACGGATTGCCCATCGTCTTCTGATGCACCAATTTTGCAAGCGGGGCAGCGCGTTTTGGTCCGCAGCGAAGGGTATCCGCGACCAACTGCGCTACATCGTCTGCAGTGAGCGGCGACAGCGTGATCTCCTCTGGATTTACGTCGGCTCTCCTGATGGACTCGAGCTTGCGTTTGAGTGGATGGCCTGCATCAACTTCGTTGCTGCGGTAAGCTCCAATCAGCAGCAGGTGCAGATCCGGCTGGGTCAGCAGATCCTCGATCAGGTCGAGTGTTGCGGCGTCATACCACTGCAAATCGTCGAGGAAGAGCACCAATGGATGGGTTCGCCGGGCGAACACGCCAATAAAGCGGCGAAGCACGAGCTGGAAACGAACTTGCGCTTGCCGGGCTGGAAGCTCAGCAGGCGCGGGCTGCTCGCCAATGATCAGGCTCAGATCGGGGATCAATTCGACCATCAGCCGTCCATTCGCGCCGAGCGCCTCCCGAAGCGCTTGCCGCCAAGTCGCGAGTTCGCCCTCACTTTTGCTGAGAAGAGGACGCACAAGACTCTGAAAGGTCTGCACTAATGTCGCATAGGGAACATCGCGCTTCAGTTGGTCGAATTTGCCTGATGCCAACAGTCCGCGCGAGGGCACGAGTACTTTGTGTAGCTCCTGGACAAGCGAGGACTTACCGATGCCGGAGTAGCCGGCAACCAGCACCAACCTCGGCGCGCCGCTCTTCACCGCTCGATCGAAAGAGCCAAGCAAGGTCTCGATCTCGCGGGCTCTGCCATAGAGCTTCTCGGGGATGAGCAACCGATCAGGTGTGTCGTCTGCGCCAAGCTCAAATGGGTCGATGCGACCGTGGTTGGCCCATGCTGCGAGACAGTGTTGCAGATCGTGCTCAAGGCCAGCGGCAGTCTGGTAGCGTTCCTCGGCGGTTTTCGCGAGGAGTTTCATCACAATCTGAGAGATTGGCTCCGGAAGGTTTTGCGATTTCTCGACAGGCGGTGTTGCTTTTCTTGCAATATGACAATGGATCCACTCCAAGGGATCTGAGCCCGTGAACGGCAGCGCGCCGGTCAGCATCTGATAGAATGTCACGCCAAGTGAATACAGATCACTGCGACAGTCGACTGAGCGATTCATTCGTCCGGTCTGTTCGGGCGCCATGTAGGGCAGCGAGCCGGCGATGAACTCGGCAGGCTCAGGCGGCACGCGCTCGCGGGAAAGACGGGAAGCCAGACCAAACCCAGTGAGTCGCACCTGTTCGTCAGGACAATTGACCAGAATGTGAGCGGGTTTCAGGTCCTTGTGGACCAAGCCGTGCCGGTGAAGCTTGCCCACGGCCCTCGTGATACCAACAGCGAGGTGCAGGAAGCGCTCGGGCTCCATACGGATCCCGAGTAAATTTAGCAGAGGCTCGCCGCCTGGATCCTCCAGGACCAGCATAGTCCGACCAGCTTCCCGGATGAGTTCCAACGGCCGCACCGCCCATGCCTCGTCGAGCTCCTCCCTCAGCTCACACTCATGGGCGAGGCGGTCGAGCGTCGCTGAGTGTTCCGCGATGGGCCGCACCACAAGCACGACAGCCCTGCTGCCGTGGATTTGCCGGCGCCACGCACGGCAGAACGCGCGATCACCGTCCTCCCACAGGGGCTGGATGTCAGTGTCGACATTTGAGCCGAACAGAGTTCGGCTGAGAGGGTCCCTCGGCATTTGCCCGCCCAGACAATAAGGATTGAGCCAAAATCTGACACATATGGGGCGAGCTTGTGAAGGGACTTCGCAAACCGGCGCAGGTACCGATCAAGGCCGCCAAAGACTGGACCGCGGCAACCAAGATGCGACTTACACACCCAATACGTCACAGCCCGATCGTGTCAATCCAGCCCAATCCTGCGCGCAGGCCGGGCCTGCGGCGCGGCAATCAGGATGGNNNNTCCAGATTGTCGCGCTATACGGGCCTGCACAGCATCGCGGCGGGCGCTCCCGACTGGCGCAGTGTGTGGCCGAAGGATTCTTTTTGATTGAGCGGCTCGTGCCCGTTACCCGATCGCCAGCGGCCCACTGCCCGACGTTCAGCAGGGCCCCAGATCGCTGCTACTGCTCAAGCAGGCAATGACGTGTAAAAGCTGATCGGTTTGCCCATGATCGGCGCAACGCGCCAGGCCATTGGATGCCGGCTTCTTACGGCTGCATCGGCCTCAGCGTCCGGGGCGCGATCAATTCCATCCCCATGAGCTATCGCGAGATCTCCTGGCGCGAACTGAAGTCCCGAGCGCCACAACTTGCTTCGCACAACGTCGTTCGAGTATGTCTTTCGAGCAAGCGACCATACCGTCGACGCACACAGTCTTCAGCACCGAACTAACATGGCATTGGGCCGAGAAACGTGTCTTCACAAGTTTTGAGCGGTCCCGGCGCGCGCTGTCACGGCCTTAGGATGTGTTCGGTCCGTCCCGGCGTCACCTGTGAAATCTTGATCATGTTGTCCCGTGAAGCAAGTAGCGCGACGACACTGAGGTGGCCGTACCGAGCTAAGGAAGCACAGAGCCTGTGCATCCAACACGATATCGAAGGAGCTCGCCGTACACAATTTTGCACTTGAGGAAGGCCGCTCCTTCGACAACGCCCCTCAGATACTAGCCACGAGCCTGATTTATAACTCGCAGGAGAAACTTAGCTCGAATGAGACGAATCCAATGATGCGGCGGCGCGTTTAGACATTGACCGATCAACAAACCACAAGGCCTGATCGAGTGATTTGAGCCAAAGAACCGAGGCAGCTGCTTGGTAAGCTTCAGCCCCTCGAAATCGGTTATCCTAAAGCTCAGAGCGCTCGGTCTATTGCAGCAAATCGAACAGCTGGACCTTTTCGCCGCCTCGATGGCTCCCCGGCGGACATAAGCGCGACCGATATTGCTTTTCGAGCTGAAACCGCACCGGCGCAGTTTCAGTTCAGCCTGTTCCCCTCGAGGCCTGCACCAAGCTGTCGATCTCCGGGCGGTCCCTAGATCTGAGGTCGATGCCGGCCGAGGAATACCCGACGGCAGGGCACGGTGCCTCTTTACGCTGACCGGCGGAAATGTCGCTTCCCTGGTTGATTATGGTGCGAACCACTCTGAATGCGATCAGACGATCAGTGAGCTCGGCGATCGCCTCGCTGATATCTGGCATGTCGAACTACCCTTTCTCGCAGAAGCCGGTCCCGAGAATTCGCCCACGGGCCTTGGGCCCTTAGCGGATCCATAAGCTACTGGCAGGTCTGACAACAGCTTCAGGTTGACCGCTCGGGGCGCGTTTTGTCGTTCCTATGTAGATCAAAGAGCGGAGCTTCAACTCCAGGCTGCCCGGCACGGACCCGTGATGTCCGCCAACTCTGGTAGGAGAATGATTCTTTGGCTGGATCAGCGGTTGTTTGGCTGATGCAGGAGAGCAAATGCAGCTGCGTTTGCCGAACTGGTCCGCAGCCGGACACCGAATGGAGTGTATCCCGCCTCTCCATTCAGATTACGCCGCCTGATCTTGGGATGCGAGCCTGGTGAAGGAAGCAACGAGACGAACGAACGTGAGCGTCCCTGCAGCAGCTCGAGTTCGAGCATCTTTCCTACAAACGTGACGGAAAGGACTTGAATCGCACCTTGCGTCAGGTTGTACGAAGTCGATGCAAGGGTGCTTTTCCCAAGCTCGCAAAGACGCAACTCACAGGCGCTCTGACGACGGAAAAGAAGAGTTCATGTGCTGATGCCGCTGCTACTTGTTCTGATTTCTATTTTCCTTATTACGGGTGCGATAGTCTACGCCGCTTGCCGATCGCAACGCCGGCGTGATCGGCGCATGCACAGGCACAATCGCGCCAATTCGCTCAGCTCGCGCCCCCGCGTTCAACTACCAAGGCGGCGGGCATTCTGATCCTTCAGCCGCAAAATGAGTCGTCCGCTGCAGCCCCACTCGCGAAGGCCAGGCGACACGCGCCGCCATCCTAAAGCGAGCGCCTCAAGTCCTGGATTCGGTGTTCTCGACCGGCTGTTGATCGGGATCGATGCCGGGGCCGATCCAACGCGACGGCGGACGGACGCGAAAGGCAGTTCTCGACCACTCAGGCGGTTTTTGCTAGACTTTCCTGTAATGGGTCATGCTGGCGCGAATGGCTGACCAATCACATACCTGGAAAATCTCAAAGATTCGCACTGCGCGAAAGGCTGCGATCAATCAAAGGTCATTGTGACGCGTCAATTCTACTGTAAATCGTAAAAATGAGGCTCTTATCGTGACCAAGCGCTCTGAACCGCGGAAGGAAGCCGCAAATGTCGTAGGGCCGGAGGTGAGGCCGAGCGTCCTCGTCGTCGACGATGACCTCTCAATGCGCGAATCGCTGGTCAACCTATTTCGTTCGATCGGTCTACATGTCGTTGCTTACGGATCGGCCCAGGAACTGCTTCAGAGCGAGTTTCCTGATGTTCCTAGCTGCCTTGTGCTTGACATCAGGCTGCCAGGATCGAGCGGGCTAGAGCTCCAGAGTGAGTTAGCCAAACTGAAGATTCACATTCCCATCATTTTCATCACCGCTCATGGCGATATTCCGATGACCGTCAAAGCCATGAAGAGTGGAGCAATCGATTTTCTCAGCAAGCCGTTTCGCGATCAGGAACTGCTCGATGGCGTAGTCGCAGCTATCGAACAGGATCGGAAGAGACGAGGTGTAGACAAGGTGGTCAGGAGGCTGCAGTCCTTGTTTGAGGCCCTAAGTCCGCGAGAGCAGGATGTCTTGAAACTGGTCGCCGCCGGCCTATTGAACAAACAGGTAGCCGCGGAACTCGGGCTCGCTGAGATTACAGTTAAAATCTATCGCGGGCACGTGATGAAGAAGATGGGCGCTCGATCGCTAGCCGATTTGATCAGGATGAGTGAGAGGCTGGGAATTGGGACCGACCGTTTCAGGGTACAAACCTAAGTATGATTTTACAATTTCGTCGTACACGCGCACCCTTCAGCTGGCTGTCATGCTTCGGCCACCGCCTTCATCCAACTAGAACGGGTCGTCTTGTCCAGGTATTCAACTGTTTCCGTTGTCGACGACGATCCTTCGATTCGTGCCGCACTGGACAACCTTTTGAAATCGCAGGGCCACGTCGTTCATACGTTTGCATCGGCTGAGGACTTCTTGCGGTCGTCTCAATTGAACGATACGTCCTGTGTCATTGCAGACGTGCAGATGCCCACGATGAGCGGCTTTGAACTTTTGGAACAGATGCGGGCCCAGGGTCACGCCGCGCCATTCATCTTGATTACTGCCTTCGCGGATGATCGCACGCGAGCCCGCGCGTTGAGTGCCGGCGTAACTGGCTTTTTCGCCAAACCCTTTGCCGGTCTGGAGTTGATCGCCTGCCTCGATGAAGCACTGCGCGAGCATCGTGGCGGAACGGACGCGTGAAAGATGGGGAAGCAGTCTCGACCACACCGCGTCCGCGCGGCGCTTACGATATCGATCAATGTGCCGCTGCCAGTGCTTACCTCGTGGTGCGGCGCGCCTTTCCACCTTGCCGCATTCCTGTCGCTGTTGTTGTGCTTTCGGCAGCTCATCGAAGCACTCGCAGCGTGGGGGCTCCTGACAAAAACGCCTCTGGTATGATCGCGTAGTCAGACGAGGCGAGGCCCTCCTCGCCCTAACGAAGGTGCGCACCTACGACGATGAGCCTAGGTCGAAAGTACCGCGGCAGCGGCTTGCCAGGCAGGACCTCGCCAAAAAGGGTTCACCCGACGCTTCTGCGAGTGCTCCAGAGAAAGTCCGGCGCCGGAGTCTGTGGAGGATGACGCGCCGATCACAGCGAAATCACGCAGCCTTTCAAGACGATCGCTGCATTCACAAAAGGCTGCAGGCCATGTTGGACTTCCGAACGATCCACAGTTTGCACCGCGAGATTCGTGCGTCCGATCTCGGCATCCTTCGGGCCGAAGCACCCGAAACTTACGCATCCGTTGCAGCGGCGACACTAATGCCGCTGGTCGGATGCGATCTCAAGCCATGCCTTTGCTACCGACGGGAGCGCATCGGACCCTTTTGGGTCACGATGAAAGTTATTCCATTCTTTCTCCTTTACAGAATTTGTCCTAACGCAAGCTAACCGCGCAGCATGTGCAAATTCTTCGCGCGGCTAATCAAGCCTGTCCGCGAAAGACGACTTTAGCCAGTGGCGTTCGCTGGATGTGGACGACACTACTAGACATAGTAGCTTTGTTCCGCACGGTTCTCAGGTAAATCGCTGGAGCTGTTTTTCAGACGCGCTACGCGCAATCCAAAGGACGTCGAGAGGCGCGGAGCCGCGCGTTCACCGCTTGCCTCTCTTGTACGATGTTGGCCGCGCGCACGTTCGTCGGGTAGATTTTCTTGTCGAGGAGACGACAACATGGTTGGAGTACACGGGCCGCGCAGCATGAAGACAGTCGAAACGCTAGAGTCCAATGTGCGCTCGTATTCACGTTCCTTTCCTGCTGTCTTCAGTAGGGCGCGCGGCTCGATTATGTTCGCGGAGGGTGACCGAAAGGTCATTGACTTTTTGTCCGGTGCTGGAGCGCTAAACTATGGCCACAACAATCAGGAGATCAAAGCGGCAATCAGCGAGTATCTGGAGTCAGACGGCGTCGTCCACGGCTTGGACATGGCCACTCCAGCAAAGGTCGAATTCATGGAGACCTTTAGCTCTGTCATCCTTCGTGAACGGAATCTTTCCTACCGCTTTCAATTTACGGGGCCTACTGGAGCTAACGCTGTTGAAGCAGCTCTAAAGCTCTCGCGTAAGGTCACAGGGCGTCACAACGTCATTTCTTTCACGAATGGATATCACGGCCAAAGCCTGGGAGCCATAGCTGCGAGCGGTAACCGCTTTTACCGCAAGGCCAGCAGCATTCCCTTATCCGGCACAACTTTCATGCCGTATGATGGGTATCTTGGCTCCGCTGACAGTCCGGCGGATTACCTGCGAAAGGTATTAATGGACGAGAGCAGTGGTATTGACCTTCCCGCCGCCATTCTGGTCGAAACCGTGCAAGGAGAGGGAGGCATTAACGTCGCCGGTAAGGAATGGTTGCAGTCAATTCAGGCTTTGGCAAAAGAGGTCGGAGCTATTTTCATAGTTGACGATATTCAGATGGGCTGTGGTCGTACAGGCGAGTTCTTCAGTTTCGAGTTCGCTGCCTTGTCGCCAGACATTGTTGTGATGTCGAAATCGCTGAGTGGGTACGGCTTGCCGTTGTCGATGCTCTTGATCAAAGAAGCGATCGACGCATGGGAACCAGGCGAGCACACGGGAACGTTTCGCGGAAACAACCTTGCACTCGTTTCTGGCAAAGCGGCTTTGACTCTGTATTGGCGTAACCAGACGTTCTCGCAACAGGTCCAACGCTTGGGCGCTTTTATGCGGCGCCGACTCGATGCTATCGCGCATCAGCACGGAAACAAGTTTGCTGTTCGTGGACGGGGCATGGTATGCGGCTTCGATTGCAAGACGACCGAGATCGCAGAGGCGACGTCACATAAAGCGTTTGAGAAGGGATTGATTATCGAGCGATGCGGACCGACGGATGAGGTTGTGAAGTTCTTGCCCGCACTTACGATCGACCAAGAAACGTTGGGACAAGGCCTAGACATATTCGAGGAGTCATTGACCGAAACTTTGAATTCAGCGCGAGGAAGCTAATTTCTAGGCACACGAGAGAAACTGTTGCTAGCGACAGCATCGCCGCACAGGTCACTGGCGCGAGTCCTCGCTTGCCGCCGAAACGTTCAGGAGTTTTGAAGCCATGATTATGGAGGTGACGCCTGAACGCCAATGCTGTCTGTGATCCGCCGAGTCGGCTGATGCGCGAAGAACGCCTGCTGCCCTCCTTGGTCCTCCACAACACTGAGTGCGAGCAGCACCTTTGACCATAGAACCTCGCAATCGCGAGCGACTCTGGTCGAGCTGATTCGCTATCAGTCATCCTGCGAGTACGATCCAACTAAGGCCTTCGCGGATGCACACGAAGCCACGAGCTTCGCTAAGAGATGGGGCGACGAAAGTCGTCAAGGCACGCGCGGTTGACGGCGTTAGTTACACGAAACCGAACAAGCGTCTCAAGCAGAAAGGTCGGTCCTCGGTTTTTGCTCCAGAACTGCAGAGCACCGCTATCGGCGTGCGCGGGTAGCATGCTGCCGTAACCCCAATGTTGGCGCGCTCGAGTTTCAGCTATCAGAAGCCCCTATTGGCGTGAGCACCTCGGCGTCAAGCGAAGCTGACAAACGAAATCTCAACTATGCTTGGGCCAACCGAGGAAGCCCGACGCATCTGCCGGGTCTGGGATGCGTCGGGCCGAGTGGGAGACTGAGCGTGACAGTCTTCCTCCCACAAACGCGTCTGCAAGTAGTATGCCGTGCCCGTGCGGCTACAGCCGTGTCTCAAATTAGATATCTTCTTTGCCACAAAGTTGTTCCCCGAGGCATTCAGAGACGCTCGGCCCACAGCTAGTTCCTGGAAGGCCTAACTCCCTTCCAAAAACCCCCGCCATCACCTTTCGTTTGGATCAAAAATGAGGCAGAAGAAGCGGACAACGGGCCGCCGGCTCGTCAACAACAGATATCTAGATGTTTGATACATTGATACCCGTGACTGGAACGATCGTCCCCAGTTCACGCACGACAGAGGCAAACGATCGAGATCTAAGTTTAGATTTCGCGAAAGGTGCACTCATTGTTTTGGTCATTGTTGGGCACCTGATCCAGTATGTCATCTACCGAGACGACGGGTTTTGGTATTCGCCGTACTACAAATCGATCTATATGTTTCACATGCCGCTCTTTATGGCGATAAGCGGATATCTTTCTTCTCGATCGCTGCTGCAAAAGTCGTTCACTCGAGCAACCAGCGACCGCGCGAAGCAGCTCTTGCTGCCGATGCTGTTTTGGTGGGCGATAATGGAGACAGCTAAGTTAGCGGCATTGTGGCGCGCGACCAGCCTAACGAGCGGACTTTTGGGATTTTTAGACGATCTCGCTGGCACATACTGGTTCATCTGGGCCACATTTGTTTCCTACCTTCTCATCAAGATTTCTACCAGGCTCAACTGCCGATCGTGGGTCATAACTGGCTCAGCCATACTGGTCGCACTCGCGCCTCTGACATTCTCCATATCACCCCTGATCAGATTCACTTACCCGTTCTTCTGCTTCGGCTTCTTGCTTGCTCAATCGAGAGAACGATGGACGAGTACATTGCGACAATCACAAGCCGCTCCTGATTTTATTTCTCTCGATAGTGACTTGCGTATGCTTTCTAGCATGGGGCAAGAACACCTATGTCTACAATAATCTTGCGCTAATTCACGATTTTCGGTCGACTAAAGACGTGCTTCTCATGTTTGTTGGCTCTGCAGCTGCGTCAGCAATCGCTATCGAACTCCTGCTGCAATGCTGGAGCTTTGGCCATTCAAATCGAATGGCCCGCTTTATCGCTGTGGAGTTGGGCCAGACCACACTACTGCTCTACCTGGTCCAGGGTACCGTGTTCCGTCTCATGGATTTCATACAGTTCGGAGTACTCTGGGATCTCACGACCCGGTTGATCATCGCGGGTATGCTCGGGGCCGCGATCATTGCGATCGCCCTAACGATCCGTTCGATTGTTCGCGGCGTTCCATATCTGTCTCAGCTCGTCCTTGGAATGCCACCACGCTCAGGTCTCCCGCAAGCCAAACCTGCAATGAACTAGCTGTATGCATTTGATCGTTTGAGTACGGCAGGGTGCCGATAGCATCGACTTGTGACGGCGCTGGAATAGCGTTCGAACCCAGATCCGGCGGCGATTGCGTGCCGCCGGTCGAGCCGGTGATCGGCATAAGAGCAACACGAAGCGTGTATTGCTCAGGGTTTGTATGGCACCGGCGAACTCAGCCCATTGCCATCCATCCAAATACGATCGAGTGTCGTGAGACTAGCTTCGCTGTACCAGTCGTCTAGCCGCCGGTTTTCGACCTAGATCTGGCGATCGAACCTAATCCAATCACACTCGGCGAGATGGTTCTTCGAGTGCCGCACTGAACCCGAGACGTCCCAGTCGTTCGAATCTCCGTCTCGGCCCGCAGCTGCCCGAAGCAAAAGGCCCTCGGCAACCAACCGTTCTTGTTCGATGAGATGGCGGTCCGATTGCTCATCGCGAGCCTGTCGGCTTCTCACCGTCTCAAAACGGTGATGATCTCGATCGGAAGATTTAGATTCACGACCATGCGGCGCACGACCGCGCGTTGTTGAACCCTTTTGTCCAGTGCATGCGACAATGGGCGGCACGATCTTGAACAGCTTGCACACGTACTTCGCAACGCCGCGAAAATGCAAGCGTGCAGAGGCTTGGCGAGTTCGCCGGTTCGACGAGGTCTCAAATAACACCGGACAAGTCTCCCGGGATCCTGGCGCAGAGACGATACCGACCCGCTTCGCGACACGGCTTCTCATCGTTTGGGAAGTCACGAGACTATCTGCCGAGATCCTCATTTGGTCTCAACTGGAGCGGGTGCGAGGAAGGCCCTCACGACGGGTGATATCGGAGGTCGTCGAGCTTTCGGCCAAGGCTAGATGACGCTCGTGCGGGCGACCAATCGTCGCAGCGGGCCCGCCTCGCTATCGGACTGGCGCTCCTGGGCAAGGGCGCCGCGCAGTTCCCCGACCGTACTTGCTAGTTTACATGTTGGACCTTGCACTAGCTTGATTTGGAAGGCGTCCAGTTTACGATCGACTCGCGCAAGCCGTCCGGAATCCGATATGACTCCTGCGGCGCAGGGAATGCCCCGCTACGGACATCAGCTGCCCAGCGCGAGAGGCCCTCCTGCAGCAGCTGACGGCCGTCTACGTAGACACGGACGAATTTGGGATAATGGCTTCCCGCGAGCCCCAACACGTCGTGGAACACTAGAACTTGGCCTGAGCAACTTGGACCCGCTCCGATCCCGATCGTTGGTATGGTGAGAGATTCAGTCGCTCGGGCAGCGAGCTCAGCCGGGATGCCTTCGAGGACAAGAGCAAAGCATCCGGCCTGCTGTAGCTGGTGCGCATCGTCAAGCAGACGTAGGGCATCGTCCGCGTTCCGACCTTGTACCTTGAAGCCACCCATCGCGTTGACGCTTTGTGGCGTGAGACCAAGATGGCCCATCACGGGAATTTCGCAATTCACCAAGGCTCGGATCATCTCGACACGCTTACCCCCTCCCTCAAGCTTGACGGCGTCGGCGCCACGCTGCAGGAAGCCTCCAGCGTTGCGTATCGTGTCGTCGGGACTGAGATGAAAGCTGAGAAACGGCATGTCAGCTACGAGCATGGCGCGAGGCCTTGTTCGCGCGACCGCCTCCAGGTGGTGATTCATCATCGCCATGCTGACCGGTAAAGTGTCATCAAACCCAAGGCATACGTTGCCGACGCTATCGCCAACAAGAATGACGTCGACGACAGGATCGGCGATACGTGCCGTTACCGCATCATAAGCCGTGGTCATGACAATGGCGCGCCTTTCCTCCTTGCATCGTTGCAGAACTGGAATCGTGACGCGTTCAACTGACAGCTGCGAAATGTGGCTCATGTTCGATCTGACCCGGCCCCGCATGTCTCTGGAAATGGCCTTTCCCTTGGAAGAGCAAAAGGTATCTGTCAATAGCAAGGCCGAAAAGGCGGGTCACTGAGAAGTTGGAAAGTACAAAGTTTCCAATGATTGCGCGGTCAGCAAACAAAATCTTTCAAGATGTTCCTCTGCGCGGAGGTTCTGGGACTCACCATCCAAACATTCTGCGAGTCAACACGGCGGCCTGGAGACGATGCACGCGAGCGGCGACAGTGGATGTGCTTATGAGGCTCCGATCTACGTGTCAAAGCCCACTTAAGGCGGCATATGTCCATTTCGTATCGCTGCTGATGGGCTTATGGCGCTCAAAGCCGCGGCTTCGGCGGACTGCAGGCACATTCCGAAGCGAGCGGGATCCAGGCGAGGGAAATAGGAAAGATGCACCAGCGCTCGCACGGCTGCGGCAAACTCCAGAATGCGGATGACGTGTCCACCATCTTCGCGTCCGTAGCCTCTTGATAAGACCTGCCGTCCAGGCAATCTCCTCTGGTCGAAATGACGGAGGAACTTCAGCAACAGGCCGCCACCAATGGACGCATAGCTTCATCACCTTGTGCCGAATTCGCGCAGGCATCCACACCGATGAACGGGTACCCAATCGCGATGACGCGATCGGATTGAAACCGAACGCACGGTGACACTGTGGACCGGCGGCGAAGCCCGCGGCCGCCCGGCCGGCGGCACCCACATTGCAGGATGCGAGGCAACAATCGTCCATTTCGTAGGCAGTCTATGGGAAGGCTCTCTCAAAGTCGTTCAGGAAGCGGACGACAGCTCAGAATCCTAGATCTTGCGCTCCCGCGCGCATCTTCAGGCCAGCGCATCGGCAGCGTCACAGATGCCTGCATATATTTCGCCCAGGTCTCCTGCTGTTACGCAATACGGCGGCATCACGTAAATCGTATTACCGAGTGGGCGCAGCAAGAGATTGCGGCCTTTAAAGAAGGCGTGAAGCTTCGGTCCGACGCCTGCGAGATAGCCGGTATCTCTCGTCTTCAGATCGAGTGCTGTGATTGTGCCGCAACGGCGAACGTTTGCAAAGCGCGGATTGGCGCGGAGTGCTTCAATTGCCTGCTCTTGCATGGTTGCGACCGCGGCGATGCGCCGGTGACATTCCTGGTCTTTCCACAGATCCAGGTTAGCCTTGGCGGCGGCACAGGCGACCGGATTTGCCGTATACGAACTCGAGTGAAAGAATGTGCGCGTACGGTCTTCTGAATAATGAGCATCGAAAATCTCTGCCCGGCAGAGTGTCACGGCGAGTGGCAGCGCCCCTCCCGTGAGACCCTTCGAATAGCACGCTATATCTGGCACGACATTGGCCTGCTCACAGGCGAAGATTGTTCCGGTGCGGCCCCAGCCCGTCATGACCTCATCGGCAATGAACAGGACGTCGGATGCCTCGCAGATTCGCTTCATCTCTCTTAGCACCCAAGCTGGGTACATCAGCATTCCGCCTGCCCCTAACACCAGAGGCTCGACAATAAAGGCCGCGGGATTTTCGTTCCGACATGCTGACTCAAGCGCATCAAGCGTTGCCTGCTCACGACCGCTCGCAGGGAACGGGATTGAGGTCACGTCGAACAGGAGGGGTCCGTACGCCGCATTGAAGACACCGCGGGCACCAACTGACATCGCGCCGAACGTGTCGCCGTGATAGGAGTGCTGCATGACAACGATGCGTGTTCGCTGTTCGCCTATATTGTGCCAATAGCCGAGTGCCATCTTCAAGGCGACCTCTACGCTGGCTGAGCCACTATCCGAGTAAAACACATGGTCGACGCCTCGGGGTGCGAGTTTCAAAAGGAGCTGAGCGACCTCCTCAGCCGGATCATGCGTGTAGCCGGCGAAAATGATTTGGTTCAACTTGCCGGCCTGTTCCTGAATCGCGCTCACGATCTGCGGATGGCAATGGCCGTGAGTGACGACCCACCAGGATGAGATTGCATCTATGATTCGATGATCATCCGCAGTGTAGAGATAAGCACCGTTGCCACGCACAACCTTGGTCATCTCGTTGTCAAGAGCATGCTGCGTGAATGGATGCCAAATTGGGCACCTCTTGTTTGGCATCATGGCTTGAAATCGCCGGGGATAAACGAGCCCTTGAAGACAGCCTGTAGGCTGTCTGCCGTCAGAGGAGAAATCCAGGGCAGCCGTCCTAACCAACGTACCCGCGTGATGTCACAAATTGCGCTCTCAGTTTCAGAATTTCTTTCCCCGATGAATGCGATCCCAAGAATGTCGATCTGGCGCTTTCGCAAGGCCTCTATCGATAGCAGGGAGTGATTGATGGTCCCGAGTAGCGTGCGGGCGCAAAGCACGACGGGAAGCCGCCACCGCTCGAAGACGTCGATGTAGAGTGCGCTAGAACTCAGTGGCACCATCAGCCCGCCGGCACCTTCGATGACGAGCGGTCGCTCCCCGGTATCCGGCACAACGAGCGAATCGGGATCGATGCGAATTGCGTCTATTTCGGCGGAATGATGCGGGGAAGCGGGCGTTCTAAGGCGGTAACGCTCCGGAACGATCCGATCGGCCGAGAGACCGCCCAGTCGAGCGACCAGCTGGCTATCGGTCTCATCTTCAAGACCGGCCTGAATTGGTTTCCAATAATTCGCGCCGAGAAGCTGAGCAAGGCCTGCCGAAAAGACAGTTTTGCCGATCCCTGTATCTGTGCCGGTCACCACGATCCGCTGACTCATCGAAACCCGCCCCTCGTCTCCTCAGCGAGCGCATCGAGCATCGCACGCACCTCATCCTCTCCGACATTGAGCGTCAGTGAAATTCGTAAACGGGCCGTGCCGGCCGGCACCGTTGGCGGTCTGATTCCTCGGATGTCAAATCCGCGAGCCTGTAGCGCGGAGGCTAACCTCATGGCGCGGGCATTCTCGCCAACGATATAGGGCAGGATCTGCGAGTTCGAAGGACTTCTCTCGCCTCGCGCAACCATCTCCCGAAGCGTGAACGCGACAAGCTTCGCCAGCCGCTGTTGGCGCTCCGGCTCCTCCTGCAGGATCAACAGAGCCTCCCGTACGGCCACCGCCATTAGCGGCGAAGGGGCAGTCGCGAAAATAAACGGGCGACAGCGATTGACTATGAAGTCGCGCAGCACGCCAGAGGCGGTGACAAGCGCGCCGGCAGCTCCCAGCGCCTTGCCGCAGGTATGAACAACGAGGAGATTTTCGCGTCCTTCATAGGGCGCAGTGAGCCCTCGTCCCTGCTCGCCGTAAACGCCGGTGGCATGAGCCTCGTCCACAACCAAGAACGCATCGTGCCGGTCCGCGATCGCGAGCAAATCTTCAAGCGGCGCGAAATCGCCATCCATGCTGTAGAGGCTTTCGACTACGATCCAGACCTGCCCCGCTCCGCCCGCGGTCCGCCAGTCGCGAATTGCGCCTTCGATAGCCTGGGGATCGTTATGGGCGCTAATTCGAAACGCGGCTCGGCCAGCTCGCGCGCCTTCGTGAATACTGGCGTGAACCAGCGAATCAAGGACGACCAGGTCGTGCCGTTGCGGCAACGTTGTCAGCACCGCAAAATTTGCGACATAACCACCGCCAAAGAAAAGCGCGGTCTGCGCCCCGAAGAACCGCGCCGCCTCTGCTTCGAGGCATTCGTGCTCCTCGCAGTTGCCGCGCAGAAGCCGTGATCCGCCGGCTCCGATCGGAGTACCGGCTTCGAGCGCTGTCACGATGGCCTTTTTCATGCGCGGCGCGCTCGCCAGGGCCAGATAATCGTTTGATGAAAAGTCGGCCCCGGTGCGCGGCCTGAGACTGCGCAGGCGGTCGTCTTCCTTAAGCGCATCCAGGCCTGCCACATAGCTGGCGAATTTAGCGGCAACGATGGAACTCATTCTTCACTCGCTGAGCAACGGTGGATGCGCAAAACGCCAACGGGCGGTGAAGAGCGGGGTCTTCCCGCGTTGGCTGCTTGGATTCAAACCGGCAGGATGCGATTTTCTCGATCAACCAGCACAATGCGCGGCCTGAAGATTCTTGCATCCTCCTCGTCAAATGACGCGTATGCGACGATACTTATCTTATCTCCGGGCATCGCCAATCGCGCCGCCGCACCGTTCACGTCTACGGTGCCGGATCCCTGTGGCGCTTCTGTCACAAACGTTGCAAAGCGTGCCCCCGTCTCGAGATTGTAGAGTTCGACGCGTTCGTTGATCAGGATACCGGCCGCGTCCAGCAGCGCGCGATCAATCGAGATCGAGCCTTCATAGTGCAGGTCGGATTCAGTTACCGAGGCGCAATGAATCGTTCCCTTCATCAAGACAATCTGCATTTCTCACCTACGCTGATCGCTTGCGCGCAGCACCTCTGTTGTTCTGATAACCTAAACGAGTCCAGGCGTAATGCCGAGCCGGGCAAGCAAACTTGCGTCACGGTCAAGTTGCGGGTTTTTGGTAGTCAGCAACACATCGCCGACAAAGATGGAATTCGCACCCGCCAAGAAGCATAGCGCTTGGAGTTCATCAGTCATGTACTGGCGCCCTGCGGCCAACCGTACGACGCTCTTGGGCATCATGATCCGCGCGGTCGCCACCAGGCGCACCAGGGCAATCGGATCGGGACGGTCCGCCGTGACCTTCACCGGCACGCCATTCACCTCGTTCCAGAGGTTGATCGGTATGCTTTCCGGATGGTTGGGAAGATTGGCGAGCAGTACCAGCATGCCGAGACGGTCCTCGACGTGCTCACCCATACCAATAATGCCGCCGCAGCAGACTTTGATGCCCACCTCGCGCACGCGTGTAAGAGTTTCGATGCGATCCTGCAAGGTCCGGGTAGTGATGATGCTGCGGTAGAACTCCGGCGAAGTGTCCACGTTGTGATTGTAGAAGTCGAGGCCGGCGTCGGCGAGCCGTGCGGCTTGCTTTGGCGTGAGCATGCCGAGCGTTACGCACGTCTCCATGCCAACACGTTTAATGGCGGCAATCATGTCGCAGACCTGATCGAGGTCGCGGTCCTTTGGACTGCGCCAGGCCGCGGCCATGCAGAAGCGAGTCGCCCCGGCGGCCTTGGCGCGCTGCGCGGCGGCGACCACATCAGCGCGATCCATCAAGCGAGTTGCCTTCAGGCCAGTGTCGTAATGCACGCTCTGTGCACAGTAGGCGCAATCTTCAGGACAACCGCCGGTCTTGATGCTGAGCAGGCTTGCGGTTTCGACGTGATTTGGGTCGAAATTGCCGCGATGAACGGTGTGGGCCTGAAATAGGAGGTCAGCAAATGGCAGCGCGTAAACCCCTTCCGCCTCGGCACGTTCCCAGTCGCGGCGGACCGGCGCGCCGTTGTGGCCGCTATTGCCTTCGCCTTCCACAGTACCCCCAAGGCTTTCGCTCGATCATAGAGACGATACCGTCGTGCGTAGCTCCGCAAAGCAACACTCTTGCCCGGTATCAAACGAGAATTATCGCCTAGTTGCGCCGGGATGGCGCTCATATCAGGCTAATTAGCCGCCTCTCATGCAGGATTTCCTCGCAGCATCGCGGCGCAGGCAACAACATTTCCTCGACGCGCCTCACTCAGGCAACTAGCCAATGCGTACGGTGGTTGCGCCCCATAGGATCCTTTCCTGATACCGATGTGGTTTGGCCGCGCCACACGTATAACGGACCGACGAATCTGTTCTAATTCGTCACCCGGCCGATTCCGCGCTGGTGTGGTTATGCGCCTCACATTCCGCACAATCACTGGTTGTCCGGACGAGCCGCCTCTGCGAGCGTTGCCTCCCGTCGCCTTCAAAAGCGCAGCCGGTTGGGCTCTGGGGCGCAGAGTGGTGGCCCGCACGCTCTTGGCGGGCCTGTGCATCATTAGGTCACCTAAGCTCTATCGACGGTGTGCTCATCGCCCATGGCTGTGGTGCGGAAATCCGTCTGGACTCTCGAAGATGATCTGCGGGAACAGCAGAGTACTTTGCCGCGGCTCGACTTAACACCGACGTGGCGAGATCAGTTATGACACCGCACTCATCTGCGCAAACAGAATTGCCGCTTCAGACGGCCCAAGCCCGACGATGCCCACGAAGGCTGCCGGAGGCAACGGAATGACCTGACGTGTCGGCCTCCAGAGATGCAGGCAATAGCGACTATTGTTCACATACTGCGAACGAGGAGGATGCAGCTGCATCACGCATTCCTCCTGATCCCAAAACAGATCTTTGACGAGGCACATTTCGTCCCAGTTTGGAGAACGCCGTGGCGTCGACACAGAGACATGCTCCCATCCCGGACGGACGAAGCCGATGATCTTGAGCTGACAGCCACAAGGCCCCTGCACGTAGAAGAGACCGGACCAGATCCCGGTGCGGTGGCGAATCGGCCATCTCGTACGCGCCCCGCCTCGAGTCTTTCTACAATTTGCTTCCTCACGCGGTTCTCCTTGTTTCGACCGATAGAGTTGACTCCCGCACCACTCGTGTCGTCCGACTCATACATCGAGCGGCTGCGACCCCGGCATGGGCAGTCCCAGATACTCCTGATCATCTGCACGGAACCTATCTCGATGAATAACCATCGGTCTCGCCCGCCGAAGAGTTCTGTTGTGGTTGGTCTTTCGACTATGCTTTTCAGTTGGATTTTCTCGTCATGAGTGACTTCGTTGCGAACTTGCCTGATGCAGACGATCCGCGCAGACATCTACGATGGTTTGGCTACGCAACCCATGCCGGCAGGAGCTTCTGCTCGCCTCGGCCTTAACAAGTCCGCAACGTTATGGCGTTGAGCTAACCGTGTTTGGTGCAAGATGCCAGAATTCGGCTGAAACGCCTCGCAGCCAAAATGGCGGCGGAAGCCAATTCGCGTGGCATGATCCGGCGATCCGGCTACTTTGTCACCCCAAGACACGTCCCCGGCTTCGGCAGATGATGCAAAGCGACGCCAATGCTTCGCCAGTTCGTCGAGCGAGAGGCTTGTAATTTCGCTCTTGCGACCATCTGACGGTGGGCTTTCATCTCATTCTTTCTCATGTCCAGCGGTTAGCCGGCTTGCCGCCTGAGACACCTCAATGCGTCATCCATGTGGCCGACCCCCTGACTCACAATTGATTCACGGCCAGAGGCTCGGACGCGCGGACCGCACTCATTCAGCAGCCTCGCTCATTGGCGTTACCGTATGAGGGCGTTGTTCAGCCCTAGAGCCGTCCAACGGAAGGGCTTCCGCGCTGCGATCACAACGCCTTGACCTTCGATGCAACCGTTCGCTCCGGCGGCGATCAGAACTGCCCGTCAACCTCATTTCTTTGCCGCTCCTCCGCGAGGCGAGCCAGCTTATCATACTCCTCAGCGACCATGAGGAGCCTGCATCTGGATGTGTCGTCCTCGAGCGACTCCGCTTTTACTCGCGTCGCTTCCGCACGGCCTCGCCAATGTTTGGCGTCGGAGAATGGCTTCTTCTGCTTCATGCAAAAGACGATGCAATTTTTAGATCAAGAAAATGCGACACATGACCTACGTAAGATCCCGTAGGCTGGCCTTCGCAAAAGCACCTCATTTGCCGTCATCTGCCGCCCGCTCTGTCAATGTCTGAGATGCGACAAGCCACTCGCAATAAGCCCAAGCGCGTCGAGTAAGCTTCACTGCCGTCTTCTCGGTTGAGAACGCCCGCTTGGAAACACCACGCCAACGCAAAATGATAGTGGAGGTTGGGTTCACTGGTGGATCTCGTCAGATCCCGCGCCAAATGCGCGACTCTCGACATAAGGGCTTGAATCGGACGTAGCGTCAGATTGTAAGGTCTCCGTGCAGCTGGCGACCGTGCCTGGCCGTACAACAGCTTTCGAGCTCAGATTGCAGAACGCCCGCGGTGCCCCCAAACGCCTCAGTGAGGCAGCCTCGGCGAATCATTGCAAGATCTCGCGATGAAATCGGGAGTGCAGGAGTACCGGATGCTAAGATCGGAACAGCATCGCCGCGTGGCGATTGCCCGATTTGAGATATTGCTCACGGCGGAGGTCGCCGTCCGGAGATCAGCGCGTTGCTCCTCAGAGTGGAAAGGAAGTGGGAGGCCATACCCCAACTTAGGTGGTCGTGATCCACCTACCACGAACCTGCAAATGGCTTGCTCCCGCCGAAACGGGGCAGCTGTAGGCATGCACGTTGGCATAGTGTTCGATACCCATCCTCCTATCCATGCCCGCTTCATTCGCGGCCCAATGATCGGCCCATCGAGCAGGACGCATGTCCAAGGCGGTCATCCTATGGCCGTCTTGGCGACCCTGAGCGAGCAGGGCATCATTTCGATTGCACGCAAGGTGGTCTTGGAAGCTTTTGACGATTTAACAATTCCGGCCTGGAACCGGTTGACAGGAAGGAATGACAGATCGCGGATGTACGAACTGAAAAAATAGCCTCGTGAGCCGAAAGAAGAATATGTATGCGTCCCCGACGCTCAACAATCAGCGCTACGCGATAGCTGTTGTTCATGCTGCTGCGACGCCTGCCGCTTTACCGAGACTGCTCGTTTCACCGAGCAGGAGTTCGCATATGGGAAATGCGTTGACCAGAGTGGCCCGAAGTGGCGATCTGTCGTCGAGCCGCTGCGGCTATCGGCAATTGGAGTGCGCTGCGTGACGGATGACGAACATGATGTCATCCGTCGTCTTGCAAAAAGAACACGGCACCGCTCTTGTTGCCAAGATCGCGTCTGCTCCAAAGGACGACAACTCGATGCGGGATCACGTGAGCAAGTGCAGCAACCAACGGCAGCACACTTTATGAGCGAGGCGGTCGTGATAGGCGGAGAGATCGGCTCGCAACTTCGTTCAGCGGAACGGATTTTCGATGGTACTTTCAGCCATTAAGGCGACTGATCCGGAAACGCTTTTCGTACAGCGGGCGGGCTATCGGAGCGCCCGTGCTCGTGAGATCTTCGGCGGGACGGCGGCAGAGGAAGGCCATGGATTGTGTGCGATCTCGATACTCTGGAGGACGTCATTGTCGGGACGCGTAGTGAGAGCGCGGTCCGTGGGACGGCCGGCTCTATGTCGAACGGACATTGAACCGCCGCGGGATATCGAGGTGCAGATGCTCGCCGTACTCCGTTCAGCGCCGGTTCCAGAAGGGCACCGAGGCGGCGCCATCGAAGGCATTGTCGGCACAGATGCGGCAACTGGTCGCTCACGCCGGAGCGCCCCTTCGAGTGCCTGGATTGCTTCCGTGCCCGCCTCGATCGTGTTTTTCGGGACGCGCAACACGACCTCCGGAGTATCGATGGCTTCTGCGGCTTTGGTATCAAGCAGTCGTTCAATTGGCGAGCATGTAGCGCGCGAGCTGAGACCACAAGGAAATCTCGATCTATGCTGTGTCCGAAATGTCACACAGAAAACTGGTGCGAGATCGCAATGCACGATCCCTGGACTGGCCGACCAGTGATTACCTGCAATACTTGCGGTGAGTATGCCGAGTACGATTGCCTCCAGCGCAAAACGGCGCGCGCGATTATCGCTGCTACGTTAGCCTGTAACGTAAGAATAGAGGACCAGCGCGATCCGCGGGCGATTGCTGATAGGGTTTTGGATGCGCTGGAGAATGCGGGCCTAACAATCGCTCGCGCCTCAAGATGAATGGGAGGAACCGCCGATCGGCATCGCTACGAGACCCTGCCCTCCCATCAGAGAGCATGGCTAACTGCGCCGCTCGTTCCAACAGCCGTCTGGTTGCCTTCAAAACCGCCGTCTTTCTCGCGGCCCATCTGGAGTTGCACGCTCCCCTAGCAACTCTTTGATACCAGCCACGTTTGTAGCAACCACGCCAATCTGGACCCAAGCCACGATACTCAACGGGACCAGGGCCGAGCACCGCTTGGGCGCGGCCTTTCCAACGTATGACAGCCAGGCAGATCTTCCCACAACTATCGAATCCGCAATGATCGTTGACCTGACGTGGCACCTGACGGCGACTTTAGAGGTCGATAGTTCAAAGTTGTCTAGAACGGCGAAGTCGCTGTTGGTGCCTTGACGGGAATTGGGCTCATTGACCAGAATAGCGCGCTCCTGTTTGATCTCGTTTCCTATTCTGCCCAGCCGCCGCGGCCCCGAGAAATCCCGGGAAGCCATTAAGATCGTGACAGCGGAGAGCTCGGCTGGATAGGCAAAGCCAATTCGCACAGACGCGAGGGAGCATTCTAGCCATGGACGACTGATTCCCGGCGGCGATGCAGCTCCTATCCCATAGATGTTTCAAGAACTTCATTGACTCGCGTGGTCACTCGTTGCCTGCAACGAGCAGCCTCACAGCTGTGCGTCGCTATGCGCGCACACTGGAACGGAGCTGAGCTACGCGGTTCCGCAGACGACGAATACCGAAAGCCAACTGCTTTGGTGAAGTTCCTCCAGCCATCCTCGCCAGCGGTTGCCATTTTCGCTCTATGCAGAGTCAGATTGTAAAGTGCCCAGCTAGGTAGCACCAATCTTCGGTCGCTTCAGAATTCCTGTGGACAGCAGCGGAACAGGCCGATCGCGTACGATGAGAGGTCTTCTGCCAAAGCGGCTGAGGATCGCGCTCGATCGTGTCCCGTGGCGTGGTGTAGCTGGCGGTGGATCACCGCGTTCGCCGGCGAGAGCCGGGCTGGTCAGCTGGCGATAGCCGTGAGGCTGACGCTCGGATCATCGCTCAACGGCGCGATGGTTTCCAGCGTCATGTAACGGGCGCGCTGGACGGCCCATTCATCATTCTGTTCGAGCAGGATCGCACCGATGAGGCGAACGATGGCGTCCTCGTTGGGGAAGATGCCGACCACCTCGGTGCGCCGCTTGATCTCGCCGTTGAGGCGCTCGATCGGGTTGGTGGAGTGCAGCTTGGTCCGGTGCTGCGGCGGGAAGGTCATGTAGGCGAGCACGTCAGTCTCCGCGTCGTCGAGAAAGCCAGCAAGCTTGGGCAGCTTGGGGCGAAGCTGGTCGGCAACCTTCCGCCACTGTGCTCGCGCGGCCTCGGCATCGTCCTGGGCGAAGGCTGTGGCAATGAAGGCAGAGACGACGCGCCGTCCGCTCTTGCCGGCATGCGCCAGCGCGTCGCGCATGAAGTGGACGCGGCAGCGCTGCCAGCTGGCATTGAGCACCTTGGCCACGGTGGCCTTGATACCCTCGTGGGCATCGGACACGACCAGCTTGACGCCGCGCAGACTGCGGCGGGCGAGCTTGCGCAGGAACGCCGTCCAGAACGCCTCGGCCTCGGACGGCCCGATGTCCATGCCGAGCACCTCGCGCCGGCCGTCGCTGTTGACACCGACCGCGACAATCACCGCGACTGAGACGATGCGGCCATTCCTGGCGCACCTTCATGTAGGTGGCATCGATCCACAGATACGGCCAGTCGCCCTCGATTGGACGGGCGAGGAACGCCTTCACCTTGTCGTCGATCTCGCTGCACAGCCGGCTGACCTGGCTCTTGGAAATGCCGGTCATGCCCATCGCCTGTACCAGATCGTCCACCGAGCGGGTCGAAACGCCCTGCACATAGGCCTCCTGCACCACGGCGGTGAGCGCCTTCTCGGCCATGCGGCGCGGCTCCAGGAAGCCCGGGATGCCATCGCGCATGTGCGTTCCTTAGCGGATTTGCGTGCTCACGCTAGCCCGCATGTTTCTAAGGCCGCTATCTGCTCGGACGACGAAAGGGAGGACGAAATTGATATGGCGCGCCTCGCTGCATGGCACACCCAAGGCGTTACAGAGAGTGCTTTTGTGTCATTGTGCGAGGACCCCTCACGACTGCTCCTTTCAAAGGACGAGACCGAGCATGGCGCGAAGGCAATTGCAGAGAACGCTAAGGAGTTACACACCTACACGATACCGAGTGTCATCGCTTGGCCGACCAAAAAAATCAACGGTATTTTAGAGCGCGGCCATGCTCCTGGAGATGAGGAGTTGCGAGTTTGGGTGAGGGGAATACCGACCGAGGAGGCCGAGGTCTTGTTTCTGGGCGGCAATCTAGCTGACTATCGGACAGCCAGCGTCGATAATCCGAAGACGGCTGACGCACTGCAAGATGGTCCGCCCGTCAAGAAAGCAAGGGGCAGCTCCGATGCGCCCGAGATGATACGGCATCATCACGGCCAAACTTGATCGCACGTGACGCGCGACTCAGGCGTTCGCGTCAGCGCTCATTAATCCAAATCCGCATTTCGCCCTCGCCGCGGTTAGCCCAGCTGAACCACGGAATGAATGTCAGCGGCTGCAGTTGTAGCTGTCCGGGCACTTTGTCGTACTGATAAAGCGCCCTTTCTTCAGAATGCGTGTGTTGCAACCTGGCCCCATCAGCCTGCAGCAAAATCTTGTCGCTAAAGAGACCAGAGCCTTCGATAAGCGAAAACTGGCTTTCTGCAGGAAGCCAAACGTTATGTAACTCGGTCCCGTTGTCGGCTTCTTCCAGACAATAAATCAAAGGGCCACGCTGGATAGCCACCTTGCCCGCCAAATTGCGAAGTTGCGGATGACCGTATACGCGGCGTACTTCCATCGGCAGCGATAGTTTGACCCGATCTCCCTGCCGCCACGTGCGGTGAATGTGCAAATAGCCCTTGCGCGACTCGCAATTGACAGGTTCGCCGTTCAGGGTCGTCTCCGGCGCGCTGCACCATTCCGGCAGGCGCAGGGCGAGCGTGTGGGCGATTGGCTGTGCAGATTCCACAGCGATTTCCACCTCGTCCCTCCAAGGATAGTTGCCGCTTATGAGCAACCGCAGCGTATGCCCGCCGACCGATACCGCCACGCTATTGCCAATATAGAGATTGATATAGAGCGCGTCGGAGCATGGCGTATAGATGTAATGACCAATTGATGTGAAGATGCGTGCGATGTTCGGCGGACAGCAGGCGCAGCCAAACCAGCGTTGCCGCACCGGCCTGACATGACTGTAGATGCCATTGGACCGCAGCGTTTTGGGATGAACTTCGAGCGGGTTAACATAGAAATAGTGACGCCCATCAAAAGCGATACTGCCTAGGACCGTATTGTAGAACGCGCGCTCCATCACGTCGGCATAGCGACTGTCCACTTCCATCTCCAGCATACGGCGCGCGAACATCATCAGGCCAATCGACGCGCAACTTTCCGCGTACGCAGTATCGTTCGGCAGATCGTAATCACTGCTGAACGCTTCGCCGAAGCTTTGCGAGCCGATACCGCCGGTGATATAGATCTGGCGCTGCACCATGTTTTGCCATAGCCGTAGGCAAGCCTGGCGTTGCTGCTCGTTCTGACGCAGCCGCGCGAGATGAGCGACCGCAGTCATGAGGTATACAAACCGAACCGCATGACCGGTTGCGGTCCGCTGTTCCGAAATTGGCAGGTGCGCCTGGCTATAGGCTTTATTTTTCACCGTCGAGGGCACGCCAGATGATTTGACGTGGCACGATTGCCGGCGTTTCTCGTGTTCCATGTCATAGAAGTGCGGCTCTGTGCCGCGTTGCTCCACGAAATAATTGGCTAGCGTCAGATATCGCTGCTCCTGCGTCACTTCGTAGAGGCGCGTCAATGCAAGTTCAATTTCTGGATGGCCATCATAGCCGTGTAACTGATCGCGCTCCGGGCCGAAAACCGTGCCGAGGTGGTCAGCAAGCTTGCAAACGACCTCCAGCAGGCGTCGTTTGCCAGTAGCCAGAAAGAAAGCGATACCCGCTTCAATCAAGTGGCCGGCACAGTAAAGCTCATGGCATTCGGCTAGGTTGCTCCAGCGGTCCTGAGGCGCCTTTAGCATGAAATAGGTGTTGAGATAGCCGTCGCCGCATTGGGCGGCCGCAATCACTTCAATCAGCTCATCGGCGGCTTTCTCCAAGTCCGGATTGGGCGCCTGGCACAGCGACCAAGCAACCGCCTCTAGCCATTTTGCGACATCACTGTCCTGAAAAACCGTGCCGTAGAACTCCCCCTTCGCACGTCCGGCGGCAATACGGAAGTTTTCTACCGCGTGGCTCGGTGTCGCTGCGGGATTGCGGTCGTTCAGCGCGTCCCATTGATAGGGAATCGCCACTTCCGTCACCAAGTGCTGGTATTTCCCAATCAGCGGATCCGAGACCTGTAGGTCGTGAAGATTGACTTCGGCCACATCTCGCTGATTCATCTCGTTTCTCCTTCGTGTGGGGCGAACGGGCGCCTAGCTCAGGCAAGCCAGCTCGCCATGATCGTTGTTGAGGTTGCGGCCTCGAAATTGGCGGCTGCGCCATCGTATTCTCCACGCGAACGTTGAAGCGCTAGAAATGGAAAGGCTGCCCCCGATGCCGCTGGACGACGTAGGCTTCAGAAAGGGCCCGCCTAACACTACAGTTGCCGTTTTGCTTTGAGGTGCGCATGCCGAGCGGTCGCCTGGTGAGCTCTGCGCCAGAGTGACCATGCGATGATGTGTGCGG
>NZ_VSTH01000232.1 GCF_008123965.1 Bradyrhizobium hipponense | reverse complement strand
ATAGGATCTGAGGTGCGAGCGATGCGGTGCATTTGCACCGCATCGGAAAGCCTCGAAGGATGCACGGCCTCGATGCAGCCGGGCCGTCGCCCTTCGAGGCTCGCCTTGCTTTGCAAGGCGAGCACCTCAGGATGACGGTGATAGATCTGAGCGCTGAATTAACGCGGCGCGCGCTTGGCCAAAATGCGCTGCAACGTGCGCCTGTGCATGTTCAGCCTCCGCGCCGTTTCCGAGACGTTGCGGTTGCACATCTCGTAGATCCGCTGGATGTGCTCCCAGCGCACGCGGTCGGCCGACATCGGATTCGCCGGCAGCTCGGATTTGTCCGTGCCGGTCGAGAGCAGCGCGGCGACGACGTCGTCGGCATCCGCAGGCTTTGAGAGATAATCGATCGCGCCCATCTTCACCGCGGTCACGGCGGTGGCGATGTTGCCATAGCCGGTCAGCACGATGGCGCGGGCATCGGGCCGCTTTTTCTTCAGCGCCGAGACGACGTCGAGGCCGTTACCGTCGCCGAGCCGCAGATCGACCACGGCGAATGCGGGCGCCGCTTTGCCGATCTGTGCAAGACCATCCGAGACCGTGTCGCACGATGTCACCGCAAAGCCGCGTGTCTCCATCGCGCGCGATAGCCGCTCCAGAAACGGCTTGTCGTCCTCGACGATGAGAAGCGAGCGGTCGGTCTGTTCGTTCAGTTCGGCGATGGCGTTCAAGGTTTTGTCCTCTCTCCAGCGCGTCCACATATGGCGTCGCAATCAGGCGGTGCCAAGGCCGCCAATAGTCGATCGGCCCTGTTGTGCGACGCAAGGTCGCGCCCTATCCTATTGTTTCTTCAAGCGTCTCGATAGCCTCAAAACGCTGCCGCGGCCACGCAATCCGGACCACCGCACCATGGTCCGGGAAAGTCCGATTGGTAAACGCGACCTTGGCGCCGGTTCGTTCCAGCAAGGTGCGTGCGATGAAGACACCGAGTCCAAGGCCGCCGCCTTCGTCCTGGCTGCGCCGCCGCGACAGATAGGGCTCGCCGATCCGGTTGAGGAGGTCGGGCGGAATGCCCGGGCCATCGTCGGAGATCACGATCTCGGTGGTATCGTTGTTCCACCAGGCGTTCACCTCGACGGTGGTGTTGGCGAAATCGACGGCGTTCTCGATGATGTTGCCGACGCCGTAGAGGATCGCCGGGTTGCGCGAGCCGACCGGTTCGGCCGCGGCGGCAACTGCGATCCGGACCTTGATGTCGATGCCGAAATCGCGGTGCGGTGCCACCACCTCCTCGATCAGCTCGGACAGCTTCATGCGGTCGAACGGCGCGCCGCTGGGGGAGAGCTGCGTGATCTTGCTCAGGATGTCGCGGCAGCGCTGCGTCTGCTCTCGCAAGGTTTTCAGGTCGGCAGCAAAGCTCGGCTCTTTCACCGTCTTTTCCAGCTCGCGCGAGATCAGGAAGATGGTCGCGAGCGGCGTGCCGAGCTCGTGCGCGGCGGCCGCAGCGAGCCCGTCGAGCTGGGTCAGATGCTGCTCGCGCGTCAGCACCAGCTCCGTGGCAGCCAGCGCGTCCGCAAGCTTGCGCGCCTCCTGAGTCACCTGGAAGGAGTAGAGGCTGGTGACGCCGATCGCGAGCACGATCGAGAGCCAGACGCCGACGAGATAGATCGGCGGCAGCACCAGCGGATCGTCGGAATCCCAGGGCAGCGGCAAATGGAAGAAGAACAGGATCGAGGCACAGGCCACGGCGAGCAGACCAAGGCCGAAGGTGAGCCGGGCCGGCAGCGCGGTCGCCGAGATCAGCACGGGCGCGAGGAACAGGAACGAGAACGGGTTCTGCAATCCGCCGGTGAAGAACAGCAATCCCGCCAGTTCCACGATGTTCAGCGCAAGCAGTCCGGCCGCCTGGATCGGCTCGAGCCGCTGCATCGGGTTGGCTGCGGTTTGCAGCGCCAGATTGACCGCCGCCGACAGCGCGATGATGCTGACGCAGGGCACGATCTCGACGTTGAACTCCAGCCCCTGCGCCACGATGAAGATCGCAGCGAGCTGGCCCAGCACCGCGAGCCAGCGCAGCCGCAGGATCGTGTCGAGGCGGATGTGTCGCTGCGGATTGCGGAAGTCGGTATCGGCGGTCTCGGTCATCTCTTCCAATCCAGCGATGCATGCGGCCGATCAGAAACACGCCCGGCCAACCGTTCCATCGCCCTACAAGCCTCTTACATCAAGCCCTACAACACGCCTCTACAACAAGCCTTGGCGTCAAGTCTTTGCATCTGGTCTTCACGTCAAGCCTTGCGCTTGATCCCGCAATGGCGGAAGAACGGCCCCAGCATGACCGGGAACGACAATGCTTCAAGTCGGCCGACTGTCGCGGATGGCATTTCGTCCGCGGCAATCGAGGTCGACCGTCTGGTCAAGGTCTACAAGCAGACCCGCGCGGTGGACGACATCTCATTCTCGCTTCCGCGCGGTAGCATCACCGGCCTGCTGGGCGGCAACGGCGCCGGCAAGACCACCACCATCGCGATGATCATGGGCCTGGTGCTGCCGACCTCCGGCCGCGTACGGGTGCTCGGGCACCGGATGCCGGAGCAGAGCTCCGCGGTGCTGGGGCGGATGAATTTCGAGAGTCCTTATGTGGACATGCCGATGCGGCTCACGGTGCGGCAGAACCTCACCGTCTTCGGCAAGCTTTATGCGGTGAAGCATCTTGCTGACCGCATCGCAAAGCTGGCTGGCGATCTCGACCTCACCGAGTTCATCGACCGCGCCAACGGCAAGCTCTCCGCCGGGCAGAAGACCCGGGTCGCGCTCGCCAAGGCGCTGATCAACCAGCCGGAGCTGCTGTTGCTGGACGAGCCAACCGCCTCGCTGGATCCTGATACGGCCGATTGGGTGCGGGCGCACCTGGAACGCTATCGCCGCGACAACAATGCCACCATCCTGCTTGCCTCGCACAATATGCTCGAGGTCGAGCGGCTCTGCGATCGCGTCATCATCATGAAGCGCGGCCGCATCGAGGATGACGATACCCCCGAGGCGATCATGGCGCGCTACAATCGCTCGACGCTGGAGGAAGTGTTCCTGGATGTCGCGCGCGGCCGGGGGAATGGCGTTCGGGAGGCCGCGCGATGAGTGGGGTAGGGGCGTTTCTTTCGTCATTGCGAGCGAAGCGAAGCAATCCAGAATCTTTCCGCGGAAAGACTCTGGATTGCTTCGTCGCAAGGGCTCCTCGCAATGACGGCCTGGATAGGCCGCATGCTGCGTTCCCTTCGTTGCTGGGGAGGGTGCGGCAATGAGTGAATTGTCCCTCCATCGCGGCATTTCCGTGCGCCGCATCGGCGCGATGATCCTGCGCTACTGGTATCTGCTGATGTCGTCCTGGCCGCGGCTGCTCGAGCTGCTGTACTGGCCGGCGCTGCAGGTCATTACCTGGGGCTTCCTCCAGATCTACATCGCAGAGAACGCCAATTTCTTCGCGCGTGCCGGCGGCACGCTGATCGGCGCCGTTATCCTCTGGGACATCCTGTTCCGCGGACAGCTCGGCTTCTCCATCTCGTTCCTGGAGGAGATGTGGGCGCGCAACATCGGCAATCTCATGATGAGCCCGCTGAGGCCGATCGAGTTTCTGCTGTCGCTGATGATCATGAGCCTGATCCGGCTCGCGATCGGCATCATTCCGATGACGCTGCTGGCGCTGTTCCTGTTTCACTTCAACGTCTATGGCCTCGGCCTGCCGCTGATCGCCTTCTTCTGCAATTTGATCTTCACCAGCTGGTCGGTCGGCATCTTCGTCTCGGGGCTGGTGCTGCGGAACGGCCTGGGAGCCGAGAGCATCGTCTGGACCTTGATGTTCGCGATCCTGCCGCTTGCCTGCGTCTACTATCCCGCCAGCGTGCTGCCGGTCTGGCTGCAATATGTCGCCTGGGCGCTGCCGCCGACCTATGTGTTCGAGGGAATGCGCGCACTCCTGATCGAGAGCACCTTCCGCACCGACCTGATGCTGGATGCGCTGGCGATCAATGCGGCGCTGCTGGTTGCATCTTTTGGGGCATTCCTTGCCCTTTTGCGCAGCGCCAAGAAAAACGGCTCGCTGCTGTCGGGCGGCGAATAGCTTCACTTTCCCGTGGATTCAGGTTGGTTTAGCCGTGTGCGGCACGTAGATCTATGGAACCATGCATTGACGCAATATTACGCATTCGGCAGTATGCTGCGATGCGAAGAGGGATATGATCATGCCTATTGGTGAGTTCGGCGGCGCGCCGCCCCTGGCGGCTGAAGGCAGTCCGGTCCTGACGACGCCGATGTACTGGATGTACGAGATGGCGCAGGCCTCTCTCAATCCGGCGCGCGCCGTCACCGATGCGACCAAGCTCCTGTTTCAGAATCCCCTGAATCCCTGGGCGCGCACCGAGGTCGGCAAATCGGTCGCCGCGGCCTGCGAATTGTTCGAGCGTACCACGCGCCGCTACGGCAAGCCCGAATGGGGTCTCAACGACACCGAGGTCAACGGCATCCGCGTTCCCGTCGAGATCCGTTCGGTCTGGGAAAAACCGTTCTGCCGGCTGCTCTACTTCGATCGCAAGTTCGCCCGTCCCCTGCGCAGCCCGCAGCCGCGCGTGCTGATCGTGGCGCCGATGTCGGGCCATTATGCGACGCTGCTCCGCGGCACGGTGGAAGCCTTCCTGCCGGCGCATGACGTCTACATCACCGACTGGGCCGACGCCCGCATGGTGCCGCTCAGCGATGGCCGCTTCGATCTCGACGATTACATCGACTACATCATCGAGATGCTGCACGTTCTCGGCGGCAACACCCATGTGATGGCGGTCTGCCAGCCCTCCGTTCCCGTCGTTGCCGCCGTTTCGATCATGGAAGCGCGGCGCGATCCCTTCGTGCCGATCTCGATGACGCTGATGGGGGGGCCGATCGACACCCGCCGCAATCCGACCGGCGTGAACAATCTCGCTCAGGAGCGCGGCATCGACTGGTTCCGCAACCACGTCATTACAAAGGTGCCGTTCCCGCATCCGGGCATGATGCGCGACGTCTATCCGGGATTCCTGCAGCTGAACGGCTTCATCAGCATGAATCTCGACCGACATATGAATGCTCACAAGCAGCTGTTCGCCAATCTGGTGAAGGGCGACGGCGACCTTGTCGACAAGCACCGCGACTTCTACGACGAATATCTTGCGGTGATGGACCTCCCTGCCGAGTATTATCTTCAGACCGTCGACACCGTGTTCGTCAAGCACTCGCTGCCGAAGGGCGAGATGACCCATCGCGGAACCCGCGTCGATCCCTCGAAGATCACGCGCGTCGCATTGATGACGGTCGAAGGCGAGAACGACGACATCTCGGGTCTCGGCCAGACCGAAGCAACGCACGCATTGTGCAGCTCGATCCCCGATCATCGCCGCGTTCATTACGTCCAGAAGGGCGTCGGACATTACGGCGTGTTCAACGGCTCGCGCTTCAAGTCGGAAATCGTGCCGCGGATACACGATTTCATGCTCTCCGCAGCGAATCCGAACTCATTGCAGGCTCTCGCAGCGGAATAGCTCCCGTTTTTCGGCTTTCCCGTCGAAAATTCGAAGTCCGCCGGAGGGCTGGTTCCCTCCAGATTCGCGGTATTTAGGTAGCTTTCTAGGAGTGAGTCTTACCTCACCCCTTGGGGGTGCCGCATGCGTTCAGCGGGGGCGAAAAATTGGGGTTCCAACCCCAGTCTGTAGGGTCTCCCGGACGCCTGACCCCTGTATATTGGGCAAATGATTTGTTTTTGCGCCGAGCGCTTTCCCTGGCGGCGGTTATGGCAGAATCCGGGCGCACTCCTGCCCCCCGGACTCACAGACATGGCCACTCGCGCGCTCCTCTATCGGCGGCCCCACGAACCGAAGACCCTCGTCATCACTCATGGATCGCAATTTTTCGCGATTCGGCTGCGCCGGCACCGCCGCGCGCGCCGTTACACGCTGAGAATTCATCCGAGCGACCGCGAGGCCATCCTCACCATGCCGCCGCGCGGCACGCTCGCCGAGGCGAAAGACTTCGCGCAGCGTCATGGCGCCTGGATCGCGGCGCGTCTCGGCCGATTGCCGAAGGCGGCACCGTTCCAGCCGGGCACATTGATACCGCTTCGCGGCGTGCCCCATCGCATCGTTCATCGCGCCGGCACGCGCGGCACGGTGTGGACCGAGGTGCGCGATTCCGGTGAACGCATTCTCTGCGTCGCCGGCGGAGTCGACCATGCCGACCGCCGCGTCCACGACTTCCTCAAGCGCGAGGCGCGCCGCGATCTTCAGCGCTCGGCGGAGGCCTATGCGGGCGAACTCGGCGTCAAGGTCAAGCGGCTCTCGATCCGCGATCAATCCAGCCGCTGGGGCTCCTGCACCTCGGCCGGCTCGCTGTCGTTCTCCTGGCGCCTGATCCTCGCGCCGCCCTTCGTGCTCGACTATCTCGCCGCCCATGAGGTCGCCCATCTCGTCGAGATGAACCACTCGGCGCGGTTCTGGCGCGTGTGCGGAAAAGTCTGCCCGTCGATGGAACGCGCCAAGAAGTGGCTCGACACCTACGGCAACGACCTGCACCGGTATGGGGCCGAGGATTAGGACTGGCTGTTCCGGTTTTGGAAGGTGTCATCGCCCGGCTCGACCGGGCGATCCAGTATTCCGAGGCGGTTGTTGTTGAACCAAGAAGCTGCGGCGTACTGGTTTCCCGCCTGCGCGGGAATGACAGTTGAGAATGAGGCGACATCAGCGCATTTCGCGCGACTCTCGCCCGTTGCAGCGAAGATTGCGCCGCGCTCCCGATTTGCGTCGTCGCCTCAAAGGTTTCGCACAATCCACCGAGCAACGCGCCGGACATCCCCGGCTACTGTGCATGGGGTTGTTTTTCAGTTTTTGTTTTGAGGCTGCAGAGGTCTCAGGCCGACGCTACCGATTTCCGCCGAACAGCCGGTCCATCAGCCAGCCATCGAGTCCGGCCGCTGGTTCCGGCCGCACATTGGCGCGCGTGGGCGGCGGGCGGTAGCCGCCATTGGCGACCGGCGCTGGAGCAGCCGCTGTCGGCGGCGACACTTGCGATGCCGCCTGCGCCAAATTCGACAGGCCCCAACCACCTGGTGAACTCGGCAGGTTTGCGACCGGCACGCCCTCGTGCGCAGTGCGCATGAAGCGCGACCAGACTTCCACCGGCAGGCCGCCGCCGGTCGCCTTCTTGGTCGGCGAGTTGTCGTCATTGCCGAGCCAGACCCCGGTGACGAGGTTGGCGGTGTAGCCGATGAACCAGGCGTCGCGATAATCCTGGCTGGTACCGGTCTTGCCGGCCGCCGGCCAACCGGGGATCTCCGCCTTCTTGGCGGTGCCGGAGATCAACGTCTCCCGCATCATCGTGTTCATCATCCCGACCATGCGCGGTTCGATGACCTGGTTGTGCTCGTCGGCCTGGCGCATGTAGAGCAGCTTGCCGTCGAGCGTCTTGATCCGCCGCACCACGTGCGGCGCCACCCCGAAGCCGCCATTGGCGAAGGGGGCATAGGCGCCGACCAGCTCGACCACCGAGACCTCGGAGGTGCCGAGCGCGATCGAGGCGTTGGGCTCGAGTTTTGAGGAGATGCCGAGCCGGTGCGCGGTGCGCACCACGTTCTTCGGCCCGACCTCGAGGCCGAGGCGGATCGCGACCATGTTGAGCGACATTGCCAGCGCCTGCGTCAGCGTCACCGCGCCGAAATATTCATGGGTGTAGTTCTCGGGTTTCCAGCCCTTGACCTCGATCGGCGCGTCCTGGCGGACGGTGTCGGGCGTCAGCCCGGCTTCGAGCGCGGTCAGATAGACGAACGGCTTGAACGAGGAGCCCGGCTGGCGCTTTGCGGTGACCGCACGGTTATACTGGCTGTCGGCGTAGTTCCGCCCCCCGACCATGGCGCGCACCGCGCCGTCGGGCGTCATCGCCACCAGCGCGCCCTGGCTGACATTGAACTTCACGCTCTTGGCTGCGAGCTCGTCGATGATGGCGGCCTCCGCCACGCTCTGGAGCTTTGGATCGATCGTGGTCTCGACCGTGATGCTCTGGTCGATCTGGCCGACCAGATCGTCCAGGACCTCGCCGATCCAGTCGGCGACGTAATTGACGGTGCCGGCGCCGACCGGCTTCACGTTGTAGGAGGGATGGCCGATCGAGGCCTTGGCCTGCGCTTCGGCGATGAATTTAGCATCCGCCATAGCCGTGAGCACGATTTGCGCGCGCGCTTCCGCGCCTTCCGGATTGCGGTTCGGCGCCAGCCGCGACGGCGATTTGACGAGGCCGGCCAGCATCGCAGCTTCAGCGACGGTGACGTTCTTCGCGGACTTGCCGAAATAGCGTTGCGCCGCGGCTTCGACGCCGTAGGCGCCGGAGCCGAAATAGACCCGGTTGAGATAGAGTTCGAGAATTTCGTTCTTGGAATGCTTGCGCTCCAGCCAGATTGCGAGCTCCGCCTCCTGCAGCTTGCGCGCCATGGTGCGTTCCTGGGTCAGGAACAAATTCTTGGCGAGCTGCTGCGTCAACGTCGAGCCGCCCTGCGACACGCCGCGGTGGAGCACATTGGTGACGAGGGCGCGCAGGATGCCGACCGGGTCGATGCCGAAATGCGAATAGAAGCGGCGGTCCTCGATGGCGATAAAGGCCTTCGGCAGATAGGGCGGCAGATCCTTCAGCGACACATTGGCGCCGGCCATCTCGCCGCGCTGCGCCAGCATGCTGCCGTCGATGCCGACGATCTGGATCGTCGGCGGGCGTTTTGGGATTTCCAGCGATTGGATCGGCGGCAGATGCGCGCCCACCCAGACCACGACTCCGACCACGGCGATCGCGCCCCACAGGCCGAGCACCGCGCCCCAATAGACGAGACGGCCGAGACTAAACCCGCCGCGCGACTTCGACCGGCGCTTGGCGCCGCTGCGGCTGGCCTGCGCCTTGCGCTCGCGCGGCGGCTCATCACCGGAATTCTCGCCCTTGCGCTTGGCGGGTGATTTTGCGGATTTTTTCGGCTTGTCCTCGGCGTTGGGGATGCGGTCTGCCACCGTCAGGCGCAGATCGGCGAGCGCCGCGGGCAGGCCGAATAGCGGCTCTTTCCGCCCGCCACCCTTTTTCTTTCCCCACGCCATACGCAAAACGCCCGGTCAGCCCGCCCCGCCGCACGCTAGCGGTCGCTGTTTAAGGCCCGGTTACCCAGAGCTTAACGCGCGATTAGGAGGTGCGGCATTCGCCCGCCACAGTTCCGCTCGCCAGCCGGCGGCGCTAAGATCGGTGCACAAAAAGAGGAAAAAACGCATGGGCCATATCGATCCGACCAAGGAGATCTTTGCGCAATTCCGGGACAGCGACCGCCCCGGTCCGATCCACATGCTCAACCTGGTGCGGCTGCGCAAAGAGGCAGCCTATCCCGACGGGCGCAAAGTGTCCGGCGCGGAAGCCTATGCGGCCTATGGCCGCGAGAGCGGCCCGGTGTTCGCGCGGCTTGGCGGCCGCATCGTCTGGCAAGGCAAATTCGAGCTGATGCTGATCGGTCCGCAGGACGAGCGCTGGGACCATTGCTTCATCGCCGAATACCCGAGCGTCAAAGCGTTCGTCGAGATGATCCGCGATCCCGTCTATCGCGAAGCGGTGAAGCACCGGCAGGCGGCGGTCGAGGACTCGCGCCTGATCCGGCACGCGGTGCTGCCGGTGCGGAAGAATTTTGGCGAGATACCGGCTTGAGCGAGGGAGGGCTAGCATTACAGTTGCGTTG
>NZ_VSTH01000231.1 GCF_008123965.1 Bradyrhizobium hipponense | reverse complement strand
GAGGGCTGGGGTGGGGGTGTATCCGCAATGAACGATCCCAATGTGGAGAGAGCCCCCACCCGGCGCTTCGCGCCGACCTCCCCCGCAAGCGGGAGAGGTGCAGCGAGTTCGCGGCTGCAATTCGGCGTCACTCCGCCAGCGCGTTGTACTTCTTCAGCGACGCCTTCAAATCCGCCAGTGCCGCATCCGGATCGGCGCCGGCCTTTTTGGCGCCGTCGGACCAGGTCTTGACCAGCGGCTCGGCGGCTTTCTTCCAGGCGGCGGTCTGCTCGGGTGTCAGCTTGTAGACTTCGTGGCTGGATTCCACCTTCACCTTGTCGACGCCGGCGTCCTCGAACTTACCCCAGTGTTCGCCGACCACGCCTGCCATCTCGGTCGAGCAGTTCTTGTCGATGGCGGCCTTCTGCTTGTCGGACATCGCATTGTACTTGTCCTTGTTGATCACGAACACGAAGGTCGTGGTGTAGAGCGGCGCCTCCATGTCGTACTTGGTCACCTTGTCGATGCCGAACAGCACCAGCGAACCCCAGGGGAAGGTGACGCCGTCGGCAACGCCGCGCTCGATGATGTCGCGCACCTCAGGCGCGGACGATTGCACGTTGGTCCCGCCGAGCGAAGTGACGAAATTCGCCATGGTGGCGTGGGCCGGGCGGATCTTCAGGCCCTTCACGTCCTCAGGCATCACGATCTTCTTGGTGCGGGAGTGGAAGGACGAGGGCGAGTGGACGAAGGCTAGGCAATATTTGACGTCCTTCATCTCCTTCTCGGCATACTTCCGATACCAGGCGTCCAGCCCCATCGAGCCGCCCTTGGCATCCGAGATCAGGAACGGCAGCTCGCCGGCGCCGACGATCGGGAAACGGCCGGGCTGATAACCGGGATTGACGTAGGTGACGTCGGCGATGCCGTCGCGCGCCATGTCGTAATGATCGAAGGCTTTGCCGAGCTGCTGGGCCGGGAACACTTTGCCCTTGATGGTGCCGCCGGAATCCTTCTCCACCGCGGCTGCCCAGTCTTCCAGCGACTTTTGCAGCGGATGCGAGGCCGGCACCCAGTGCGAGATCTTCAGATCGAAGGTCTTGTCCTGCGCGAACGCAGGCGTCACGCATGTTGCCAGCAGCAACGCCAGACACGCTGTCCTCATCGGTCGTCTCTCCCTGTTTTCGACGACGGGCTTCGATGGCCCGGTGTCTTTAATTAACATGTTATCTAATTGGTCGGCGCGTTCAAGCCGGAACTGGCGCGCACCCTCCCGCGTCATCTACGTCAGCCATGTTGCATGGATTTGTCGCGGTGCGGCGACGAGCACTCCCCTTTTGCCCAACCGTTATATGTTATAATTACCGTTCGCGGACGATCGCGACAAGCGAGCCGCGGCAGCCTACAGGATCGGAAGGAGCAAGTATTGCGGACAAAAGTCGCAATCATCGGGGCGGGGCCGGCCGGATTGTTGCTTGGGCAACTGCTGCACGGCTACGGCATCGACAGTGTCATTCTGGAGCGACAGAGCCCCGATTACGTGCTGGGCCGCATCCGCGCTGGTCTCCTGGAGGAGGGAACCGTCGCGCTGCTCGACCAGGTCGGCGCCGGCGCGCGGGCGCATGCCGAAGGCCTGGTGCATGAGGGCATCGAGCTTGCCTTTTCCGGCCGCCGTCACCGCATCGACATGAAGGCCGCGACCGGCAAGACGGTCATGATCTACGGCCAGACCGAGGTCACGCTCGACCTGATGAATGCACGCAAGGCGGCTGGCCTCACCACGGTCTACGAGGCCAGGGACGTGCAGCCGCATGATTTCGACGGCAGTCACCCACGCGTAACCTGGGTCAAGGACGGAGTCACCCACAAGATCGATTGCGACTTCATCGCCGGCTGTGATGGCTCCCATGGGATCAGCCGCGCCAGCGTTCCGCCCTCGGCGATCGAGGAGTTCGAGCGCATCTATCCGTTCGGCTGGCTCGGCATCCTGTCCGAGACGCCGCCGGTCAGCCACGAGCTGATCTACTCCAACCACGCCCGCGGCTTTGCCCTCTGCACCATGCGGTCAATGAAGCGCAGCCGCTATTATGTGCAGTGTTCGCTCGACGATCATGTCGACCAGTGGCCGGATGACCGGTTCTGGGATGAATTGAAGCGCCGGCTCGACCAGAAGGCGGCCGATAGCCTCGTCACCGGCCCATCGATCGAGAAGAGTATCGCACCCTTGCGCAGCTTCGTCGCCGAGCCGATGCGCTTCGGCAAGATGTTTCTTTGCGGCGACGCCGCCCACATCGTGCCGCCGACCGGCGCCAAGGGGCTGAACCTGGCGGCCTCCGACGCGCATTATCTCTCGGCCGCCTTGCGCGAGTTCTACGACGAGAAGTCGAGCGCCGGGATCGACGCCTATTCGGCGAAGGCGCTGGCGCGAGTCTGGAAGGCGGTACGCTTCTCCTGGTGGATGACCTCGATGCTGCACAAATTTCCCGACACCGGCACCATCGGCGCGCGCATCCAGCTCGCCGAACTCGACTACGTCACGCAGTCGCAGGCGGCGATGACGTCGTTGTCGGAGAATTACGTGGGGCTGCCGTTCTAGGGCGGTGCTGTAGGGTGGGCAAAGCGTAGCGTGCCCACCTCGTCTCCATTCGCGGCGAGATGGTGGGCACGCGCTTCGCGCCTTCGCCCACCCTACAGGGGCGTACGCTGCCCTCCACATCGTCATTGCGAGCGAAGCGAAGCAATCCAGACTGCCTCTGCGGAAAGATGCTCTGGATTGCTTCGTCGCATCAGCGCAAAATTGCTTTGCAATTTTATCGCGAGTTCCTCGCAATGACGATGAGAGCCGTTTCAAACACCCGCGCAAACTCCGTTTAAAACTTTGTAGGCGGTGAAACCGTCATCTACATCGCGTTCAATGGCGGCAACCAACAACGCGAGCGCCACATGACCTTCACCGACATTCCGGCCGGCTTCGAGCCGCATTTCCGCAAAGCGCCGCTCACCGATCCCTGGGAGCCGCTCTACTCGAAGAAGACCGACAAGGCCGTGATCATCGGGCTGCGCCTGGCGACACCGCACACCAATGCACGCGGGCTGATCCATGGCGGGCTGATCGCCGCGCTGGCCGACGCCGCCATGGGCTATAGCTGCGCGCAGGCGACGGGCTGGACGACGTCGTTCGTGACGGTCTCGCTGTCCATCGACTATGTCGGCGCCGCCGAGATCGGCCAGTGGCTCGCGGTCGAGAGCGACGTGATCAAGACCGGCAGCACGATCTGTTTCGCGCAGTGCCTGGTCAAGGCCGACGATGCGGTAATCGCGCGCGCCAGCGGCACTTTCCGTGTGGTGCCGAAGAAGGGGTGAACCCCGCTCTCTCCGCCGTCATGCCCGGGCTTGACCCGGGCATCCACGTCTTTGGCGCCGTGCGCGGAGGTGCGTGGATGGCCGGGACAGAGGCGAGCGGAAGCGACGCCGTCCTTCGGACGGCTATGCCCGGCCATGACGAAGATGGTTGACCTACCCAAATCTCCAATCCGCCGTCTCCACCACGAGATCGATGAACGCGCGCACCTTGGCCGAGAGCAGGCGCGAGGTCGGATAGACGATGTGGATCGGCAGCGCCGGCTGCTCGTACTTCGCCAGCACGATTTTCAGCCGCCCGCGCTTCAGCCCCTCGGCGGCCTGATAGGCCAGCACCCGCGTCGCGCCGCCGCCGGCCTCGGCATATTGCAGCGCTGCGTCGGCACTGTTGCTGATGAAGCGCGGGCTCGGCGTTACCTCGATGTCGCGGTTATCGACCAGGAAGCGCCAGTTGGTCGGCCCGAACTGGATGGTCTGGTGCTCCAGCAATGCCTGCGGCGTCCTCGGTTCGCCGTGGCGCTTCAAATAGCCGGGCGCAGCCACGACGATCCGCCGCATCTGGCCGACCTGGCGCGCCACCAGCGAGGAATCGGCGAGATGGCCGATCCGCACCGCGGCATCGACGGCATCTTCCACCAAATTGACGAGGTGGTCCGACAGCCGCAATTCGCAGGCAACCTCGGGATAGCGCTTGAGATAGGCGGTCATGACCGGCCCGACATGAAGCCGGCCGAAGCCGACCGGCGCCGACACCACGAGGCGCCCGCTCGGCCGGTTGCGTTCATCCCGGGCCGAGCCGTCGGCCTCCTCGACATCGGCGAGGATGCGCCGCGCGCGTTCCAGATAACGCGTGCCGACGTCGGTCAGGGTCACTTGCCGCGTGGTCCGCTGCAACAGCCGCGCGCCGAGATGCTCTTCGAGTGCCGCGATCAGCCGCGTCACCGCCGAGGGCGACAGCCGCAGCTTGCGCGCCGCCGGCGCAAAGCCGCGCAGGTCGGCTACGGTGACGAAGACATGCATGGCTTCGAGGCGGTCCATGGCATCATTGCATATGCTGCAATGATGAAGTGTCAAGCGGACTGATTGTTTTAGCCGCTGGACGGTCCATTTTGCACTCCGAAAGACGCAGGAACGTGCCGGATTTCAGGAGATGTTCCGATGACAGGTGCAGTGCATACTTTTGCCAGCGACGTGGCCTTCACGCCGGCGGTGAAATCGATCCAGGTCCGCAAAGGTTCGCGGCAGGCCTACGCCCTTGCCGAGCAGCGCGGCTGGCGCACCGAGGTTGACGAAAATCTGGCCGCCTTCCTGGCCGATGCCAACAGCTTCTATTTCGCCACCGCCGCGGCGGACGGCCAGCCCTACATCCAGCATCGCGGCGGGCCGAAGGGGTTCTTGAAGGTGCTGGACAAGCAGACGCTCGCCTTTGCCGATTATGCCGGCAACCAGCAATTCATCAGCCAGGGCAATCTGTCGGAGAATCCCAAGGCCTACATCTTCATCATGGACTACGCCCATCGCCGCCGGGTCAAGATCTGGGGCGAGGCGCGCGTGGTCGAGGACGACGACGCGCTGACGCAGTCCTTGATGCCGAAAGGCTATCGCGCGCGGCCCGAGCAGGCGATCGCGTTCAAGATCGCGGCCTGGGACACCAACTGCCCGCAGCACATCCCGCAGAAGTTCGACGCCGCGGATGTCGCAGCGGCGCTGGCGGCGAGGGATCAGCGGATCGCGGAGCTTGAGGCGGAGGTGGCGGCGTTGAAGGGGGAGACGGCGTTGTGAGCCGCTTCATCGTGTTTGACCTCACGCGAGCGGCGCGATCTCCCTCTCCCCTTGTGGGAGAGGGTGGCTCGCCGCGTAGCGGCGAGACGGGTGAGGGGTCTTTCTCCGCGAGCGAATGTCACGCAATCGAAATCGTGGAGACATACCCCTCATCCGGCGCTTCGCGCCACCTTCTCCCACAAGGGGAGAAGGGAAGCGGAGTGCGCGGCGAGATCACAACACGCTTGCGCCTTCGTGCTGGAAGCCGAGATAGCTGGCGGCGACCTGTTCGTTGGCGGCGATGTCGCTGGCCTTGCCGCTGAGCACGAACTCGCCGAGCTCCATCACATAAGCCCGGTCCGCGATCTTCAGCGCGGCTTGTGCGTTCTGTTCGACCAGCAGCACGGAGACGCCGCTGGCGCGCAGCTCGGTGACGATGCGGAAGATGTCGGCAACGATGATCGGCGCCAGACCGAGGCTCGGTTCGTCCAACATAAGCAGTTTCGGCGCGCCCATCAGCGCGCGGCCCATCGCGAGCATCTGCTGCTCGCCGCCGGAGAGCGTGCCGGCAAGCTGCTTGCGCCGCTCCTTCAGCCGCGGAAACAGCGTATAGACCTGCTCGATCGATCTCTTAGCCTTGCTCTTCTCGATGCGGAAGGCACCGAGCTCGAGATTGTCCTCGACGTTCATGGTCACGAACAATTCGCGGTGCTCCGGGACGAGCCCAAGTCCCATGGCGACGCGGTCCTCGATATCGAGTCGCGCCAGGTCCTGTCCGGCAAAGCTCACGCGGCCCTTCAGCGGCAAAATGCCCATGATGGCGGAGAGCAGCGTGGTCTTGCCGGCGCCGTTGGCGCCGACGATGGTGACGATCTGGTTGGCACCGACCTCGAGCGAGACCGAGCGCACCGCCTCGACCTTGCCATAGGCGACATGCGCGTCGGTGACGGACAACAGCGCGCTCATGCCGCCACTCCGAGATAGGCCTTGATCACTTCGGGATTGGTCTTGATCGTGGCCGGCGTGCCCTCCGCGATCTTGGTGCCGAAATCGAGCACCACGATGCGGTCGGCGAGGTTCATCACAAAGCCCATGTCGTGCTCGACCAGCAGCACGCTCATGCCGCCGTCGCGCAAATCGCGCAGCAGCGTGGCGAGGCGCTGCTTCTCCATGTGGCGAAGGCCCGCGGCCGGCTCGTCGAGCAGGAGCAGCATCGGGTCGACGCACAGGGCGCGCGCGATCTCGACGATGCGCTGTTGGCCGAGCGACAGGCTGCCTGCGAGCTGATGCATTTGCTCGCCGAGCCCGACCCGCTCGATCTGGCGCGCGGCTTCTGCAAGCAATTTGGCTTCATCGGCGCGGTCGAGCCGCAGCATCGAGGAGATTGGTCCGGAGTGGCCGCGCAGATGCGCGCCGATCGCGACGTTCTCCAGTACGGTCATGTCGGGCACCAGCTTGACGTGCTGGAAGGTGCGGGAGATGCCGAGCTTGACGATCTCCTGCGGCGGCGCGTTGTCGACCTTCTTGCCGAGCACCGAGATCGAGCCGGACGTGGCCGAGAGCACGCCGGTGATCAGGTTGAACGTCGTGCTCTTGCCGGCGCCGTTCGGCCCGATCAGCGCGACGATCTCGCGGGCCTGGACGTCGAAGGACACGTTATTCACCGCAATCACGCCGCCGAACTGCTTTCGCGCTTTCTCGACCTGGAGCAGGACGTTGGACTGGCTCTGTGCGCGGGTGCGCGCCTCGAGCTTGAGCGAGGTGTCCGGCTTCCTGCCGTCCGAGCGCTCGGGCAGCAGTGACATCAGCCAGGGCCAGACGCCGCCGGGGGCGAGCTGGAGCAGCGCCACCAGCATGATGCCGAACACGATGGTCTCGACCTGGCCGGAGCCGGGCAGGATCAGCGGCAGATAGCTCTGCAGCACTTCCTTCAGGACTACGACGATCGCCGCGCCGAGCACGCCGCCCCAGACATAGCCGGCGCCGCCGACCACCGCGATGAAGAGATATTCGATGCCGGCCTGTGCGCCGAACGGCGTCGGGTTCACCGCGCGCTGGAGATGGGCGTAAAGCCAGCCGGACAGGCCGGCGAGCACCGCGGCGTGGATGAACACCAGCATCTTGGCGCGCGGGGTCTGGACGCCGAACGCTTCGGCCGCGACGTGGCCGCGCCGGAGCGCGCGAATGGCGCGGCCGGTGCGGGAATCCAGCAGGTTCATGGTGAGCAGCGCCGAGAGGATCACCGCAACCCAGATCGCATAATAGATCGAACCGGGAGAGAGCATCTTGAACGAGCCCACCGACAGCGGCGGGATCGCCGAGATGCCGTCGTTGCGGCCCAAAAATTCCAGCTTGCTGAACAGGTAGAAAAGCCCGAGTCCCCAGGCCAGGGTGCCGAGCGGCAAATAATGGCCGGAGAGGCGGACCGTGACCAGGCCGAGCAGCACCGCCAGCAATCCGCTGACCACGAGCGACAACGGCAACGTCAGCCAGGGCGACAGGCCGTAGGTCGTCGACAGCACCGCCGTGGTGTAGGCGCCGAAGCCGACGAAGGCGGCCTGCCCGAACGAGGTCAGGCCGCCGACGCCGGTGAGGAGCACGAGGCCCATGGCGACGAGCGCGGTGAGGCCGATATTGTCGAGCAGCACGATCCAGAACGGCGGCATGCCCGGCAGATGCGGGATCGCCGCCATCACGAGCGCGAAGATGAGGATGGGAAGCCGGCTCTGCATCTTAGCGTCAGTCCTTCTCTTCCTCGACCGCGGGCGCGGCGAGCGAGCGCAGCAGCAGCACGGGGATCAAGAGCATGAAAACGATGACCTCCTTGTAGTTGGAGGCATAGAACGACGAGAACGCCTCGACGATGCCGACGAAGAGTGCCGCAACCGCCGTCAGGGGATAGCTGACGAGGCCGCCGATGATCGCGGCGACGAAGCCCTTCAGGCCGATCAGGAAACCGCTGTCGTAATACAGCGTGGTGATCGGAACGATCAAAATGCCCGAGAGCGCGCCGATCACCGAGGCAAGCAGGAAGGCGATCAGTCCCGACAACGAGGTGCGGATGCCGGCGAGCCGCGCGCCGAGCCGGTTGACGGCGGTGGCGCGCAGCGCCTTGCCGTAGAGCGTCAGGCCGAAGAACAGCCACAGCCCGACGATGAAGGCGATGGTAATGCCGTAGACCGCGATGCTTTGCCCGGTGAAACGCAGCGCGCCCGCGGCGAACGAGGTCGACAGCACGGCAGGCCCGCGCTGGCCTTCGGCGCCGAAGAACAGCAGGCCCAGTCCCTGAAGCGCCAGATGGACGCCGACCGAGGCGATCAGCAGCACCAGCACGGAGGTGTGCGCCAGCGGTTGGAACGCAATGCGGTAGAGATAAAGGCCGATCATCGCGACGATCACCAGCGACAGCACAATGCAGATCGCCACTGGCGGCTTCTGGCCGGCGAAATAGAGCGTCACCGCCAGCACGATCGCCGGCAGCACGATGTTGGCGAGGAAGGCGCGCACGATCAGCCGCGCGTGCAGCGCCTGCCGTGCCACGAACAGGTCGAACACAAAGGCGGCGATGCCCATGGCGAGCGCGAGCTTTGCCGTGCCCGGCATCTGGCCGGCAGCAAGCGAGGCATAGGTCAGCGCGCCATAGGTGACGAACTCGCCCTGCGGGATCAGGATGACGCGGGTGACGGCGAACACCAGCACCAGCGCCAGGCCGAGCAGCGCATAGATCGCGCCATTGGTGATGCCGTCCTGCAGCAGGAACAGCATGATAGTGGTGTTCAAGACCGGACGCTCCCCCTCAAGATCCGGACCCGTCCCCGATTGCGGTGGATGGTCCGACTACAGCCATTGAAAAACGCTGACGATATTTGATATAGTCCATAACAATTATCAAATATAACATCAAGAGTGGCGGGCGACCCTCCCGAACTTAGCGGGATTGCGAGCATGAGGCGATGACCGTTTCGAAAACCTTCGAAAAACCGGCCGAGGCGATCAAGGTCCGCAAGGACGCGCCTGAAGGGACCTCCGAAGCCCTCCAGCTCGGCGAGCTCTCCGAGCAGCTGGGCTATGTGCTCAAGCGGGCGCAGCTCAAGGTGTTCGAGAACTTCCTGCGCTGCATGGCCTCGCTCCAGCTCACGCCGGCGCAGTTCTCCGTGCTGCTGCTGGTCGAGAAGAATCCGGGCCGTAACCAGACCGAAATCGCTTCGACGCTGGGCATCCTGCGCCCGAATTTCGTGGCCATGCTCGACAATCTAGAGAGCCGCGACCTCTGCGCGCGGATCCGCTCCACCAACGACCGCCGCTCGCACATCCTGGTGCTGACCGACAAGGGCAAGGCCGTGCTGACGCGGGCGAAGAAGCTAGTCGCGACCAAGCACGAGGCGCGGCTCAACGAGCTCCTGGGCCCGGCCAATCGCGCAGCCCTGCTCGCGATGCTGTCGAAAATCGCCAACGAGTTTTGAGGCGGCGGACTCTTCACTCTCCTCTGGAGGGCAGGGCAATCGCTTATGGGTGCACGATGCGGCGACATCGG
>NZ_VSTH01000230.1 GCF_008123965.1 Bradyrhizobium hipponense | reverse complement strand
ATCGCCCGGCTCGGCGGTTACCTCGCCCGCGCCAGCGATCCGCCGCCCGGCAATACCGTCATGTGGCGCGGGCTATCACGCCTCACCGACATCGCGCTGGGCGCCATGGTCGGAGGAGAATTTGTGGGTAATTGAAAGCCTCACCGAACGGTTACGATGAATCCAAACAGACCCTAGTTTGAACTGAATGCAATGCGGATCGAGCAGCAACGATGAGTTGCGAGCCAGTCGCATCAATACATGAGTGGAGCTAAATGGGCGTCCTAACTGCAAGCCAATCGCGGGCTGAAATTCGTTGTCTGATGGCGTCGTCGCGCAGAAATTCTGCGTCAATGCGCCTGCTTTCTCTTGAAGTCGCCCTTAATGCGCGGACAAAATGTTATCCATATACGTCGCCGATAGCAATTGGGAGGTGAAAATGAGGGGACTACAATTCAGCAGGCGAGCTGTGTTGGTTGGAAGTGCCGCTCTGGCGATGCTCAGTGGTGCGGTCTCTACCGCTTGTGCGCAGTCGATCACGGATCGTGTGCTCAAAGAAGGTAAGATCACGATTGGCATCCATAATCGGTCGCCGTGGGGATTCAAGTAGCGCCTCCGGTTTTCATCCGGATTTGGTCAAGGCGGTCCTCGGTCCACTTGGGGTCAAAGTGGTCGACTTCGTCATCGTTGACTGGCAAGCGCTGCTTCCAAGTCTGCTGTCCAAGAGAATTGATGCTGTCGCGACCGGTATGCAAATTACCCCGCAGCGCTGTGAGACCGTGATTTTCAGTAATCCCGATCTTGCTATCAAGGATGGCCTCGCCGTTCGGCCAGGCAACCCTCACAATATTCATAGTCTTACGGACGTGGCGAAAAACCCGGCCCTCCACCTCGGCATTCTTCGCGGTAGCGGCGAAGTAGATCGTGCCGTTAAGGCCGGCGTTCCCAGAGATCGCATTTTCTTGTTTCCGGACTATAGCGCGCTTGTCAGTGCACTGTTGGGTGATAGGATCGAGGGGGTAGTATTACCGCCCGCATCCGTCAGCGAGCTTCTCAAAGATACGAACTTGAAAGGGAAGCTTGAGCGTGCAGTGCCGTACGTTGGATTGGTTGAGAATGGTCGGGAATTTGCCGGCTACCAAGCGGTCGTCTTCAGGCAGGAAGATTCGCAACTGCGCGATCTCTACAATGAAAGCTTAGCAAAGCGGAAAGCTGAAGGATCGGTAAAATCGATAGCGGAAAAATACGGTTTTGCCGAGGGTGACATCGCGCCGAACGACTGGACGGCCAAAGACGTATGCGGCCCCAATTACCGCTAGATGCTGTTGGCAGACCGAATGAGCTTTTTTGAAATCATGCGCCAAATATACCAAGGGTTTGGGGTGACCGCAATGGTCACCCTCCTTGGAATCCTGTACGCAATACCCTTCGCTCTGCTCGCGGGTGTGCTCCAGCACTTCTCAACCGGGTTCTACCGCGGCGTGATTACCGCAGTAATCGAGTTCTGGCGCAGCTCACCGGTCATCGTGCTTCTCTATGCTTTCTACTATGCGCTGCCGGCCTTCGGCATCTATCTCTCCGCGATTGCGGTCGGCGCTATGGTGCTCGGGCTAAATATTGGAAGATATGGTAGCCAATCGGTCCGTGCAGCATTGCAAGCCCTAAATCGCGGGCAGTGTGAAGCTGGGCTGGCGTTGGGGCTGAGCCGCTTTGATGTCCTTCGCTTTGTTGAATTGCCCCAAGCAATCGCGGCAATGATCCCGACATTTATCAACCAGGCGATCCAATTAATCAAAGGAACATCACTGGTCTCGCTGATCACGCTCACGGACATGACTCTCCGTGCCAAAGAAATCGCCGAAACCAGATACGACCCGGTTGGGATCTATTCAGGTCTCCTGCTTGCTTATCTAATTATTTGTTATCCAGTGACCATTTGGGGGCGCCATCTGGAAAGATCTCTCGGAAAAGGACGGCGCCCTCATGAATTTTGATTGTGCTTTCGCCGTGCGAATTGTGCCGTTAGTCTTGCAAGGCGTCGGGAACACAATTCTGGTCACAATCCTCAGTTTCGTTGGTGCAACGGTATTCGGATTCGTCTGGGAGATGCTGAGACGTTCTCATCCTCTCATGCATCCGGCCACCCAATTCATCATCGATGCAATTCGGTCTACACCTCTACTGGTTCAAATTTATTTCCTGTTCTTTGTTCTACCCTGCTACGGCGTAACACTGCCTGCATTGTTCGTAGGCGTGTTCGGCCTAAGTTTCTACTTTTCAGGATATCTGTCCGAGGTCTTCAAAGCGGGGATTGACGCTGTGCCGGCGGGACAAGGTGAGGCTGCTCAAAGCCTTGGACTTAGTCGGCGTGACACTGTGGTGTTTGTGATCGCGCCACAGATGTTGCGCAACATTGCAGCACCACTTGGCGCCTACTCGATTTCCATTCTCAAGTCGACGCCACTCCTCGCTGTGATTGCGGTCCCGGAAATGCAGGGTAGCGCATTTGACGTGGCGTCGGACACTTATCGCTATGCCGAGCCGATGTTTGTAACCGAGATTCTCTTTCTTATCCTGGCCCTGATCGCGGTTGCTTTTGTCACTGGCCTCGAGCGGCGTCTCGGGCTCAGCACGCCGTCCCATTAGAACAGTCGTGTGCGGTCCGTCAGGTTCCGGAAAGTCCACTTTGATCCGGTGCATCAATCAACTTGAGACACATCAAAAAGGGAGAATTGTCGTAAACGGTACGGAACTGCGTCCCGGCATGAAAGGGCTGGAGGAAGTCCGACGTGATGTTGGGATGGGTTTCCAGCAATTCAATCTGTTTCCGCATTTGAGTGTTATCGACAACTGCACTCTGGCATTGATCCGCGCGCGAAAGATGGCGCGCGATGTGGCCGAAGAAATTGCGATGCGAAATCTGCAAAGGGTCCGCATACCCGAGCAGGCAAGAAAATATCCAGCTCAATTGTCAGGTGGTCAACAACAGCGTGTCGCGATCGCTCGCGCGCTTTGCATGAAGCCGAAGATCATGCTGTTCGATGAACCAACGTCGGCGCTTGATCCGGAGATGGTGAAGGAAGTACTCGATGTAGTGACTGGTCTCGCAAACGAAGGAATGACGATGATTTGTGTTACGCACGAAATGGGCTTTGCGCGCGAGGTTGCCGACCGAGTCGTGTTTATGGATGGCGGCGAAATCATTGAGCAAGCAGCGCCGGCCCAATTCTTTGGACATCCAGAGCATGCTCGCACCAAAAAATTTCTTGCTCAACCATTGACCAACAGATTTGAATAAGGACCAGCAGTTAAATGGCTTTCGGTGCAATTGAGCGATCTGCTGCGAGAAAACGTTGGTGTATTACACCTCTGTTCTTTCGCTAATCGTATCAAAGAAAACGGCCCAAGGGCTTCGTTGACCACCGCTGTACGAGACGAGGTCCTCAGCTGAAATATGCACAGCCGTTTGATCGTTTTCGAAACTAGCGAACAGACGAAAATGCATCGGGGCGGTAGCAACCAGCGTATAGTGGAAGGTCTGAAGTAGACTCCGCGCGATCGTTCAGACTTGTGCGCCGTGTCAATTTCGAGTGGGCGGAAGTTCCTGGCAGCGCTTTGAACTCATCTTCGATTGGGTCGAAAACTGATCAATATGGCAACGTCACAGCCGTAAAACCCGGGTTGTGGAGGAAAGCCTTGGGCGCGATCGTTTCCGAGATCGCCCGACGGCATGGGCTGACTTCACAAGAAGTGTTCACTTGGCGCCGGTAGACGCGCCAACTCGCCGTCCCTCAGGCGCATCGCTGCATTCCGCGCGATAGAGAAGGAGACTTCGGAGCTGCAGTGCGGTGGAGCGTTCCTCGTGCGGCAGCAGAAAGCCGACCGCTCGCAATGCCTTTGGGGACTGGCTGCTCACCGAGCACTCTCATCAGGCAAAAGATCAACCTCGCCGACGCGATCGAGCGATTGACTACGCCCTCTCGCACCGGCAGTGGCTGACGCGCTTCATCTATGGCGGCGGCATTCGGACTCGACTAACATGGTCGAACGCTCGAACGCGCTGGTTTCGGCTGCGAACACCGGGTTGTCGTTGGTTCTTGATCGAGACATCCGAGCTCAACGACGTCGACCTTTACTTTTTGCATCCGTCGCCACACTGCCTTGCGGCCGCACTCGCCGGTCAGCTTGCGGCTGATCTTGACGCCGGCCGGCTGCCCGACCTCAACGAGTTGCACGCTTGCGTCGATCCTAATCTCCTAACCTAGCCCGCGCGCCGGTGCATCTCGCGCCGTTCGCTAGCTATGAATGCTCATCGGTATCGCGAGTTCCCCACGAGTATGCCGAGAGTGTTGACGGGCCTCAATCTATTGCGCAACGAATTGCGATCCTGCTATCAAGGTGCTGAGGCCGCAACCTGCCAAGCAGAGCACGAGATCGGCGAATCCGGTTGCCGCGGGATCGAGCGGCAACTCGTCGACGTGTGGGCGCCCACCAGGAAGACGTTCGGCCGCTTCGATTTCGACGCCGTGCCGATGATCTCCAAGGCGTAAGTGACCGCTACCCCCCGCCGGCGACCGCAAACGGCAAGGGGGGCCAATCTGGTCCGGTTTGGCCCGCCCGGCGGCGGCAAGCCACTTGGCGATAGCCGTCGGCTTGATCCTCATCGAGAACGCATGATGCGCTCGTCCCCCCAATCAGGCGCAGAATTCCGGATAAAGCACGCCCTCCTTTGCAGGAATTCCGCTAAAACGTCGTAATATAAGAGACGCGATCCCAGCCGCCCATTAGAACGTATGGGCTATTGTGAGGTGACAACACATGATCGATCCACCTTATGTGGCGGGCGAGCGGCGGTTCGCCTCGGTCAGGCCGGCATTGAAGTTCTACGGTGCGCCAATCGGTATGTTGATGCTTGATCGAATGCCTGGTGCCGGCGTCCGCCCCTATATTCCGGGTGATGCTGGTAATGCCACGACGTGGAGCGTTCCCATTCGCTACAAGACGGTGCCGGGTCTGAATGTGACCAAGATTTTCGGGCCCAACGGCGGGGAAGCTACATCCGCTGTGATTGAGGCAGCAAAAGAACTCGTAGCCGAAGGTGCTCAGATGATTACCTCCCATTGCGGGTACTCGATCCGCTATCACGAAGCGGTCCGCGATGCACTGGACGTACCCGTATTTCTATCGAGCCTTCTCCTCGTCCCATTCCTTGAACACATGATTCCTGGCAACAAGGCGCTTGGGATTATTGCAGCAAGTAAGACTGCACTAACTCAAGACATGTTGAAAGCGGCGGGTTTGCGAGCCAACTTCGGTCGTAAGGTGGTCGTCGCCGGCCTCGAGAACACTCCTGTGTTCGGTCCCACTTGGAACGACGGGACGGGTGACCTAGACGTCAACGGCTGCGAGAAAGACGTTATCGATACCGCGCTGGCTTTACTCAAAGAGCGTCCAGAAGTTGGGATGCTGCTGCTTGAGTGCGGTGACCTGCCGCCTTATGCTCCGTCGGTTCAGCGGGCGACGGGACTTCCGGTTTTCGATTTTACTTCGCTGGTCGAGTTTTTCGTCCGTGGGCTGATACGCAAGCCTTGGACGGGGTTCGTCTGAGGACCACCAATCGGAGTGGGTGGGGTGGGGCTAAGACCTCGATCTCTTGGCCTTCGCTTGTCGGCAAATCAAGCAGTCCGCTTACGGTGCACTACGTCACATCTAAAGCGCAGGCAGCAGCTTCATGAAGCTCCCACGTGAAGAATAGCGCAGGCGCTTACGTGGACACAACATGAGATTGAAAAGGCCGAACTACCGGTCCTTCTTCTTCTCCATCAACCTGAAAGTAATTTATCTCGCAGGATTCGACTTACCATTCGGTGGACCTCCCGGCCTGCAAAAGAGAGATTGCCTGCGGGATAGTGCATAACCGTGCAGCAATGCTCGGCTTAATCTAATTCGGTTCAGCGATTTAAAGGCGCGCTCCACATCAAGTGACAGATATCTTTTGGTGCAACGCCATCGGTACAGCTTCTGGCGTTCTGCGACCCGGGAACTTTGTAACATCAAAGTATTCGAAATAGTTACTCGTTGCATGCCCGGTCCTTATTTCTTCGGAGTTCAAGGAGTGCCTTGGGCAAAAGAGTGGATTGGAACGATGTCATTCGTCGGCGGCACCACCATATGCGGCTACGTCGAACATCGAAGATCCAGCTTCTCCACATATCCTCCTTTCCGGAGCAAGCATTGCACCAGAGGGCTTCAAAAAGATCCCACTCGGCATTTCCCGTCAACTGCTGTCCCCTGATTTTCGCCAAAGGGCCGGGAACAATACTGACCTTGATTCCTGTCTCTTCGGTTCACGGCTCAAGCGCAAACTTGACCAAAGTTTCCTGGTACCTTCCCCAACTCGGGAGCGTTCCGGTCTTCGACCACGCCGAAACGTCCGAACCTTTAAGGATCATTGGCGCAGCAAATGCTCCCGCCGTTCCAGCAAGGAAGCCGCGCCTCGAGACCCCCAGCAGAGACTTGGCATGTAAAGCTTCCTTGATCTCAATCTTACGACGTTGAGAGTACCTAATACTTTGGGAAACACTTCCACCAAATCGGTTTACGGTCCCCGCAAGGTTTGGCTGTTTGATCTTCCCCACGTACATTCAAGGCCGAGCCGGCGAGGAGTCTTGCATCGGGCGCGAACGTTTCGGCGCTGGTGGGATGAGCCCGTCAAATTATTTGGTTGGCGCTCGGTTGCGCTCGGGCGAGATTGAGCGACGTACCGCGGTGGATGGCGGTGTCAGCTCTGAGCCCTCTTAGCGCAGCCGCCGCCGGTCATTGAGATCGACGGTAGCGGCATGCGTGTTCGCGCCTGTGGGCGCGAGGAGCACCTGCGGCTTGTTCTGCGCCGGGTGCGCTCGGCCTGATTCCGACGGCGGTAAATGTTGTCTTGCGAGCCATTTGGCGGAATTCCGCAACGGGATCGATAGTCCGCTGGTGCTGGCGCGATTTTAGGCTCGCATCCATTCGACGGTGGGTTGTACGAAGGCGGGCCCAGGCGACGCCGAGCGGGCGTCGGGAATTGGTCGGATAGATGCAACAGCCTGGCAAAGTAAAGTGTGTAAAAGGAGCCTATGACCAAATCGACCATAGGCTCTGACGCAAATTTCAGATGAATCCCGTGAACGGCTTGCGAACCAGTCCACGCACGAAAAACTCTACCATAGACGTGTAGTCGAAAACGGGGATGCCAGTCGCCCTCTGCACAGCCGCGGAGTAAGGGGGCAAGTCGCCGCATTCCATCAACAGCATCCCGATGTCCGCGCGGTCGTTCACCAAGGCCACCGCGGCATTCACTACGTCTTTTCCTACGGCCTCGACGTCCAGATCGCCGTCGCTCGCAATCCAAGCTTTTGCGAAAGCCGGAGCTTGCTCCAATCCGGCAATGACCACCCTGCGGCCGATGTCGGCTCGAAGCCCCGCTGTCTGCAGCATTTCCTGTGTAAGCACAGACTTGCTTGCCACAACAATGCCGAGTGCCTTGTCTCGGGGAAGCATCCTCTCGAGGAAAGGGGCAAGAAGAAGGCTCGACAAGAACACAGGGACATCCACCGCATCGCGAACTGCTTCTTGATACTGGATCGAGTACCCGCAGTGGCAAGTGATCAGTTGGGCGCCTTCGCGGGCGAGCTCACGGGCAGTCTGGACCACAACCTCTGTCATCTTGCCCGCGTCGGGCGCAAAGATGCCGCTGACATTCAAGCCAGGTATCACCTTGTAGCGCGCGGGAACGCTCCAAGTGCTGGCATTGCCGGTATCTCCTGGTATGAAAGGGCGCCCATCACTTCCCATGCGTTCCATCATCAGGACGCCGAGCGGTGCACCGTTGAACGGTAACCGCGGCCAGCGCTTGCCTCGGGGGGGAGAAGGGATATCGATCATGCGGAACCTCGATCAAGTAGCACCCACTCTTCCGATGGGCAGACAGCAGTCTATGGCGCCGCTGCAGCGAGAATCGGGCTAATTCCCTGTCGAATTTGATGAAATTCGGCGAGGGAGAACGCCGCGTCAATGAATTCTGGCTTAGCCGCTTCAGTCGTGGTTGACCAGCAACTAGCGTGTCATGCTGCTCAACGACTTCGCGCCGGCGCCGGTTACGCGAACCGTTTCACTGAAGATGCAGCCGTCGTTCTTTTCGTAGTGCCAATAAGAAGGTGGAATGTCATGTCCGGCTGGATGATGGTGAAGTGGACCCCACGCGTGGGACCATGGGACCGGTTTGTTAATTGGATTCTCGGCCGCTCCGATCTCCTGATATCACGGTGCGAACAGCGCTGTCTGCTGCTATTGTTGCGGCTGTGGGCATGTGGGCAACGCTGAGCGTTGCCCAAGCGCAGCTTCATGTCCACAGCCGTATCGACGGGTCCGTTAATGCCCTCTGGACAAGCCGCCATCGGCGCGCGATGACTGAGCGCCTGATGCGGGCGACGGGTGTTGTACAACGAGGTTTGAGAACGCCCACAGGACCGTTCTTCGCGAGGTTCTTTATCGATATCATCCTTGGTTTGGTTGCCGAGTTTGCGTTCATGGGGCCGTCGACAAGGCTGGCGATGTCGCCTTCCGCTGCACGCTGGATGGATCGCAAGCAGATCGTTGGCTGGAGGTTCCAGCATGGATGTTCGAGCGAACGGCATGCCCTGAGGCGGAGCTTTTGGCAGCTCAGCCATTTGTCAGCATAACCGCACTTGCAGCGCTTTCTGCGCTTCTCGATCTGGTGTTGATGGATCGAACGCCATCAGCTGCCCTGCTTTCTAGCGCATCCAGAGCCTCTCACGACCAGAATCGGGGAGAGACCCATGTCACGGCAGACGGCAATGCCAGGGAGCGGATACCGACACAATCGACAACCGCGGCCGCAGATGGATCTGTTCGGGAGCGGCCTGCCGAACGGCGCCATCGGCGCGCCAGCATGGCCGGAGTTGCCGGCGGAAGCCCGGGCGGCCCTCACAAGCCTGATGACGCAGTTGATCCTCGACCATGCTGCGATGACAGCGACGCCGCCCGCGAAGGGGGTCGATCATGATCTCTGACAAGGTCAGGCCTCATCATCTGGAGCGTAAGGCGATTCTTTACGTGCGCCAATCCTCAGCACATCAGGTGTTGCACAATCGCGAGAGCAGCGCATTGCAATACGCCATGCGGGACCGGCTGACGGCACTCGGGTGGTCAGAGATCGAAGTGATCGATGATGATCTCGGTAGTTCAGCCGCCGGCGGCGTGCAACGCGCCGGTTTCGAGCGAATGGTAGCGGAGGTTTGCCTCGGTAAGGTTGGTGCGGTTTGCGCCCGCGAGGTCTCGCGCTTCGCCCGCAACAGCCGGGATTGGCAGCAACTCATCGAGATGTGCCGCGTGGTCGATACGGTTCTGGTCGATCAGGAGACCATCTATGCGCCGAGGCACGGCAACGACCGCCTGCTGCTCGGGCTCAAGGGCAGCCTCAACGAGTACGAACTGGAGTTGTTGCGCCAACGCTCGCTCTCAGCCCGCTACGAGAAGGCGCGCCGGGGCGAGTTGGTTGTGGCGGCGCCCGTCGGCTTCGTGAAGGCCGGCGACCGTTATGAGAAAGATCCGGATCGGCGTGTCCAGGAAGCGATCAAGCTGGTGTTCGACAAGGTCGAGGAACTGGGCAGCGCGCGACAGGCGCTCTGCTGGCTCCACGAGTACAATCTCGATCTACCAGTGAAGCAGTCCAACGGCGACACAGCCTGGCGGCGACCGAGTTACTCCGCCATCCACCGGATCATTGAGAACCCGGTCTACGGCGGCGCCTATGCCTATGGTAAGACGGCTGTGGCGGCGGGATACAGCGCCGGGGGCGTGAGCGTGAAGATCCGCCGCAAGACGCGGAACGAATGGCTGGCGCTGAAGCCCAACACCCACGACGGGTATGTGAGCTGGGAGAGGTTCGAGGCGATCCGCACCATGGTCAGCAGCAACGTTCCCACCGGTCGGCATCACGGCGCACCCAAGCATGGTGACGCGCTGCTGGCCGGTTTGATCCGGTGCAAGCGCTGCGGCCGCAAGCTCACACTCCGGTACTCCGGCATGAGGCACCATATCCCACGCTACAGCTGCAGCCGCGCCTGGATGGACAATGGCGGTCCTCACTGCATCGCCTTCGGCGGATTGCGTGTCGATGATGCAATCGAGGAAGCACTGCTTGGCGTCGTCGGTCCGGGCGCTATCGCCGCTGCAACCGCTGCCGCCGAAGGAGCCAGGGAACGGCGGGATTAGGTGCGCGATGCGCTCAGTCGCGACCTCGAGGCGGCGCGCTATGCCGCCGACCGGGCTTTCCGGCAATACGATGCCGCTGACCCCGCGAACCGGTTGATGGCGAGTGAGCTGGAAGCGCGCTGGAACAGGGCACTCGCTCACGCGGCGGAGGTCGAGGGCAAGATCGCCATGCATGATGCGGCGACGCCTGCACCCATTGCTGATCCAGCTTCGCTCGGCGTACTGGCCTCGAACCTCAAAACGGTCTGGGATGCGCCGACGACGGATGCTCGCCTCAAGAAGCGCATTGTACGCACCCTCGTCCATGAGGTCGTGGCCGATATAGACGACGCGGCGTCCGAGATCGTTCTCATCGTCCACTGGGTGGGTGGCGCTCACAGCGAGTTGCGCTTGCCCAAGCGCCGGCGCGGACAGCGCAACAGCACTTCCGCCGATATTATCCAAGCCGTGCGTCAACTGGTGCTGATCGCCAGCGACAATCTGATTGCCGGCCTCCTCAACCGAAACGGCCTCAAGACGGGCAACGGCAATCGCTGGACCCGCGAGCGCGTCACATCAATGCGCTCGAGCTACCACCTCCCGGTGTTCAAGCCCGCCGATGACGGGATCGAACCCTGGCTCAACCTTAGCAACGCCGCAAAGCTCCTGAAGATCGCGCCCAAGACGCTCCGGCTGGCCGCTGAAGCCGGCGAAATCGAAGCCTTCCATCCGCTATCGGACGGCCCGTGGATCTTCGCCCGCGCCTCGCTGATAACAACTGCCGCTCAATCTATCGCCGAACGAGCGCGACAGAACCCAAGATACCCCACGGGATCGCATCCCAATCAGCAAAGTCTCTTCTCTTCAACAACATAGACAGATGGGTGTTCTGATGCGCGGTTGTAGAGGGCGATCCAGGCGGCGATGCCGGCGCGGGCGTCGCGGCCGTCGGCGTAGCCTTTGAGGTAGACGTCCTCGTGCTTGAGCGAGCGCCACAGCCGCTCGATGAACGCGTTGTCCATCCAGCGGCCGCGGCCGTCCATCGAGATGCGCACGTTGGCCATCAGCGCGCCGGTGAAGGCTGCGCTGGTGAACCGGCTGCCCTGGTCGGTGTTGAAGATCTCCGGCCGCACGAAGCGGACAAAGGCTTCCTGCAGCGCATCGACGCAGAAGGACACGTCCATCGTGTTCGATAGCCGCGACGCCAGCACCGCCCGGCTCGCCCAGTCCATGATCGCCACGATATAAAGGACGCCGGCGGCCGATCGGAAATGGAGTAAGAAGCGCATAAGCGCTTCTTACTCCCCGAACCGCACGGGCACCTTTCAGCGCATACGGCTCTCCGTTCAGGTCTGGCCCATGGCCATTGCGACATCCTGATATCGCGAGGTGATGGTTTTCCTGGGTCCACCCTGAAGATGTAGGGATTGCTTCCAGGTTTCTCCATCGGAACTGCTCCTTTGGACTCGATACCAATCAGTGCAATGCTTTTCCGACACGATGGCCTCGTTCACTGACCCTGTGGACAAACCAGGTCTTAGCCTGCCCAGCGACTGGTGCTCAATACCAGCTCCGCATCAATGGTTTGATGCGGCTCCGATACTTTCTCGCCAGCCAGTGCGCCATTTTCCAGAACACGACGTGATCGACGTGCGGAAACTGGTCGCAGTGAAGTCCGTGTACTTGTAGAAGGCCGCCCAGCCCCCCAATTGGCGGTTCAGGCGGTCCACCATATCGACCTTGGCAAGATCATGGCTACAGAGAGGACCTTCGACAGTCTGTGCACGAATGCCTTGGTCTTCTCTTCGGGTATGGTCCTAACGACCGCCATCCGCCCCTTGATCCCCGCTTGCGAATGATCCGATGCCCCAGAAAGACGAAGCCATCATTGACGTGGATGATATGGGTTTTGTCCATATTCAACGTCAACTTCAGCTTACCTTCCAGAAAGGCCCGGCACTCCTCGCGGATGGCCTCGGCATGGGCCTTCGTCCTTTGACGATGACGACAAAGTCATCGGCATAGCGACAACAGGCTACGGCAGGTTTCCACTCGCGGTTCTCTCGAACCGTGATCGGACGCCCCTGTTGAAATGCCGAAGTTCCACGCCCAACGATCCTCCCTCGCTTTCTTGTTTAGGTATTTCGCCTCCAGCCAGCAATCAAACTCATGGAGCATGATGTTGGATAGGAGCGGCGACAGGGCTCCCTGAACGCAAAA
>NZ_VSTH01000023.1 GCF_008123965.1 Bradyrhizobium hipponense | reverse complement strand
AAAAACAACTGTAATGCTAGCACGGTCGTGACCGGTCGCATGACGATCGATGCTCAGGACAACGGTCTTTTCAGCTGCACAACTGAGAACGACGGCTGTCCCTCGACACAACTGACCGCCGAGAACCTTCCGGCGTTGGTCGAGTGCGTCCTGGCCTTGGAGTCCTACAGGACGGGACCCTCCGCGCCGTATCCGAAAGTGCCATTTACGGAGTTCAGTGCGATATCTGTTGGTCCCGATGCCGTCGCAGCCAAAGTCCGTTGGGCGGCGAGTGGAGGAGCGGTGATTAAGAAGGAGGGGGCACCGACGCGTGTGTCGATGTCGCCTATCCGGTGACATGACGTGACGATAACGAGGCTGAACCCTGAGGAAATTGTATGAGGCCTTCCTGCGTGTGGCGGAGTTTGCCGCGATCCAGGCCGGCTCTTCAGAGGAGCGCAACGCGGTCCTTCTCAGCGCTTCTGCGTCTTATAGGTGCTGTCTTGATGAACCGACGCAACGCCCTTCACTTTGCGCAGGTCATCAAGGCCATCCGCGTTGACGCTGCCGTTGACAATCATGAACCGCTTATGGCTTTCGACATCATCGAGCCCGCTAACCTTGAGGGCGTCGACGATCTCGTCCATTCGATTTTGCTCCGACTTCTCTATTCGGATCGTGACGTCAACTTTTTCGACCATGCATACAGCTCACGAAGGTGGCGCCTGGGCAAATCCTTTACCAATGTCACGCGGCGGAAACCGCAGCGGCCTGGAAATCTGGAGCAGGCGCCCATAACGCCCAGCCTCGAAATGCAATATTGGACTGCGCAATCAAAGCTGCAATCCCACTTACGTGGGGTGTCGCCATGCTGGTTCCATCCCAGCGATCATACTTATTTCCAGGTAAGCTCGAAAGTATGGCGACACCAGGTGCGGCAATGTCCACCTCCTGGTTGGGGTTCATTCCACCGCAAGAGAACGATGCAATGCGGGAGGCATTATCCACGGCGGCCACCGCCATAATCGTGGACGCATTCGCCGGCGAACCGAGTGGGGCAATCCGCTGCGGACGTGCGCTTTCGTTGCCGGCGGCAGCGATCACCAGTGTCCCTGCGTCCAGACAGACCTGTCCGATCTGCTCGTAATCGTCGCTTGGTTGGTCTCCAAGTCGGGTCGCGGCGCCGAGCGACATCGAAATGATTTGGCAGTTCTGATCCAGCGCCCAATCCATGCCAGCGATGATCGAGCGATCGGTGCCGAAGCCGTCATCACCTAGGACTTTCCCAGCGTAGATTTCCGCCTCGTAGGCGATGCCGTAGCGCGGGCCCGTGGTCGGACGCATCGGACCGCAAGCGGTACCGATGCAGTGTGTGCCATGGCCGACTACATCGTCCTCGCTGCTGCGGCTCGCAAACAGCTTCTTGGTGACGGCACGACCGACGAAATCCTGGTGAGTGTGATCAAAGCCGGTGTCGAGGACCGCGACCTTGATGCCGGCGCCCGTCAGACTGCTGCCAATGACCTTGGTCGCTTGCAGTCCCCACGTGGCCGTTGTCTCGTCGACGCGCGGCACGGCCGCCCGCTCGCCCTCCACCACGTCGCTGCCCAGCAGGCGATCAACCAATTCATTAATGCCGTCGCGGTAGCCCCGGAGGTAATCCTGATCCAATGTGGCGACGCCAGCGAATGACGCTTGCGCAATCTCGGCGCGTTGCATTCCGGCCGCACCAAGAGCGCGATACGTCCGCTCGGGCCGAACGCCGCTTACGGTTTTCTGCTGCATGGCCTTTTCCACCATGGGCCTCAACCGTTCGCCGTCCCGTCTGACGATGGCGATTCCGAAGCGCTCGAAGTACTGTACATCAGCGCCATCGAAATCATTTGGCACTGCTTTAGCTGAGCGGAAATCCTTCGATGATGCCACGCGAAAACCACTTCCTTCGAGTTGTCTGACACCCGCGCGAGCCGCCTGCGGCGTAAAGCGCACCACAGTGCCGAGGCGTGGCGTACCTTCAGCCTGCTCACTGGCAGTTCGGCGTGTCGATCGCTTAGCCATAAATCCCTCCTAATGTGAATGGACTTCGTCTTATCGGCCTAAATCGAAGGCTAAAGAGTAGTGGCTCTACCTAGTGAAGGATCAAAGACATTGCTCTAAAGCTTTGCGCTTTCCGGTCGACTTTCATGCAATTCTTGAGACACAAGACCTTGTTTTCATCGCTTGCGACAATAAACATTTCCGCTGATATGGCGGCTGCAGCCGATGCATCGCACATTTCGAATATCCGATGATTGTTGTATTCGGCTGACCTGAAGCTCCGTTGCAGGTCATCGTGAGGAGCAATCCGATAACTAGGAAGCGCTTCATAGCCGTTCCTCTCTGGCCCGCAGAAAAGGTACGCTATTCCGTTAGCCGGAAGCTTCGAGATGCAATTTACAATATCGGGCGGAGCCTTGGGGCTTTCGCGCCGCACAATCTGAATGATGTATAGCAATATAATACACGGTGAAGCGATGTGCAACTGTCTCCTGAGTGATCGCTGCTGCGGTTGGGATGGATAGCCTTTCGGAAGGCAAGGTGCTCGTTTCACTTCGTCGAGTTTGCTCTGCTTGTTACTTTTCGGGAGAGCGGGTCTGGTCAGCGCGATCCTGGCGTCGATCGGCGAGGGGGGAGCCTGCGGATGCTGGCTGGCGCGCGGCGCTTGACGAGCAGATCGCGGACGTTGCGCGGTGAGTTGCAGTTCTCAGACGGCGCGCACGAGGACGTGCTTGCTCCATAGCCATGATGCGATCCTGTCGCCGGTAGCCCACGGAACGTGGTCTCGCCAAAAGTTCGGAATGTCGCAATACGCGAACCGATGCGGCAGAGCTGAAAGCAAGCGAGCCAGATCGCCGCCCTCGACGTAAGCAACGTCGCCGTCGATATTGGGGTGCCTGACGACCTGCCGGACCTGCACGAAGACGCCATCGATCACAGGCGCTGCGCCGAGCGAGACATGGGGCGACACGGCGACCTGGTCGGATGCTGCGCGCGGTCGCGATTCCATGGATGAATCGGGACCGCCTACGGCCATTGCTACGGAGGCATCGCCCGCACGCGCGCGCCAGAATGCGTTCGGGTAGATGGCCGCGACCCGCGCATATTCCTGCTTCGTCCTGCCTGTGGAACGACCGATCCGTTCGCCGGTGCGCATGAAAAAGAACTGCCGGGCAGCTTCGGTGTTTTCCGGCTTTCGCAGGATGGTGTTGACGACAATTGCTCGCGCGTGCAAAGGATTTGCAGGAAGCGACTGCGCTGCAGGCTGAGTTCGTGCGGGTTCAGATCGAACACGCCAGCGAGTTTATGCGCGAGCTTACGCCAAAGCGCTAGACCTTCCGATAAGTGACGTGCGCCGTCGCAAACGGGATGCCAGCACGACCGGCACTGCCACGAACGATGCAAGCGCGCTCATCGATTGCGTAGAACCAATCGTCGAAGTTCAGCTTGAAGGACTTACCGCCAGCTTGCGGTGTGTCGCGCGTGTACTTCCAATGGAACGCGCAACCGGATTGCTCACCTATCGCTTCACCTTCAAGCCGGTTCTCCAGGCCGGTGTACTTGCCCCCGTCACCCTTTCGTATCGTCCAATGCAGCGCGTCGGAATGCCCGTCATCGAACGTGTAAGCCTCTGTGAACAGAACAGTTTGCGTGTCTGGCTCGAATTCACCATGGCCAGAAATCGTCGCACGCTTCAGCAACCCACCTACCAAACTTTCCAGCACGGCCCAGCCTTCTAGCCGGCCGGCGAAAAATCGTTCAGGAAGAAAGAGCGGATTTGTCCCTTTAAATTGTTCTATCGGCATGGGTGACCCCGACGTGCTTACACCTACAAAACGTTCCCGTTCATCCCGTGTACTCAACCTCCACCAGCCCAAACCGCTGCCGCCCTTCAACCCGACTCAGGGCTGCCAGCACTTCCTCGTTGGTCAAAGCATCCATCAGCTTTTCCACCGTAGTCCCGGCGCTTCTCGGCATGTTGGGTTCTAGGTACTCACTGAGGATCTAACGCGCTTCCAAGAACGCACCTATCAATGTCTGAATGTCCGATCGCTTCGGCACGATTGAGGACGCGTGGTCTTCTTCGATGGGGTATTCAATCGCCATCCCATCGGGATCATGCTCGCGGAGCCATTCGATTGCGGTGTCATAGGCGGCGACGCCAAACATCCCGCCGCCTACTATCGGGTGATGCACGTTTCGTCCTACTTCAACGCGGCGGAAGATAGCGTCGCGCTCGAGGTTGTCGCCCACCTTCTCAAGGCGCTCTTTTTCCTTTCCATGATGCCTCCAACCTTCTCGACGCCGGCGGAACTTTTCGCCTGGACCGAGGAGGGGCTCCGTGAGCTCTCGAAGACGTAGTCGACGCTTTCAGGCCGTGGCCTTGACAGGACCGATAGCCCGCCGCGGCCACGGCTTCAGACTTCAGGTGCATAGCGCCACGATCGTCAGCATGCCAAGGTGATTTGCAGAGCTCACAACGTCCGCGGGCTCCTCCTCCCGAAATCGATGAAAAGCATGAAACGACGGGCTATCCTTGTCGGACTTTTGACGATCAGTTTGGTTGCGGCCGTGCTCGTGAGCTATGCCGTCCCCAACCTCGCCAAACCGAACGGTGCTGAGATGCGTGAGTTCAGACATTCGAAGTTTACGGACGAGGGTCTGCGAGAACTTCATTCGAAGGTGCAGGCTGCGGAGGATGAACGCCGCGCGGCCAACGAGAAGGTTGTCAACGAAGCGGAAGCGGCAGTCTATGCGAGCATTGCCGAATGCAGTGCCAAGATAGATGACCCCGCCTATCGGGCGCGGCACCCAGAGGGATGCCCTCGTCCGCCTTCTCCGATGTGCCCGATGCGCGAGCGGACGACTGACGAAGCCGTTGAGCAGGTCGTCATGGGCGGGTGCGGGTTCGTGAGCACGGTTTGGGAAGCGCGGTACGCCCGTTGCCTGCCCTGACCCGGAGCCGTGACTGACGATCGAGAGCCGCCCGCGTTCGGGTCGGGCTCCGTGCCGGTGCTCAGGCTGCCTTCGTGCTAAAGTCCCGGAGCGATGGCTCGACCTCCCTTAAGTAGACGAGGTCCTGCTTCTTGCGGATCGAGAAGGGCCGGCTTGGTGCCGATCGAGTTCAGCCAGGCCAGCACCGCAAGCCGCGGATGCAATTGCCGCCGAAGGGCGATTTCGCCGACGAAGATGTACTTTGCGGAAAGCGCGCGAACGTCTTCGAGAAGGTAGGCGTGCTGCCTTTCCGAAGCTGTTTGATGAGATCGGGCTTGGCGCGAACGAGTCGCCAGAAGGCGGCATAGCTGATCTTCAGTATGTCCCCCGCGCTCGCGGCGCCGACCCACTCGATGTCCGCGGGCTCTTCCTGAATTTTTAGATGCTTTCGAACTCCGGTCACGAACGCGGCGGGATCCGGCGCGACCAGCTGCTTAAGTTTCAGCGTTTCGGCCTGAGGGTCTAGAGCTGCCCTTGCGTCCCCTTGGATGATGGCGGTCACGATGGCCGCCCAGGGAGTCGTTCCCGTTTGGATGCGCGAGCAGGCTATTGCCACCTTTTCGCCAGGCGCTCGAGTGCTCGCTGCGGCTTTGATGCGCTCCATCATGCTTTCCACCGAGGACCTCGAATAGGCCACCTTCTCCTGCAACATCTGCATGGGGTCCTCCTTGCGAGCAACCAAGCGGTCGCTGTTTCTGGGTGCGAAACTGGTGCGGTCACGCCTGCTCGTTGCAGACGAGTCGGGATTGACTTCTATACCCGTAGTCACCGCGCGAACCGTAGGTTTTGGCCGTGGGTTCGGAGGACGGATTTTGCGAGGGAGGACACATGCCTGGCAAGCTCAAGCCACTCGATGTCGAACGTGAAATTCGGCCGGGCAAATACCCTGACGGCGACGGTCTCTACCTGATCGTCGCGAGCGTCACGTCGAAGAATTGGAACTATCGGTACTGGAAGGACGGAAAGCAACGGTGGCTCGGCCTAGGGGCGGTCAAGGACGTATCACTGAAAGATGCGCGCCTAGCTCGGGATGCGGCGCGGCTCCGAGTGAAGGGGGATCGCGGCACACCCGGCGTCGACATCGTGCAAGAGAAGCGAGCGGCGCGCGAGGAAGCGAAAGCCATAGAGATCAAGGTCACTCTGCCCACCTTCGAGCAGTGCGCCGAAATCTACATTCGGGAGCGCTGGCCAAACTGGAGCAAGAAGCATCGCGCCCAATGGCCGTCTTCGCTCAAACGCTACGCTTACGCGACGATTGGAAAACTCACCATCCCGGAGATCAAGCCCAGCCACATCTATGAATTGCTCCGGCCAATCTGGGTTGAGAAGCGAGAGACAGCTAATCGTGTGCGCGGACGGATCGAAACGATCATTGCGAAGAATGTCGATGTTGACGACCGCGATTTTCGGAATCCTGCTGAACTCACCAAACAATTGCGCGAGAAGCTTCCAAGGCGGCCGAAACGCGTCGTTCAGCATCATCCCGCGCTGCCCTACGCCGAAGCACCGCAGTTCTTGATTGACCTGTCCGCAGCAAGCGGCATCGCGGCTTTGATGCTTCGCTTTCTGATCTTCACGGCGTGCCGCACCAACGAAGTCGTAGACGCCCGCTGGTCCGAGATCGATCGACCATCATCGATTTGGAAGATCCCCGGCGATCGCATGAAGATGAACCAGGATCATGTCGTACCACTTTCGGAACCTGCACTCGCGATCCTCGACAAGATACGCGATGGTAGCCAGGGCGAACTGATCTTCGCGAAGCCTGACGGTGGAATGTTCTCAGAGAACGCGATGCTGGCCGTACTGGATCGCCTCGGATACAGTCACGTCACGGTGCACGGCTTCCGCTCGACGTTTGCAACATGGGCAGAGGAGTGCACGGACTATCCCGACGGCGTCCGCGAGGCAGCGCTGGCGCACAAGTACAAATCCGAGACTACAGCAGCCTATCAGCGCGGGCAAAAGCTCGAGAAGCGACGGGTCCTCATGAAGGACTGGGCGCAGTTCCTTGCAGGATCAAACATCATCCACTTTGGCGAAGAGGGTTGATCGATCTTGGACAGGCCAATTCTTGGGGCGTTTGATACACTCTCTAGACCGGGCAAAACACGAAATCGCACGACCTGACATCCGAAAATGCGCATGGTCCCCTGAGTGCCTTGCGCCGAAAACCCGGTCTGGCACGCTGCGAAACGTCAGGGAACAACAGGATGGTTCGTATGTCTCGCGCCATGTCCATCGCGGTAGAATCCCCGCTCGTAGCGTCGCCGAATCAGGCGATGAGGGCGATCCAGGTCTCGCTAAAAAGCTGTACGAACTTATCAAGACGGGCGAGTTGGAGAGTTATACTGAAGGCAAGTCGCGACGCATCACGGTCAAATCGATCAATGACTACATCGAGCGCCGATTGGTAGCAGAAGCGGTTCGGCGCGGCTGCGCTGCATCCCCTCGAAACAACCAATAATGTCCTGAGTGCCACGCCCGGTTCGGCGGCTGCGAGCCGTTCGGCCAGCGTATCGGACGGGCCGACCTCCGACAATTCACGATGGGCCCAGCTGCAGACGAGCAAACGTGGCCCGGGTAGACTACGAATCTGAGGGGCGGACGTTCGAATCGTTCCGGGCGCGCCATCATCTCGCGAAGTCCTTGTTTCTCGGGAATAAATCGACAAATCAATAGCTTCGTCCTGCCGCATTGGTATCAAGCGGTGGGATCAATGGTGCGTATCGTGGGACTTGGTCTGATACAAAACGAGCATGGCGTTTGGTGTGTGCGCCGGAACGCTCAACGTTTGCCGGCGTGTTCGATGGCCGTTTGTATCTGCCCACCGCGAAGCCACCGAACAAGACAAGTTTCGATACTCGCTCAGGATGGAGAACGCTGTAGACGATCGAGACGGCGCATCCTTGAGAGAACCCGCGAACAAGGGCCGGCGGCAGGGCATGCCTGCTTGGCCAATTTGGTCCAGGGAACGGTGTGCAAGATCCTCGGCAAGGAGGAAATCAAGCCGCACAAGGTGTGCTACTATCTTAAAAATCGCGATGCTGAGTTCGAACAGAAGATGGCCGAGGTCCTGTGCGTCTATCGTGAAGTCGCGAGTTCCTGAAGACCTGCGGTAGGTTCGCGGCCCTAGTCCCGCCCGCGCTGACCGCCTGACTTTCGACGCCGTTGACGTTAACCGCGATTGCGAAGTGGGCGACGGATCCATCATCGAGCATCACCACCGCGACCAGCGATTGAGGAGCTGCCAGTCCGGGCGACAGTTGAACGAAGGCCTGCCGCCAGTGTTCGAGCATCCGCCAGCTCTGAATGCGAGCTCTGCCTTAGGTCTCAGCCACGAGACAGGCCCGGATTGGGGTCTTTTCTCTGCCTGGTGCGACCCCGGCGGGCATCGCGGCCTCAATGGCGCAACAGCACGGCTTCCCGAAGCGCGCGGCTTGAACTTAAGACGCAGACGATACCCAAAGCCATTAGCAGCACGCCTATCCAGGTTTCCGTCCAGCCTCTTCCCTTTTCGCCCGTCTCTGTTGCATGCAGATCGACCGGCACAACCGGTGGCACGGAGGCATCCACCGCTTCGCTAGCAGCCGGCGCGGGCGCCCCAGGCTTTAGGCGGACGATCGGAGAAAATATCGTGGATTTGTGTCGTGTGGGGAAAAGCGGTAGCGGTCTCCCGCTACCAATCTTGCAAACGGATCCGCACATCCACCAGCTCTGAAGGCCCGGCTCGGGCACGCGCGTGGCCTTCGTCCATCGCCTGTTGCGCGGCCGGCATAGGACGATGAAACAGCAAGGGCCGAGGGTCCTGCCGTATCTCAAGCAGCGTCTCCCAATCGAGGCCCGGCAGCGGCCGCGCCGAGTGGCCCCGGCTCGCGCAAATTAGGAACTCTCGCGCCGGATCAAAGCTTGAATCCCCGGGTCAGCCTCGCCGCCCGATGGCTGGCCTGCACGGCTCTGCCTCCAAGCCCCCCATACCCCCCAGGTGGGGCCGTGCTTCCTGGCAGGAGAAGCAATGCCCGAACCGACCGAGCAGCAAATCCGAGAACGCGCGCACCGGCTGTGGGAGCAAGCCGGCAAGCCGGAAGGCCGCGAGCAGGAGTTTTGGCACGCGGCCGAGCAGGAGCTGCGCAATGAGGACAAGTCCAACCCCACGCGCACGCCGGACACGCTGTGACCGAGAAGAAGTGCCCATTCTGCGACGGTCTGGGATGGGTCTGCGCCAACCATCCGCTCCGCCCCTGGAGCGAAGAGCCAGGCGGCTGCCGCTGCGGCGAGGGGATGCCTTGCACCTGCAACACGAGCGAAGATCCGGAAGTTAGAGCTGTGATCGTCGAAGCGGACACCACCTGGCATTAGATACGTAGCTTCCTGTAAACTGCAGGCGGCGGACATGCGAAACAAGATGGGCACCAATTGAACTCGCCACGCGCGCAGCGGCGCTTATCAAAGACGAAACCACCGTCCAGCGATTTAGAAGCTTTGCGGAGCAGCTGCAGCGAAAGCTTCATCGCATGATGCGGCGCGGCAAGCTGGTGGAGCAAGACGGAAGCGGGCGGCTCGGCGGCTCACTTACTGCGGCAGAGAAAAAGCCGCCGAGTTCTTCACCCTGGCGGCTTCAGAAGTTGGTAGCTGTTGATCGCCTCCGCAGCCTCGTGCGTACCGCCGTTACCTTGTTTGCGGCCATGCCCAGTCCGTCTAGGCGAAGGCACCTGATTCTGCTGTGACCTGAAGCACACAGCGCAAAGACGAAGTTGCGACCTGCGGCAGGTGCCGCGTCACGTGGGTGCCTTAACCTCTCGCCCCAAACCGTTCTTAACCTCCCGCCTGTGAGGAACACGACCGGGTCAAACTTGTTGAACGGCATGGCCGGGAGAGTTCTTTAGGGAAGCGGCAATGGCGACGCCTGGCGGCTGGTCCGCGATCCGCATTCGGGCAATTCGATGATGGAGCACAGGCCGAACATGAACTCCGGCGCGCAGACGTCGCCGACCGCGATCGGACAATCCCTGCACGCCGGACGCGGCTTCGAACACCAGTCCTCGCTGCAACTCATCGGTACACTTGTTGTCGAGTGACAGAGCAGCGCCTGGCTGGTGTTGGCGAGCGCTCCTGGAATCGGCTGGTTAGCATTGGAACTTCGCGGCGGACCGAACATGTTTTTCTTCTTCTCAAACCGCTTGGGCTGTTTTGGCTCCCTGCTGATCTCCGCGTTCGTTACGGTTGCGCTGCTTTTCATGCTCGGGATGCTGCGGTTCTGAGCCCAGATGTCTGCAATGCACCTGATCGAGATACTTCTTCCCTTGAATGACAATAAGGGGCGCCCCTTCGCTGCCGAACAATTCGCGGCCCCATGGGCGGGAAACCATGGTGCAAGGCTAACAAGGTGCACCTTTTGCGTCATTGCGATCACAGCGAAGCAATCCCGAATCCGACGGTGGAAAGACTCTGGATTGCTTCGCTGCGCTCGCAATGACGACAGCGTTGGCGCCGATGTTTTATCCTCTCACCCCCGATACCAACTCCCCAAATTCCACGTCGTCACATCCCACCCCGACATATCGACCATCAGGCTATTGACGCCGGCGTTGACGACGTTGCGCGAGAGCAGCGGCAGGAATACGTTGGCCTCGCAGAAGATCTCGTCGACCTTGATCAGCAGCGCGGCGCGCTTGACCGGGTCGAGCTCGTTCTGGGCGGCCTTGTAGGCCTTGTCGGCTTCGGGATCGGAATAGCGCGAGACGTTGCGGCCGAGCCACTTGTTGTCCTTGTTGGCGATCTCCCAGGACACGCACTGGTTCAAAAACCGCTCCGGGTCGGGCTGCGGCTGCGTCGTGTTGTACATCTCCATGTCGGCATAGAATTTCGAGTAGGTGTCGGGGTTGCCGGCGTCCGACGAGAAGAACACCGAGGCGGTGACCGCTTTGATTTCGATGTCGATGCCGGCCTTCTGGCAGGCCTGCTTGATGATGGCCTGCGTCTTCTGGCGCGGCGCGTTGGTCGAGGTCTGGAAGACGTATTTGAGCTTCTTGCCGTCCTTCTCGCGGATGCCGTCCGCGCCCTTGGTCCAGCCGGCATCGTCCAGAATCTTGTTCGCCTTGTCGATGTCGAACTCGTATTTCAGCTTGCTCGACTTGAATTGCTTGGGCGCGTTGACGAAGCTCGCCGTCGCGACGCCGCCGCGCCCGTAGATGAATTTCTGGATCGCATCGCGGTCGATCAAGAAGTTGAGCGCCCGTCGCACGGCGGGATCGGACAGCGTCGGGTGCTTGGTCTTGACGCTGGAGCGCTCGCCGTCGACCTCGGTCCACGGGTCCGTGGTGTTGAGGATGATGAACTCGACGTTGCCGGAGGGCGTGACGTCGAGCTTGCCCTTGCCGGCGGCCTCCATGCGCTTGAGGACCTCCTCCTCCACCTGCATGTTCCAGGCATAGTCGTATTCGCCGGTCTGCAGCACGGCGCGCGCCGCGGACACCGCATCGCCGCCGCCCTTGACCTCGAGCGTATCGAAATACGGCTGGTTCTTGACGTGATAGTCGGGGTTGCGCTCGGCCTTGATCAGGTCGCCCGGCTTGAACTCGACAAACCTGTAGGGACCGGTGCCGACCGGCTTCAGATTGCCCGGTGCCTCGCGCGATTTTGCGCCGACATAGTCACCAAAATGATGCTTTGGCAGGATCAGGCCGACCGAGCCGACAAAGGGATCGGCCCAGAACGGCGTCGGGGCCTTGAAGATCACCTTGACGGTGTGGTCGTCGATCTTGTCGACCTTGATATTCTGGTAGGATCCCGTGGTGTAAGCCGCGGTCGCCAGATCCGCAGCATATGCCCAAGTGAAGACGACGTCGTCGGCGGTGAAGGGCTTGCCGTCGTGCCATGTCACGCCCTGCTTCAGCTTCCAGGTCACGCTCATGCCGTCCGGCGAAAGGCCGCCGTTCTGCTTGGTCGGAACCTCGGCAGCGAGGAACGGGAAGAGGTTGCCGTCCCTGTCCCAGCCGGCCAGCGGCTCGAAGAAGATGCGCGAGGCGATCTGGTCCTTGGTGCCGCTCGCGAAATGCGGATTGAGCAGGGTCGGGGCCTGCCAGAGCAGGATCTTGAGCGGGCCGCCGCCGCCGGCCTTGGTCGGCTTGTAGTCCAGCGTGGCATTCGCCATCGCCACGTCGTTCCAGACCAGGATCTGGCTGGCGATCGGCGCTGCGATCCCGACCGCAGCCGCCTTCCGGATGAACGCGCGCCGCGACAGCGTGCCTTGCTTCACCTTCGCGACCAGACCTCGGATTTCGCTTTCGTTCATCGGATGACCTCCACTCACGACACGTCGCCGTGACGTGCACTCTAACCCAGCACGTCGGGCGTCGTGGAGTCAAAGATGACATCTACGGGACCTTGCTGTGTCGGCCCCTGTCAGTCCGCCCGCCAAAAATACTCCACTTTACCGAAATTCGGAAACGGCGTATGTGTCGGCCATCCCGGCTCACCCAAGACGGGCGATCTTGTGTCGTCACGTTTCGCGAGCCAGGCTTGCGGTGGACAAATGGAAGATGGCAACGATTCTTCTTGCTCCGTCATTGCAAACGAAGCGAAGCACTCCACAGTCTTTCCGTGAAGGCAGACTGGATTGCTTCGCTTCGCTCGCAATGACGATGTGGAGACTACGAGCGCCACTCTATCACCATTACCCTGAGGTGCTTGTCCTGCAACGCAGGACAAGCCTCGAAGGGCGACGGCCCGGCTGCACGCACGATCTCACGAAAGACTCCTTTTTTCACAATCATGGCAGTGGAACGCCGTAGCATCACGGCGGTTCCCGTATGGGTATCAGGGAGAATCGGATGAGCGACGCAGACGATCATTTCGCCAGGCTGCTCGGGCGGGCGGCGATGGACGTGTGGGGCGACATGCCTCGCGACATCCAGGAGGCGTTGTTCGAGACCGCGATGAAGGAGCGCAGCTCCGAGCGCGAAGAGCTCGCGCGGCTGCTGCACAGCCGCCATCCGCGCACGCTGCATCCGGCGAAACCGGGCTGAGCGCGCCGGTCAGAACCGTGCTCTCGATGCAGGAACGTTTGTGCGTATATCTGGTTGGCGTCTTGAAGGAGACGTTAACTGGACAGCGCAAATGAGCTCCGCTCCCGACTGCGCTCGAGCACGTGAGTTGACTGCCGTGACCGACATCAAGATTGGAAAATGGTACGACCCGATCTCCGAGCAGTGGATCGTGCCGCGCGAGACCTCTCCAGAGACGTCGTCTGCGCAGTCGACCGAGGAGCGCCTGCTCGATATCCACAAGCGCGACGAAGCTGAGCGCATCTGGCACCTGCTGGTGGACTGCTGCGCGCGCGAATGAAGACTGTTCAGGCGGCCGGCTCGTCGCCGCCCGGATGCGACCAAAGCGCCGTCGCCCGCACGCAGCGGCAAGCGTTCATTTCCCCATTCATGCTGAGGAGAGAAGCGGCATCTCCTCGCACGGAGAAATTTGAATTTCCATTTCATTGATTTCGCGTGCCCTTCGGAGGAAGACGGAACGAGCTATTGCCGGTTCCATGGAGACCAAAGATGTCGTTTCGTCCCGCCCTGATCATCGCGACCGTACTCGCCGCGTGGTCGGCCGCAGCCACCGCCGAGACCATCAAGATCGGCGTGACGCCGGGTCCGCATGCGCAGATCTTCGAGGCCGTGAAGCCGATTGCGGCCAAGCAGGGCCTCGACATCCAGCTGATCGAGTTCTCCGACTATGTCGTGCCCAACGCCGCGCTCGATGCCGGCGACATCCAGGCTAATTCGTTCCAGAACCAGCCTTATCTCGACAACCAGAAGGCCGACCGCGGCTACAAGATCGAAGCCGTCGGCCTGACCGTGAATTTCCCGATCGGGGTCTATTCGAAGAAGCACAAGGCCTTCGCCGATATCCCCGACGGCGGCAAGGTCTCGATCCCGAACGATCCGACCAATGGCGGGCGCGTGCTGTTGCTGCTGCGTGACAAGGGCGCGATCAAATTGAAGGACGGGGTTGGCTTCAAGCCGACGGTGCTGGACATCACCGAAAATCCCAAGAAGCTGAAATTCGTCGAGGTCGACGCGGCGCAGGCACCGCGCGCGCTCGACGACGTCGATGCAGCGGCGATCAACACCAATTATGCAACCCAGGCGGGCCTCGATCCGGTCAAGGACCCGATCCTGCGCGAGGACCCGAAGGGGCCTTACGTCAACCTGATTGCCGTCCGCGCGGCCGACAAGGACAAACCCTGGGTCAAGACCCTCGTCGACGCCTACCACACGCCGGAGGTCAAGGAGTTCGTCCTGACCAAGTTCAAGGGCGCGGTGCTGCCGAGTTGGTAGGCAGCTGCCTAGCAAAATTCAGGCGGAGAGGCGATCCCGGCCAATTGGCAGCGTTGCGCAATGCCCGCTTGTCTCGGACTGCGGCAACCGACATCATCGGGGCCGTGGCAATTGATCGCCCGAACAGGGATCGTATGAAACGCTTTGCAAACCTGAAACGACTGGGATTCTTCACGCGCCTGCTCGACGAGGCGCCGCCGGCCGAGCGCTATCGCTTCGCCGCCGAGCAGATCGTGTGCGCGGAAAAGGCGGGCCTCGATTCGGCGTGGATCGCGCAGCACCATTTTCACGAGCGAGAGGGTGGATTGCCCTCGCCGTTCGCCTTCCTCGGCTATGTCGCCGCGCGGACTTCGCGGATCCGCCTCGGCACCGGCATCGTCACGCTGCCGCTGGAGAGCGCGGTGCGGGTGGCCGAGGACGCCGCGGTGCTCGATCTGCTCTGCAATGGCCGGTTCGAGCTCGGCGTCGGCACCGGCGGCAATCCCTCCGCCTTCGCCGCCTTCGGCCTCGACAGCGCCCAGCGCAACGAGATCTTTGCCCGCAATCTGGACGTGGTCCGCGCCGCGCTGGCCGGCAAGCCGCTCGCCGGCGGCGATACGCTCTATCCGGTGCGGCCGCAATTGTGCGACCGGATCTGGCAGGCGACGTTCTCGGTGGCCGGCGGCGCGCGTGCCGGCAAGGCCGGCGACGGCCTGTTGCTGTCGCGGACCCAGCCGAGGGCCAAGGAGGCGCCGCGCGCCACGCTTGCCGAAATCCAGAACCCCGTGATCGATGCCTATCTCGAAGCGCTGCCGCCCAGTTGCGAGCCCCGCATCATGGCCTCGCGCAGCGTCTTCGTCGCCGACGATCGCCGCGAGGCGATGCGCCTTGCCGATATCGGGCTGCGGCGCGCACTCCCGCAGTTTCTCAAGGGCGGTCACGCGGCGCCTGGCGAGACGCTGAAGGAGATGATCGCGGCGTTCGACACCCATGTCGGCGCAGCCGACGACGTCATCGCCTCGCTCCGCACCGACGCCACGTTGGAGCGGGTGACCGATCTCGTCTTCCAGGTGCATTCGGTCGATGCCCCGCATCCCCATATCCTGCGCTCGATCGAGCTGGTCGCCGACAAGGTCGCGCCGGCGCTGGGCTGGACCCGGACGGCGCCCGATGTGGCGCTGGCTGTCTAATCGAAATCAACATGATCGCGTTGCACGAGGCTGAATGATGAGCACGACGGATATCATCGACACGCTCGCCGGGATCGAACCGGGATCGGCTCTCGACGCCATCCGCGCGCGGCGCCTGCAGGCGCGCGACAACGCGCAGAAGAGCTATCTCTCTCTGTTCGAGCCGCTCGACGCCGGCGAGGTGTCGCTTGCAGTACGTGCGGCGGTCGCGGTCTTCGTCGCCGGCCTGCATGGCGAGTCCCCGGTGTCCGCCTTCTATCGGGCGAAGCTCGCCGCGAATGCAGATGGGGCGGCTCTGGTCGAGGCGATCGAGGCCGAGATCGCGCGGGGCAACACGTCGGGTCCATATGGCGCCTTTCCGGCCGGCCCGCTATCGATCGAAAACAAGGCCGGACTGATCTACCGCGTGAGCGCGGATCGCAAGCCGGTCCTCGGCGCCCGGCTCGTTGCTGCGCTCGAGCATGCCCATTTGCTGGTGTTCCGGCCGCGCGATGCGGCATCCGCCGATATCAAGGTGCTGCTTGCTGCCGGCTGGTCCGACACCGGCATCGTCACCTTGTCCCAGCTGGTCGCGTTTCTGTCGTTTCAGCTGCGCGTCGTCGCCGGCCTGCGCTCGCTCGGCGCCTCGCTCGGGCGTCCGGCCAGTGCCGCGGCGAACGCGTAAGGAGATAGCACCATGAGCGCTGCGAGCACCGTCAATCCGCCCGTCATTTTCACCCAGGACGAACTCGGCTGGGTGTCCTGGATCGACCCGCTGCCCGAGGCCGAGCTGACCGAGCGGCATTTCGCTGGCCTCGTCGATCGATCCCGTGCCAAGTCGGAATATTTCCGCCTGCTGGTGCGCGATCCGGAGGTGCTGGAAGCCCGCACCAAGACCGACAAGGATATCTTCTACAACACCGCCGACGGCCTGCCGCGCGCCGAGCGCGAACTCGCGGCGGCTGCGACCTCGCGCTACAACGGCTGCATCTATTGCGCCTCCGTGCATGCGCGGTTTGCCAGCACCTATTCCAAGCGCCGCGATGACGTGCAGCGCCTGCTCGACGAAGGTATCAAGGCCGATCTCGGCGAGCGCTGGAATGCCGTCGTCAAGGCCTCGGTTGCGCTGGCCGCGACGCCGATCGCGTTCGGTCCGGACAATATCGATGAACTGCGCCGCGCCGGCCTCGACGATGCGGAGATTGTCGACGTCATCAACGGCGCGTCGTTCTTCAACTGGGCGAACAGGCTGATGCTGTCGCTCGGCGAGCCGACCAAATAGGCCCTTTCACTGGCATGGAAATTGCCATTTATTTTCAACGTTGGAGCGGATGGAGCCGTGCATGAGCAACATCGACCGTCGTACCCTGGTCAAGGGATCCCTCGCCGCCATGACGGCGGGCGCGGCCATGTCGCGCGGCGCCTTTGCGCAATCGTCCGAGCCGATCCTGCTCGGCGTCAGTGGTCCCCTGACCGGACCGAACGCACAATATGGCACGCAATGGAAGCAGGGCTTCGATCTCGCGCTCGACGAGATCCTCGCCGCCGGCGGCATCAACGGGCGCAAGCTTGCCTACAGCTTCGAGGACAGCCAGAGCGACCCGCGCCAGTCGGTGGCGATTGCCCAGAAATTCGTCTCTGATCCCCGGATCGTCATGGAGCTCGGCGACTTCTCCAGCACGGCATCGATGGCCGCGTCTCCAATCTATCAGCGGGGCGGCCTGGTGCAGTTCGGCTTCACCAATTCGCATCCCGATTTCACCAAAGGCGGCGACTTCATGTGGAGCACCTCCGTCAGCCAGGCCGACGAGCAGCCGCTGCTGGCGCAATATGCGGTGCGCCGCCTCGGCCTCAAGAAACTCGCGGTGCTGCATCTCAACACCGATTGGGGCCGCACCAGCCGCGATTATTTCGTCAAGGCCGCCAAGGAATATGGCGCCGAGGTCGCGGTCACCGAAGGCTACATCGCCGAGGAGCGCGATTTTCGCTCCACACTGGTGCGTGTCCGCGACGCCAATCCGGACGGGCTGATCCTGGTCTCCTATTATTCCGACGGCGCGCTGATCGCGCGCCAGGCGCGCCAGGTCGGCCTGAAGCAGACGATCTGCGCCGCAAGCTCGGTCTATTCGCCGAAGTTTTTGGAGCTCGGCGGCGATGCCGTCGAGGAGGTCCATCTCGGCACGCGCTATTTCCCGGAAGATCCGCGGCCCGAGGTGCAGAAATTCATCGCCGGCTTCAAGAAGAAATACAACGGGCAGGAGCCCGACGCGTTCAACGCCTATTCCTATGACGCCATGAACATGGCGGCCGCCATCGTCAAGATCGGCGGCACTGATCGCCGCGCCATCCGCGATGCCTTCACCAAGGTCAAGGATGTCCCCAGCGTCATCTTCGGGAAGGCGACGTTCGATGTGGAGAGCCGCCGCGTCAAGGGCGCCATGAATGCCGAACTCGTCGTGCGCAAGGGCCAGTTTGCGCTTTGGGACGGCAAGCCGACCTGACATGATGGCCGGGGGCGCATCCCCGGCCGCACTTCTCTCACTAGGAATGTCGCTTGTCTTCCTGGCTCGACTACACGATCAACGGGCTGATCGTCGGTAATGTGTATGCCCTCGTTGCGGTCGGGCTCGCGCTGATCTTCGGCGTCAGCCGGCTGATCAATTTCGCCCAGGGCTCGATCTATCTCGTCGGCGCCTATATCGGCTGGGTCGCGGTGGTGCAGCTGCATACGCCGCTTCCGCTCACCATCATCGTGGTCGCGGTGGCCGCGGCGCTGGTCGGGCTGATCATCGAGCGGTTCGGCCTGCGTCCGCTCCAGAACTCGGTGCGCATCGCCCCGCTGCTCGCGACGATCGGCATCAGCTTCGTGCTCGACCAACTGGTGATGCTGACCTTCTCGCCCAATCCACGCGCGCTGCCGAGCCAGTTGCCTGACGTCCGCTTCCAGATTGGCGGCGGCACGATAGAACCGCTCGACCTGTTGATCGCCGGCGTCGGCCTCACCAGCGCGCTGCTGCTGTTCGTGTTCCTGCGCTACACCAAGCTCGGTTGGGCCGTGCGCGCCACCGCGCAGGATCGCGACGCCGCGATGCAGATGGGCGTCGATGTCAACCGCGTCAATCAGGCCGTGTTCGGCATCGCCGCCGCGCTGGGCGGCGTCTCCGGCTTGCTGGTCGGCATGTACTACAACCAGATCGACACCGCGATGAGCCTTCAGGCGACGCTCAAGGGCGTCGTCGCGGAAGTGGTCGGCGGCGCCGGCAACGTGCCCGGCGCCGTGATCGGCAGCCTGCTGCTGGGATTGGTCGAGAGCTACGGCGTTGCCGCGTTCGGCACCAGCTACCGCAATCTGTTTGCCTTCCTGCTGCTGGTCGTGGTGCTCGTGCTTCGTCCGAACGGCCTGTTTGCGAGCGCGCGGCAGGCACCGCCCGAGCCGCTCACGGGCACCTTCATCGCGCCGAGCCGTCCTGTCCGCATTCCTCGCTGGGCCTTGCTGGTTGTGCTCGGCGTCTTCGCGATCCTGCCGCTGCTTCCGGTGTCCTTGTACGTGCTCCAGACCCTGATCAACGCCTGGCTGCTCGGCATGCTCGCGCTCAGCCTCACGCTGGTTGCGGGAACGATCGGCCAGGTCTCGCTCGGACACGCGGCCCTGCTTGCGATCGGCGCCTATACATCCGCACTGCTGTCGCTGACATTCTCCGTTCCGGTCGGTTTCGCGATCATCGGCGGTGGCCTGATGAGCGCGGCGCTCGGCACCGCACTGATCTCGCCGTCGTTCCGCCTGCGCGGGCACTACGTGTCGATCGCAACACTCGCCATCGGCGAGATCGTGTCGCTGGTGATCCTGAACTGGGAGGGCGTCACCCGCGGCCCAATCGGTGTTTCCGGCATCCCGCCCTTGTCGCTGTTTGGCTATGAGCTGATCAGCCCAACATCGATCTACTGGTTCAGCTTCGTGGTGATGGTGGTGCTGGCGTTGCTCCAGGCGCGATTGCTCGGCTCGCATCTCGGTCGCAGCTTTCGCGCCATCCGCGACGACGACGTCGCCGCGCGCGCCTATGGCCTCAGCCTGAACCGCTACAAGTCGTTGGCCTTCATCTTCGGCGGGTTCGCCGCCGGCATCAGCGGCGGCATCGCCGCGCATCTGTATTCCTACATCAACCACGAGACCTTCAACACGCAGCAATCCATCCTGGCGCTGACTGTCGTGATCCTCGGGGGGCTCGGCAATGTCGTCGGCGCCGTCGTCGGATCGGTGGCGCTGGTCGGCCTGCCGGAAGTATTCCGGATCGCGGCCGAGTACCGCATCCTGATCTACGGCATCGTGCTGCTGCTGCTGGTGCGATTCAGGCCGCAGGGCCTGTTGGGGACGATCTGATGGCGATTGCGCACGCTGCTCCGCTTCTGTCTGTCCGGGGGCTGACGCGCCGCTTCGGCGGCCTCACCGCCGTCGACGCCATCGATCTCGACCTCGCCAAGGGCGAGCTGGTCAGCATCATCGGCCCGAACGGTGCCGGCAAGACGACGCTGTTCAATCTCGTAACCGGGCTCGACAGGCCCGATGCCGGCAATGTCAGCTTCGAAGGGCAGGATGTCACCGGGCTGTCGCCGGAAACGCTGGCGGCCGAAGGCATCGCCCGCACGTTTCAGCTCGGCCGCGTCTTCGGCAATCTCAGCGTCATGGACAATGTCCTGATCGGTGCGCACACGCGGCTGCGTGCCGTGAAGCCGGCCGTGCCGCTGATCGGGCCGCTGCTGGAACTGGGACTGGCGCTGCTGCGGCCCGCGAGTGTCAAGGTCGAAGAGGAGCAGCTGCGGAAAGAGGTGAAAGTCATTCTCTCGCGCTTCGGTGAACGGCTGCTGCCGCGGATCGATCAGCCTGCCTACAGCCTGTCCTACGCCAACCGCCGCCGCGTCGAGATCGCGCGGGCGCTCGCACTGAAGCCGCGCCTGTTGCTGCTCGATGAGCCCACCGCCGGCATGAACCCGACCGAAACCGCCGAGATGCAGGCCCTCGTCGCCGAGCTGAAAGCCGAAGGCCTGACCATCCTCCTGATCGAGCACAAGCTCGAAATGGTGATGCGCCTCTCCGACCGCGTCATCGTCATGGACGAGGGCAAGAAGATCGCCGAAGGCGCCGGCGAACAGGTGCGTACCGATCCCAAGGTGATCGAGGCCTATCTTGGCCACGGCCTGTCTGACGCTGCGGATCAGCAGGAGAGCGCGGCATGACGAGCAACGCACCTGATCCGCTGCTGACGCTGTCCGGCGTCAACACCTTCTACGGCCAGGCCCAGGTCCATTTCGACCTGTCGATCAAGGTTGCCCGCGGCCACATCGTCTGCCTGCTCGGCGGCAACGCCAGCGGCAAGTCGACGACCATGAAGATCATCCTCGGCTTGGTGAAGCCGCGCTCGGGCGATGTGAGCTTCGACGGCGCCTCATTGCTGGGCCTCACCACGCCGCAGATCATCCGCCGCGGCATCGCCTCGGTGCCGGAGGCGCGGCGGCTCTTCGCCGACATGAGCGTCCGCGAAAACATCCTGATGGGCGCCTTCGTGCGCAACGACCGCGATGCCGTCGCGCAGGATCTCGAGCGGATGCTCGCGCTGTTTCCAAAACTCGGCCAGCGACTGTCGCAGCGTGCGGGCTCCCTGTCCGGCGGCGAGCAGCAGATGGTCGCCATGGCGCGCGCGCTGATGATCCGGCCGCGCATGATCGTGATGGACGAGCCGACCATGGGCCTGTCGCCGCTCTATGTCGACCGCGTGCTGGAGCTGATCAGGACCATCAACCAGGAGGGCGTGTCGGTCTTCATGGTCGAGCAGAACGCCAGCCTCGCGCTCGAGATCGCGCATGAGGCCTATGTGCTCCAGACCGGAAAGATCGTGCTGTCCGGCTCCGCGCGTACGTTGAAGGACGACCCCCGCGTGCGCGATGCCTATCTCGGCGGGGCCGAGGCCGCGTGATGTAGCGCGCTGACGTCTCCACGTCAGGCCGGGCTGACCCGGCCATGCGCGCCTTTAACTCCCGGCACGAAGAACGTGGGTGCGCGGGACAAGCCCGGGCATGACGACCTCCCGCAAATCCGCATAAGCGATCAGAGCGCGGCAACCGGGGCTAGCCAGTGTGATCATTCTATGGAAAGGTCATGCTAGGGTGCGGTCGACGGGAATGGGTGCGTGACGACGTGGTCTTGGCGGGCGGTCGAGCCCGGAACGGTGCTGCTGTTCGGTGGGCTGCTCGCCGCCAACATTGCCGCTTGGGCCTGTGCCTTCGCGCTGTTTTCGGACCGGCCCGCAGTGATGGCGACCGCGCTGCTTGCCTGGGTGTTCGGATTGCGCCATGCAGTCGACGCCGACCACATCGCCGCCATCGACAACGTCGTGCGCAAGCTGATGCATGCGGGCGAAGCGCCGAGATCCGTGGGCCTCTATTTCGCGCTCGGCCATTCGACCGTCGTCGTGGTCGCGACCATGCTGCTGGCGTTCGGCGTGGTGAGCCTTGGCGGCGACAGCCTGCTCAGGGAGATCGGCGGCCTGATCGGCACCTCGGCATCGGCGCTGTTCCTGCTCGTCATCGCAGCCATCAACCTCGCCATCTTCGCCGGCCTGTGGCGGACGTTTCGCGCGGCGCGCGAGCGGGGCGTTCACGACGCCGAAGGCCTCGACGCACTGCTTGCCAATCGCGGATTGCTGGCGCGACTGCTCGGGCCGATGTTCCGCTTGATAACAAAGTCCCGGCACATGTATCCGCTTGGGCTGCTGTTCGGGCTCGGCTTCGACACCGCGACCGAGATCGGCCTGCTCAGTATTTCCGCCACAGAAGTCGCGCGCGACGCTTCGCTCGCACAGGTATTGATCTTTCCCGCCCTGTTCGCTGCCGGCATGGCGCTGGTCGACACCGTAGATTCGGCGCTGATGGTCAGCGCCTATCGCTGGGGTTTCGTCGATCCGCTGCGCAAGCTCTGGTACAACCTCACTATCACCGGCGCCTCTGTCGCGGTCGCGCTGTTCATCGGCGGCATCGAGGCGCTCGCGCTGATCGGCGACCGACTCGGTCTGTCGGGAGGACTATGGGCGCTGGTCGACGGCCTCAACGAGTCGCTTGCGAATTTCGGCTTCGCCGTGATCATGCTGTTTGCGGTCGCCTGGCTCGTCTCTGTCGTGCTCTATCGTCGCATGTTTGCGGACGACCGGCGGCACATGCCGGATGTGCTCCGGGGCGCGGATGCGACCGAGGCGATGTGAGCTTGGCCGTCGATGTGGCGCGCTGACGGCACTGTCGGCCGTCGTGCTGCTCGCGGATGACGGGCAAGCTTTCGCGCAGAGCAATCTTGCCTAGCGCGAACTGCCGCCGATCGGGTTCTGTAACCTCTCCCGCTTGCGGGAGAGGTCGCGCCGAAGGCGCGGGTGAGGGCTCTCTCTACACAGGGAGTCTCGTTGTGGAGATACCCTCTCCCCAACCCTCTCCCGCAAGCGGGAGAGGGAGCGCACCTTCTTCGTGGCTCAAGTCGAGGCAACGCTCTGAGCCTGCTCGACAGGCAGATCATCGGCGTTGGGATCGCCGGGCGCCGTCGCCCAGGCGAGCTCGACCAGCGTCACGAACCTGCGTCCGGCACCGTCGAGCTGGCATACGATCAAGCCTTGCTCCTCCATGTAGCTCAGCAAGCGCTGCGCCCGGCGCAGCGAATGCGAGCCATAGGCGCGCGCGATCACGGCATCGCCGGGACACGGCCAGCCTTCCTTCGCCGCGCGCGCGATCATCATGAACACGCCCTGCATGTCTTCGGGCAGGATCGAGGCGCGAAGCGACGCATCCTGCCAGGCATCATCCTCGGCAAGCTCAGCGCCAAGTCCCGCGCGTGCACGCGTCAACATGCGGCGGAATTCGGTGAGGTCGGGCACGGCCGAGCCGAGGCCTTCGATACGGCAGCGAACCACGAACTCCTGATAGAGCACGCCGATAGCGCGGAAGCCGGCATCCGGCTCGGCAAGCACGGCGCGCAAGGTCCGGTCCACGCGCTCGCGCCGGTCCGCCAACTCCTCGGCGCTCGCCGGCAGTTCGATCGTTTCAGGCCGGATTTCCGGGGCGGCGGCCTTTGCGGCCCGGAGCTGTTCGAGCAGATCCGGTGCCGGCCGCCGCTGCGGCCGGCTGGCATCGGGCGGCGGGGCGGCCAGGATCACGGCGCGCGCGTCCTCCAGAGTCGCCTCCGGCATCGGCATGAGCCGGGGCGTGGAGTTGCGCGGCTTGGTTTCGGTCGCGCCGATATGCAGGCGCAGCGGACGGCGCGACAGGGCCGGGCCAAGCGCCATGAACTGTCCGCGCTCGAGATCGCGAAACGTCTCCGCCTGACGCCGCTCCATCCCGAGCAGATCGGCGGCGCGCGCCATGTCGATGTCGAGGAAGGTCCGGCCCATCAGGAAATTGGAAGCCTCCGCCGCGACGTTCTTGGCAAGCTTTGCCAATCGCTGGGTCGCGATGATCCCGGCCAGCCCGCGCTTGCGGCCACGGCACATCAGGTTCGTCATGGCACCGAGCGAGAGCTTTCGCGCCTCGTCCGACACCTCGCCCGCGACCGCCGGCGCGAACAGCTGCGCCTCGTCCACCACCACCAGCATTGGGTACCAGTGGTCGCGATCCACGTCGAAGAGACCGCCGAGGAAAGCCGCCGCGCGCCGCATCTGGTTCTCGGCATCCAGCCCTTCGAGATTGAGCACGGTGGAGACGCGATGCAGCCGCGCGCGTTCGCCGGCGACCTGAAGGCCGCGCTCGGTATGATCCTCGGCCTCGATCACGAGGTGGCCGAAATGCTCGGCCAGCGTGACGAAGTCGCCCTCGGGGTCGATGATGGCCTGCTGCACCCAGGGCGCGCTCTGTTCCAGCAGCCGCCGCAGCAGATGCGATTTGCCGGAGCCCGAATTGCCCTGCACGAGGAGCCGGGTCGCCAGCAGTTCTTCGAGGTCCAAGGCCGCCGCAGCGCCCGCAATGGTCTGCCCCATCTCGATCGCAACCGTCATGTCCCGACTCAGACCCCTTCATTCGCGGACAGGGGCTTATCAACCCGGCCGGGGCGCGTCGAGCGGCACGCGACGAAACGCGTCGCGTTGCCCACGGCGGAGTTCAGGCGTGATTCGACAATTGGAGGGTGGGGATCGTCGTCCGGGTCATCCGGAATCGCGCAGGAGCCGAGTTCCTGCCCGCTGCGGTCACGCTCGTCTGGAGGCCTGCGGGTCGATGAGGATCGATCGGAATGAAGGTCGCGGCGTGCCGCTACTGCGCGCCGGATCCGCCCTGCACGATCTTCTCGTTCAGCTTCAGGTCCACGGTTTCGACGGTGCGGTCGATCTCGGCATTGGGCGCGCCGAGCTGATGCGAGATCAGCTTCACCAACAAGTCGACGCGCTCGATAAAAGGAGCACCGCTCGCAACCGCGCGCGCCGCCGATGACGGCTTGAGCAGGCTTTCGGCAGCTTTGGCGTATTTAGCGAACGGCACCTGGTCCTGCGGATCGGCGCCGAGCTTCCGGGCGATGGCATCGACATGGTCGTAGATCGTCTGCGAGCGCGCAAGATCGCCGTGCACGGCGTCGCGGATCGACTGTGGCTCGTGCTGTGTGATGCAGCGGTAGTTGCCGGTCAGCAGCATCGACCATTTCGCCAGCGGGACGAACAGCGAAGAGAACACCTTCAGCTTCACCGGCACGTCGTGGCCATCGAGCGTCACGGCGTCGATGTCGGCTTCGAGCTCGCGCAGCACCTTGTTGTGCTTGTCGTCGGCGAATACCGATGCCTTGAAGTTCGTGGGCAGGCCGACATGAAGTACGTTTGCCGCCTCTTCCGGCGGACGGAATGCCTGCGGATCGGGCGAGCACAGCGTCACCAGTCCCGGCTCGAACCGCTCCCATACCTGCGCATTGGTGTAGGCCTCCTCGAGCTCCATGCCTGCGAGCGACGGAATCCGCTTAAGATAGGGCAGCGGCGGCATGTTCATGATCGACAGGCACGGCAGCTTCGCCGCGGCGATCCTAACCATGAGAACGCGGACCGTGTGGTTGGCGTATTGCGGCTCTTGCATGGCAAGGCCGACCATGTCGTAGCGGGAGACGTCGACGTCGGCGGGCGTCACCGCGTCCAGCTTGCCGGGCAGGTCGCGCGACAAGATCGCCCGGTGCACCGCCTCGTCGCGCAGCTTGATGCGCACCTCGGTGCCATCGCGGTTGATCAGCTCTGCGGTCTTGGCGCGGCAGACCAGGGTGACGTTGTGCCCGGCCATCAAGAGCTTCGTGCCCAGCAGGGAACCGTAAGAAGCTCCGAGAATCAAAATGTTGCGCGCCATGCTCTTCCCCATAAATCGCGTGGTTTTTAAGCGCCTGCCGTCATCCGAAGGCGATTAAGGGGCATGTAAGGCGAAGTATCCCGTCATGGCAACTGGGATAATGCATACAACGCAGCGTCAATATTCTCGCTTCGTTCTTGGCGAGCCCGACAACGAGGCAGCTGTGACGAGCCGCCACCTCAAGAATACGCTTTATCGAGATTCGGATTTATCGCCGAGCAGGCTGGGTTGCGGTGGATGCGGCAGCCTCGGGCGCGACCATCGAGCAACGGGAGCGCTTACGGCGAACGAGGCCGCGAAACTTCCGCAAACCCAGGCCACGCCATTGACCCCGGAAATTGCGCGCGGCGTCAGCCCTGGCTGGCGACGCGGGCGCGATCGAGATGTTCCTCGATCTTCGGGCGGTCGCGGGTGCGCTCAAAACTCGTGCAGAGCAGCTCGGTCTCCTGGAGCGAGACCGGGGCGCGGTACAGCCGGCACATGAATTCGGCGGTCGCACGTCCCTTGCTCGTGCTGGGACTGCGTTCGGCGAGAAACATGCAATCCCGGCAGATGCTGGCATCGAGTCGCTGATGTGCCGCATCGAGGTGATTGAGGATATCTCGCAGCGAATCGCGCAGCTTGATGCATTCTTCGGTGCCGAGTGCCGTGACCGCATTCACCACGTGATTGACCGGATCGTGCTGGCTCAGGTATTTCTCGCCCTGCGCCGTGACGTTGAGTACGACGGAGCGCTTGTCCTCGGGCGAGGGCTTCCGCACCAGGAAGGACTTGCTCTCCAGCGTCTTCACGATCTGCGATGCAGTCGCCCTGGTGGCACCGATGAAACCGGCGAGCGCGGACGGCGTGCGCGAAAACCTGTTGGCCCGGCCGAGAAAGCGCAGCGCCATCCATTCCCGATCTCGTAATCCGTGCTGATTGCCTTCGAAATACCAAGCCCTGGCCGCCTGAACCAGCAGCTCGACGGCCTCGCGTGCCAATGGCATGAATCTACCTCGTCCCCGGAACTTCGTCTGCGGCGTCCCGAAGCCGCCTTGCGCCCTGGCTCGCGAATCCATCGAGAGACATCAGACGACCGAAGCTGTCCGATGAGCACGTCATACCCGGCTCTCGTTCGAACGCACGGACTGCAACGCGCCCGACCTCGACCCATGGGCGTTGCATCGTCCGGAGCAGGAGGCTGCGTCGCTGATCGCATGTCAATCGCGTCGTCGCCGTGGAGCCCGAGTTGCCGTCACCAGCGGACGATGGATCGGAGTTGTTCAACCGAAGCCCCTAAACGTTCAAGTCACAAGCCACGCGTTTCTTATACTCCACCGAAACGATGAATGAGCTTCTCAACAAAATCAAGTAGAGACACTCCTCGAGACCGGATGTCGCTGCAGGCGAATGTAACGTTCAAGACAATCTCGCTGTTCGGGACACATGATAGTGAACACAATGCGCTGCTCCGCAAGCAGCATGCACGCAACTATACGACGGTTTAATTGCACAGCATGTTGTTGTTCGTCGTTGATGCAGTTGATCGAAGCTTGTGCATGACGACGATGTACATGGGCATGTCATCCACAACCTTGTGCGATGGGCCGGAAGAATCGCCGGGAACTCGGAGGGAATGCACGCGCCGGTTGTTCGGCCGACGATCGCAGAATGATGCGTTCGGTCGTTTTCGCCACGGCCGCGCGCCGCCCATCCGGATGGTTGATACCCAGGCTGATAGCGGCGATGCATTGGCATGCGCCGGAAGCGGGGTGCCATGCGCGATCGACTGTTGAAAAAAGCGAGCAGGGGAGAGCGCGGGCGCGAAGCGCACGCCGTCTTCCCTGATTAGTCGCCCTTGAGCATGTCCCTGAGTTCGCGAAACGGATCGGCGCTTGGCGGCGCCGAGGCGTCCTGCCGCATCGCGTTGTAGATCCGCGGCACCATGTCGACCGCCTGGTCGAGACCCGAATCACGTCCCGACTGATATCCGCCCATCAGCCGAAGGTCGCGGGTGTCCTCGTATTTGGCGATCATGGTGCGCAGCTTGCTCACCAGCTCGCGCTCCTCTGGGTCCCAAACGTTATGGGCGAGGCGAGAGACTGAGGCCAGCACGTCCACGGCCGGATAGCGCGCCTGGTCGGCGATGTGCCGGCTGAGCACGATGTGCCCATCGAGCGTGCCGCGGATAGTATCGGCAATCGGCTCGTTGTGATCGTCGCCGTCGACCAACACGGAGAAAATGCCGGTGATCGTGCCGGTTCCCTCCTCGCCGGGGCCAGCCCGCTCGAGGAGGCGCGGCAAGTCGGTGAAGACCGTCGGCGCATAACCGCGCGCGACCGCCGGTTCGCCGGCGGCGAGGGCGACCTCGCGGGCGGCGTGGGCGAAACGGGTGATCGAATCGACCACGAGCAGGACCGATTCGCCCCGATCACGAAAATATTCGGCGACCGCCATCGCGGTCTTCGGCGCCAAACGCCGCATCATCGGGCTTTCATCTCCCGTCGACACGATGGCGACGGCTCGGTTGCGGTTGGTGCCGAGCACGTCCTCGATGAATTCGCGCACCTCGCGGCCGCGTTCGCCGACCAGGGCCAGGACGACGGTGTCGAAACCTTCGCTGCGGGCGAGCATCGCGAGCAGCGTCGACTTGCCGACGCCAGAGCCGGCAAAGATGCCGACGCGCTGGCCGGCGCAGATCGGCGCGAACAGATCGATGACGCGCACGCCGGTGCACAGCGGCTTGTGAACACGGGCGCGCTTCATGGCCGAAGGCGCCTCCGCCTCAGCGGAGACAGTCCGCGATCCCGGGGTGAGGGGACCCTGTCCGTCGAGCGGCGCGCCGAGCGCGTTGATGACGCGTCCCTTCCAGCTCGGATCGGGCGCGAAGGACAAGGGCGGCATCCGGTAGGCGACCAAGCCGAGGCCGCCCGCGAACTGGCGGTCGAACGGTTTGGCGATGATGCCTTCGCTGTCGATCCGCACCACCTCGCCGATCTGGGGCTTGCCGCCCGAATTGACGCCGATGAGCTCGCCGAGCCTGACGAAGCGCGACAGGCCGGAAACACGGAAATGCGTCGGGGCGATCTCCGAGATCGCTCCGCTGACGCTTGCAAGGGGAGTGCTCTGCTGAAGCTCCAGCAGCGCCCATTCAAGTTGCCGAAGAGCGTTCAAGGAAACCGTCCACTCTCATTGCGCACGAGGCGCAGTCTACCTGCCGGGATCGCCCAGCGTCCGGATTGCGTTCTGGAGCGCGCTCTCCGTGCCCTCGACCAGCGAATTCGTGCCGTCGAAGGCGCGCGAGGCCGACATCAGCTTCGTCAATTCCATCATCGGATTGGCGCCGGAGCCCTCGACATAGCCTTGCTTGAAGCCGTCTCGGGCGAAATCCGAGATGGCGGTCGCAGGCCGGTCGGGCGTGACACCGGAATTGCCGTAGCGCTCGAGATTGGCATCGGCGGGAATGTTGAACAGGCCGATGGTGCCGATCTCGTTGTTGTCCTGGGTAATCGCACCGCTCCGCGAGATCGAGACCGGTCCGCCGTTCGGGTCGAGCGTGATCTGCGCGCCGCCGGAATCGACGATGGGGAAACCGGTCACGGTCTGAAGATCGCCGTTGGGAGCGATCTGGAGCCGGCCGTCACGGGTATAGACCGTACCGTTCGGTCCGGCGAAGGCGAGCCAGCCCTGTCCGACCACGGCGACGTCGAGCGGGTTGCCGCTCTCGGTGATATTGCCGAGTTCGCGCGAAATGATGTTGTCGCCGGGCGAGGAGAACGCGACGGGGTTCGCACCAGCGCGCGATAGCACGGTCTCGAATTTCACCACGTCGGTGCGAAACGCCGCCGTGTTGACGTTGGCGACGTTGTTGGCGATCGTCTGGAGGCGCTTTTCAAGAGCGACCTGTGCCGACAATCCCACATAGAGAGCCGATTGCATGACTTACTTTCCGAACCTGATGGACTGAAGTTTCGAGAGCATGTCGGTATCCATGCTGGTCGTCGTCGACGCGCCGCCGATCAAGACCAACGCGGGGTTGGTCGAGTTGTCGCTCTGGGCCTGCACCGCATCCCACATCGCGGCAAAGCGTTGCACGAATTTGTTGACCTTGGTCGGGTCCTGGAAATCAGTAAGCTTGATCTTGCTGGTGATCATCTTGGCCTGGGCGTCGATGTCGGCCGAGCTGATGGTCGACGACAGGCCGAGCGCTGTCTGGACCACCTGCGTCAGCGCCTTGTCCGCGAGAATCTGGTAGGAATTCTTGATCGTGGAGGCCTTGCGCGTGAAGTAGAGCGCCAGCCGCAGGCCCTCGTTCTGGTCGCCGGCCTTCTGCTCCATCGTCTGCGTGACATATTGGGTTGCCGTGCCGGTCGTGGCCGCGGCGGTCTGGGTCGCCTTGCTGCCGAGGGCAGCAAAGTTGAAGGCGGCGGCGAATTCCCGGTAGCGGGTGTCGGTCAGCTTGTTGGCGAAGGTGTCCTTGTTCGCGATCCCCTCGGTCAGCACCTTGCGCATGAACGCCTTGGCGTAGACCATGTCGCTGAGGCCATAGGCCTTCATCGCATAGGAGTAGAGGCGATAGTCCTTCAGGAAATCGTCGATGGTCTTCACGTTGCCGATATGGCTGAAAAAATAATCGGTCTCGCGGCTGACATCCGGCTGCTTCGCGACCTGCGTCAGCGACTTGCCCATGTCCTTGGTCAGTCTGGTGTAGTCCGCGATCGTGGATAGCATGACACGCGCCCCTCTGGCCGCCATTGCGACGTCGTCTCAAGCTGCCGCCAGTTGCTTGCGCGGGGCTGGCGAGGGGGAAGCCAGCTTCGCGCAAGCGTCGCCGGCTAGTTATTCCCGATGGGATCGGTGATGGAGCGGCGTGTTGGGCAGTTTCGTGGGGATCGTCATCACGGTAGCGGCGCTGCTCGGCGGATTTGCCGCCATGGGCGGGCATCTGGGCGTGCTGATGCAGCCGTGGGAGTTCGTGATCATCATGGGCACCGCGGCCGGCACCTTCATCATGGCCAATCCATGGAAGGTGGTCGTGGATACCGGGCTTGCGTGTGCGCAGGCCGTCACCGGCGCGGTGCCCGGTGAGCGCTACTATCTCGATCTGCTCGGCGCTCTCCATGCCCTGATGCGAGAGCTGCGGGGCAAGGGCCGCAACGAGGTCGAGGCGCATATCGACGATCCCGCGTCCTCCGAGATCTTCAAGGCGTTCCCGAGCGTGCTCGGAGATGCCTCGCTACTCCAGTTCATCTGCGACTATGTCCGCCTCATCATCATGGGGAATGCGCGCACGCACGAGATCGAGGCGCTGATGGACGAGGAAATCCATACCATCGTGAAGAGCAAGCTGTCGCCCTACCATGCGCTGGTGGTGGTATCCGAGGCGCTGCCGGCGCTCGGCATCGTCGCCGCGGTGCTCGGCGTCATCAAGGCCATGGGCGCGCTCGACCAGTCGCCGAAGCTCCTGGGCGGCTTCATCGGCGCGGCGCTCGTCGGCACCTTCGCCGGCATCTTCCTGTCCTATGGCATCATTTCGCCCTTCGCGCTGAAGATCAAGTTGACGCGCGAGAAGCGCTGCCGGCCCTACATCATCGTCAAGCAGACGCTGCTTGCGTTCATGAACGGTGCCATGCCGCAAATCGCCGTCGAGCACGGTCGCAAGATGATCGCCAGTACCGAGCGGCCGTCGATCGACGTCGTCGAGAACGAGACGATCGCCGGTCCCAAGGCCGTCGCGACCGATGCCGAACCGAAGGCTGCACGCGCATGATGACGGAAGACCTCGACGTCGATCAGCAGAAGCGGCTGCCGAACTACCTGCTGGATGCTGCCGGCATATCGATCGAGCGTATGCCGATGCTCAATGTGATCTTCGATCGCATGGCGGCATCGTGCACGGACAGCCTCCAGCCGATAGCCGGAACACCCTGCTATTTCTCCGTCAACGGCATCACGAACGGACGCGTTGGCGACATCATCAAGGACTACGAGGCCAATGCCGTTGCGGCGGTACTCTATGCCGAGCAGTGGGATTCCAGAATCCTGATCATGCTTGACCGCGATTTCGTGTTCACGATGGTCGAGGCGATGTTCGGTTCCGACGGCGCCGAACCGCCGCTCGACGTCGAGCGGTCCTTCTCGAACATCGAAATCCGCCTGGTCCAGGCGCTGTTCGAGCGGTTCGCCAAGGCACTGCAATCCTCCTTCGCCGGTACCTCCAACGTCACCTTCCGCGTCGAGCGGGTCGAGACGGCGATGGCTTCGCTGGCGATCGGTCGCAGCGGCAACATGTCGATCTGCGCCAACATCATGTTGCAGGCGCTCTACCGCGGCGGCCAGATGTTCCTCATCATCCCGCACTCTGCGCTCAATCCATTGCGTCAGAAGCTCGCGACCGTGGTCGTCAGCGACGGCCGGGCGTCCGATCCGCGCTGGCGCGAGCAGATGGAGAGCGAGGTCCATCGCACCGAAGTTACGCTCAGCGCCGTGCTCGACGAAAAGATGATCTCCCTCGGCGACGTCGTGAAGTTCCAGGTCGGGCAGGTCCTCGAACTCGAAGCCACGCCGCGCACGCTGGCTCGGCTCGAGAGCAACAACCAGGTGCTGTTCTGGTGTCAGATCGGCCAGCTTGATGGCTATTACGCCATGCAGGTGGCTGATCCCGTCGATCAGAAACGGGAGTTCGTCGATGATATCCTATCTCGTTGATGCCGTGCTGCTGATTGCGCTCGCCTTCACCAGCATGCGGGTGACGCGGATGCACCGCGAGCTGGCGCGGCTGCGCAGCTACCAGGGCGAATTTTCGACCATCGTCCACGAGACGGCGGGCGCCTTCGATACGGTCATCACCGCGGCGCACGATTCCACCGCAAATCTCGGGCGGCTCGCCAACGTGTTGAGCGCGAAGATCGATCAGGCGCACGAAGCGATTGCGGCGCTGGATGCGCGGCGCGGGCTTGCGCCCGCGACGACCACGAGCGGCACCGAGGCGAACACGCATTGAAGTTGGGACTTGCGGGACATTTACGATCAAAACGTCATCTGACGGCGGCCCGCAGGCGGGGGAATGATCCAGGGGCGGCGCTCCGGGACTGGAAATACCAAGAGGCGATACCAAATGGCGCAATCGTTCGACTATGAGTCTGCATCTGCATCGGCAGACACCGAGACGTCTCCGCTGGAGCGGTTGGCGGAGATCGCCGCCCGTACGGCGGAGGAGACCGGCAAGTTCGCCAATGTCGATGCGATCCTGCGCATCCCCGTCACCATGCAGGTGGTGCTGGGCTCGGCGACCATCCCGGTGGCAAACCTGATGAAACTTGGACGCGGCGCCGTGGTACCGCTCGACCACAGGGTCGGTGAGCCCGTCGACGTGGTGGTCAACGGCCGCGTCGTCGCACGCGGCGAGGTCGTCGTTGTCGAAGAGGACAATTCCCGTTTCGGCGTCTCGCTGACCGAGATTGTCGGGCCGTTGGGGCAGGGTGAAACCTGACCATGGCGGCACAGGTCGGCATCGCGCCCATCAAGCAGCGAGGCGTTGCCACGCTCGGTGGAACGGAAAAGGTCGCGGCGCTCCTGCTGGCCATGGGCCGGCAGGCGGCCGCGAGCGTGCTCCAGCAATTCGAGCCGCAGGAGATCCGCATCGTCACCAAGGCCGCGGCGGAGCTGCGGCCGATCACGGCGCAGGAGCTGGAGGGTATCGTCGAGGAGTTCGCCCAGCAGTTCTCGATGGGCGCCAACATTCTCGGCACCCTCGGCGGCCTGGAAGCGGTGCTCGGCGACGTGCTTCCGGCCGACCAGGTCTCGGCGATCATGTCGGATCTGCTCGGCAATTCGAGCCGGTCGGTCTGGGAGCGCGTCTCGTCGGTGTCGGAAAACTCGCTCGCGAGCTATCTCTCCAAGGAGCATCCGCAGACCGCGGCGCTCATCCTGTCCAAGGTCAAGCCGGCGTGCGCCGCCAAGGTCATGAGCCAGCTTCCCTCGAGCCTGCGCAACGAGCTGATGCGGCGCGTGCTCAGCCTGAAGCCGATCGTCGACGACGCCATGAAGGTCCTGGAAAAGACGCTGCACGAGGACCTGACGCTGAACTTTGCCCGCAATCTCGGCGCGGACACCTACGCCCGCGTGGCCGATATCATCAATAAGATGGAGCGTGGCCACATCGAGGACATGCTGAAGAGCCTGTCGGAGAAGCGGCCGAAGTCGGCCGAAGTGCTGAAGGAGCTGTTGTTCACCTTCGACGACGTCATCCATCTGACCCCGAAGGCGCGCACCATGATTTTCGACCAGGTGCCAACCGATCGCATCGTCATCGCCCTGAAGGGCACCGACAAGCACTTCCGGGAGCTGATCCTGTCCTCGGTCGCCTCGCGCGTCCGGCGCGTCGTCGAGCACGAACTGGCCATCGGCGAGCCGTCGAACCAGCGCGACGTGCTCGAGGCGCGGCGGGTGATCACCGACCTCGCGCTCGACCTGGCAGAGAAGGGTGAAATCGAGCTCAACCCCGAGCAGGAGGATGAGCTGGTCTTCCGCTGACCGCTGACAGGGCATGGCAGAATCATCCGATCAGGAGAGCAAAACAGAAGAGCCGACCGAGAAGAAAGTCCGCGATGCGCTCGAACAGGGCAAAATCCCGGTCTCTCGGGAGGCTTCCATCTTCGCGTCGATGGCGGCGCTGATGGTCATACAGGCGTTCCTGATCAGTCAGGGCGTGCAGCAACTGACGCCGACCCTGACGAGCTTTCTCGACGATCCCGAGGGCTTTCCGCTGAGCACGGGGGCGGACGCGCAGAACCTGCTCACCGTGGTGGGCCTGCAGGCGCTGCGTTTCCTGGTGCCGCTGGTCGTCATCATGGCCGTGTTCGGACTGGCCGCCTCGCTGCTCCAGAACGCGCCGCGCCTGGTGCTCGAGCGTATCCAGCCGGACCTTTCGCGAATTTCGCCGGTGCAGGGCTGGAGCCGGCTGTTCGGAACGCAGGGACTCGTGGAGTTCGCCAAGTCGCTGTTCAAGCTCGCCGCGGTGAGCGTCGTCGTCGGGGTCGTGCTGCGTGCGTCGGAAGCCCGGGCGTTCGAGGCCATGTACACCGATCCCGTCGCGCTGCCGGAGATGATTCTCAGCATCGCGATGCGGATCGTCTCGGCGATCTGCATAGCGACCATCGTCCTGGTCGCGATCGATCTCGCCTGGTCGCGCTTCCACTGGCGGCGCGAGCTGCGCATGACGCGGCAGGAGATCAAGGACGAGCACAAGCAGGCGGAGGGCGATCCGCTGATCAAGGCGCGCCTGCGCTCGCTGGCGCGCGACCGCTCGCGCCAGCGAATGATCGCGTCCGCATCGCGTGCGACGCTGGTGATCGCGAATCCGACGCATTTTGCGATCGCGTTGCGATATCACCGTGAGGAGAACCCGGCACCGCTCGTATTGGCCAAGGGCATGGACGCGCTTGCGCTCAAGATCCGCGAGGTCGCCGAAGAGAACAGAATCCCGGTGATTGAGAACAAGGCGCTGGCGCGTGCGCTCTACGAGGCGGTTCAGGTCGACCAGGTGATTCCGGCCGAGTTCTTCCGGCCCGTCGCCGAGATCATTTACTTCCTTCAGTCGAAGCAATCGCCGCGGCCCGAGAAGGTTCAGTAGATTTCCGAGGACGGCGTCCCGCGCATCAGCCTGAGGAAAGCTTGTAGTTCTAGGCTTCTCCCGAATGGACCAGAATGGGACTGTCGTGGGACCGCTTTATCTCTTTGAACTCGCATCGTCGCAAGCGCGCTGGCTCGAGCTTCGCCAGTCGACTATCGCCACTAACGTCGCCAACGCCAACACGCCGGGCTTCAAAGCGCGCGACGTCGAACCCTTCAACAAGATTCTCGACGGAATGCCGGTCAGGCTTGCGACCACATCGCCTTCGCACATGCAGCTCTCCGCGGCCGAGACCGATACGCGGGCGACGGCGAAGAAGGACAGTTGGGAAGTGGTTCACTCCGGAAACTCGGTCAGCCTCGAGCAGGAGATGATAAAGGGCAGCGACGTCAATCGCGACTATTCGATGAATTCGGCGATCGTGCGGTCGTTTCACCGCATGGTCCTGTCCAGTGCAAAGGCCTGAGGTAAACTGACATGCTGGACGCCCTGCAGTCCTCGTTGACCGTCGCAAGCTCCGGACTCGAAGCACAGTCGACGCGCATGCGCGTCGTCTCCGAGAACCTCGCGAACGCGAGCTCGACGGGGCGCACCGCCGGCGCCGAACCCTATCAGCGCAAGACGATCACGTTCGATGCTGCGTTGGATCGCGCCGCGGGTGCGCAGCTCGCGAAGGTCAAGGAAATCGGAGTCGATACCACGCCGTACCGCGTGGAGTACGATCCGGGACATCCAGCCGCCGACAAGGCCGGCTACGTCAAGCTTCCCAACGTCAACATGATGGTCGAGATGGCGGACATGCGGGAAGTCAACCGATCCTATGAGGCCAATCTCCAGGTGGTGAAGCAGGTAAGGTCGATGCTGGGCATGACCATCGATCTTCTGAGGAGCTGATAATGCTAGAGGCGATTTCATCCACGGCGATCTCGGCGGGCCAGGCGGTAGCCCGCGCGACCGAGACGCAGGCCATCGCGCCGGCAGCGACGCCCGCAATCCAGTCGGGCGACGGCGTCGGCTTCGACTCCGTGCTGAAGCAGGTGACCTCGGACGCGATCGGTACGCTGAAGGCGGGCGAATCGGCATCGATCTCGGCAATGCAGGGCAAGGAATCGACGCGGCGCGTCGTCGAGGCGCTGATGTCGGCCGAGCAGGCCTTGCAGACGGCGGTCGCGGTCCGCGACAAGGTCGTGCAGGCCTATCAAGAAGTCGTTCGTATGTCGATTTGATCTGAAGGAGTCACATTGTGAAATCGCTTGCCATTGCGGCCACGGGCATGAATGCCCAGCAGACCAACATCGAAGTCATCGCCAACAACATCGCCAACATCAACTCGACCTCGTATAAGCGGGCGCGGGCGGAATTCACCGATCTGTTCTACCAGATGGACCGCATGCAGGGCGTCTCGAACGTCTCGGGTTCGTCGCCGATCCCGGAAGGCGCCAATCTCGGCCTCGGTGTCAAGTCTGCGGCCATTCGCAAGCTGCACATCCAGGGCGCGCTCACGCAGACTGGCAACCCCTACGACATGGCGATCAACGGCCGGGGCTGGTTTCAGGTGCTGGGCCCGAACAACGAGGTGCAATATACCCGCGCGGGCTCGTTCAACACCAATGCCAACAGTCAGCTCGTCACGACTGACGGCTACCTGCTCGATCCTTCGATCACGGTGCCGCAGGGAACGGTCGAGGTCACGGTCAACCAGACGGGACAGGTGTTTGCCAAGCTCGATACCGAGGTGACCCCGCGGCAGATCGGCCAGCTCAACCTTGCCAACTTCGCCAATGAAGCGGGCCTCGAGCCGCTGGGCAGCAATCTCTATCGCGAGACCACGGCGTCCGGTACGCCCGTCGTCGGTCTGCCGGGCGATGCCGGCTATGGTAAGATCAACCAGAAGTACCTCGAGGCTTCGAACGTCGATCCCGTCAAGGAAATCACCGAATTGATTTCGGCGCAGCGCGCCTATGAGATGAATGCCAAGGTCATCCAGGCTTCGGATGAGATGGCGTCGACCGTATCGAAGGGCCTTCGCTAGTTCCGGTGTGTCGATGTTGAACAGGGTGGGCCTGATCGCGCGTGGGTTGGCCTCCGCGCTGCTGGTTCTCGTCTCCGCGCGCTTGGCCGCGGCAGAGGAGCGGCGGCTTCCCGTGCCGGCGGTGTCGATTCGCGCCGGCGAGCTGATCAGGGACGACATGATCACCGAGCGCGCTTTTGCGCCGAACGTGCTCGGCGTGGCCATGTTCATCGAAGGACGCCAGGTCCTCGTCGGACGCATGGCGCGGCGCGCGTTGCTGCCAGGCCAGCCGATCCCGACCAATTCGGTGGAGGATCCCTGGACCGTTGCCCGCGGCGCCATGGTCAAGGTCGTGGTCGAAGACAGCGGCCTGTCGATCGTGACCTATGGCTCGGCGATGCAGTCGGGCGCGCCCGGCGCTCTCATCCCGATACGAAACACCGATACCGGCGTGATCATCAGAGGCATCGTCCAGCCGGACGGCACCGTCAAGGTCGTGGACGGGTCATGATCAGATTTCTGCTTGCGCTGATGGTCGTCGTCTCCGCGGCTGGCGCACAGGCTGCCGTCCGCATCAAGGACATCGCAGACATCAAGGGATTGCGCGAGAACCAGATCGTGGGTTACGGCCTCGTCATCGGCCTGAACGGCACCGGCGACACGCTTCGCAACGCTCCGTTCACCGAGCAGTCCCTGCAATCGATGCTCGAGAACATGGGTATCAACGTCAGGAACGAGACGACGAGCACAAATAATCCTCCGCGCCCGACGACCTTGCGCACCCGCAACGTCGCCGCCGTGATGGTGACCGCGGACCTGCAGCCGTCGATCGGGCCGGGCGAGCGCATGGACGTGACGGTGTCGTCGCTCGGCGATGCGACCTCGCTGCTCGGCGGCACGCTGGTGATGACCTCGCTTCGCGCGGCCGACGGCGCGGTCTATGCGGTGGCCCAGGGCGCTGTCACGGTCGCCGGCTACAGCGTCGGAGGTCAGGCCCAGAACGTCAGCCAGGGCACGCCGACCGCGGGGCGCATCCCGAACGGCGCGCTGGTCGAGCGCGAGGTGCAGGGAAGTCTCCATGAAATGGAATTCCTGGTACTGGAGCTCAAGAATCCCGATTTCGTCACCGCGACGCGAATCCTCGATGCCATCAACCGCTACGCCGGCGGTCGCTACCGCGCACAGATCGCTTTCGAGCGCGACTTCCGGACCATCGTGCTGTCCAAGCCGCGCCATATCGGTCCCGTCCGCTTCCTTGCCGAAATCGGCGAACTCACCGTCGAGCCCGACACGCCGGCGCGGGTGGTGATCAACGAGCGCACCGGCACGGTGGTGATTGGACGTGACGTGCGAATCTCGACCGTGGCCGTGACGCACGGCAACCTGACGGTTCGAGTCACCGAGCTACCGGTGGTGTCGCAGCCGGCGCCGTTCTCGCGGGGCCAGACCGTGGTCGTTCCCCAGACCGTGGTCGAGGCCAACGAGGCCGGATCGCAGGTGGCGATCCTCAGTGGCGTCGATCTCCAGCGCCTGGTGCGCGGGCTGAACCAGATCGGCCTGAAGCCGTCCGGCATCATCGCCATCCTCCAGGCGATCAAGACGGCCGGTGCGCTCCAGGCCGATGTCATCGTGCAATGATGCACAAGCGTCGTGCAAGCTTGGTCGCTCAATGCTCAGGACTTGACCGAGAATCGCACGCGGCCCGATGCTGAAGCTGGATCACAAAGCCAAACTCCTCCTCCTGGTCGCGCTGTCCGCGCTTGCGAGCGTATCGCCGGCACTAGCGCTGGACGAGCCAACGCCTTCGAAGCCGCTCAACCTTCTCTCCTTCGCGCGCGCGCGGGCGGGCGGACCTCAGAAGCCCCGCAACGTCACGTCGTTCCCGAGCGACGCTGCGGCGGTGCGGGCGACGGCCTGGGCGGCCGAAGACTCAGGACCCGCAATCACCGGTGCAGTGCCAGTTCCCGAGACAGCCACGCCGGTGCCGGCAGCCGCGCCCGCACGCCCGGCCAAGCCCGCCAGCGTCACGGCGCCGCCGAAGCCTGCACCGGCGCAGGCCGCCGTGCCCGCGGACAATGAGGTCGCCCTGTTCTGCAGCAACGTGGCCGACCCTGCCGTCGATGCAAGGCTGGCCTGGCAGCTCAAGGAGCTGGAGAAGGCCGAGAACCAGCTCCGCGAGCGGATCGCCGAGGTCGAGGCCAAGCGCGCCGAATACGAGAAGTGGATGGCGCTGCGCGACGACTTCCTCAAGAAGGCCGAAGCGAGCGTCGTCGAGATCTATTCGCGCATGAAGCCGGATGCTGCGGCCACCCAGATCGCCGGGATGGCGGACGAGACCGCCGCGGCCGTGCTCGCCAAGCTCAGCCCGAGGAGTTCGAGCGCAATCTTCAACGAGATGGATACGGCACGCGCGGCGCACCTCGCCGATCTGCTTGGCGGAATGCGTCGTGTGGATGACGGAAAGACCAGGTAGATGAAGAAGCCGATCCTCATCCTGTTGCTCATGTTGCTGGCCGGTTGCTCGCATGATCCGGCCGAGCTCCTGACCGGTCCGAAATTGTCGCCCGTTGGCAGCGGCCTGAGGACGCAGGCCGACCCGATTCCGGTGACGCCCCGCATGCGCACGCCCGTCAGCTATCGCTCCACCTGGGACGACGGCACCGACCTCTACCGCGATCCCCGCGCCCGCCGCGTTGGTGACGTCGTGACGGTGATCATCTCGATGCAGGACAAGGCCAAGCTCGACAACAAGACCGGCCGGTCGCGCGATTCGCAGATCAAGTTCGGGCTCGACTGGCTGATGGATGTCGCCGGATGGCAGGACAAGGGCCAGACCAACGCCAACCTCAGCACCAACACCCAGATCAAAGGAAACGGCCAGATCGATCGCACCGAGGACATCAAGCTGTCGATCGCCGCGATCGTCACCGACGTCTTGCCGAACGGCAATATGATGATCAGCGGTTCGCAGGAGTTCGGCGTCAATACGGAGCTGCGCGTGCTCAACGTCGGCGGCATCGTGCGTCCGCGCGATATTTCGCGAACCAACACGATCTCGTACGAGAAGATCGCCGAGGCGCGCGTCGCTTATGGCGGTCGCGGCAATCTGTCGGACGTGCAGCAGCCTGGATGGGGACATCGGATCTATGACGCCGTTGCGCCGTTCTGAGGCTCGAGAATCCAAGGCCGCGTCGCGGGGCGAGGGGGCGCCATGCGCCTGATCGCCGCCATCGTGGTCCTGACACTGGTCGCAATCGGTGCGGGCGCGTTAGCCGGCCTGCATTTGTTTGCGGCCGCCGAGCGCGTCGCCGACGCGAAGAAGACTCCCACGCCGCCGCCTGTTGCCTCGAGCTATGCCGGCAGCGCGCGGCTCAGGAAGCTGTCTCCAATCGTGACCAATCTCGCCGCCCCGGCCAACAACTGGGCGCGCGTCGAAGCCTCCATGGTGACCGACAGCATGAGCGACGAGGATGCCGGCATTCTCGCCGCCCATATCAGCGAAGACATCGTCGTCTATCTGCGGTCGGCCTCCGTTGCGCAGTTCGAGGGATCGCGCGGGCTTCAGCATCTGCGCGACGATCTGTCCGAACGCGCCAATGTACGATCTTCAGGCAAGGTGCGCGAATTGATTATTGAGACATTGGTGATCCAGTGAGAGTGAGAGTCCTGCTGCTCGCGTTAATTCTGGTCGTCCTGCCCGAGGTGGCGCTCGCCCAGATGCCGGACCTCAACTCGCTGTTGCCGCCGGGAAACGGCTCGACCAGCGGCCGGATCATCCAGCTGATGGCGCTGATCACGGTGCTGTCGGTGGCGCCGGGGCTGCTCATCATGGTGACGAGCTTCACGCGATTTGCCGTCGCGCTGTCGTTCCTGCGCGCCGGTCTCGGTCTGCAGACCACGCCGGCCAATCTGGTGCTGATCAGCCTCGCTCTATTCATGACCTTCTACGTCATGGCGCCGACCTTCGATCGCGCCTGGGAAACCGGCGTCCAGCCGCTGATGAAGAACGAGATTTCGGAGGAAGAGGCCTATCTGAAGATCACCGATCCGTTCCGCGAGTTCATGCTGGCCCATGTCCGCGACAAGGATCTCCAGACCTTCGAGGCGCTCGCCGCGGAGAGTTTCCGCAAGAAGCTCGACGACAAGCGCATCGATATGCGCGTCATCATTCCGGCCTTCATGATCTCCGAACTCCGGCGCTCGTTCGAGATCGGTTTCCTCATCATCCTGCCATTCCTGGTGATCGACATGATCGTGGCGACGCTGACGATGTCGATGGGCATGATGATGATGCCGCCGACGATCCTCGCGCTGCCGTTCAAGATGCTGTTCTTCGTGCTGATCGACGGCTGGAATCTGCTGGCCTCCGGACTGGTGAGGTCGTTCTCCTGAGCGCCGCAATGGTCGGCCGGTCGGCTGGTTATGGTTAGCAAAAACTAATATTAACCATATGATATTGCTGCGGAATTCAAGCCGATCTTAATCTGGGCGCAAGATTCGGCGTGTTAGCAATGCGGCACGGCGGGTTGGACCCCACCCACATCAGTCCAAAGGCATGATGCCGCCCCTCCGTACCGGCGAAAACCCGGTATGTCCCCATGTGAAAATGTAACGCGTACATAAAGGGACATTCGCAATGTCAAGCCTTCTCACGAACTCGACCGCCATGACCGCGCTCCAGACCCTGCGGTCTGTCAGCTCGCAACTCTCCACCACGCAGAACCGGATCTCGACCGGCCAGCGTGTGGCTACCGCTTCGGACAACGCCGCCTACTGGTCGATCGCGACCTCGATGCGCGCCGACAACGCCGCGCTCTCCGCGGTCTCCGACTCGCTCGGTCTGTCGGCTGCGACGGTCGACACACAGTACACCGCTCTGACCTCGGCTATCGGCGACAGCACCTCCGGCCTGACCAAGCTGCAGTCGCTGCTGGTCGAAGCCAAGACCGCCGGTATCGACCGCACCAAGATCCAGGCAGACATCACCCAGATCCAGCAGCAGATGAAGAGCACGGCCAATGCCGCGACCTTCAATGGAATCAACTGGCTGAGCACGACGACCGGAACCACACCGACGACCTTCAGCCTCGTGTCGTCGTACTCTCGTGTCGGCGGCACGCCCACGACCGGTTCCATCACCGTGACGACCGCCAACTACACGCTCTACTCGAGCACGCAGACCGGCATTCTGGACACGGTGAGCGGCACTGCGTCGGTCGATACGATCAGCATCTCCGCGCTGACCGACTCGGCGGCTGACCAGACCACGCTCGACGGCTTCATCGCGCAGGTTACCGGCGCGATCAACTCGGTGGCCTCGGCCGCCGCTGACCTCGGCGCCGTCAAGACCCGCATCTCGACCAACACGGACTTCGTCAAGTCGCTGATGGACTCGGTTGATCGCGGTATCGGCCAGCTCGTCGACGCCGACATGAACCAGGAGTCCACCCGCCTGGCGGCCCTCCAGGTCCAGCAGCAGCTCGGCGTTCAGGCGCTCTCGATCGCCAATAACAGCAGCCAGAGCATCCTGTCGCTGTTCCGCTAAGCCTCAAACAATCCGGGGAGGGCCGCGCTTCTCGCAAAGCGCGGCCCTTTTATTTGGCGTGACGCCGCCAGCACGCCGTAGTTTCGGCCGCCCCATTGCATCCCAGGGCAATCGCATATGGGTGCACGATGCGGCGACATCGGCAGTGAGCTCCCTCTCCCGCTTGCGGGGGAGGGCTGGGGTGGGGGTGTCTCCGCGTCGGGATTGTTGAGGATTGCGGAGGACATCCCTGCGTGGCGAGAGCCCTCACCCGCCGCGCTCTGCGAGCGCGTCGGCCTCTCCCGCAAGCGGGAGAGGCCGAGCAAGCCCGCGGACAATCCGCGTGAAATCCATATGCGATTGCCCTGCGTTGCAACCGGGGCACAGAGCCACAAGCCTCGCACAAGCTTCGACCTCTATCATCGCCGCTACGACAGGTTGGGCCCTCCAAGCGAATTTTCGCGTGCCCAAAGGCATGACGCCGCCCTGTCGTACCGGTGCAAGCCCGGTATGTCCCAAACTCAATTCAATCTTCAAAGGGACATCAAAATGGGTTCTAGCCTCCTCACCAACTCCGCAGCAATGACCGCGCTGCAGACCCTCCGGAACGTCAGCGCCAGCTTGCAGACGACGGAAAACCGGATATCGACCGGCCAGCGTGTCTCGACTGCCTCGGACAACGCCGCCTACTGGTCGATCGCGACCTCGATGCGCGCCGACAACGCCGCGCTCTCCGCTGTCTCCGACTCGCTCGGTCTGTCGGCTGCGACCGTCGACACCGAATATACCGCTCTGACCGCGGTTGTCGGCGACAAAACCGGCGGCCTGACCAAGCTCCAGGCGCTGCTGGTCGAAGCCAAGACTGCCGGTATCGACCGCACCAAGATCCAGGCGGACATCACCCAGATCCAGCAGCAAATGAAGGGCACCGCAAATGCGGCGACCTTCAACGGAGTGAACTGGCTGAGCGCGACCGCGACCACGCCGGCGACCTTCAACCTGGTGTCGTCGTTCTCTCGCGTCGGCGGCACGCCCACCATCGGATCCATCACTCTGACGATCGCCAACTATTCGCTCTATACCAGCACCCAGACCGGCATTCTGGACACGGTAAGCGGCACTGCGTCGGTCGACACGATCGACATCTCGCTGCTGACCGATTCGGCCGCTGACCAGACCACGATCGATGGCTTCATCGCGCAGGTCACGGCCGCGATCAACTCGGTGGCCTCGGCCGCCGCCGATCTCGGCGCGGTCAAGAACCGCATCTCGACCAACACGGATTTCGTCAAGACCCTGATGGACTCGGTGGATCGTGGTGTCGGCCAGCTCGTCGACGCCGACATGAATGCGGAATCGACCCGCCTGCAGGCGCTCCAGACCCAGCAGCAGCTCGGCGTTCAGGCGCTCTCGATCGCCAACCAGAACAGCCAGAGCATCCTGTCGCTGTTCCGTAACTAAGCGGCGAGTCCGAAATGACCGTGCTCCCCAGGGAGCACGGTCCCCGCCGTGACTGGCGGATGTAGTGGCACGAAGCGTGCCCGCAAGCGACTTCTGACGCCAGCCTTCATGCAACACGCCGCAGCCGATCGCGTGCCATGCGCCCGGTCGCCTGCATGTTGACATTGAACCGATTGCGCTGCCCAAGCTTCTTGTAAAATTGCAACGCCTCGAAGGCGAACCGACACGTTCGTATCCTCACGCAACCTCCAGACAAGGTTCGCAGCGGAGTGTCATCTACGTTCGCATTGGTACGAGGTCTTATGCTCAGCCGCGCGCAGCTACAGCAGCTGCTCAACAATCTGCTGGAACTTGGGCCGCGACGCCTGATGGCCCTGGGACTGATCGGCTTTGCCGTTCTCGTCACCGTCGTCGGAGGCGCCTATTATCTGAGCCGGCCGGAATTCGAATCGCTCTATACCGGCCTCAGCCGTGAGGACGTGACACGCATCGGCGCCGCGCTGCGCGAGCAGAACATCACCTTCGACGTCAGCGCGGCCGGCGACGCCGTTTCGGTGCGCCCCAGCCAGACCATGCAGGCGCGGATGCTGCTCGCCGAGAAGGGGCTGCCGACCAGCGCCAATTCCGGCTACGAGCTGTTCGACAAGATCGGCTCGCTCGGCCTGACCTCGTTCATGCAGGAGGTCACCAAGCTGCGGGCGCTGGAAGGCGAAATAGCCCGCACCGTCCAGCTGATGAAGGGGGTCAAGGCGGCGCGGGTGCACATCGTCATGCCTGTGCGCGGCTCGTTCCGCGCCACGCAGCTGCCGCCGTCGGCGTCGGTCGTGCTGCGCACCGACGGTGCGATCGAAGCACGCACGGCGCAGTCGATCCGCCATCTCGTCGCGGCCGCCATCCCCGGCATGACCCGCGACAAGGTGACGGTGCTGGATGCCGACGGCTCGATGCTGCTGGCCGAAGAGGACGAGGCCAGCGCCGCGCCGACCAAGATGGCGAGCCTGCAGAAGACGGTCGGCGGCATGGTGCAGGAGAACATCCGCAAGGCGCTGACGCCGTATCTGGGCCTGGACAATTTCGAGGTGAGCGTCGCTCCGCAACTCTCGACCGACAAGCGCCAGACCAACGAGACTGTCTACGATCCTGAGAACCGCGCCGAGCGATCGGTTCGGAACGTCCGCGAGAAGGAGACGTCACAGAACGCGGATCGCTCGCAGCCGACGACGGTGCAGCAAAACCTTCCGGACCAGCAGGTGAATGCCGGCGGTACCAAGAACTCCAGCGAAGACAAGCAGCGCCGAGAGGACGTCACCAATTTCGAGGTCTCATCCAAGACCACGACGACGGTGAGTGACGGCTATTCGGTGAAGAAGCTCTTCATCGCCGTGCTGGTCAACCGCACGCGGCTTGTCGCCGATCTCGGCGACAAGAGCAACCAGGCCATCGTCGACAGCAAGCTCGCCGAGATCAGCCAGCTTGCGGCAACCGCCGGCGGACTGGACAAGCAGCGTGGCGATCAGATCCAGGTGACGGCCGTCGACTTCATCGAGGGCTCACGCGAGCTGGCGCCGGTGCCTCCGATCAGCTTCGTCGAGATGATCAACAAGCAGCTCGGCAGCGTCATCAACGCGGTGACGATCCTGGCCGTCGCCTCGATGCTGGTCTGGTTTGGCCTGCGACCCGCGGTCAACGGCATCCTGACCCACCGCGCGCAGCAGGAGCAGACCGAAGCCGCGGAGGCTGCCGAGCTCGAGGCCGCCGCAGCCCTCGCACTGCCGGAAAGCGATCTGGCTGAGCTCAACCTCGTCGAAGACCTCGAAGGCAAGATGCAGCGAACCCCGCAGAAGCGGCTGGAGCAGATCGTCCGCCTCGATCAGGCTCAGGCGGCCGCGATCCTTAAAGACTGGATGCGACGGGAGGAAGCGGCATGAACGCGGCAATCGGAAAACTCCTGACGCAGTTCGACGCGAACGGTCGGGTCAAGTCGCAGCCGGTTCCGTCGCCGAAGGCCCAGGAGCCGGCGGCAAGACCGAAGGAGGTCCGGCGCGAGCCTCAGCCTCAGCCCCAGGCTCAACCGCAGCCGCAGCCTCAGTCGCCGCCTCCGGCGTCCAAGGCTGAAACCCCGTCCGCCAATCTTCTCGACGATGCCCATCGCCGCGGCTATGCCGCCGGTCTTGCGGAAGGCGACGCCAAGCTCGCCGAAGAGCGCGTTCGTAGCGCCATCCGGCTCGGCGAAGAGCGGGCCAAATGGTCCGACCAGCAGGCGGTCGCGGTCGTCAACGGCTTCGAGTCCGCCTGCCGCGAGATCGAAACCAATATCGCAAGCTCCGTTGCGCGGATCCTGCTGCCGTTCCTCGCCGATGCCGTGCGTGACAAGGCGATCGGGTCTCTGGTCGAACAGATTGCTGCGCTGACTGGTTGTTCGCCGGTGCCGGTATTCAAGATCACCGGCCCAGGCGAGTTGCTCGATCTCGTGCGGGCGCAGCTCGATACGGCCCGGCGAACGGGCATCGAATACGAGGCCGCTGACACTTTCGAGGTTCGCGTCGTCGCCGACCAGACCGTGATCGAGACGCAGATCTCGATTTGGGCCGAACACCTGAAGGAGGCGCGCCGGTAGTTCGCCATGAATGAGGTCAAGCAAGAGCTCGTGATCATCCGCCGGCGCAGCGCCTTCGACGACGAGAAGGCGCACGGTGGCGTTTGGAAGATCGCCTATGCGGACTTCATGACCGCGATGATGGCGTTCTTCCTTGTCATGTGGCTGATCAATGCGCTCAACCAGGACCAGAAGCAGGTGGTGGCGAGCTATTTCAATCCGATCAAGCTCTCAGAAAACGCGCCCGCTCCCAAGGGCCTCAAGGACCTGAGCAAGAAGGAGCCGTCTTCATTCGAAGGCCAGGACGGAAAGCGTCAGCCGGGCGGGCCGAGCGAGGAGCGCCGCGGCGACTCGCCGACGGCGGAGAAGCCGCCGTTCTACGAAGAGAAGGTCCTGTTTCGCGATCCCTACGCCACGCTTGCCGAGATCGCCAATAGTGCGAACCAGGCCTCAGGCCAGCGGCGCGCCGGCGCCCTGACGTCCGCGGAAGAAGACGGTCTCAAGGGTGGCGACGCCTATCGCGATCCGTTCGACCCGGGCTATTGGAAGCTTGCTCCGCAAGCTTCCAAGGATGCCGATCGCATCATCGAGAACGAGCCGAAGCCGAATGCTTCCGCGCGCGACAACCCGGCCGGTACGGGCCAGGGCGAGCCGCAGGCGCGCCGTGCAAAGTCGGACGATGCCGGCGGAAGCGTCGCTCCGAACCCAGACGCGTCGTCCGCAAGCCTCTCACCACTGCTGCCGCCCGGACCCACGCCGTCGCAGTCTTCGCGCGAAGCCAGCGCCCAGGCGAACGCTCAGCCGGGCGCCCAAGCCAACACACAAGTCAACACACAAGCCAACGCGCCTGCCAACGCCACGGCGCCGCCGCGACCCGCCGATGCCGCGAGGGACGCCGATCCGCGCGAAGCCGCCCAGGTTCAGCAGCCGACCGTCAAGCAGCTTCAGGCCGCGATCGCCGACGCGCTGTCGGACATCAAGGCCGGCGCGGGACCGGTGGCCGAGGTTCGTCAGGTCGAGGACGGTCTTCTGATCAGCCTGACCGATGATGCGAGCTTCGGAATGTTCGCGGTCGGCTCAGCCGAGCCGCGCCCCGAGCTGATCCGTGTGATCGACAAGATCGGGCCGCTGCTGACCAAGCGCCAGGGCCCAATCATCGTCCGCGGCCACACCGACAATCGGCCGTACCGGTCGGAAACGTACGACAATTGGCGGCTGTCGACCGCTCGTGCCCAGATGGCCTATTACATGCTGGTCCGCTCCGGCGTCGATGCGCAGCGGATCGAGCATGTCGAAGGCTACGCCGACCGCCGGCCGAAACTCCCGAACGATCCCGCCGCCGCGCAGAACCGCCGGATCGAGATCCTGATCCGGGAGAAGCGTTCTTGATCGGGCCGCTGCTTAGCGCCGTGCTACTGCTGCTGATGGTGCTGCCGCTCACCGCGGCACGCGCAATTGCCGAGCCTGCGTCGGCATCGGTCGAACCCTATGAGCTCGTCCGTGCATTGCAGGCAGTGCAGGACGGAATCGCCAATGGCGACACGGCTGCTCATGGCAGCCACATCGCGCTGATCAGGCAGATCGGCGAAAAGTTTCTCGCAGCCGATGCGAGCGTCTGGAGCAATCCGCAGAACGGCCAGGCTGTCGTCATCTATCTGCTCAGCGGCGGCGCGCCGCAGATCGTCCGCAAGCTGCCGCGCGACAAGCTGAACGTCGACGAGCGGCTGCTCAATGGCGCACTGGCCTATGTCGAGGGTCGCCAGGACGAAGCCCGCGAACTGCTGAAGGACGTCAAGCCGCGCACCATTCCATCGGGCCTGGGCGGGCAGGTCGCGCTGGTCCAGGGCGCGCTGTTCGCGCGCTCCGAGGCATCGCTCGCGATCGAGCGTCTGGACGACGCCCGCCTGCTCCTGCCGGGGACGCTTGTAGAGGAGGCGGCGCTACGGCGCGAGATCCTGCTGGTCGGGCAGGCCGAGGACTTCGACAAATTCGAGTTCCTGACGCTGGCCTATATCCGCCATTACCGCAACTCCATCTATGCCGGCGATTTCTGGCAGCGCTTCTCCTCGGGCCTGACGCAATCGAGCCTCGCCCTCGACGACCGTCGCTTCGCGCGGATCGGCACCCTGCTGGAGCAGATCGATCGCGCCAGCCGCCTCAAGCTCTATCTCGTCATTGCCCGCGCCGCGATGCTCCGCGGGCGACTGGCCGTGACCCGGCTCGCAGGGGAGCGGGCGCTGACGCTCAGCGCCGATGCCACGGCGGATCGCGAGCGTGCGCATTTATTCCGCGGCGTCTCGCGCGCACTCACCGACGAATATGACGGCGGACTCGCCGAGTTAAAGGCGCTTGACCGGTCAAAGCTACCTGAGCGCGACGCTCCGTTTCTGAATGCAACGATCCAGCTCGCGCTCGATGTCCGCAAGCCGATCGCGGGCGCGTCGGCCGGTGCCACGGCCGATAAGCCTCCGCCTACGCCAGCGCGCCTCGATCTCGCGTCGTCGACCTCGACGCTTGCGCGCGGCCGCAAGCAACTCGGCGAACTGGAACTGCTCACCAAGGACCGACGACCATGACCAAGCTCAACGGAACCTCCGCGCAGCTTTTCTCTGGTCTCGCCGAAAGCCTCGGCATGCGCGGGACGTCGCGCGCCGGCAAGAATGCCGGGGGGAAATCCTCCGGAGACGCGGCGTTTAACGATCTGCTCCACACCGTCTCGAACCTTGCGAAGCGGGCGCTGAACGATGAAGGCGGCGACGCGACCGTGAAAGCCGGAGCGCTGCGCACGCATCTCGCGCATCCGACCGAGAAGGGCAAGAAGGACGATGCGGTGCGCGAGCGCACTGAGGCAGTCGAGGAGTCCAAATCGTTGGAAGCCCAGAGTCCGGTCGACCAGGTCGTGAAGGCCGACATCCAGAGCCGATCGAGCAGTCCCATGATCGTCGGGCAGGACCTCGCCGCCATGCCGGCCATGAAGCCGCAGATACAACCGCCAGCGGGCGACAAGAAAGACACCTCTGCGCGGGATGAGCGACAGTCCTTGGCGAAGCGCGACGTTCAGAGCGTGAGCATGACGAAGGGCGCGGCGGGCGATGTCGTTCCCCCCGTTCCATCCGGCTCGCGTCCGCTAGTCGCGGCTGCGCAACCGGCGGCCGCGCAGGAGGGCAGCGATGCTTCGCCGAGGGCGATGCCCATCGCACCCGGATTCGAAGCCGTCACAGCCAACGTAGAGCGCGCCGCGAAGGTGTCGGCACGGGACGCGTTGCCCGAAGCGACCAAGGTCACGGTGGTTCAGCAGGAGACGCATCTGCCGCCCGCGCAGTTCAGCGCGACCCAACAGGTCGCGAATGCGGTGGTGTCGGAGCTGAAGGGTTCGCCTGCACCGGCGGCATCCGCTGCGCCGGATCTCGCGGCGCCCCAGGCCAACGCACCCGATCAGCCGCTGAGGATTCTTACGATCAATCTCGAGCCGCCGGCGCTCGGCAACGTTACCGTTCGGCTTCGTCTCGTCGGCACGGAGGTCTCCGTCCATCTCGCGGCCGAGCGCAAGGACACGAGCCAGATGCTGGACCAGCAGCGCGATTCGATCCGCGAGCTCATGCAGTCGGCAGGCTATGTCGCCGAGGTCGCACCTGTCCAGCACGGCTCGCTGGACGGATTCCAGTCTGGCTCCGGCCAGTCGCAGCCGCAGCTCTCTGGCCAGCAACAGCAATCGCCGCAGTCGCAAGGGACGTTCGACGGCGCGAGCACGTCGCCCGGGCAATCGGACGGCGGAGCCAAGCAAGCGCGGCAAGAGCGCCAACCCAATCAGGAGACGCGTCATGACCAGGACGTGGCGCCGCATCTTCGTCGCGGCCCTGTTTATCTGTAACGCCGGCGCCGCGCAGGCCGCCACCGACGGCGCACGCCCCTGCGAGCGCGAGATGGCGCGCGCCTCGCGGCAGCACGGAATTCCACTCGGCATTCTCTATGCGGTTGGCCTGACCGAAACCGGGCGTCGCGGTGCGCTCTATCCTTACGCGCTCGGCGCCGAGGGACAGACGGTGTTCGCCAAGGACATGGGGGACGCGATCACGAATTTCGAAGCGATGCGAAGCAAGGGCATCAAGCTCATCGACCTCGGCTGCATGCAGATCAACCACTACTACCATGGCGACAAGTTCGCTTCGGTGCAGGCAATGTTCGATCCGGCCAGGAATGTCGATTACGCGGCGCGCTTCCTGAAGGAGTTGAAGCAGCGCGAGGGTAGCTGGACCATGGCTGTCGCCCGCTACAACGCGGGCCCCAACAACCAGCCGGCGCAGAAGCGCTATGTCTGCCACATCGTCGCGCATCTTGTCTCAAGCGGCTTCGGCGCGTGGACCGACAAGGCGCGCTCGTTCTGCCAGGCGCAGACGACATGAAGTTGTGCATTGTTCCTTACCATCAGCCTCGCGCAAGCAAGAACCACCATTGTAATTGCAACCTACCGAAGGAGTCCTATTCATGAGCCTGTATGGTGTTATGCGCACCGGCGTTTCCGGGATGTCCGCGCAGTCCAACAAGCTGTCAACGGTCTCGGACAACATCGCCAACGTCAATACCACGGGCTATAAACGGGCTTCGACCGAATTCTCCTCGCTGATCCTGAAGAGTGGCTCCGGCAATTACGATTCCGGTGCCGTCGAGACAACCGTCCGCTACGCCATCAGCGATGCAGGACATACGCAGTTCACCACATCGACCACGGACCTCGCCGTCCAGGGCAACGGCTTCTTCGTGGTGTCGAACGCCAACAACACGCAGCAGTTCCTGACACGAGCTGGCTCGTTCGTGCCGGACAGCCAGGGCAATCTGGTCAATGCCGCCGGCTTCTACCTCCTGGGCAAGCCGGGTCTCGTAACCAACTTCTCGCAGAATAATCTGACTGGACTTCAAGTCGTGAACATTTCCCAGGTATCGCAGGTGCCTGTGGCATCCACCCTGGCGACCGTGACCGGAAATCTGGATCCCAGCGCAGCCATTATCCCGCCGGCGGCTCTGCCTCCCGGCCCGACGTCATATTCGTCGAAGAGTTCGATCGTGGCGTACGACAATATCGGCAATGCCAAGAAGCTCGATGTCTATATGGCAAAGACCGGATCTGTCGCCGGTACGGATACCTGGCAGATCCAAGTTTATGATTCAGCGGCAGGTGCCCCGCTTGCGGGCGGTCTTGGCACGTTCACCTTCGACACGACGGCGGCCGGAAAGGGTGCGTTAACCGGCGCGACAACGTCGCTCACCGTGACTGTTCCCGGCGGCTCGCCCTTCACGATCGACATGTCGGCCATGACGCAGGTCGCCTCCAGCTTCGACTACAAGGCAACCGTCAATGGCAGTGTTCCCGCCGCGATTGAGAAGATCGACGTCGATTCCCAGGGTGTGCTGACCGCGGTCCTCAAGAATGGGACGCAAACGCCCCTCTACACGATCATGCTCGCCGACGTTCCGAGCCCCGATAATCTCACCCCCGAAGCGGGTAACGTCTATTCCATCAGCATGAACTCCGGAAACGCCCAGGCCGGCAATGCCGCCGCTGGCGGGCGCGGCACCGTTCAGTCGGGTGCGCTGGAGGACTCCAATGTCGATCTCGCGGACGAACTCACTGGCATGATCGAGGCGCAGCGCGGCTTCACCGCGAACTCGAAATCGTTCCAGACCGGCGCCGATCTGCTCGACGTCGTCGTCAACCTGAAGCGCTGAATCCCCAAGCGTTCATCCCGGGCAAGAGCAAGCCATGTCCCTTACCGCCGCTCTCGACTCCGCCCGCGCCTCGCTCATGGCGTCGGGCATCCAGTCCTCGACCATCTCGCGCAACATCGCCGGCGCCAGCGCCGCCGGCTATTCGCGCAAGATTGCCGTGCTGGACAACCTGCCCAATGCCGGTGTCTACGTCGCAGCGATCCAGCGTGCCGCCAGCTCGGGTCTCTACAACAACGTCCTGATCGCGACCTCATCGTCGGCCAAGCAGAGCGCGATCTTTGACGGTCTCCAGAAGATCGCATCGGCCACGGTGGACGATCCGGAGCTCGACCAGTCGCCGACGGCACAGCTCAATGCGCTGAAGCAGGCGCTCCAGCAATATGCCAACGCCCCGGACAATACCACGCTGGCGCAGGCGGCGGTCACGTCCGCCAAGGACATGGCGACCGCGCTTAACCAGGCGACCCAGACCGTGCAGTCGGTCCGTGAGGGCGCCGATGCCGACATGAAAACGTCGGTTCAGAACATCAATCAGTTGCTCTCCCAATTCCAGACCGTGAACACCGCGATCATGAAGGGCACGATCTCCGGCGACGACATCACCGACTACCTCGACCAGCGCGACAGCATCGTCTCCCAGCTCTCGCAGGAGCTCGGCGTCACGATGTCGATCCGTCCCAACGGCGACGCGGCGCTTTATGCCGACAGCGGTGTGGTGCTGTTCGACAAAACGGCGCGGACGGTAAGTTTCGCGCCGACCAACGCCTATACGGCTGGCACCACGGGCAACGCGGTCTATATCGACGGCGTGCCGGTAACCGGCGCCAATTCAGTGATGCCGCTGAAGTCGGGCAAGCTCGCGGGCCTCGCTCAGCTGCGTGACCAGGACACCGTCACCTATCAGAGCCAGCTCGACGAAATCGCGCGCGGCCTGATCGAGACTTTCAAGGAGAGTGATCAGTCCGGCGCGTCGCTGCCCGACGTGCCCGGCCTCTTCACCTATCCCGGCGCGCCGGCGATACCGGCGAGCGCCACCGTCTCAGTCGGCCTTGCCGGCCTGATCAGTGTTGCGGCGTCGGTCGATCCGGCGCAGGGCGGCAATCCCGATCTGCTGCGCGACGGCGCGATCAGCGGCAACGTCGCATATCAATACAACACCGCCGGCAACGCCGGCTACTCGGTCCGGCTGCAGCAGCTCATCGGTGGCATGGATGCGTCACAGCCGTTCGATGCAACCACGCAAGGCAAGCCGAGCGGCAGCTTGATCGACTTCGCGTCGTCGTCGACGAGCTGGATCGAAAACCAGCGTAAGGCCGCGGACTCCAACGTCACCTACCAGAAAACGCTGCTCGACCGCAGCACCGCCGCGCTGTCGAACGTCAGCGGCGTCAACATGGACGACGAGATGTCCTTGATGCTTCAGGTCGAGCGCACCTATTCGGCGTCGTCGAAGATCATCTCGACCGTCGACGAAATGTTGCAGAGCCTGCTGGCCGCCGTGGGGAATTAAGCCATGATGAGCGCGAACTACATCTCGACCTTGATGCTGTCTTCGACCTTGAGGTCCTCGATCACGAACAACCAGGCTGCGCTGAGCAAGGCGTCGAAGGAGGCTACCACCGGCCGCTTCGCCGATGTCGGCCTCGAGCTTGGTGCCACGACGGGAGGCGATCTCACCCTGCGGGCGGACCTGAGCTTCGCCGATCAGCTGGTGGATACCAACGGCCTCGTCTCGGGACGCCTGGACGTGACGCAGAACCGGATCACCCAGCTCAACACGACCGCAACGTCCTTCCTCAAGGATCTGATCGCGGCGCGCAGTACCGACGGTGGCGGCCGAGTCATCCTGCCGCCCGCGTCCTCCAACCTCCAGGATCTGATCGGTGCGTTGAACGTCTCCTATAACGGCTCGTATCTTTTCTCGGGCATCAACACGCAGAACACGCCGATCACGGCTTACACCGCGGGCTCGGCCAGCAAGAATCAGGTCGACGCCGATTTCCTTGCGACCTTCGGCTTCTCGCAATCCTCGGCCAGCGTGAGCAGCATTACCCCGGCCCAAATGCAGACCTTCCTCGACACCACCTTCGATGCGGAGTTCGCGAGCCCGGCCTGGAACACCAATTGGTCAACGGCCACTGACCAGGTCATGCAAAGCCGAATCTCCACGACCGAGATCGCCGATACGTCCGTTAGCGCCAACCAGGCCGGCTTCCGCAAGCTCGCCGAGGCATACACCATGATGGCGGATCTCGGGAACGCGAACCTGAACCAGACGACGTTCCAGGTCGTCGTGGACAAGGCCATCGGTCTCGTCGGTAACGCCATCACTGACCTCGCTGTGCTCGGCGGCGGCGTCGGCACGGTCCAGCAGCGGATTAATTCTGCAACCGACAAGCTCAAGACGCAGCAGGACATTCTGAACAATCAGATCGTCGGTATGGAGAAGGTCGATCCGGCGGAAGCGTCGGTGCGCGTCAACACCTTGCAGACTCAGATCCAGACCGCGCTCGCGCTGACGTCGCAGCTCCAGAAGATCAGCCTTATCAACTATCTCTGAGCCGGCGGGCTCGAGACATGTGCCTTGTTACTCAGTTTCCTGTGCAGAGTGGTCCTGATGACTTTTGAAGCCTATGAAGCGGTCGTCGAAGACAGCGGCCAGGAGGCGCGCGGGCGCGAGCGGCACGCGCTCAGCCTCGGCATCGACCGGCTGGAGCGGCTCCAGAAGGGACGCTTCAGCCTCGAGGATCTGGTCGAGAGCCTGCTCTACGTCCGGCGGCTGTGGACGATCTTCATCGAGGATCTAGCCCATCCCGAGAACGCGCTTCCCGACAAGCTGCGCGCCGACATCATCTCGATCGGCCTGTGGGTGGTCAAGGAAGCCGACCGCCTCCGCGAGGAGAGATCGAACGACGTGATGCAGCTCATCGAGATCAATCGCCTGATCCGAGACGCTCTTTGATGAAGGTATCCTTGCGGGCGGGCGAACGGATCTACATCAACGGCGCGGTGCTGCGCGTGGACCGCAAGGTCTCCATCGAGCTCGTCAACGACGTGATGTTTCTGCTCGAAGGGCAGGTCATGCAGGCTTCCGACGCCACCACGGCGATGCGGCAGCTCTATTTCGTCGTCCAGCTCATGCTGATGAATCCAACCGACGTTCGAGACCCCATGGCGCTCTATCGGCCGCATCATGCGGCGCTTCTCGCGCTCTGCGAGAACCGCGAGATGCTGGACGGGCTTAACGCGATCGACGAGCTGGTCGGCTCGACCCGCTATTTCGAGGCGCTCAAGCGGATCAGGGCGTTGTTTCCAGTGGAGCAGGCAATTCTGGCCGGCGCCATGATCGATTCCCCATTCGAGGCTGCCTGACAGCGGAGAGGCACATGAACGTTCCCAGCGCGACCGAGACCACCAGCAAGACCACTTCGACCGGCTCTCCCACGGCCACGTCGAGCAACAGTGTCGACTACAATACGTTTCTTCAGCTCCTCGTGGCCGAGATGAAGAATCAGGATCCGACCAATCCGATGGACACCTCGCAATATATGAGCCAGTTCGCCCAGCTCTCGACGGTCGAGCAGGCCATGCAGACCAACACCAAGCTCGATGCGCTGCTGTCCTCGCAGGCGTTGTCGCAGGCGGACGGGCTGATCGGACGGACCGTCAGCTTCACCGACTCGACCGGAGCGAGCTTCACCGGCAAGATCGCGTCGGTCTCCATCAACAGCGACGGCTCGATCGCGACCCTCGAGAACGGCACGAAGGTCGCGATCGGACCCGGCCTCACGCTCAGCTAGCCATGAACGAGCGGGACGCCCTCGACATCGTCCAGGCGGCGATCTGGACGATCATCGTCGCCTCGGGCCCTGCGGTCGGCGCGGCAATGCTGGTCGGCACCATCATCGCGCTGCTTCAGGCCCTGACCCAGATCCAGGAGGTGACGCTGACCTTCGTTCCGAAGATCATCGTCATTCTCCTGGTCGTTGCCGTATCCGGCTCCTTCATCGGCGCGCATCTCTCCACTTTCACCGAGATGGTCTATTCGCATATCGAACGCGGCTTCTGATCCGAGGAGCCCACCGGCCCACCACCCTCGCGTAAGCTTTGCGCGGCAGATTAGGTGCGGACCCTCTGCCGGTGACCCATGGCCGATACGTTAGCTGCTAGCCTGCCGACCCCGCGACGACTCGGGGCCGACGCCTTTTTCGCCGGCGGCATCGTGGCCATGCTCACGATCCTGTTCCTGCCGATCCCGCCGATTCTGATCGATCTCGGCCTTGCCTTCTCGATCGCGTTGTCGGCGCTGATCCTGATGGTTGCGCTGTGGATCCAGCGGCCGCTCGATTTCTCCGCTTTCCCGACCGTACTGCTGATCGCGACCATCCTGCGCCTGGCGCTCAACGTCGCGACGACGCGCCTGATCCTGTCGCGCGGCGGGGAGGGGGAAACTGCCGCGGGCCATGTCGTTGCCGGCTTCTCCAAGTTCGTCATGGGCGGCGACTTCGTCATCGGCCTGATCATCTTCGCGATCCTGGTCACGGTGAATTTCGTCGTGATCACCAAGGGTGCAACGCGTATCGCCGAAGTCGGCGCCCGCTTCACCCTGGACGCCATTCCCGGCAAGCAGATGGCGATCGACGCAGACCTGTCCGCGGGCCTGATCGACGACAAGGAAGCCCAGCGCCGGCGCCGCGAGCTCGAGGAAGAGAGTGCGTTCTTCGGCGCCATGGACGGTGCCTCGAAGTTCGTCCGCGGCGATGCCATCGCCGGCCTGATCATCACCGCGATCAACATCTTCGGCGGCATCGTGATCGGCGTCACCCATCACGGCCTCAGCCTTGCACGCGCCGCCGACGTCTACACCAAGCTCTCCGTCGGCGACGGTCTGGTCACGCAGATGCCTGCGCTGATCGTGTCGCTGTCGGCGGGCCTCCTGGTCTCCAAGGGCGGCACCAGGGGGTCGGCGGAGCAGGCTGTGCTGCGGCAGCTCGGCGGCTATCCGCGCGCGGTGTCGGCCGCGGCGCTGATGATGTTCGTGCTCGCCTTGATGCCAGGGCTGCCGATGGCGCCATTCGTGCTGCTCGGAGGGGTCATGGCGTTCGTCGGCTACTCGCTACCGAAGCGGCAGGCGGCGCGGGAGCGGAAACAGGAGGCGCTCAAGGCCGACGAGCGGGCGCAGAGCGATGCCAAGGAATCCGTCAAGGAGCAGCTCAAGACCGCCGAGATCGAGCTGTCGCTCGGAGGCCACCTTTCGGTTCATCTCTTGGGTTCGCGCAACGAGCTTGCGCACCGCGTCGGCAAGATCCGCAAGAAATTCGCCAAGCAATACGGCTTCGTGATTCCCGAGATCAAGCTCACCGACAATCTGTCGATCGATCCCAAGAGCTACCAGATCCGGATCCACGACACGCGCGTCGCCCATGGCGAGCTGCGGCTCGGCGAGGTGATGGTGCTCGTGGACAAGGATGGCAACCCCGATGTCCCCGGCGAAGAGGTGATCGAGCCCGCCTTTGGCATGAAGGCGCTCTGGGTGACGGAAGCTTTCACCGACGAGGTCAAGCGGCAGGGCTGCAAGCCCGTCGACAATCTGTCGGTTCTGCTCACGCATCTCAGCGAGGTGCTTCGAGCCAACCTTGCCCAGCTGCTGTCCTACAAGGACATGCGTGCCTTGCTCGACCGGCTCGATTCCGAATACAAGCGCCTGGTCGACGACATCTGTCCGTCGCAGATCTCCTATTCCGGCCTGCTGGCGATCCTGAAGATCCTCCTGGCCGAGCGCGTATCGATCCGGAACCTGCATCTGATCCTCGAAGCGATCGCCGAGATCGCGCCCCATGTGCGGCGGTCCGAGCAGGTCGCCGAGCATGTGCGCATGCGTCTCGCCGCGCAGATCTGCGGCGACCTCTCAGACAATGGCGTGCTCAACGTCGTCCGCCTCGGCAACCGCTGGGATCTGGCGTTCCACCAGAGCCTGAAGCGCGACGCCAAGGGGGACGTCGTCGAATTCGACGCCGATCCGCGGCTGATCGAGCAGTTTGCGACCGAAGCCAGCGCCGCAGTCCGGAAGTTCACCGAGAACGGCACCAGCGTGGTGTTGGCGGTCACGCCCGAAGCGCGTCCCTACGTTCGCATGATCCTCGAACGGGTGTTTCCAACCCTGCCGATCCTGTCGCACGTCGAGGTTGCGCGCAGCGCCGAGATCAGGCCGCTTGGAGCTATATCGTGATCAGCGGCCTCACCGACAGCGTGCTCGTGACGTTCATCGTGTTCTGCCGCATCGGTGCCTGCCTGATGCTCGTGCCCGGCTATTCCAGCGTCAACGTTCCGGCCCAGGTTCGCCTGTTCGTCGCGCTGGTTACGACGTTTGCGCTCACGCCGATCTTGATCGCCGTCCTGAAACCACTCACGGAGAACGCAGCACCGCTGACGCTCGCGCTGCTGATCTGTTCGGAGCTCCTTGTCGGCAGCGTCATCGGGCTCGGTGGGCGCGTGTTCTTTCTAGCGCTCCAGACCATGGCAACCGTGATGGCGAGTGCGATCGGCCTCAGCAACATCCCGGGGACGCCGGTGGGTGACACCGACCCGGCACCGGCCCTGGTGCCGTTGATCATGGCGGCCGTCACCACACTGTTCTTCATGACCGACCAGCATTGGCAGGTCCTGCGCGGGCTGATGAACTCCTACGATGTCTGGCATCCCGGCGACAGGATCGGCGGAAGCATGGCACTCGATCAGCTCGTCGGCCGCCTCTCGGAGGCGTTCGTGCTGACGCTGCGGATTACCAGCCCATTCATCGTCTACTCGGTCATCGTCAACCTGGCGGTCGGCCTCATCAACAAGCTGACGCCGGCAATTCCCGTCTATTTCATCTCGGTGCCCTTTGTCCTGTTCGGCGGATTCCTGCTGCTCTACCTCACCAGCGACGAGCTGCTGAAGCAATTCATGCTCGGCGTGTCGTCGTGGCTGGCGGAATGACCGGCCATGACGTCACGCGCGGACAAGCTCGGCCGGATCGTCTCGCTCGTGAAGCTTCAGCTTCGGATGTCCGAATGGCAGCTGGCGCAGTTGCGCCAGGAGGAGAGAAGCTTGCACGACGAACAGGCTTGGCTGGTCGGAGCTCTGAACGAAGGCGAGCTGCCGGCGGGCTCGTCGAGCGAATCGATCGCGCGACGCCTTACCAGGACGAGCGTCGGCGCACGCGCCCTGCAGGCCCGGGCCGCTCAGCAGCTCGACCAGGTCCGCGCGGAGAACCGCCGTGTGAAACAGCTCGAGCAGGTCGCGAAAGCGGCGCTCGCGGACAAGCTTCGCGAGGCGGAGAAGCGCTCGCTCGAAGAGATGACGGGCACAAGCCCCGCCGTGCGCGACTGGACGCCACGGCCAGCCAACCGGAACAAGACATGATCGTGACCGCGACACCCGATCTCGTTCTCGACGTCCTTGCGGCCGCCGATCCCGTGACGCAGCGCGCGGCGACGGCGAAGCTCGATGCATTGAAATCCCCGGAGGCCGATTTTGCCGCCACGATGGATGCCGAGGTCGGCAAGGCCGCGGCCACGACGCCAGCTGGCGATCCGTCCACGGCAAATACGGCGGACGCGCAGCCGTCGCTGCCGAACGCCGCGGCGCCGGTGCAGGTGATCAAGGCGCCGGCCTCGGGCGAGGTCTACCGCAAATTCGAGGCGTTCATTCTCCAGACCTTTGTCGAGACGATGTTGCCGAAGGAGTCGGAGGAAGTCTTCGGCAAGGGAACCGCCGGCAGCGTCTGGAAGTCGATGCTTGCGGAGCAGCTCGGCAACCAGCTTGCGAAGGGCAAGGGGATCGGCATTGCCAGGCAGCTCGCCGCTGCGCATCCGGCCGTTCTGGACGTTCCGGGCAAGGGCGGATCTGGGATGGGTGACGAAAGTTGAGGAGTGAATTTCCTATGCAGGCAAATGAAGGCGCGGCGGCGCTGGTGATGGAGCAGCCCGAGGTCGGCACCGAGGCGACGGTGGAAGCCACGCAGGGCGCGGTGATGTTGCCGGTGCACCTGCCAGATGCCGGCGGTGAGGTGGCGCCCGACGGCACCGATGCGGCGAGATCGGACGAGGTGTGGGGCCTGCTGGCGTCGATCCGCCGGCTTGAAAGTATCATTGAAGAGGAGACGGTCGCGCTCGCGACCGGGAAGAAGATCGATTTCGACGACTTCAGCGCGCGGAAGAGCCGGAGCATGCTGGAATTCGTCCGCCTGATGCGGGCGCGGATGCATCTCGGCGCCGAGGCGGAGATCACCGCGGAAATCCAGCGCCTGCGCCAGAAGCTCGAGCGGAACCGCGCCATCCTCGAAATGCACTACGACGCCGTGCGCGAGGTCGCGAGCATCATCGTCAGGGCGGTCAAGGAAGCCGAGTCGGACGGCACCTATAGCGGTCGCGCAGTGCAGGACGGAAGATGATCAGACTGGTGCTGGCCGGACTGTGGGTATGCATCCTCACCGCGGGCACGAGCTATGCCGTGGCCTATTGGAAGGAAAACGGCAGCCTGCTGCCGGCGAAGGACGAATATCTCGACGGGCTGCAATACCAGAAGACGCGGGCGCTGAGCGTGCCCATGGTCGAGAACGGAAACGTGCAGGGCTACATCGTCGCGCGCTTCGTCTACACGGTGGAGGCGCGGACCATGCACCAGCTCACCGTTCCGCCCGAGCCGTTCGTCGTGGATGAAGCCTTCCGTAGGATCTATGCGGACGAGCGCCTCGATTTCAGGAAGCTCGCCCGCTATGACCTCTCCGTCCTCACGACCGCCATCAAGCAGCACGTCAACCAGCGGATGCAGGCCGACGTCGTCCAGGACGTCCTGGTCGAGGACTTCAACTACGTCTCGAAGGACGAATTCCAGCAGAAGCCGTAGCGCAACCGACCTGCGCCGCGAAGCCGGCCGGGCGCTCTGCCGTCTGTCCGCCGCTGAAAATGCACCGGCCTCTGCGGGATATGTCCGCAGAGGCCGGTGTCGTTTGGTATCGATGTCGTGTCGCGTCAGTTTCCTGCCGGGTACGCCGCCGGGGCGGCATGTGCCCTGTTCAGGAGGATGCCGACCTCGCCGAGATCCTGCATCGACTCGTCGATGGCCTCGCCGGCGGGGATGTTGAGGCGGTAGCCGACGTAGCGCCGCGCCACGATGGCGTCGAAGCCGAGGCGGTCACGAAGCTTCTTGCGCAGCTTGCTCACATGGCTCTCGATCACGCTCTCGTCGAAGGTCGCCTCGAAGATGCCGTAGACCGCGTTGAAGATCTGCGTCTTGGTGATCCACTTTCCGTGGTTGCCGACCATGTATTCGAGAATGCGCAGTTCGCGGCGGGGCAAGGTGAGGGCGCGGCCGCCGATCTCGGGGTCGCGTCCGTTGAAGAAGACTTGGATTCTGGTTTCGCAGGGCCTTGGCAGGTCGCCGACCCTGCGTCGTGCGATCGCAGCCGTTCGGGCCAGGATCTCGCGAAGATGGATCGGCACGTAAACCACGTCGTCCACGCCCGATTCGAAAAGCTCAAGCGTGTTCTTGAGCATTTTCTGGCCGCTCATGGCGATGATGGGAGCCGAGGAGCGCTTGCGCATCGCCCGCGGCAGGCTTCCGCGGGTATCGCAATCCCCGAGGAGGAAGGCGTCGACCGCTGCCAGATCCGATTCATTGGCGGATTGCAGCCAGTCCCAGAACTCTCCGGAGGAAAAGCCGATCGACGATACACCTTCGCGATCGAGCCCTCCGACGTAGCTGTTCGCGACGCTCTCGCGATCATCAACGATTATATACATCAGTCTTTCGCCCCTGTTTCGCACTTGTTGCGGCCGGATGGGTTAGTGTGATGCCCGGCTCGGCAACTATGCTGTTTGACGATATTTCCTTCCCGCGAACCGTTATTATGGTTTCATATCCGCGGGCAGCCCTACGCATCCAGTGCCTGCATGTGCAGGCCCGTTACTTCGACTCGATACTGAACGCTACGACGTGAGGCCCGGCAGGTGTCTACGGATCACCTCGCGGGGCGGATTGTGACAGCGACCTAGAACAGTTGCGCCAAGTTGCTCATCGCGTCCGAACACCACTGAACTGTGTCGATCTCCTCGCCATCTGGCGAGAATCACTTGTGTAGGACCGTAACAATTGCCGATTTCCGATCAAGCACGCGGAAGAAAGCGGTTGCTACGTGTGCTTGATGCTGTTGGTTTGTTTCGAGTTGTTTCTTGATATGTTCGATCGCATCAGTTGATTCAAAATTCGAACTAGTTTTGCACCGTAACGGTTATATGGTTCCGTACACCCGTAGAATTGCAGTCATTTTGGGTGGTGGCGCGAGTCAGGTGCATTGAGGGGTTTTCAACTTCCGATTGACCCTCGCGAGCGCGCCATGCTGTGCGACAATTCGACTCATGTATGGCGGGGCGACTCCAGCTTGGCGAAATCTTGGCGAGTGTGTGTCTTTCGAGTCGCACTCTCGCCGCATGCATGACGCGTCTGACTCATTCGACGTCGCGTTGCGCGTGACGAGAACTTTTCGACGCGCACGTTTCAGGCAAGCTTCGACAACTAGCGTCGTTCGACAGATCGAACCGAACGGAGCATTTTTCACATGTTGTCCGATGGCAAAGCTCGTCCCCACGAGACCGCGGATGTGCCTGCGGCGACGAAGCCGGCTCCGCAGGCGGGCGCCGCAAAGGACAATGCGATGCGTGCGACAAAGCCCGCTACAAGCGCGAGACCTGCGTCGGCGTCGTCGAGCGACGAAACTCTCGCCAAGGAAGCCCTTGAGGGGCTCAAGCGCATTCGCGCCAAGGCGCGCCTCGACAAGATGGCAATACCGAAGCCTGCGCCGGCTGTCATCCGCCCGGCCGTGCTCGTAGCCAAGCCGCCGCCGCCGCGTCCGACATGGGTCGTGCCGCTCGCAACATTGGCGGTCGCCGCGGTGCTTGTGGTCTGTGCCTGCACCGGCGTGATCGCCTATCTCACCACGCAGCCGAGCCAGACCAGCGCCTCCGCCAATACGGAGATCAGGAACCTGCGCGAGACGGTCGCGCAGCTGCGCAAGCAGGTGTCGGGCGTGTCCGAAAACCTGGACGGCCTGCGTACCGCGGTCGATTTCTCGAGCAAGGCGACCAGCGATCGTTTCGGCCGCTTTGCCGAGAACCTGGATCGTATCGAGCGCGTGAGTTCGTCCTCGACGGTGAAGCTCGACAGGCTCGCCCAGGCGCAGATCCAGGCTCCGGCGCCTGTCGCCTCGCAGCCTCAGCCGTCGTCGCAGACCATGCCGATGATGGCCTCGGTCGCAGCGCCCGAGATCACGGGCTCGGTGTCTCCATCCGAGCGCACGTCGGTACCGCGCAAGGCGGTCAAGGGCTGGTCGGTCCGTCAGGCCTATGAGGGGATTGCCATCCTGCAAAGTCCGAACGGTGTGATCGAGGCGGTGCTGGGACAACAGGTGTCAGGCCTTGGCCGCATCGAGGAGATCAGAAACGAGAACGGCCGCCTCGTCGTGGAGACCAGCGGCGGCGTAGTCTATTCGCCACGCAAGGCAACGCCGTAGTCCGCGCACTTCTCTATTGGCGGTGATGCGCGAAGCTGGTGCACAGCAGCTGGACCTCGGCCTCCGCGATCGGAGCGCGAAACAGGCGGCAGGTGTATTCGGCCGCCGTCTTGCTGTCGGTGGTGGTGCGGTCCTCGCGGAGGAAGATGCAGCGCTTGCAAACGTCGGTATGATGCCGCTGTTCGGCCGCGTCCGATTGGTCCAGCACGTGCCGGAGCCCGTCGCGGAAGCGGACCTTGGCGTCATTGTCGAGGACGCCGATCGCCTCGACGAGAACGTTGACGGGGTCACGCACCAAGAACTTCTTACCCTGCTGCGTGACACTCAGCATCACCGAACGCTTGTCCTTGGCCGACCGAGTCCGCTCCAGATATCCCAGCCGTTCGAGTTCACCGATGATGAACGAGGCGGTGCCGCGCGTGGTGCCGACGTAGCTCGCCAGCGCCGACGGCGTCCTGGAAAACCGGTTGGCGCGGGACAGGAAGCGGAGCGCCATCCATTCGCGATCGCGCAAGCCGTGCTTGGTACCTTCGAACCACAGGATCCGCGCAACCTGCTCCAATAATTCAATCGATTCGCGAGCCAAATTCATTTCAATTCCACGTCGGATAAAGCTTTATTCAATTGAGCTTTTGGTAGCGCAATCTGGGAAGATGGAACTTTCGGACGTGGAACTAGAGCGTCACAAAGAAAGTTCGAGTAAATCGCGCGGCTCAACTCTTCTGAAAATTTCACTCAAATGACCGAGGTTCGCGCACGAGATTCCGCTGATATGCGATGCCCGTGCAACATGATGTGTCGTTGCGGTCATTGCGACGCCCCTTTGGTGCGGCGGAAGGTTTGGAAATGCGCGCGCTGACGGGGTGTCTGCAGCTCCGAACGGCGTCGGCAGGTGGGGAAGAACCGCCTTTTTCGGTTAACGGATGTTGCGACGCAGCGCAGCTACGCGGTTAAATCCGGCGCGCGGCAGCTACCGCAAGGATGCTGCGGAAGGTGCCTGGAAACGGGCGCAGGCCTGGCTCAAGAAATATGGCGTTCTGAGCTGACGCTGCGTTTCGAGAGGGGCGGCCTGACCGACCACCCCTCTAATTCATTCAGCGCGCCACAGCGCATCAAGGCCCTGCCGATAGGTCGGGTAGGCCAACGTCACGCCAAGTTCGCGCTTCAATTTCGCGTTTGAGACACGCGCGTTGCCAGCGTAGAAGCTGCGGGCCATTGCCGACATCTCGGCCGTCTCGAATGCCTCTTCAGCCGGGGGCGCAATGCCCATCAGCTTCGCCGCATAGGCAATCACGTCCTGCGGCGGCGCGGGCTCGTCGTCGCAAACATTCCACGTGCCGCCGCCCTCATGACGTATCGCAGCCATGATCGCGCTTGCGATGTCCTCGACATGGATGCGGTTGAAGACCTGTCCCGGCTTAATGATGCGCCGGGCCGTTCCAGCCCGCAGCGTCGCCAGCGCGTTGCGGCCAGGACCGTAGATGCCCGCAAGCCGCAGGATCGCGACACCGGCGCGCCCCGTCTCCATCCAGGCCTGCTCCGCCGCAAGCCGCATGCGCGTCCGCTCGAGGGTGGCCCGCGGGGGCGTACTCTCGTCGACCCATGCGCCGCCGTGGTCGCCATACACGCCCAGTGTAGACAGGTAGATGATCTTCCGGCATCGGGCCGATGCCAGCACGTCCGCGAACGCCGCGATCGCCGGGTCGCCCGCGCTACTGGGCGGGATCGACACGAGAAGGACGTCGGCCTCGCGCATCCGCTCGACCGTCTCGCGATCCGGACCGCTCATGGAAAACGGATGCGCCTCGATGCCGGCCAGGCCTTGCCGCTTCGCGGGATCGCGCACCGTGCCGGCGACGTGCGCGAAGCTGCCGCCGAATCTGCGGACGAAATGCCCTGCGCTATAGCCCAGGCCGAGGATGAAGAGCCGCATGCGTCTGCCGTGCTGGTCGGAATTCCTCTCGCGCCACAGCGCGCATCCCTGCTCATAAGAGATTTTTGGGTCCGGCAAAAGATATTGCAATTTTACGCGTCCGCCACCGCGAGCAATGCTCGCTTGTCACTGGAGCGTCTGGAGGGAGGCGTCGGTCATGCAGGCAGAAGCACCCGCCGCAGCGCTATGCGACGCCGCGGAGCTGATCCGGCGTGCCAGCGCGCTGATCTTCGATGTCGACGGAACGCTGGCCGAAACCGAGGAACTGCACCGGCAGGCCTTCAATGAAGCCTTCCTGCGCCACGGCCTCGCCTGGCACTGGGATCGTGCCGTCTACAAGGATCTGCTGAGGATAACGGGCGGCAAGGAACGCATCCGCGCCTACCACGCGAGGCGGCGGGCCGCTCCGCCATTATCGGACGTGGATATCGCAGAGCTTCACCGCATCAAGACCGCGCATTACGCCGAACTGGTCGAGACCGGCTGTTGCCCGTTGCGGCCGGGCGTGGCGGAACTGCTGGCGGCGGCGAGGTCGCGCGGCCAGCGGCTCGCGATCGCGACGACCACCTCGCGCGGCAATATCGATGCCCTGCTGTCGCGGGCGCTGGGGAAGCGCTGGGCCGCGGACTTCGAGGCCATCGTCGCCGGCGACGATGTTCGGCACAAGAAGCCTGCGCCGGACGTCTATCTCGAAATCCTGGGGCGGCTGAAGCTGGAAGCCGCCAACTGCGTCGCGATCGAAGACTCCGCCAATGGCCTGCTCGCGGCCTCGCGTGCCAACATCCCGGTCGTGATCACCCACAGCATGTTCTTCCGGGACGATGATTTCACCGATGCGCGGTTCGTGCTGGAGGATCTGTCGGAACTTGCGGGCCTCGGATGAGACCACAGAACAAAAAAGTGAAAAACAACCCCATGCACAGTAGATCACGCCGGCGTGACGTGCCGCGTCAGTGGACGCGGCGAGACGGGCTATCTTCCTCAGCCTGCTCGACAATCTGGGCGATCGGGCTCGACTGATGGTGCACCAGGCGCCAGTCGTCGCCGACGCGCTTGAAATGGTTGGCGGCGGCAAGCGCTGTGCCGTCGACGATCTCGATGCAGAGCACGCGCGCGCTGTCGCCATCGACGATAGCCTGCGGCTCGGCGCAGACGATCTGCGGCCGCTCCGGGCTTTGCAGGATGTCGCGCCAGCTCCCGATCACGGTGGCCCGCCCGACAATGGCCGGCCAACCGGGATGGATGCAGGAAATGGCGTCGTCGTCCGCCCACATCCGTTCCATGCCGGCAAAGTCGCCTGTCGAAAAGGCAGCGTAAAAGGCCGCGTTGGCGGCAATGACCTTGTTGTCCTTCGTCATGCCTCCCGGGTGAGGCAAGGACGCGGAAAAATCAAGCGCGACTTCCGTTGATTTTAGCCGCAGTGCAGCATCGAGATTGGGGCTGCCGTCAGTGCGAAACGTGCGTCTCGACCGCCCGCCGTGCGCCGTCCGCATAGAGACGGCCGAGCGCCGTGGTGACCGCCGTGCGCAGTCGTGGCTCGGCTCCGAGCGGCCCGAACAATTTTTCGACGCCGAGCAGTGCAGGCGCAAGCCGCTCGGCGACGGGACCGGCCTCGCGCGCCAGTGCCGCGAATTCGCCGGCTAGCGGATCGCGCACGTCGATCGCGCGACCCTGCTCGTCGATCGCGGTGACGTAGCGCATCCAGCCGGCCACTGCGAGCGCATGGGTCTCGATCGGCAGGTTCCTGGCGAGGCGGTCCTGCATCGCGCCAAGCAAGCGCTGCGGCAGCTTTTGCGAGCCGTCCATCGCGATCTGCCAGGTCCGGTGATGCAGCGCCGGATTGGCAAAGCGCTTGAGTAGCGAGACGCGGTAGGCACCAAGATCAGTGCCTGATGGCATCGTCAGGGTCACCGCGGCCTCTTCCATCATTTGGGCAGCAAGCCGCGCGAAGTGCGGATCGGTCATAGTGTCGGCGATAGTCTCGTAGCCGGCGAGATAGCCGAGATAGGCGAGCGCCGAATGACTGGCGTTGAGCAGTCGCAGCTTCATCAATTCGAACGGCTTGACGTCGGTGACGAGCTCGACGCGGGCGGCGGCGAAATCAGGTCTGCCCGCAGCGAAGCGGTCCTCGACCACCCATTGCGTGAACGGCTCGGTCATGACCGGCCATGCGTCGCGCAAGCCGAGCGCAGCGGAAACCGTGTTCCGATCGGCATCGGTTGTCTCCGGCACGATGCGGTCGACCATGGTCGAGGGAAAGGCGGCCATATCTGCGATCCACTTGCCGAGCTCCTTCGACCGCAGCGCCGCGAACTGCGTCACGATCCGCTGCACCGTGTGGCCATTGGCGGCGAGGTTGTCGCAGCACAGCACGGTGAAGGGCGCAACGCCTTGCGCCCGCCGGCGTGCAAGGGCGGAAACGATGAATCCGGGCGCCGAGCGCGGCGCGTCGAAATTGTTCAGATCGTGCACGACGTCCGGATGCCGCTCGTCGAGATCGCCGGCCTGCGGCGTGTGGCAATAGCCTTTCTCGGTGACGGTGAGGGAGACGATGCGGATGGCCGGATCGGCCATCGTGTCGACCAGCCGCGCCGGGTTCTCGCGCGCAACGAGGCTGCCAAGCAGCGCGCCGATCACGCGGTGCTCGGTGCCTTCGGCGGCGCGAACCGCGAGCGTGTAGAGATGGTCCTGCGGCGCGAGCGCGTCGCGCGTATCCGGACTGCGCAGGCTGGCGCCGACGACGCCCCAGCCGGCGGCGCCGGCGGCAAGACAATCGTCGATGACGACGGCCTGATGGGCGCGATGGAAGGCGCCGAGGCCGAGATGGACGATGCCGGGCGTGACGCGCGAACGGTCATAGGCCGGGCGGCGGATGGCCGGCGGCAGCCGGTCGAGATTGGCGCGGCCAAGGCGCATTGAATTAAGGCGCATGGTCGTCTCTCCCCTTGCTTTGCCGCTGCTTGACATGCCGCCCGTCCTCGGTCAATGCTCCGGTCAATTGGTAAGACCAATTTTCCAAAATTGGCGGGCCGCCGGGCCGCGAAGCTTCCCGGCGAGACCCTTTCGGGGAGGCCAGCGTGCCGCTGGAAGCTGTGGAGGCGAGACGGCTCTATCGCCAAATCGCCGATCAATTGCGAAGCCTGATCGACAGCGGTGAATACGCGGTCGGCAGCCGCTTGCCGACCGAGCGCGAGCTCGCCGAACAGCTCAAGGTCTCGCGGCCGACGGTGCGCGAAGCGCTGATCGCGCTCGAAGTCGAAGGCCGCCTCCGTATCCGTGTCGGTTCCGGCATCTACGTGATCGAACCTGCGGGCGCCGCGGTGCCCGTGCCGGCGGCCGCGGTCATCGAAGGCCCGTTCGAACTATTGCGGGCCCGGGAGTTCCTCGAAAGCGCGATTGCCGAGCAAGCCGCGCGCGTCGCGAGGAAGGACGACATCGCGCGCATCGATGCCTCTCTGGTTGCGATGGAGAATGTCGCGCATCCCGGCGAAGCCTCGATGATCCACGACCGCGCCTTTCACGTCGCGATCGCCGGGAGCCTCGGCAATGCCGTTCTGGTGCGCGTGGTCGGCGATCTCTTCGACCAGCGCCTCAATCCCTACTTCGCGCAGCTCGCGCATTATTTCGAGAACCCGCGCACCTGGCACGCGGCCCTCGATGAGCATCGCGCGGTGCGCGATGCCATTGCGGCGCACGATCCCGAAGCCGCGCGCGATGCAATGCGCAATCATCTGGCGCGCTCCCAGGAACGCTTTGCCCAGAACTTTGGCGCCGAGATCGCGGCCGGATCGGCCACCGGGCCCGGCCGGGCTGGCCGACACACCGCGAAGCCGGCAAGAACAAAACGAGCGCCGAAGAAGCAAGCCAAGGAAACCGGAAAGAGCGGGACTGCACGGCGGCGATGACATTGGACGGTCCGTATTCCCATTGGGTGTCGGGCGAACAAGAAGCAGACTTAAAAGATGGAGGAAAAGTCAGTGTTGAAGAAAATGACGATGGTGCTCGCGGTCTCGGCCGTGGCGATGTGTGCGACGACCAATGTCGGCATGGCTCAGACCAAGCTCAAATGGGCGCATGTCTATGAGACCTCGGAGCCGTTCCATACCGCCTCGGTCTGGGCCGCGCAGGAGATCGGCAAGCGCACCAACGGGCGCTATGCGATCGATGTCTATCCGGCGTCCCAGCTCGGCAAGGAGGCCGACATCAACCAGGGCCTCTCGCTCGGCTCGGTCGACATCATCATCTCCGGCTCGAGCTTTGCGGCCAAGAGCTTTCCGCCGATCGGCGTGACCTACTATCCCTATACGTTCCGCAACGCCGATCATCTGCTCGCCTATACCAAAAGCGACATCTTCAAGGAGCTCGCCAAGGGCTACGAGGACAAGAGCGGCCACCACATCATCGCGGTGACCTATTACGGCGTGCGCCAGACCTCCTCGAACAAGCCGATCAAGAGTTGCGCCGACATGAAGGGCCTCAAGATGCGGGTGCCCGACGTGCCGGCCTACCTGGCGATGCCGCGTGCCTGCGGCGCCAACACCGCGCCGATCGCGTTTGCCGAAGTCTACCTCGCGCTCCAGAACGGCACCGTCGAGGCGCAGGAGAACCCGCTGACTACGATCGAAGCCAAGAAGTTCTACGAGGTGCAGAAGCACATCGTGCTGACCGGCCATATCGTCGATCACCTCAACACGGTGGTCGCCGGTGCGCTCTGGAAGAAGCTGAGCGACGAGGACAAGAAGATATTCACGGACGTGGCGCAGGAGGCTGCCGCCAAGGCCACCGGGGAAATCAAGCAGAACGAGGCCAAGCTGGTCGCCTTCTTCAAGGACAAGGGACTGACCGTGACCGAGGTCGACAAGAACGAGTTCCGCGACACCGTGCTGAAGAACGTCGCGTTCGAGACCTTCGGTTATCGCAAGGCCGACTGGGAGCGCATCCAGGACGTGAAATAGCAGTCGCTGGTCTTGCCGCGTAATAAGACCCTCATGGTGAGGAGCGCGAAGCGCGTCTCCGGACGATGCTTCGCATCGCCGGGCGAACCATGAAGGCCCGGCTCTCGCCCGGGGCCATCCTTCGAGACGCGCGTTCCGCGCTCCTCAGGATGAGGAGAAGAGTGGCTTTGACGCAGTAAAACTAGCTCGACATTCCGGGTCTCGCTTTGCGAGCCCCGGAATGACGGCCAGTCCATTCGAGGAGTAACCACATGTCGACCGCCGAATTGCACCGGCAGATTACCGCGGACGAGATCGCCCATACCTTCGAGGAGGAGGCGACGCCGAAGGTGGACCTCGGCATCTACGCTTTCGAGGACTGGCTGGCGCTCGCGATCTTCTGGGTGATGGCGTCCGCCGTTTTCCTCCAGTTCTTCACCCGCTACGTACTCAATGACAGCTACGCCTGGACCGAGGAGATCGCGACCTACTGCCTGATCGGGGTGGTCTTCATCGGCTCGTCGATGTGCGTGCGGCTGTCGCGGCATATCCAGGTCGACCTGATCTATCGCTATCTGCCCCATCTGGTGGCGCGGGCGTTGTCGACCGTGATCGACCTGATCCGGATCGCCTTCTTCGGCTACGCCACCAAGCTGGTCTGGGTCTACATCCAGATCATCGGCGACGAGTCGATGACCACGATCAATTTTGCCAAGAACTACGTCTATTACGCCGTGCTGCTCGGCTTCGTGCTGATGTTCGCCCGCTCGGTGCAGGTGGCGCTGCAAAACTGGCGGCAGGGCTACTCGATCCTCGAACGTCCCGGTGCCTACGACGGATCGGAAGGGTAATTTCATGCTGTTGTTGCTTGGGGGCTTTCTCATCCTGATGCTGCTCGGCGTGCCCGTGGCAATCGCCATGGCTGCGTCGTCGCTGCTCTACATCCTGGTCAGCGGCGTGACGCCCGATGTCACGCTCGCGCAGCGCATGATCGCCGGCGTCGAGAGTTTTCCGCTGCTCGCCGTGCCGTTCTTCATCCTGGCCGGCAATCTCATGAACATCGCTGGCGTCACCGGCCGCATCTACAAATTTGCCGTCGCGCTGGTCGGCTGGATGCGCGGCGGTCTCGGTCACGTCAACATCATCGGCTCGGTGATCTTCTCCGGCATGTCCGGCACCGCGATCGCGGACGCCGCCGGCCTTGGCACCATCGAGATCAAGGCGATGAAGGATCACGGCTACTCCACCGAGTTCTCGGTCGGAGTCACCGCGGCCTCGGCAACGCTCGGGCCCATCATCCCGCCGTCGCTGCCCTTCGTGATCTACGGCATGATGGCGAACGTCTCGATCGGCGCGCTGTTCCTGGGCGGCGTCATTCCCGGTGTCGTCCTGACCCTGCTGATGATGGCAACCGTTACCTATTTCGCGCACAAGAACAAATGGGGCAGCGACACGCCGTTCTCCTGGCCGCAGCTCGGCTCGGCCGGGCTCGAGATCGTCGTGGTGCTGAGCTTCCCGCTCGCGATCTGGCTGATGACGCTGGCCGGTATGTCGACCAACATGGCGGTTGTGATCGGCCTCGGCGCGCTGCTCGCGATCGACTGGTACTTCGATTTCTCCGCGGTGATGGCGCTGATGGCGCCGGTGATCCTGATCGGCGGCATGACGCTCGGCTGGTTCACGCCGACGGAGGCCGCCGTCGCCGCCGTGATCTGGTCGCTGTTCCTTGGCCTCGTGCGCTATCGCACCATGACGCTGAAGACCGTGGCCAAGGCGACCTTCGACACCATCGAGACCACGGCCTCTGTGCTGTTCATCGTCACCGCCGCTTCGATCTTCGCCTGGCTCCTCACGGTGTCGCAGGCCGCGCAGTTGCTTTCGGACTGGATGCTCAGCATCACCCACAACAAATGGGTGTTTCTGGCGCTCGCCAATATCCTGATCCTGTTCGTCGGCTGCTTCATCGACACCACGGCGGCGATCACCATCCTGGTGCCGATCCTGCTGCCGATCGTGCTCAAGCTCGGCATCGATCCGGTCCATTTCGGCCTGATCATGACGCTGAACCTGATGATCGGGCTGCTGCACCCGCCGCTCGGAATGGTGCTGTTCGTGCTGGCGCGCGTGGCAAAGCTGTCGGTCGAGCGCACCACGGTGGCGATCCTGCCCTGGCTGGTGCCGTTGATGCTCGCGCTGATCGCGATCACCTACATCCCCGAACTGACCCTCTGGCTGCCTAAATACATGGGACTCTCCAAATGACATCCACAGCTCTCGCTGCAACCCTGTTCGGCCCCGAAGATCTGCGCATGGTCGAGCATCCGCTCGACCAGCTCGCATCCGGCATGGTGCGCGTCCGCTTCGGCGCCGGCGGCATCTGCGGCTCGGACATGCACTACTTCCGTCACGCCCGGACCGGCGATTTCGTCGTGAAGTCGCCGCTGGTGCTCGGCCACGAGATCTCCGGCGAGGTCGTGGAGATCTCTGGATCCGCCTCGAACCTGAAGATCGGTGATCGCGTTGCCGTCAACCCGTCGCGCTGGTGCGGCCATTGCGTCGCCTGCCGCGAGGGCCGGCCGAACCTCTGCGAGAACATCTACTTCATGGGCTCGGCCTCGAAGACGCCGCACATGCAGGGCGGCTTTGCCAACTATTTCGATGCGATCCCCGCGCAATGCGTGAAGATTCCCGATCACGTCTCCTATCAGGCCGCGGCGCTCGCCGAGCCGCTCGCGGTCTGCCTGCATGCGGTCGCGCGCGCCGGCAAGATCGAGGGCAAGCGCGGCATCATCTTCGGTGCCGGCCCGATCGGGCTGTTGACCATGCTCGCCGCACGCCGCGCCGGCATCGCCGACATCACGGTGGCCGACATCGCACCGGCGCCGCTCGCGTTTGCGAGCCGGCTCGGCGCCGATCACTTCGAGAATGTTTCGGGCGGGGAGGAGGGCTTGAAAGCCCAAGCTGCTTCGCGTCCCTACGATGTCGCATTCGAGGTTTCGGGCACTGCCGCGGGCCTTGCCAGTGCCATCGGTATCGTCAGGCGCGGCGGCACGGTGGTGCAGATCGGCAATCTGCCGGGCGGGCAGATTCCGGTGCCGGCCAATGCCGTCATGGCCAGGGAGATCGACCTGCGCGGCTCGTTCCGTTTCGGCTTCGAGTTCATGACGGCGGTGGAACTGATCGCCGACGGCAGCGTCAATGTGTTGTCGCTGGTCACCGCCGAGCGGCCGCTGTCGATGGCGCCGGACGCGCTGCGACTGGCACTCGACCGCTCGCAGAGCGTCAAGGTCGTGCTGACTGCAAACTGATCCTAGAGTCCCGTTCCGATGAAATCGGAACGGGACTCTAGATTCTTGTTTTGACGCGTTTTCTTTTCGCGAACCGGTATCCACTTCGCTCGAAAACGCTCTTGGAGATTCTTGATGATGTTGCAGGGATGGCGCTGGTACGGGCCCGATGATCCCGTATCGCTCGACGATGTCAGGCAGGCCGGGGCGACGGACATCGTCTCGGCGCTGCATCAGGTACCGATCGGCGAGGCCTGGACGCGCCAGGCGGTCGAGGAGCGCAAGAATTTCATCGAGCGCGGTCAGCCCGGCCGTTCGCCCTTGACCTGGTCGGTGGTGGAGTCGATCCCGATTCCGGACGACGTCAAGCGGCTCGGCGGCAAGGCCACGCGTTCGATCGAAACCTGGATCGCGAGCCTCGAAGCGGTGGCCGCGGCGGGCATCAAGATCATCTGCTACAATTTCATGCCCGTAGTCGACTGGTGCCGCACCGATCTCGAATGGGAGCTGCCGAGCGGCGCCCGCGCCATGCGCTTCGACCAGGACCGCTTTGCCGCGTTCGAGCTGCACATCCTCAAGCGCCCTGCCGCAGCTCAGGAGTATTCGCCGGAGCAACAGGCGCGTGCGAAAAAACTCTTTGAGAAGATGAGCCAGGCCGACATCGACTATCTCGTCATGGTCATCGCCAGCGCGCTGCCGGGCTCGACCACCGAGCCGATGACCATCCCGCAATTCCGCGACCGGCTCGAACAGTATCGCGACATCACGCCAGACATCCTGCGCCGGCATCTCACCGAGTTCCTTGAGCGCGTCGCGCCGGTGGCCGAGCAGCTTGGCGTCTCGCTGACGCTGCACCCGGACGATCCGCCGCGCCCGTTGTTCGGCCTGCCGCGCATCGCCTCGACTGCCGACGACTATCAGGCGCTGTTCGATGCCGTGCCGTCGAAGGCCAACGGCATCTGCCTGTGCACGGGCTCGCTCGGCGTCCGCGCCGGCAACAATCTGCCCGAGATGGCCGAACGCTTCGGCCCGCGCATTGCGTTCGCGCATTTGCGCGCGACCAAGCGCGAGGCGGATGGCTTGTCGTTCTACGAATCCGACCATCTCGACGGCGACGTCGACATGGTCGCGGTGCTCAAAGCGCTGCTGAAGGAGAACGCGCGGCGCTCGCCGGACCGCCAGATCGTGTTCCGGCCCGATCACGGCCACCGCATGCTCGACGATCTCGCTGCCACCAAGCGCACCAATCCCGGCTACACCGCGATCGGCCGCCTGCGCGGCCTCGCCGAGCTGCGCGGCGCCATCCGCGCGATCGAGCATCGATAGCCCGCTACTTGTCTCGCAAGGGGATGGCCACACACCGCTGTCATGCCCCGGCTTGACCGGGGCATCCAGTACGCCGTGGCGTCTCGGTTCAAATCACAACCACCTCGAATACTGGATCGCCCGGTCGGAGCCGGGCGATGACAGCGAGTACGTGGTGACCATGGTGCTCCCTCGGGCAAAACAGCAAAGCGCCAAGCCTCGGTAAGATGCGCGGCGAGAATGCAGAGCCGCCTCTGCTGTCATGCCCGTAGGCCGTTTCAGCCTTGCACCGCCTGACGGTCTATTCTACGCCACCTCAGGATAAAAGTTGCGCGAGGCGGTGATGCGCATCGCCAAAGCCTGCAGGGAGCCATCATGACCATTCGCAACACCCGCACCGGGGGCCAGATCCTGATCGACCAGCTGGTTGCCCAGGGCGTCGAGCGCGTCACCTGCGTGCCGGGCGAGAGCTATCTCGCCGCGCTCGACGCGCTGCACGACAGCCCGATCGACGTCATGATCTGCCGGGCCGAGGGCGGCGCCGCGATGATGGCGGAGGCCTACGGCAAGCTCACGGGCAGGCCCGGAATCTGCTTCGTCACCCGCGGCCCCGGCGCCACCAACGCCAGCCACGGCGTCCACATTGCCATGCAGGATTCGACGCCGATGATCCTGTTCGTCGGCCAGGTCGATACCGGCATGCGCGAGCGCGAGGCGTTCCAGGAGCTCGACTACAAGGCGGTGTTCGGCACCATGGCGAAATGGGCGGTCGAGATCGATCGCCCCGACCGCATTCCGGAGCTGGTCGCGCGCGCTTTCCGCGTCGCGATGCAGGGCCGTCCGGGCCCCGTGGTGATCTCGCTGCCGGAGAACATGCTGACGGAAACCGCAGCCGTTGCCGATGCCATGCGGATCGAGCCGGCGGTGAGCTGGCCGGCGCCCGCCGACATCGAACGCGTCGGTGCGATGCTAGCGAGCGCGAAGGCGCCGCTGGTCATTCTTGGCGGCTCGCGCTGGACGGATGAAGCGACCAGGAGCATCGCGCGTTTCGCCGAGCGCTTCGACCTGCCGGTCGCGACCTCGTTCCGGCGGGCCTCGCTGATCGATGCCGATCACTCGCATTATGCCGGCGATCTCGGCATCGGGCCGAGCCCGGGGCTGAAGGCGCGCATCGAGGGCGCCGATGTCGTTCTTCTCATCGGCGGCCGCATGTCGGAAATGCCCTCGTCGTCATATACGCTCCTGAACATTCCCACCCCGCAACAGCAGCTGATCCACGTGCACCCCGGCTCCGAAGAGCTCGGCCGCGTCTATCAGCCGGCGCTGGCGATCCAGGCAACGCCGGCCGCGTTCGCCGCCGCTGTCGAGGCGCTGAGGCCTTCGGCCGCGCCGGCCTGGAAGGGCGAGGCGGCCAAAGCGCATGCCAATTATCTGGCCTGGACGGAGAGAGCGCGCGAGCTGCCGGGCGCGTTCCAGTATGGCCAGGTCATGACCTGGCTGCGCGACCGTCTGCCCAAGGATGCGATCGTCTGCAACGGCGCCGGCAATTATGCCGGCTGGATCCATCGCCATCACCGCTTCCACAGCTTTGCCGCCCAGCTCGCCCCGACCTCGGGCTCGATGGGCTATGGCGTGCCGGCTGCGGTGCTCGCCAAACGGCAATATCCGGATCGGACCGTCGTCGCCTTTGCCGGCGATGGCTGCTTCCTGATGAACGGCCAGGAGTTCGCGACCGCCGTGCAGTATGACGCGCCGCTCGTCGTCATCGTGGTCGACAATTCGCAATACGGCACCATCCGCATGCACCAGGAGCGCGACTATCCCGGCCGCGTCGTCGGCACCCAGCTCAAGAACCCGGATTTTGCGATGTACGCAAAAGCCTTCGGCGGCCATGGCGAGCGCGTCGAGCGCACCGAAGAATTTGCGCCGGCGTTCGAGCGCGCGCTGGCCTCGGGCAAGCCGTCGATCCTGCACTGCATCATCGATCCGCGCGCGATGTCGGTCAGCAAGGACTTCGTGCCCGCGGTGAAGGCTTAAGCGATGTCGCAAAGCCGCCACGTCGCCATCATCGGTGCCGGCGCGGTCGGCGTGATCAGCGCCATCGAGGCATTGCGCGAGGGCCATCGCGTCACGCTGATCGATCCGGGCGAGCCCGGCGGCGAACAGGCGGCGAGCTATGGCAATGCTGGCTGGCTCTCCTCGCATTCTGTAATCCCGCCGGCCGAGCCGGGCGTCTGGAAGAAGGTGCCGTTCTATCTGATTGATCCGCTCGGCCCGCTCGCGATCCGCTGGTCGTATTTGCCGAAGGCGCTACCCTGGCTGATCAAATATCTGCTCTCGGGCTGGACCGAGGCGCGTGTCGAGAAGACCGCGTTTGCGCTACGCGACCTCTTGAAGGACGCGCCGCTCCTGCACAGGAAGCTCGCGGAGGAGGCCGGAGTCCCCGAGCTGATCGAGCGCAACGGCGTGATGCACGTGTTCCCGTCGCGGGGCAATTTCGACGGCGACCTCGGCTGGCGCCTGCGCAAGCGCGTCGGCGTCAAGTGGCTCGAGCTTGATGCCAACGAAATGCGTCAGCGCGAGCCGGATTTGCATCCGCGTTACACCTTTGGCGTGGTGGTGGAGGAAGCCGGGCGCTGCCGCGATCCCGGCGCTTACGTTGCGGCCCTCGCCAATCATGCGCTTGCGAGCGGCGTGAAGCTCGTCCGCGCCAGGGCAACTGGTTTCAAGCTCTCCGGCGACAAGCTTGTGGCTGTTCTCACTGAAACCGGCGAGATTCCTTGCGACGCCGCAGTGGTCGCGGCCGGCGCCCGATCGAAGCAGCTCACGGCCTCCGTCGGCGATCCGCTGCCGCTCGAGACCGAGCGCGGCTACCACGTCATGATCGAGAATCCGGAGTCCGGTCCGCGCAGTTCGATAATGGCGTCCGATGCCAAGATGGTGGTGAACTGGACCGACAAGGGCCTGCGCGCCGCCGGCACGGTCGAGATCGCCGGCCTCGAGGCCGAGCCGAACTGGAAGCGTGCCGAGATTTTGCGCGATCATCTCTTCAGCATGTTCCCGAAGCTGCCAAGGGATGTTCCGGCCTCGCGCATCAAGACCTGGTTCGGTCATCGGCCGAGCATGCCGGATGGGCGCCCTTGCATCGGTTATGCGCGGGCCTCGCGCGACATCGTCTATGCCTTCGGCCATGGCCATATCGGCCTGGTCGGCTCGGCCCGCACCGGCCGCCTCGTTGCGCAGCTTCTGAGCGGCAAGGCGCCGGAGATTCCGCTGGCGCCGTTCGCACCCGACCGTTTCCTCTGAGGCCGCAGCATGACCACTTCAGCCAATTCATCTTCCCGTATCGCCCGTGGCGGCAAGGCTATTTATGGGGCGCCGCTCGGCATCTTGATGCTTGAAGCGCGCTTTCCCCGCATTCCCGGCGACATGGGCAACGGCACGACCTGGCCGTTTCCTGTGCTCTACCGCGTGGTGAGCGGGGCAACGCCGGAGAAGGTCGTGCTGAAGGGCGCGGACGGCCTGATGCCGGATTTCATCGATGCCGCTAAGGATCTGGTGCGGCTAGGGGCCGAGGCGATCACCACCAATTGCGGCTTCCTCTCGCTGTTCCAGAAGGAAATCGCGGCCGCCGTCGGCGTTCCGGTTGCGACCTCGTCGCTGATGCAGGTGCCCTGGGTGCAGGCGACCTTGCCGCCGGGCAAGCGCGTCGGCCTCGTCACGGTGTCGGGCTCGACCCTGACGCCGGCCCATCTCGAAGCTGCCGGCGTGCCGCTCGACACGCCGCTGGTCGGCACCGAGAACGGCAAGGAGTTTTTCCGCGTCCTGATCAAGGCGGAGAAGGACGATATGGACATCGCGCAGGCCGAGCGCGACGTGGTCGAGGCGGGCAAGGAGCTTGTCGCCAGGCATCCGGACGTCGGCGCCATCGTGCTCGAATGCACCAACATGCCGCCTTATGCGGCTGCGTTGCAGGCCGAAGTCGGGCTGCCCGTGTACGACATCTATTCCATGATCACCTGGTTTCACGCCGGACTGCGCCCGCGCGTGTTTGGCTGATCGCAACAATTCGAAGCGATTTGAGCAACTGGAGGCAGACATGAAACTATCCGGCAAAGTCGCCGCCATCACCGGTGCGGCGCGCGGTATCGGCAAGGCCTGAGCGAAGCGATTCTTGGACGACGGACGCCGGGGTTGGCATTCTCACTCCGCTGCAACCGTCATCCCGTGGCCGAGCCGCTTCGAGATGCCGCCGGCGCAATCGCGCAGGGCGTGGGCGATCGGGCTGTCCCAGCGCGCATCGAACGTGCCTTCCGGTCCCATCGCGGTGATGACAAGGGCGACATGGCCGGAGTGGTCAAACACCGGCGCGGAGAACGCGTTGACGCCGGGCAGGGGATCACCGAGCGCGCGGGCGAGACCGTGCTTGCGCACCTCGGCGAGCATGTCGGCGAGCTTCGCGCCCTTGATCGGCCGCTTCGGGTTGTAACCGACGCCGTGGCGGTCGAGGCCGCTTTCCAGTGCGGCGTTGATGGTCTTCTCAGGCAGGAAGGCGGCAAAGGCGCGGCCGGTCGCAGTCTCCAGCAGCGCCATGACCGAGCCGGCGCGCATCACGATGTGGACGGGCTGGACCGGCTCTTCGAGCTGCACGACGGTCGGTCCATGGGTGCCCCAGACCGCGAGGGAGACTGCGTGCCCGATCTGGCTTGCGAGCGCCGCGATCTTCGGTCCCGCGATGCGCACGCCGGAGAGGCGGCGCAGGCTGATCAGGCCGAGCTCCAGCGCCAGCGCCCCGATTTCGTAGCGGCCGGTGATCTCGTCCTGCTCGATCAGCCCGATGCGCGAGAAGCTGGCGAGATAGGGATGCGCCTTGGCGGGGCCCATGCCAGCCTCGCGCGCGAGATCGCGCAGCATCATCGGCTCGCCGCATCTCGCGAGCGCGCGGAGCAGTTCTCCGCCGACCTCGATCGACTGGATGCCGCGGCTTTCTCTCTTCATGCGCCTCCTGGGGTCCGCGTTACGCCGCGTCGCGCTTGGCGGCGCTGTCGGCGAGATGACGGCCGGCAATGTAGCCGAAGGTCAGCGCCGGCCCAAGCGTGATGCCGGCGCCGGGATAATTGCCGCCCATGATGCTCGCCATGTCGTTGCCGGCGGCATAGAGGCCGGGAATCACCCGGCCTTCGGCGTCGAGCGCGCGCGCGTTCTCGTCGGTGACGATGCCGGCATAGGTGCCGAGATCGCCGACCACCATCTTGATGGCGTAGAACGGGCCGCTCTCCAGCGGCGCGACGCAAGGGTTCGGGCCGTGCAGCGCATCGCCCTGATAGCGGTTATAGGCCTTTGAGCCTTTGCCGAAAGCGGCATCATAGCCCTGCGGTGCCGTGGCGTTGAATTGCGCCACAGTTTCGACGAACGTCCTGGCATCGATGCCGGCCTTTGCCGCAAGCGCCTCCAGCGTATCGCCGCGCATGAGATAGCCGGTGCGTAAGTGATGGCCGAGCGGCATCGGGAAGGGCGGCACGCAGCCGAGGCCATATTTCCGCAGTGTCTTGTGGTCGCAGACGAGGAAGGCGGCGATCTCCTCGCCGGGCTTGGCGGCCTTGACCATGGCCTGGACGAAATCGTGGTAGGAATTGCCTTCGTTGGCGAAGCGCCTGCCGTCGCGCATCACCGCGATCACGCCGGGTTTGGCGCGGTCGATGAAATGCGGCATCACGCCCTTTGATCCGTCCTTGCGCGTGGTCAGCGACACCGGTACCCAGGCCGCCGCATTCGGCAGGCGGTCCTCGACGTGGCCGCCGGCGCTTTCCGCGAGGCGCAGGCCGTCGCCAGTGTTGCCGGTTGGTCCGGGCGAGTAGTGCTCGCAGCCGGTCGGCGCATGCGGAAACATCTTCTGGCGCCGTGCCACGTCATGCGGGAAACCGCCGCAGGCCAGCACGACGCCGTGCCGCGCGCGGACGCGGACGTCGCGCCCTTCGCGGGTGACGATCGCGCCGGTCACGGCGCCGCTCTCGACCGTCAGCACGCGCACCGGCGAGGACAGCCACATCGGAATCTTCAAATCCTGCGCTGATTTGGCGAGGCGGCCCGCCAGCGCATTGCCATTGGTCAGCGTCATGCCGCGGCCATAGCGCAGCACATCCATCAGATGGCGCGACAGTCGTTTCGCGACATAGGCCGCCGAAGTCACCGACTTAGTCACGCGCATGAAATGGATGATCTCCTTGCCGGAGCCTAACATCATGCCGAATACGGTGAGCTCGGGCAACGGCATGCCGAGCGTCTTGATGAGGTCGCCGAGCTCGCGGCCATCGAACGGGCGCGTCACCATGGAGCGGCCGCCCTGGGCGCCGCCGGGCGCTTCGGCGTGATAGTCCGGAAACACCAGCGGCATATCGAAGCGCAGCGCCGTCTTGGTGGTGAAAAAATCGACCGCCTCGGGACCGGCGCTCAAGAACGCATCGACGCGCGCGGCATCGAAATTGTTGCCGGCCTCATGCCGCAAATAGGTACGGGCCTGCTCCGGCGTCTCCTCGATGCCGTAGGCCCGCGCCAGCGCGGTGCCGGGGATCCAGAGCCAGCCGCCGGAACGCGCGGTGGTGCCGCCGAAGCGCGGCTCCTTCTCGACGATCAGCACGTCGAGGCCGCGATAGCGCGCGGTGATCGCGGCCGACATGCCGGAGGCGCCCGATCCGGCCACGAGCACATCGCACTCGTAGGTTTCGCCTGCGTTGCGCTCGTTGCCGGTCATGCGGGCCTCACTTCTTCAGCAGCGGACATTTGGACTCGGAGGCCGGGCGGAAGGCATCCTCGCCCTTCACGGTCTTGATGATCTCCAGATAGTCCCAGGGTTCCTTGGACTGCGCCGGGGATTTCACTTTGGCGAGATACATGTCGCGGATGACGCGGCCGTCCTCCCGCAACTTGCCGCCATGGACGAACATATCCTCGATCGGCAGCTCGCGCATCTTGGCCATCACCTTGGTCGGATCGTCGGTGCCGTCGGCCTTGATGCCCTTGAGATAATGCAGCACAGCGCCATAGACGCCGGTCTGGATCATGGTGGGCATCACCTTGGTGCGCTCATAGAATTTCTTCGACCAGGCGCGGGTCGCCTCGTCCATGTTCCAGTACGAGGCCGTGGTCATGTAGGTGCCCTGCGCAGCCTTGAGCCCGATTGCGTGCACGTCGGTGTCGAACATCAACAGACCGACGAGCTTCTGGCCGCCCTGCACCAGGCCGAACTCGCCGGATTGCTTGATCGCGTTATCGGTGTCCTGGCCGGCATTGGCGAAGGCGACGACGTCGGCCTTCGAGCTCTGCGCCTGCAGCGCAAAGGACGAGAAGTCGGCGGTGTTGGTCGGATGCTTCACGCCGCCCAGCACTTTGCCGCCCATCTCGTTGATGAAGCGCGTTGCATCCTTCTCGAGCTGCTGGCCGAAGGCGTAGTCGGCGGTGATGAAGTACCATGATTTGCCGCCTTCCTTGACCACGGCAGAGGCCGTCACCTTCGACAGCGCGTAAGTATCGTAGGTAAAGTGCACCGTATTCGGGCTGCACAGTTCGTCGGTCAGCGAGCTCGCGCCGGGGCCGGACAGCAGCGCGATCTTGCCCCGCTCGCGCACCATGTTGTGGACGGCGATCGCGATACCTGAATTGGGGATATCGACGACCGCGTCGACCTTGCCGTTGTCGAACCAGCCGCGCACGATCTGCACGCCGACGTCGGTCTTCATCTGGTGATCGGCGCTGATGATCTCAATTGGCTTGCCGAGCACGGTCGGCCCGAATTCCTCCACTGCCATCTTCGCCGCTTCGACCGACCCCGGCCCGCTGTTGTCGCGACCCCAGCTCGACAAATCCGTCAGCACGCCGATCCGTACCGCGTCGTCGGAAACTTGCGCGGTGGCAGCCGTTGTCATGGCAGCCGATGTTACGGCCGCGAGCATCGCGCAGGCCAAAAGCCCTCTCATCGTTGTTTCCTCTCGTTTATCCGCATCCCGCGGTTGGTTATGGAGTTGGCGGGGAGATTAGATATTAGCGAATAGATTTGTCAATGACGAAATAAAGGTTCCGGTGTCGTCCTGGCAAAGGCCAGGACCCATAGCCACAGCCACCTATTGTTGGATGCAATGCGGGCCACAGCGTGCTCTGACAACTCCGACCGTCGTCATTGCGAGCGCAGCGAAGCAATCCAGAATCGTTCCGCGGCGACAGTCTGGATTGCTTCGTCGCAAGGGCTCCTCGCAATGACGGTGTCGAAGCAGCCGCCCGTGAATCGCGCGGCAAAAGCAAGCACGCGGGCAGGTTGCAACCATCATCGCGATTAGACATGATGCCAATCGGTAATCTTGGGGCGTGGCATGACGACAGCAACGGGGGTCTCCGGCGCGGCGGAGAGATCGACGACGGCGCATGTGGTGTGGGCGAGTGCGCTCGGGACCGCGATCGAGTGGTACGACTTTCTGATCTACGGCACCGCGGCAGCCCTGGTGTTCAACAAGCTGTTCTTTCCGAGCTTCGATCCCTTCGTCGGCACGCTGGCGGCGTTCTCGACCTATGCGGTCGGCTTCGTCGCGCGGCCGATCGGCGGCGCCATCATCGGGCACTATGGCGACCGGCTCGGGCGCAAGAAGATGCTGGTTGCGACCATGATCGCGATGGGGCTCGGCACCTTCCTGATCGGCTGCCTGCCGACCTACAGCCAGATCGGCGTCTGGGCGCCGATCTTCCTCGTCATGCTTCGCTTCATCCAGGGCATCGGGCTCGGGGGCGAATGGAGCGGCGCCGTGGTGATGGTGGTCGAGCACGCCGGCAACCGCCGCGGCTTCTACGGCAGCCTGGTGCAGATCGGCTTTCCGGTCGGCGTCGCCGCCTCCACCGGCATCTTCGGCCTGATGACGAAATTGCCGGAGGCGGAGTTCCTGAGCTGGGGCTGGCGCGTGCCGTTCCTGATCAGCATTCTGCTCGTCGGCGTCGGCTTCATTGTGCGGCTCAAACTCGCGGAAACGCCGCACTTCAAGGAAGTGGTCGAGCGCAAGGAGGTGCTGGCGCAGCCGGTACTCGAGGTGCTGCGTCGGGACTGGCGCAGTTTTCTGCTCGCGATCGGCATCACGGTTTCTGAAGTCGGGCTCGCTTATCTTCTCACCGTCTTCACCGTGGTCTACGCCACCACAAAACTCGGCCTTCCGCGCCAAGTAATTCTGGATGCGGTCGTCTGCGCTGCGGTCGTCGAGTTCGCGACCCTGCCGCTGGCCGGCTGGCTGTCGGACATTTTTGGCCGCAAGGCGCTGTATCTTGCCGGCGGTGTGTTCTCGGTGGCGCTGGCGTTTCCGTTGTTCTGGTTCCTCGACACCAGGGAGCCGGCGCTGATCACGCTTGCTCTCGTCGTCACGATGACGTTGACGCATGCAATGCTGTTCGGGCCGAAGGCCGCCTTCATGCCGGAACTGTTCCGCACCCAGGTGCGCTATAGCGGCGCTTCGCTCGGCGCCAATGTCGCCGCCGCGCTCAGTGGCGGTTTTTCGCCGCTGATCGCCGCGGCGCTGCTTGCATGGGCCGGCTCCTACTGGCCAGTATCGCTCTACATCGTCGGGCTCTCGGTGATCACGCTCATCGCAACGCTGATGGCGCCGGAGACCGCGCGGGATTCGCTCAGATCGTGAGCCCCGTCATCGGCACGCGTGGTTCGCGGCGCCCGGGATGGTGAGGAAAGTGATCGTTGCCGGCGCGAGCCGGATCGGGCCAGCCGCCGTTGCGTGCCCGGAAAGGCGCGGCAGTTCATTCCCGTCGGCGAGTGCGAGCGTCGAGCCATTCAATTGCACTATCGCGCTTTGCAGCTTTGCGGCCCGCAAGGTGTAGCGCTCGGACGGAAGCGACAGCACGATCGTGCGGAATGCGTTCCGCGAGATATTGATCGCGAGCACCGTCACGGCGCCGGGCGTCGACGGATGGCAGTGTGCGTAGACGTGGAGGCCAGGCGCCGTCGCCGCGCTTGCATCGAGCACGGTCGTTCCCATCAGCTGATGCCAGAGCAGCGCCCCCCAATAATTGGGGCGCGGATGGAACGTGCCCTCGTCGAGCAGGCCGTAATCGCTCGCGGCCAGCGTGTTGTGCATCACCACCTGAACGCCGGCCTTTGCCAGCCGTCCGAGCTGGTCGAGATAGCGGAATGTGTCGAGAAAGGTCTTGTCCCAGCGGTTGCCGCCGCAGGCGGCATCGGCGGTTTCGGTCAGCCAGATCGGCTTTCCCGGCGCGAATTGATCGCGCAAGCCGCGATAGACCGAGAGCGCGGCATCGGTGCGGGCGAGCCATTCTTCCGAGAGCGCCTGCGCCGGCTCATCGCTTCCGCCGCAGCGCGGCGAGACCGTGTTGTAATGATGGTAGGAGAAGCGGTCGATGCCTTCGCCTGACGCCGCGAGCAGATCGTGCGTGCGAATGCCCGGTACGGACGGCGCGGCGGAGTCGCCGACCGAACCGGGGCCAACGATCAGCGTCTCGGGCGCGGCGCGCTGCATCCACTCGCGAAATATTCTGAAATCGCGGCCATAGGCCTTTGCATCATATCCGGGCGGCGCACCATTCGCCGCTGCCAGCGTCGGCTCGTTCATGAGTTCGGCTGCGGCGATCCGGCTGCCCTGCGATCGCGTGTCATCGACAAGATGTTGCGCCTGATCCGGCCTCCACGCGCCATCCGCAGCGCGGCTGCCGGCGCTGACCGCAAAGGAGGTGACGATCTCCGCATCGACCGCGCGCGCAAAGTCGATCACGCCGCGCCACTGCGCACGATTCAGCACCGTGTTGAATCCCAGTGGCGGCGTGGCCGGTGCGGGTTCGGTGTCGGCGAAGAACGTCGCATTGGCCCAGGTCCCGCTCACGCGCAGATACGCCGGCGACAGAGCTGCAGCGAGCCTGCGCAGACGATCGTTGGCGAGATCGATCGGAGGTCTGTCGCTGTAACGATCGTGCTGATCAAGCGCGCGTGTCGTGCGTGGATACGGTTTCCAGAATCGGCCGCCCGTTACCTCGACCATCTCGATGTTGTACGACTGAAAGCGCGGGTCGATCGTGCCGATCGCTTTCAAATCCGCGGGTGCGATCGCCAATTCGCTGGCACGCGCCGCGCACGACGTCGCGGCAACGAGCAGTGCAAGCCCTGTCACAGGCGCTACGCGAAGCGACCCGCCTCGTTGATTTCGCCGCCTTGTATGCACGTCCTGATGCCTTCTTATGCGCCGTGCCAAATCCAAATGCACCGACCCGAACCATTAGCTCCGTTTATATGGCGAATTTCTACTTCCAATTTTACTTCGCAAGATCCCGCCCATAGCCTCGCCCGCAACTGATCACATCCGCAGCCGGTCAATGGCGACCGGTGCGCAGCGTTCATCGTAGCCAACGAGGGTTGCCATGTCTGACAAGGTTAAGGGGACGTCCACTTCCGATCCGGTGGGGACGGGGGCCAAGGCGGACGTCGGGTCGAGGAAAAAGCTGAGCCGGCGCACGCTGTTGAAGGGAGCTGCGGCAGTTGCGGGCGCAGCCGCAGGATCGGACGCGATCAGCGGATTTCCGACCATCTGGGCGCAGGAGATCAAGGACATCGAGCTGCGCCATGTCGGCGTCTCCTATTCGGTGGTGAAGGCGATCGGCGACCAGGCCGCCAAGGACCTCGGCTTCAAGGTGACGATGCAGAACCTCGACACCTCCGCCGCCATCAACCGCTTCATAAGCCAACCTAATACGGTCGATATCGCCGATCTCGAGGGCTGGCAGGCCAAGCTCGCCGCCAAGCGCAGCGTGATCCAGGGCATCGAGGTCAAGAAGATCAAGGAGTTCGACAACATCCTGCCGATCTTCACCAAGGGCGAGATCGACGGCCACAAGATCCCGCGCCAGGGCATCTCGCCCTACGAGGCCATGTATATCGCAAAGCCCGACTCGGCCGACCTCAACGACGGCGTCACCGAATGGGCGACCTTCCTGCCGCAAGTCTACAACGCCGACTCCATCGGCTATCGCCCCGACCTCGTCGGCCATGAAGTCACGGAATGGAAAGATCTGATTGATCCGAAATTCAAGGGCAAGGCCGCGATCCTCGACGTGCCTGCGATCGGCATCATGGATGCCGCGCTTTGCTTCGAAAGCGCCGGACTGATCAAGTACGGCAACAAGGGCAACATGACCAAGGAGGAGATCGACTTCACCTGCAACAAGCTGATCGAGCTGAAGAAGCAGGGCCAGTTCCGTGCGACCTGGACCACCTTCGACCAGTCGGTGCAGCTGATGGCGGCGGGCGAGGTCGTCATCCAGTCGATGTGGTCGCCGGCGGTTGCCGCCGTCCGGGTCAAGGAGATCCCTTGCGTCTACGCGCCGGTCAACGTCAAGAACGGCAAGGAAGGCTATCGCGGCTGGTGCAACGGCATGGGGCTGATGAAGCACCTCTCCGGCAAGAAGCTCGACGCTGCCTACGAATATCTCAACTGGTATCTGTCGGGCTGGCAGGGCGGCTTCGTCGCGCGCTACGGCTACTACAGCCCGGTGCCGTCGACCGCGAAGAAATTCCTGACGCCTGCCGAATGGGCGTTCTGGTACGAGGGCCAGCCGGCGCCGGAAGTCGTCAACGATCCCTACGGCGTGCCGATGGAGAAGACCGGCACCAAGCGCGACGGCGGCTCGTTCCTTGACCGCGTCAAGAACATCTCGTGCTGGAACACGCTGATGGACGAGGCCGCCTACATGAACAAGCGCTGGAACGACTTCAAGGTGGCCTGAAACCTGCTTTCCCTGACGTAACGAGAGCGCCGGCGCGGTGACGCGCCGGTGCAAGAGAAGCGACTTCGAGGCGTTCGCCGATATGCAGCCAGGTCCAAGTTCAGCTCCAAGTCTCGCTCAAACCACATCACGCGCCAATCTCGCCGGCTGGCTCTACGTGTCGCCGCTTGTGCTGGTGCTGGTGCCGTTCTTCGTGGCGCCGATCCTGGTGGTGCTGGCCGCAAGCTTCTTCGCCACCGACGGCTTCGGCGGTCTGACACCCGGCTTCACGCTCGCAAGCTATGTCGAGGTGCTGCATTCGGCGCTGACGCTGAAGCTATATCTTGCGACGATCAAGTTCACGCTGCTGACCTGGGTCTTCACGCTCATCATCGGCTTCTTCGTCGCCTATTTCCTGGTGTTCCACGTCCGCAACCAGCTGCTGGCGATCGGCCTGTTCCTGCTGTGCACGGTGCCGTTCTGGACGTCGAATATCATCCGGATGATCTCGTGGATTCCGCTGCTCGGCAAGGAAGGCCTGATCAATCAGGCGCTGCTGGCAACGGGCGTCATCCGCCAGCCGCTGGAGGTGCTGCTGTTTTCCGACCTTGCGGTCGTCATCGCCTATGTGCACCAGCTCACGATTTTCATGATCGTGCCGATCTTCAATTCCATGGCGCGGATCGACAAGAAGCTGATCGAGGCCGCGATCGACGCCGGCGCCAGCCGGTTCGACATCATGCGGCTGATCGTGGTGCCGATGTCCAAGAGCGGCATCGCGCTCGGCACCATCTTCGTGGTCTCGATCGTGATGGGCGACTTCTTCGTGGTCAAGGTGATGTCCGGGGGCGGCTCGGCCTCGGTGGTCAGCGCGTTCTACGAGGACGTCGGCGTGCTGCAATACCCGACCGCGGCCGCCAGCGCGGTGCTGCTGACGCTGGTGCTGGTCGCGATCGTTTCGCTGATCCTGCGCACCGTCGACATCCGGCAGGAGATCACGCGATGAGCGCGGTGCTGGCCGACATGCCCGAGACAGTTGCGCCTGCGACCACCAAGGCGATCGCGCCGAGCAAGGGTGGGCGACCCTGGACGTTCTACGTGCTGGCGACGCTGTTCGCGCTCTATGTGCTGGCGCTCTACGGTCCGATGTTCTGCATCTACATCCTGTCGTTCCAGGACATCCGCGGCGGCCTGGTGTTTCCAATGAAGGGACAGTCACTGCACTGGTTCGTCGATCTCTTCACCCAGGTGCGGACCGGCGACGTCAAGGGCTCGTTCGACCGCTCGATCAAGCTCGCGGTCATCGTCACCATCATCACGGTGGTGGTGTCGTTTCTCGCCGGGCTCGGTTTCCGCAAGCGCTTTCGCGGCGACACGGTCGTCTTCTACACGATGATCGGCAGCCTGGTCGCGCCCGGCCTCGTGCTCGGTCTCGGCACGGGGCTCCTGTTCCAGGCGCTCGGACTGAATGCGAGCTGGTACACTTCGGCCCTCGGCGCGCAGCTGTCCTGGACGCTGCCGTTCGGCGTGCTGGTGATGTTCGCGGTGATGTCGCGCTTCAACCACGTCTGGGAGGAGGCGGCCTACGATCTCGGTGCCAGCCGCTGGCAGTCGATCCGGCTGGTGATGATCCCGGTACTAGCGCCCGGCCTCGTTGCTGTCGCGCTGTTCGGCTTCACGCTGTCCCATGACGAATTCGCCCGCAGCCTGCAGACCGCCGGATCGCTGAACACGCTGCCGCTGGAAATCTGGAGCATGACATTGAACGTTACCTCGCCCTCGCTCTACGCGCTCGGCACGGTGACGACCATCGTCTCCTTCATTGTCATCGGTGCGAGCCTGGGCAGCATCGTGCTGATCCAGAAGAAGCGCGGCAGCAATGCAAAGGGTTGAGCTGGGAATGAAGAGCGATCGCGGCGATATCGAACTGGCGGGCGTCTGCAAGAGCTTTGACGGCGTCACCAACGTGGTGGACGGCGTCAACCTCAGGATCGCCGACGGCGCCTATTGCTGCTTCATCGGCCCGTCCGGCTGCGGCAAGACCACGATCTTGCGCATGATCGCCGGCCATGAGGATCCGACCGCGGGCGAGATCGTGATCGGTGGCCAGAACGTCGTCGGGCTCGCGCCGGTGCAGCGGCGCACCGCGATGATGTTCCAGTCCTATGCACTGTTTCCGCACCTGACCGTGCGCGAGAATATTGCCTTTGCACTACGCGTGCGCGGCATGTCCAAGGCAGATCGCCTGCGGGCGGCGGACGCCATGATCGAAAAAGTGCGGCTGACGCAATTTGCCGACCGGCTGCCGGCGCAGCTCTCCGGCGGTCAGCAGCAGCGCGTCGCATTGGCGCGCGCGGCGATCACGGAGCCGCGCGTGCTGCTGCTCGACGAGCCACTGTCGGCGCTCGACGAGCAGCTTCGTGTGCAGATGCGGCAGGAGTTGCGGCGGATGCAGCAGGAGCTCGGCATTACCTTCGTCCACGTCACTCACACTCAGCTCGAGGCGATAGCGCTGGCCGATCTCGTGGTGGTGATGGAGCAGGGCAGGATCAAGCAGGCGGGAGCGGCGCGCGAAGTCTACGCCCACCCGCACGACCGCTATGTCGCCGAGTTCATGGGCGGCCAGAACGTGCTGTCGGGCCGCGTCGAGAAGGTCAACGGCGCGAGCTTTACGCTCGCACAGGCCGCCCCCTCGGGCATCGAGGTGCCGCTTCAGGCGCGCTCGACGGTCAGCGTCGGCGACAAGGTCGATATCGCCGTGCGCCGGGACGACGTTGTGCTGGTCAGGTCTGGCAAGGAATTGCCGCCCGGCTACACCAATTCGCTGCCGAGCCGGGTGCTCGCGATCGAATACCAGGGCTATTTCGTCAAGGTCATGCTCGACACCGTGCCCGACGATGCGTTCGTGGCCTACGTGCCGGAAAAGACCTTCTTCGCAGATCCCTTCACCGTCGGCGATGTCGTGATGGCCACATGGGCCACCGGCAGCGCGCTTCCACTCGCCTAAAGCCCCGTCGCGCACAGGAGTATGATCGTGCAGATATCCTTCACACTCAACGGACGGCCAACCACGGTGGATGTCGAGCCGGCGACGCACGTTGCCGAACTCCTGCGCGAGCAGCTCAACCTCACTGGCACCCACATCGGCTGCGACACCAGCCAGTGCGGCGCCTGCGTCGTGCATCTCGACGGACTTCCTGTGAAAAGCTGCACGCTGCTGGCGCCTGCGCTGGACGGCGCGACGCTGCTCACCGTCGAAGGCCTGCAAGGCGCGCCGGGTTCGAACCGGATGCATCCGATGCAGGAAGCCTTCCGCGAGCATCACGGCCTGCAATGCGGCTTCTGCACGCCCGGCATGCTGATGACGGCGGTGGCGCTTGCGACCGAGAAGCCGGCGCTGACGGAGGCCGACGTCCGTCACGGCCTCGAAGGCAACATCTGCCGCTGCACCGGCTACCAGAACATCGTCGTTTCAGTGTTGGCCGGCGCCGCAGCCATGAACGCTGCCAAGGGAGAGTGACTATGGGCAATGTAATCGGGATCGGCGCGTCACCGAAGCGGAAGGAAGACCAGCGTTTCCTCACCGGACGCGGCAACTATGTCTCCGACATCAAGCGCCCCGGCATGGCCGCCGGCGTGTTCGTGCGCTCGCCTCATGGACATGCGAAACTGCGCGGCATCGACAAGAGCGCGGCGCTCGCAGCGCCGGGCGTCATCGCCGTCCTGACCGGGGATGACGTTGCCGACGATGGCCTCGGTTCGCTTCCCTGCGGTTGGGGCATCACCGACGCCAAGGGCGTGCCGATGAAGGAGCCGCCGTTCCCGATGCTGGCGCAGGACAAGGTGCGCTTCGTCGGCGACATGGTGGCCTTCGTCATTGCTGAGACGTCGGACCAGGCGAATGCGGCAGCCGAGCTGCTGACGGTCGATTACGAGGTGCTGCCCTCGGTGGTTGGGGTGCTCGAGGCCGTGCGGCCTGGCGCACCGCAATTGTTCGACGACGTGCCGAACAACATCTGCTGCGACTGGGAGCTCGGCGACAAGGCCGCGGTCGAAACCGCGTTCCGCAAGGCCGCGCATGTCGCAAAGCTCAGCCTGGTCAACAACCGCCTGATCGGCAATCCGATGGAGCCGCGCGCGGCGATCGCGGAATATGAGCCGGGTACCGATCGGTTCACGCTGTGGACCACCAGCCAGTTCCCGCACGTCGTGCGCTTCCTGATGGGCGCGCTGGTGCTGAACATCCCGCAGCACAAGCTGCGGGTGGTCGCGCCCGATGTCGGCGGCGGCTTCGGTGTCAAGCAATTCCATTACGGCGAGGAAGCCGTAATCACCTGGGCCGCCAAGCGGGTGATGCGACCGATCAAATGGGTGGCGAGCCGCTCGGAAGGCTACGTCTCCGACCGCCACGGCCGCGACCATGTCACCGAGGCCGAGCTTGCGCTTGACGAAACCGGAAAGTTCCTGGCCTTCCGTGTCAAGACGCTCGCCAATATGGGCGGTTATCTCTCGACCTTCGGGCCGAACATCCCGACCAATCTCTACGGCCCGCTGCTCGGCGGCGTCTACACCACGCCGGCGATCTACTGCAATGTGAAGGTGGTGTTCACCAATACCGTTCCTGTCGACGCCTATCGCGGTGCCGGCCGGCCCGAAGCGACCTTCGTGCTGGAGCGTATCGTCGATGTCGCAGCCAGCGAGATGGGGCTCGATCGCGTCGAGATCCGCCGCCGCAACATGATCCCGAAGGAGGGCTATCCGTACCAGACGCCGGTGCTGGTGCAGTACGATTCCGGCGATCCGGTTGGATGCCTCGACGGCGCGCTGGTCGCTGCCGACGTCAAGAACTTTGGCATCCGCAAGTCGGAATCAGCGCGCAAGGGCAAATTCCGCGGGCTCGGCTACTCGACCTATGTCGAGGCTTGCGGTCTCGCACCGTCGCGCTTCGCGGGACGGCTGGGCGCACGCGGCGGCCTCTATGAAAGCGCTACAGTGCGCGTGCATCCGACCGGCCAGGTCACGGTGATGATCGGCACCCACAATCACGGCCAGGGCCACGAGACGACGTTCGCGCAGATCGTCTCGGAAAAGCTTGGCGTGTCCTTTGAGAATGTCGACATCGTGTTCGGCGATACCGATCGCGTGCAGTTCGGCATGGGCACCTATGGCTCGCGCTCCCTGGTGGTCGGCGGCGCGGCGCTGTCGAAGGCGACGGACAAGGTGGTCGCGAAAGGCAAGAAGATCGCGGCGCATCTATTAGAGGCTGCCGAAGTCGATATCCAGTTCGAGGCCGGAAAATTCTCGGTTGCCGGCACGGATCGGACCAAGACCTTCGAGGAGATCGCGGGCGCCGCTTACGTGCCGCACAATTACCCGCTCGAAGTGCTGGAGCCGGGGCTGGAGGAGCAGGCGTATTACGACCCCGTCAATTTCACCTATCCCGGCGGCTGTCATATCGCCGAGGTCGAGGTCGACCCCGAAACCGGCACGGTGACGCTGGTCAATTATACCGCGGTGGACGACGTCGGAACGGTCATCAACCCGATGATCGTCGAGGGGCAGCTGCATGGCGGCATCGTGCAGGGCGTCGGCCAGGCGCTGTTCGAGAACGCGGTCTATGACGAAGGCTCCGGCCAGCTGCTGTCGGGCTCGCTGATGGACTACTGCATGCCGCGCGCCGACCACATGCCGATGATGAAGGTCGCGACCCATTCGACGTTGTGCACGCACACGCCGATGGGCGTGAAAGGCTGCGGCGAGGTCGGCACCATCGGTTCGCCCGCCGCCGTCATCAACGCGGTGGTCGATGCGCTGTCGCATCTCGGCGTCACTCACGTCGACATGCCGGCGACGCCGAACCGGATCTGGCGCTTGCTGCAAAACGCGTCGCTGCCGGTCGCCGCGGAATAGGGAGGACAGAAATGAAACCGTTTGCCTATCACCAGCCAAACCAGGTTCCCGACGCTGCAAAGCTGCTGACCTCGATTGAGGACAGCAAGCTGGTCGCCGGCGGCATGACGCTGATCCCGACGCTGAAGCAGCGGCTGGCAAGCCCCGTGGCACTAGTCGATCTTTCAAAGCTGCCAAACCTCAAAGGCATCACTGATGACGGTGCGACGATCAGCATCGGCGCGATGACGCCGCACGCAGTGGTCGCTGCCTCCAAGCTCGTGCAAGCGAAAATCCCGGGGCTCGCTGCGCTGGCCTCGATGATCGGCGATCCCGCGGTGCGCAGCCGCGGGACCATCGGCGGTTCGGTCGCGAACAACGACCCGGCGGCCGATTATCCAGCCGGCGTCCTCGGCCTGGGTGCGACCATCGTCACCAGCGCGCGCGAGATCGCAGCCGACAAGTTCTTCCTCGGCCTGTTCGAGACCGCGCTCGAGCCGGGCGAGATCATCACCGCAATCCGCTTTCCCGTACCGCTCAAGGCAGGCTACGCCAAATTCAAGGCGCCGGCTTCGCGCTACGCGTTGGTCGGCGTATTCGCCGCGAAATTCGCCGACGGCGTCCGGGTGGCGGTGACCGGAGCAGGCTCCGGCGTGTTCCGGGTGCCGCCGATGGAGGCGGCGCTGTCGCAACATTTCGATCCGTCCGCGGTCGCGGCGATCAAGATCGACACCGACGGCCTCACCTCCGATATCCACGCCGAAGCCGATTACCGTGCGCATCTCGTCACGGTGATGGCCAAGCGCGCCGTCGACGCGGCGCTCAGCTAGCTCTTAGGGTTGATGATGACTGATGGTTCCGGCCGAACGGCCTTTCCGCCGGCGCCGACTGGCCTTGGCGCGCTTTCGGCTACCGAGATCATGGCCGGCTACCGGCGCAAGGCGTTCACCCCGCGCGACGTCGTCGACGACACGATCGCTGCGCTCGAGGCGACCAACCAGGCGTGCAACGCGGTGGTGACGCCGATGTACGAGCAGGCGAGGGCGGATGCCGACCGTCTCACCAGGGAGATGCGCGCGGGCGAAGCCAAGGGGCCGCTCGCCGGAGTGCCTGTTACCATCAAGGACCTCGTCTTCGTCGCGGGCGTGCCGGCCTATGGCGGCTCGCCGATGAACAAGGCGTTCGTGCCTGAGGTCGATGCCGCCGTTGTGTCGACGTTGAAAGCGGCCGGCGCGATCATCACTTGCAAGACCACGACCTGCGAGGCCGGTTACAAGCTCACGGCGGACAGTCCGGTCACCGGCGCCACCCGAAACCCTTGGAATCCCGGCCGCACAAGTGGCGGGTCGAGCGGCGGCGCAGCGGCGGGCGTGGCGGCCGGCTGCGGGCCGATCGCGATCGGCACCGACGGCGTCGGCTCGATCCGCGTGCCTTCGTCGTTCTGCGGCGTGTTCGGGCTCAAGCCGACCTTCGGCCTGGTGCCACGCTCGCCCGGCTTCTCGCCGCCGTCCTGGGCTTCGCTCGCCCATACGGGACCGATCACGCGCACGGTGGCGGATGCCGCGCTCACGCTCGAAATCATTGCCGGTTACGATTTGCGCGATCCCGCGAGCCTTCCGGTGTCGCCGCGGAGGTTCGATGTCAAAGCTGCGTCATTGAACGGCATTCGCATCGGCGCCAGCGTCGATCTCGGCTACGCCGCGGTCAGCCCGGACGTCCGCACGGCTTTCAACAAGGCGCTGGCCATTCTCGACTCCTGCGGCGCGCAGGTCACCATCGACGGTCCAGACCTCGATCCCGGCATCCTCGAGCATACGCTGAAGCCGATCGCCTTCACCGAGCAGGCGGCCGCCGTCGCGGGCAAGGCCACGGCCGATCTCGCCGGCTCAGAATCGGATTATCGCGACGTCATCAGCGCCGGCCGTAACTACAGCGGCACCGACTATATCGAGGCCGGCTATCGCCGTGGCCAGGCGCGCAACGCGTTCTTAAAACTGTTCGAGCGCGTCGATGCGCTGGTGACGCCGACGGTTGCGGTGACCGCGTTCGAGGCCGGCCAGATCGGCGTCGACCGGATTGATGGCACCAGGGTCGATCCGCATCTGGGCTGGTCGCCCTTTACCTGGCCGATCAATCTCGCCGGCCTTCCGGCGGCGACGCTGCCCTGCGGCTTTGATCGCGATGGCCTGCCGATCGGCTTGCAGATCGTGGCGCCCTGGCTCGACGAGCCAACGATTTTCCGGATCGCCGCGGCGTTCGAAGCGGCCCAGCCCTGGGCAAGATTCTGGCCGTCGCTGGCGTTACGTGAACCGGACCGTGCCCGCGCCAAGGCGTGAAGGGGAATCGGGCCTGGAACTGGCCGGCCGCGGTCCGCCTCGGTCCAAAAAATTTTTCGACAGCCCTCTTGAAACCGACTTCCGTTCTTCTAAGTCACTTTTCGCCGCGAGAGCGGCGTGCCGGGTGCCCGCGAGGGCCCGGCACGGGCGCCGGGCCGTTGTCTTCGGACCCCGTCTGAAACCCCTGTCCTGCGCTCCTTCGTATCCAACTTGCTCTTTGGAGGACTTGGCTATGAGGACCACCTTAGATTTCGCGCCCCTGTGGCGCTCCACCATCGGCTTCGATCATCTGGCCGATCTCGTCGACAGCACGCTGCGCCAGGCGACCGAGGACAACTATCCCCCTTACAACATCGAACGTTCCGGCGAAGACCATTACCGGATCAGCCTCGCCGTGGCGGGCTTCGGCATCAACGATATCACCGTGACCGCCGAGCAGAACGCGCTCACGATCGAGGGCAGGAAGCCCGACGGCGCCACGCACGAATATCTCTATCAGGGCATCGCGGCGCGTCCGTTCCGGCGCGTCTTCAACCTCGCCGACTATGTCCAGGTGAGGCAGGCCTCCTTCCAGGACGGTCTCCTGATCGTCGACCTCGTCCGCGAGGTCCCGGAAGCAATGAAGCCGCGCCGGATCGAGATCGCGGGCGGCGCACCTGCGGCATCGCAGATCGAGAAGAGAGCAGCCTAGACGCTTGATCGATGGATTGGCGGAACGCGGCGCTCAGATGTGCGCGCCGCGCTCCCGGATGCATGAAGGAGAGAACCATGGGTTTTCGTGATCTTATTCCCTGGTCAAGGAACCAGGAGCTTGCGCCGGTCCGCGACAGCTTCGATCCGTTCCTGACGCTTCATCGTGAGATGAACCGTCTGTTCGACGACGTGTTTCGCGGCTTTGCCGGAAGCAACCTGTCACCCATGATGGAAGGCCGGTTCGGTTGGCCCAAGGTCGAGCTCAGCGAGACCGACAAGATGCTGACCGTCACGGCCGAACTTCCGGGGCTGACGGAGAAGGACGTCGAGGTCGAAATCGCCAACGGCGTCCTCACGCTCCGCGGCGAGAAGAAAGCCGAGCGCAACGGCGAAGGCAGGTATTTCACCGAGCGCTACTACGGCGCCTTCGAGCGGCAAATTCCGATCGAGGACGTCGAGGAAGACAAGGCCGAGGCGTCGTTCAAGAACGGCGTTCTGACCGTGTCGCTGCCGAGATCCGACAAGCCGCGGGAAGGTGTCAGGCGCATCGCGATCAACACGCACTAGCGCCAACATGGATGGCGGCGAGGCCCGCCGCCATCCGATCATCAACATACCCATCCCTTTGAAAGGAGCGTCAGGGGAGGCACAACCGATGACAAACGTGAATACGAATTTCGGCAATCTCAATCCGCTGTTTCATCCCGCGGCCCACTATGACTCGCCCGCTGATGTCCTGAACGCAGACGAGCTCTCCACGCCGGAGAAGCGGATCATCCTGTCGTCCTGGGCGTCCGACATGTACGCGGTCGAATCCTGTCCCGCCTTGCGCGAAATTCCCGGCATGAGCCATACGGTCCAGCTCGCGGATATTCTCGTCGCCCTGCGCCGGCTCGACGGCGACAATGACAACGACGACCCGCCGCGGGGCGGCGGCGTTCCGATGCGGCTGCGGCGGCCTTGGGCCGCCGCAGAACGGCGAGGGGCATGATGCTCGGGCAGACCGTTCTGGCTCTGGTGCTGCTCGGCCAGGTCTCAGCGGCCTCTTCCGTTCCGTTTCTGGCCTTGCAAGGCTGGACGGACGCGCCGCACGATAGCGCGTGAGGCGGCTCTCTAATTTCAATCTCGGGCGATACGATAGGTTATGATGAAGACGTATGCTGTGCGTTTGTTCTCGTTGGCGTTGCTGGTGCTGACGCTGACGGCGTCGCATCCTGCCGCAGGCCAGCTCCCCGATCTGAAGACGGGCGGCTCGGTCCCGACGCTGGCGCCTTTGGTCCGCCAGGTGACGCCGGCGGTGGTCAATATCTCCGTGCACGGCCGCGTACGCGAAGACAATCCGCTCTATCGCGACCCGCTGTTCCGCGAGTTCTTCGATGTTCCGAAGCAAATCGAGAAGGAAGTCAGCGCGACGGGCTCCGGCGTGATCGTCGATGCCCGCAGCGGCTATGTGCTGACCAACAACCACGTGGTCGAAGGCACTTCCGCCGTCCAGATCACGACCAAGGACGGCCGGCAGTTCTCCGCAAAGGTCGTCGGCCGCGATCCGCCGACCGACGTTGCGGTGCTCCAGATCCAGAACCCGGCCGGGCTCAAGGCGCTTCCCATCGGCGACAGCGACGCGCTCGAAGTCGGCGACTTCGTGCTCGCGATCGGCAATCCCTTCGGGCTCGGACAGACCGTGACGTCAGGCCTCGTCAGCGCACTTGGCCGAACCGGCCTCGGCAAGCAGGGCTATGAGGATTTCATTCAGACCGACGCGGCGATCAATCCCGGCAATTCCGGCGGCGCGTTGGTCAGCCTGCACGGCGAACTGGTCGGCATCAATTCGGCCATCATCTCGCCCGCCGGCGGCAATGTCGGCATCGGCTTTGCTATTCCGGTCAACATGGCGCGCAAGGTGATGGAGCAGATCATCGCTACCGGCCGGGTCGAGCGCGGCCGCATCGGCGTGTCGCTGAAAGATCTGCATCCGTCCGTCAGCAATGGACGTAATGAAGGCGCTGCCATCGCGGAAATTGCCGCGGATTCCCCCGCCGAAAAGGCAGGCCTGCGCAAGGGCGATATCGTGACCGCGGCGGACGGCCGCCCGATCCGCAGCGCCGCGCAGCTCCGCAACATGATCGGCCTTGCTCGCGTCGGCGAGGATGTGAAGCTCGCCCTGCTGCGCAATGGTGCGCCTCTTACGGCTGTCGTGAGAATAGCGCCGGCGCTTGAATCGAACAATGCGCTTGCAGGGCGCAATCGCCTCGTCCGCTAGATGGGCCGCAGGAGACCTGAACCGCAGCCGAGCCCGGCGGTTCGGTCCCCTGCGAGCGCGCGATCCGGCGAATGCCGGGCGGTCAAGCCGCGCGGTGATCCGGCTCGCCGTGGAGGTCCCCGATCAGCAGCCACTCGCGTTCTATCCGCTGCCGATAGGGCGCGCGCTCGTGCTCGGTCTTCGCGTTTCCAAGAAGGAGTTCGCAAATGGTCGATCACCTTCTCGCTGCCCCGAATGAGCAACTCTTGCTAGCCGGTCATCGCACTGCCCCCGCCGCATCGATCGGCGCCTTCAAGGCGAAGGAAATCGGGAATGTCGCGGCGGTCAGGCTATCGATGGCCGATTGCTCTTCTGCGAGACGCCTCTCGATGAACTGACGTTCCAGCTCCGACAGCCTGGTTTTCAGCAGTCGCCGGTAGCGGTGGATGTTGTTGCGGTGCGCACGAAGGCGGGAAAAATTATCATCAAGCATCGTCGTCTCCCCAGACGGTCGCGTTGAGTCCTTTGAAATCCAGAGGGTGAGAAAGAGATTTCTCGGCGCGAAAAATATGCTGCGGGAAATCGGTGTCAAGATGTTTGAGACGATCGCCGCACCTGCGAACGCCAGGTCCCGTCAAGACAGCTCGATCGGAACGCCCCTGCCGCTGAGCTCTTCGTCGAGGCGCAGATAGTGCGCGAGATAGTCGTGCAACGCGGTCGCCGCTTTCGAGGTAGCGCCGCTCGACTTGTAAAGCAGGAGCTCGATCTTCGGCAGCGGCGGCAGGCCTTCATTCGGCCCGATCTCGCGCATCGCAGGCACCAATGCGCTGCGGCCGAGCACGGTGACCGCCATGCCGGCGAAGGCTGCAGCCTGCAGGCCGCCAACGCTTTCACTGACGCAGGCGATGCGCCAGCGCAAATTGGCGCGCTCGAGCGTGTCTATCGCGTAGTCGCGATAGATGTTGCCTGGCGGCAGCAGCGCCAGCGGGATCGGCCGCTCCTGGTGCGCGGCGGATTGCTCGCCTGTCATCCAGACCAGTTGCTCGCGCCGCACCACCTGGCCGCCGGTAAAGTCGTTCATGCGGGTGACGAGCGCGATGTCGACGTCGCCGCGCTTGACGAGGCCGACCAGCGGCGTCGACAGCGCGCAATTGAGCTGCACCTGGACGCGCGGAAAGGATTTTCGGAATACGCTGAGGATCGAGGGCAGCATGAAGGCGGCGTAGAGATCGGGCGTGCCGAGCACGACCTGGCCCTCGATCTCCTGCGAGGCCAGCTGCGAAATCAGCTCGTCGTGCAACCGCAGGATCGATTTGGCGTAGGTGAGGACCGTGGTGCCGTCCTCCGTCAGCGTCAGCCTGCGGCCAGCATGCTCGAACAATTGCTTGCCGGTGAGCTCCTCCAGGCGCTGCAGCTGCAGGGTGATTGCCGGCTGGGTGCGGCCCAGCCGTCGCGCGGTCTCGGTGATGCTGCTGGTCTCGACCACCGAGATCAGCGACCGGAGCATGCGGATGTCGAGGCTGATGAGGTTCATGCGGCGTCCATCTCGCCCAGAATTGATGCAAGTTCCATGCTAGGGACGGCTAGGGAAGGCTTGAAAGACTCAGCGGCAGGCGGCCCGCTCTCATCCATAAGACGATGCCGTGTCGCGCCCGTCCAGCGTTGCCGGCATACGGAATATCGACTATCAGCCGAACCGGCGCGCATAAGGCTGCCCAAGGAATAGAAAAAGGGAGCGCAAGACATGAAAAAGATATCACCAACGCGACGCGAGGTGCTCGCAATTGCCGCGGCGGCAAGCGCAGCTTCGATCGCGGACGTTGCGCCTGCCGCGGCGCAGGTGGGACCCAAGCCGATCTTCCAGGTGCCGATGGTGACGATCCCGATCGTCGGCGAGACCCAAGTGTTTCAGGTCCGCCGCATCTACTGCATCGGACGCAACTACGCGGCGCACGCGATCGAGCGCGGCTCGGATCCGAACCGTGAGCCGCCGTTCTTCTTCCAGAAGCCGACCGACGCAATCCAGAACGTCGCGGTCGGCGAGGTCGCCGACCATCCCTATCCGTCGCTGACCAAGAACTATCATCACGAAGTCGAGTTGGTCGCCGCGCTGAAATCCGGCGGCACCAACATTCCGGCCGATAAGGCGCTCGACCATGTCTATGGCTACGCGCTCGGCCTCGACATGACCCGCCGCGATCTCCAGAACGGCATGGCCGCGGAGAAGAAGCCCTGGGAGATCGGCAAGAGCTTTGACCACGCCGCGGTGATCGGCCCGATCCATCCGGCCGGCAAGACCGGCCATTTCGACAAGGGCGCGATCTCGCTCTCGATCAACGGGACTGTGAAACAGAGTTCGGATCTCAGCAAGATGATCTGGAGCGTGGCCGAGCAGATCGCGAAGCTGTCGGAGGCGTTCGAGCTGAAGGCCGGCGACATCATCTATTCCGGCACGCCGGAGAATGTCGGACCGGTGGTGAAGGGCGACGTGCTGCTGTGCAAGCTCGAGGGCCTGCCGGACATGTCGATCAAGATCGTCTAGTGGCGGCGCCAATCGAGCTCCGCCGCGGCCGCCGTCGAATGGCCCGAGTTCCATTGGCCGATTGCCGTTTGATCGCCGGCAACTGAACGTCGTACGGCCATATTTGCGTAAGAGTGATCTTCCGTGAGGGAGGCACTCTGATGAACAAATCTCTGATCGCTGCCATCGTGATGCTGGCCTGCGTGCCTGCAAGTGTCGTCGCGCAGGAGCGCGCGGGCGATGCGGCGCTCGGGGCCGTGTCCGGTGCCATCGTGCTTGGGCCGGTCGGTGCCGTGGCGGGAGCGTTGGTCGGTTACACCGCCGGACCTTCGATTGCGCGGTCATGGGGTCTCAGAGGCTCGCGGTCGGCAAGACACCGGCAGCCGCCGCGTCGCGAGGCGAGCCGCGCTGCCACGGCCGGTGCGCCGCCGCGCACCCGCGAGGCGATGGAGGCCAACGGTGAGATGAGAGCGGCCGCCAATCCGCCGGTTCAAGCCGCTCCTGCGCCGTCGCCGCAGGCCTCGACGCCGCCCGTCCAGGGATTCGAGTAACGCCGCCGTCCAAGTAGTGGTCTTCGGCCGCAGCCGATCGATCGTCCTTGCGATCAGGGCGGCGACCTCGCCGACCTTCATGCACGATCCCGTCTGTCGCGGCGCGTCCCGGATCTACCGTTCGCCCAGGATTTTCTTCGCGGCGCGGAGATGCGGCTTGTCGATCATCATGCCGTCGAGCCGCAGCGTGCCGGAGTCGGGATTGCCGGCAAAGGCCGCAATCACCTTCTCCGCCCAGATGCGCTCGGCTTCGGTCGGCTCGAACGCCGCGTTGACGATGTCGACGTGCTTGGGGTGGATCAGCGCCTTTGCCGAAAAGCCGTCGCGCCGCGCGGCGCGCGTTTCCTGCTCAAGGCCACTAAGGTTTTCGATATCGGTATACACGGTATCGATCGGTGCGACGTCGGCCGCGGCCGCCGCCATCAGGCAGAGATCGCGCGCGAGACGATAGGGGCTGTGGAACACGCCGCCCGAGGCTTTCTCGGTCGCGCCGAGCGAGGCGGAGAGATCTTCGGCGCCCCACATCAGGCCGGCGAGGCGAGGGGAGCAATCCTTGTAGGTGCCGAGCCCGAAGATCGAACCGGCGGTTTCCGTGGCAACGCAGACGATGCGGGTCGAGCCGACCGTGCTGCCGGCCGCCGCCTCGAAGGCTTCGAGCCAGGTCGCGACCTGGCGCACATCGTCGCCGCTCCGCGACTTCGGCAGCACGATGCCGTCCGGGGCGCCGGGCATCACCGCGGCGAGATCGGCGAGCGTCATGCCGGTGTCAAGTGCGTTGACGCGAACATAGAGAAGGTGCGGGCCGCGGGGCCCTCTCAGCATCGCCAGCGTCAGCGTGCGCGCTTCTTCCTTTTTCTCGGTGACGACGGAGTCCTCGAGGTCGATGATCAGCGCGTCGGCTTTGCCTTGGCTCGCCTTCTCGAATTTGCGCGGGGAATCGCCCGGGACGAACAGCATCGAACGCATCAGACCGGCCCCTTGTGCATCATCGCCATGCGGCGGAATTTGCGACGATCTCGTTGTTCTGATTTCAGGCCTGGTACTTAAACTCGACGTGCCAGCCGTCCGGCAACAATGCATGGTCGCATGCCAAGTTCATATATATATATATGGCTTTGAAGTTTTGGATATATGGTGGCGGGAGTATTCCACGGCGTCTTCCTGCATCTCATCGCGCACCTGATCGCTATTGGATCGCGGTGGCCGTTTCCTCGATCATTCTCTGGCCCCCCTCGCAGATGGGGCGCTAAGCTACGGGCCGTCGCGGCTCCAATCAAGGAGATCAAAAACATGGATTTCGCGCTCACCGATCAGCAGGAAGCCATTCGCGATGCCATCGCCAAGATCTGCGAAGGTTTTGACGATGCCTATTGGCTGAAGAAGGACCACGACGGCGGCTTCCCGCACGATTTCCACAAGGCGCTGGCCGATGCCGGCTGGCTCGGCATCTGCGTGCCGGAAGCCTATGGCGGCTCGGGCCTCGGCATCACCGAAGCTGCGATCATGATGCGCACCATCGCGGAATCCGGCGCGGGCATGTCCGGCGCCTCCGCGGTGCACATCAACGTGTTCGGGCTCAATCCCGTCGTCGTGTTCGGCACTGAGGAGCAGCGCAAGCGCATGCTGCCGCCGATGGTCGAAGGCCGCGAGAAGGCCTGCTTCGCCGTCACCGAGCCCAACACCGGCCTCAACACCACACAGCTCAAGACGCGTGCGGTGGCCAAGAACGACCGCTACATCGTCAATGGCCAGAAAGTGTGGATCTCGACCGCGCAGGTCGCGCACAAGATCCTCCTGCTGGCGCGCACCACGCCGCTGGAGGAGGTGCGCTCGCCGACGCATGGGCTGAGCCTGTTCTACACCGATTTCGACCGCAACAAGATCAAGGTCCACGAGATCGAGAAGATGGGCCGTAAGGTCGTCGATTCCAACGAGCTGTTCTTCGAGGATTTTGAAATCCCGATGGAGGACCGCATCGGCGAAGAGGGCCGCGGCTTCCAATACATCCTCGAAGGCATGAACCCCGAGCGGATCCTGATCGCCGCGGAAGCGGTCGGCCTCGGCAAGCTCGCGCTGTCGCGCGCCACCGAATATGCCAAGACGCGAATCGTGTTCAACCGCCCGATCGGCAAGAATCAGGGCATCCAGCATCCGCTCGCGGTGAACTGGGTTGAGCTCGAGGCGGCTTGGCTGATGGTGATGTCGGCGGCCTGGCAGTACGACAAGGGCTTGCCGTGCGGCGCCGCCGCCAACGCCGCAAAATATCTGGCGGGAGAGGCCGGATACCATGCCTGCGAGCAGGCCGTCATGACCCATGGCGGCTTCGGCTATGCCAAGGAATTCCACGTCGAGCGATATTTGCGCGAAATCTTGATCCCGCGCATCGCGCCAGTCAGCCCGCAACTCGCGCTGAGCTTCATCGCGGAAAAGGTGCTGGGGCTGGCGAAGTCGTACTAAACAAGTCGTACTAAGCTAATGCGCGACCATTTGGTCGGCGACGAACCGTGCGAGCTATCCGGAGTTGGCCGTGCTTATTCGGAAGCGATCCGATCAACTGCCATAGCGCGGAGCCTGGTACGCTGGATCTTGATGCCGTTGGCGCTGTCGGTAACCGGGAAGGCACCCACGAAGTAGATCCGCGCCGGCACCTTGTAGCCGGCGAGCCGCTCGCGCAGGCGCGCGACAAGCGCCTCCGGCTGCGGCGGCTCCTGCTGTGGTTCTTGGGCCGGGATCACGAAGGCGACGCAGCGCGCCTGTCCTTTCAGATCGACAGCAACCACCTGGGCGTCGGCAACGCCAGGACAGGATTTGAGTTCATCCTCGATCTCGCCTGGCGCGACCAGGAAGCCGCCGAGCCGCATGGCGTCGCCCGCACGGGTCTCATAGACGAACGAGCCATCGCCGCGAAGACGGCCGATGTCGCCGGTGCGGAAGAAGCCATCCGCGGTGATCGCATCACGCGTGGCCTCGGGATTGTGGAAATAGCCGAGAAAGCGCGACGGGGCGCTGATCTCGATCTCGCCGGAAACGCCGTGAGGCGCAAGTGAGCCGGTCTCGGTGTCACGGACACGGACCCTGGCTTGCGGCGACATCGGCCAGCCGCCGCCCTCGATGCGCTCGGCAAAGGCGTCGCCGGCGCGGCCGATCGAGAACAGCGCCTGCACCTCGCTCGAACCGTAAAGGCCGAATAGCGGCACGCCGCGCGCCTCGGCCTCCGCGGCCAGCTCACGCCAGCCGGGCTGAAACGCAGCGAAGCCGAAAACCTCCGCTTTCGGAAGCGGGCGCGGCGCATCGGTCAGCGCCAGGATGCGGCGGAACATCTCGTCGGAGCCAAAGGCGTGCGTGATCCTGTGCTCGCTGAGGATTGTCAGCGCCGGCGCCGCCTCGAAGGCGTCCAGCACATGGATGGTCACGCCGGCGGCGAGGAAGGCAAGCAAGCTGGTCATGCCGAACGTGCCGCAGAACGGAAGCATCGCCAGCAACGAATGGCGCTGCGGCGAGAGCGTCAGCGCTTCGGCGATCGAGACGGCGTGCGTGGAAAGCGTCCGCTGCGAATGCGCCACCAGCTTCGGCCCCTTGGTCGTGCCCGAGGTCGTATAGAGCAGCACTGGGAGGTCGACGTCGCTCTCGGCTGGCGGGCGCGGCGGGCAGGGCTTCTCGAACGCGTCGAAGCGTACGCAAGGCCAGTGCGCGGGGATCACGTCCGCGCCGACCACCGCGAGCTTTTGCAGCGCGGGCACCTCGGCCTTGGCGACATCGGCGAGAATGGCGGCGAAATCGATCGAGCGGAACGCGGCCTCGACCACCATGAGCCTGGCGCTGGAAACCTTCAGCAGATGCGCGAGCTCGGCGCTACGGTAGCGGGTATTGACGGCGGCGACGACGGCGCCAAGGCGGGCGGCGGCAAACAGCAGCGCGATCCATTCGATCCGATTGACCAGCCAGACCGCGACCACGTCGCCCTTACCGATGCCCTGCGCCGCGAGCCAGGCCGCGGTCTGCTCGACCTTTTGCGAGAACTCGGCGCGCGAGACCGGCGTGCCGTCAAACACGAAGGCGGCACCGGCGGTCTCGGTCCTGATCAGCGATTGCAGTGAAAAATCGTCGGCGTGCATGACGACCGGAGTAACCCGATCGCGCAAAACTGTCTACTTGGTGCCTGTCTACTTGGTGCCGAACATCCGGTCGCCGGCATCGCCGAGGCCCGGCACGATGTAGCCGTGGTCGTTCAGCCGCTCATCGATCGCGGCGGTCCAGATCGGCACGTCGGCATGCTCCTTTTGGAACTGCGCGATGCCTTCCGGTGCGGCCAGCAGGCACACGAAGCGGATGTCGCGGGCGCCACGCGCCTTGAGCAGGGACGCGCCGGCGCAGGCCGAATTGCCGGTCGCCAGCATCGGATCCATCAGGATCACAGTGCGGTCGGACAGGTCCTGCGGCGCCTTGAAGTAATATTCGACGGCCTGCAATGTCTCAGGGTCGCGGTAGAGCCCGATATGGGCGATGCGCGCCGACGGCATCAGCGCCAGCATGCCGTCGAGGAAGCCGACCCCGGCGCGCAGGATCGGCGCCAGCGTGAGCTTCTTGCCGGCGATCTTCGGCGCCTGCATCGGCGCGATCGGCGTCTCGATCTCGACCAGTTCCAGCGGCAGGTCGCGCGTCACCTCGTAGCAGAGCAGCATCCCGATCTCGTTCAGGATCTCGCGAAAGCTCTTGGTCGAGCGGTCCTTCTCCCGCATCAGGGAGAGCTTGTGCTGGATCAGGGGATGGGCGACGACATTGACGTTGCTGATGCTCATGAAACCGATCTACACGGTTCCGTGAAACTGCGCCAGATCGGTCCGGCTTTTTCCGCCGGATACGTGGCCCAGGCAGCCATCGAGACCGCCGTTCGAACCCGGCTGCTCGCCCCGTGGGCAGTTAAGGCAACTCCTGCCCAGTCGCGGTGCGCGCAGCGACGAAGGGCTAGACACCGAGCCCGCGCGCGGCAAGCGTGATCACGAGCGTCAGGATCCCGCCCCAGATTATACTGAGCGTCACGGTCAGGATGGCCGCGGTGATCGCCTGCTCCAGGTTTCCCTTGAACGGCTGCACGCTAGCTGTCCGCGGTTGTTTTCGCACTGATCCGCATGCCAAACAGCAGCGCGCCCATCAATGCGACGAGGATAATGATCTTGATTTCGACCATGATGTTATCTGCAACGTCTTGACGGTCTTCCGCGTCGATCAGGCGTGGAGGTGCCAGACGTAGATCGCGGTCCTCAGCGCTATGAGCGCGGCAAGCACGCTGCCCATCGAGAGCACGGCTAACGCGCGCAAGGCGAAGCGCCTGAGCTGGGCCCGGCGCGCTTTTGCTCTCGGCCATCGTTCTGTCCTGTCAAAGGACTGTTCAAAACCATGTGTCAGCATCGACATTTCGGGAGCCCTCATGCTTGGTTCGGCGAGATGGCCGCTCCAAGTTGCCTCGTATGATGGGCGGGGCGGCATAGGAATGCGAGACGCGAGCTGCCGCTTTTGAATAGGAACGCCATAAGTGCGCCACGCCGCTAGCCGAAATTGTCGCAGGCGGCCGGCTCGTAGAGCGGGTACAGCAACGGACGCACGGAAGGGACGCTGGGCCGCGACATCTCCACGGCCAATGCTTGCACCTCGACGAAGGCGGACAGCAGGGCGAGCGCTAGATCCGCATGGTGCGCTTCGACCGCGGCGTCCAGCCAGTCGGGCAATTCGCGTTCACGCGAAAGCGCACAATGCCACTCGCCCTCATCGTAGGCGATGCGCCGGACCTGCCATAGCGGCAGCTCGATCGCCATCAGCGCCAGCGCGGCATCGGTCCAGGCCTCGGCATCGATCAGCCGCATGATGCGCGCAGTGCGCTCGCTGTGTCCGAGCGGGGGCAGGCGCCGGCAGGCGTGCTCGATGATGTCGAATATAAGCGGTCGCGTCATCGCATGCGCATTGCGCAGGCGTTTACTCAGCGAAGGCGGATCGTAATGTCGAAGAGCGGCGGTCACGTCAGGCCTCCTGGAATCGGCGTCGGTCAGTCGGCCGGCCTCTCCAAGATGGCCAAAACGGCATTTGAAAACGAGATGAGGAGGGGACGGGAAATATAGGGATTTCATAAGTGTGCGGGGCATCGGGTAAGGGACGCAATCTGCTGCCGCCTTCTCGACCGTCGTCCCGGCTTTCGCCGGGACGACGGCGGAAATTGCGAGCATCGTCTGACCGCGCCATCAGCTGGGCCCTTTATGAGATTCCTATAACTTCGCCAAAGCCCTCATCTCGAAAACCTATGGTCGTGGTGGCACTTCAGCGCGGTGAGAAATCTGGCGGGCGTCCTGGAAACGCGTTGCGTTTTCCCTAACGCTTGCCGGCCGCCTGAGACACGGTTGCGCCGGACACGAGGGCGCAACGAGGAGTATCGCCATGATGGACATACTGATGCTGGCGCTGGGCTTCGGCTTCTTCGCGCTCGCGATCGGCTACACCTATGCCTGCGAACGGTTGTGAGGGGCGGATCATGATTTTTGATTATGCGCTTGCCGGTGCCGTCTCGTTCGGCCTGCTGTTCTACCTCACCTACGCGCTGCTGCGGCCCGAGCGGTTCTGACCCGTGCTGCCGCTTCTCGAATTGCTGCTGGCGGACGCCGCGCTCGCCGCGGGTCTGCTGGCGTTGCTCCTGCCGCTTCTGCGCAGGGCACAAGTCCTAAAGGGTTAATGCAATGACTGCGATCGGTTGGCTCCAGATCATTCTCTATTGCGTCGTCATCGTCGCGCTGGCCAAGCCGCTAGGCTGGTACATGACGCGTGTCTTCAACGGCGAGCGGACGTTCCTGTCGCCGGTGTTGCGCCCGATCGAGGCCGGTATCTACTGGTTCTCCGGGGTCGACGAAAAGCGCGAGCAGCACTGGCTGACCTATACCGTCGCCATGTTGCTGTTCCACGTCGGCGGCTTCCTCGTGATCTATGGCGTGATGCGGCTGCAGTCCGTGCTGCCCCTCAATCCGGCCGGTCAAGGCGCGGTTGCCGAGGATCTCTCGTTCAACACCGCGATCTCCTTCATCACCAACACCAACTGGCAGAACTACGGCGGCGAGAGCACGGTCTCGTACCTCGTGCAGATGCTAGGCCTGACCCACCAGAACTTCCTGTCGGCGGCAACCGGCATCGCGCTCGCGGTGGCCCTGATCCGCGGTTTCTCGCGCGCCTCGATGCGTACGGTCGGAAATTTCTGGGTCGATGTGACCCGCTGCACGCTCTACGTGTTGCTGCCGATCTGTGTCGTCTACACGCTGTTCCTGGTCTCGCAGGGCATCCCGCAGACGCTCGGTGATTATGCCGAGGCCACCACGCTGGAAGGCGCCAAGCAGACCATTGCGGTCGGCCCCGTCGCCTCTCAGGTCGCGATCAAGATGCTCGGCACCAATGGCGGCGGCTTCTTCAACGCCAACGCCTCCCATCCCTTCGAGAACCCGACGGCGCTGTCGAACTTCGTGCAGATGCTCTCGATCTTCACGCTCGGCGCGGCGCTGACCAATGTGTTCGGCCGCATGGTCGGCAATCAGCGCCAGGGCTGGGCGATCCTGGCCGTGATGGGCGTGCTGTTCGTCGCTGGCGTCGCCGTCACCTATTGGGCGGAGGCGGGCGGCACTTCGACGCTGCATGCGCTCGGCCTGACCGGCGGCAACATGGAAGGCAAGGAGGTTCGCTTCGGCATTGTTGCGTCCTCGCTGTTCGCCGTGATCACGACGGCGGCTTCCTGCGGCGCGGTCAACGCCATGCATGACAGCTTCACCGCGCTCGGCGGCATGATCCCGCTCATCAACATGCAGCTCGGCGAGATCATCGTCGGCGGCGTCGGCGCCGGCCTCTACGGCATGCTGCTGTTCGTCGTGCTCGCGATCTTCGTCGCAGGGCTCATGGTCGGCCGCACGCCGGAATATGTCGGCAAGAAGATCGAGGCGCGCGAGGTCAAGATGGCAATGCTCGCGATCCTGGTGCTGCCGCTGATGTATCTGGGCTGGACCGCCGTCGGCGTGGTTTATCCCTCGGCGGCCGCCTCGATGGCGAATGCCGGGCCGCACGGCTTCACCGAGGTGCTCTACGCCTTCACGTCGGCAACCGGCAACAACGGCTCGGCCTTCGCGGGCCTCACCGGCAACACCTTGTTCTACAACCTCACGCTCGCAAGCGCGATGTTCGTCGGCCGGTTCTTCATGATCATTCCGGCGATGGCGATTGCGGGCTCGCTGGCCGCCAAGAAATCGATTCCGCCGTCAGCCGGCACCTTTCCGACTACGGGCGGGCTGTTTGTCGGCCTCGTCGTCGGCGTGATCCTGATTATCGGTGGCTTGACCTTCTTCCCGGCCCTCGCGCTCGGCCCGATCGTCGAGCATCTCGCGATGAATGCCGGACAACTGTTCTGATCGACAGCCTTCTGATTGTTTGGAGTGACCTTCATGGACACCATGAAACTGCAAAGACGCGCGTCAGTCTCGGCGATGCTCGACCCAAAGATTGTCGTGCCCGCGATCCGCGCGTCCGTCGTCAAGCTTGATCCGCGGCTGATGATCAAGAACCCCGTGATGTTCGTGGTCGAGATCGTAGCCGCGCTCACCACCGTGATCTTCCTGCGTGATCTCGCCACCGGCGGTGCCAATCTCGGCTTCACCTTCCAGATCATCCTCTGGCTCTGGTTCACGGTGCTGTTCGCCAACTTTGCCGAGGCCGTCGCCGAAGGCCGCGGCAAGGCGCAGGCCGAATCGCTGCGCAAGACCCGCACCGAGAGCCAGGCTAAGCTGCTGACCGGCTCTGACCGCACCTTCAAGCTGGTGCCGGGCACCAGCCTCAAGGTGGGTGACCTCGTTCTGGTCGAAGCGGGCGACACCATCCCCTCGGACGGCGAGGTGATTGAGGGCGTGGCCTCGGTCAACGAAGCCGCGATCACCGGCGAATCCGCGCCCGTCATCCGCGAATCCGGCGGCGACCGCTCGGCGGTGACCGGCGGCACGCAGGTGCTGTCCGACTGGATCCGCGTCCGCATCACGGCGGCGCAAGGCTCGACCTTCATCGACCGCATGATCAAGCTGGTCGAAGGAGCCGAGCGGGCGAAGACGCCGAACGAGATCGCGCTCAATATCCTGCTCGCAGGATTGACCATCATCTTCGTGTTCGCGACCGTCACCATTCCGAGCTATGCGGCCTATGCCGGCGGCTCGATCTCGGTGGTGGTGCTGGTCGCACTGTTCGTGACGCTGATCCCGACCACCATCGGCGCGCTGCTCTCGGCGATCGGCATTGCCGGCATGGACCGCCTGGTGCGCTTCAACGTGCTGGCGATGTCCGGACGCGCGGTCGAGGCCGCCGGCGACGTCGACACGCTGCTGCTCGACAAGACCGGAACGATCACGCTCGGCAATCGCCAGGCTACCTCCTTCCGCCCGGTTCGCGGCGTCACCGAGCAGGAACTCGCCGATGCGGCCCAGCTTGCCTCGCTCGCCGACGAGACGCCGGAAGGCCGCTCCATCGTCGTGCTGGCGAAGGAGAAGTACGGCATCCGCGGCCGCGACATGGCCGAGCTTGGCGCCACCTTCATCCCGTTCACGGCGCAGACCCGCATGAGCGGCGTCGATGCCGGCGGCTCGTCGGTGCGCAAGGGCGCGGTCGATGCCATGCTCAGCTATGTCGGTGGCGGTGCGCCGCTGGCGGTGGCCTCAGGCACCACGGCCCGCGCGATCCAGCCTGCGCTGCTTTCGGATATCGGCCGGGAGGTGCAGACCATCGCCGATGAGATCGCCAAGGCCGGCGGCACGCCGCTGGCGGTGGCCAGGGACGGCAGGCTGCTCGGCGTCATCCAGCTCAAGGACATCGTCAAGGGCGGCATCCGCGAGCGCTTTGCCGAGCTGCGCCGCATGGGCATCCGCACCATCATGATCACCGGCGACAACCCGATGACGGCCGCCGCGATCGCCGCGGAAGCCGGCGTCGACGACTTCCTGGCGCAGGCAACGCCCGAGGACAAGCTCAAGCTGATCCGCGACGAGCAAGCCAAGGGCAAGCTGGTCGCGATGTGCGGTGACGGCACCAACGACGCGCCGGCGCTCGCGCAGGCCGATGTCGGTGTCGCCATGAACACCGGCACCCAGGCCGCCCGAGAGGCCGGCAATATGGTTGACCTCGATTCCAACCCGACCAAGCTGATCGAGGTGGTCGAGATCGGCAAGCAGCTCCTGATGACGCGCGGCGCGCTGACGACGTTCTCGATCGCCAACGATGTCGCAAAATACTTCGCGATCATCCCGGCGATGTTTCTGGCGTTCTACCCGCAGCTCAACGTGCTCAACGTCATGAACCTGTCGAGCCCGCAGAGCGCCATCTTGTCGGCCATTATCTTCAATGCGCTGATCATCATCGCGCTGATCCCGCTCGCGCTGAAGGGCGTCGCCTACCGCGCGGTCGGTGCCGGCGCGCTGCTCCAGCGCAACCTGCTGATCTATGGCCTCGGTGGGATCGTCATTCCCTTCATCGGCATCAAGGCGATCGACCTCGTCGTTGTTGCCTTCCACCTGGCTTAACGCCGTCATTGCGAGCGAAGCGAAGCAATCCAGAACTGCCTCCACGGCCGAGAGCCTGGATTGCTTCGTCGCTTCGCTCCTCGCAATGACGATAGAAACAGGAGACGTATTATGCTCAGAGAAATCCGCCCCGCCATCGTCCTGCTGCTGCTGCTCACCGCCATCACCGGCCTTGCCTATCCGCTCGCGATGACCGTTATCGCCGGCGCGATCTTCCCCGTGCAGGCGCAGGGCAGTTTGATCGAGCGGGACGGCAAGGTGGTCGGCTCCGCCCTGATCGGGCAGGAATTCAAGGACGACAAATATTTCCACGGCCGCCCCTCGGCGACGCTCGCGCCAGACCCCAATGATTCGACCAAGACGGTCTCGGCGCCCTACAACGCCGCCAATTCGGGTGGCTCCAATCTCGGCCCGACCAGCAAGGCGCTGGCCGACCGGCTGAAGGAAGATGTGGACAAGCTCAAGAGCGAGAATCCGAATGCCGCCGTGCCGGTCGATTTGGTGACCACCTCGGCCAGCGGTCTCGATCCGGATATCTCGCCGGATGCGGCGCAATTCCAGGTGCCGCGCGTGGCGAAGGCGCGTAATATGCCGGAGGACCAGGTCAAGCAGCTCGTGGCCTCCAGCACCCAGGGCCGTCTGATCGGCCTGATCGGCGAGCCCCGCGTTAACGTATTGGCACTAAATCTCGCGCTCGATCGCGCCGCGAAGTAGTCTAGGCTGAGCACGCGCGGATGATTATATTGCGCTGATGGTCCGAGAGCGCCGCGATCCCGAACAACGTCCTTCGCCTGAGGCGCTGCTGGAAGCAGCGCGCCGGGAGGACAGCGCGAGCGGCAAGCTCAAGATCTTCGTCGGCGCCGCCCCCGGCGTCGGCAAGACCTACGAGATGCTGCAAAGCGCCCAAGCCAAGCGCAAGGCCGGCATCGACGTCGTGGTCGGCTTCGTCGAGACTCACGGCCGTGCCGAGACCGAGGCGCTGGTGCGCGACCTCGAAGTGATCCCGCGCCGGAAGCTGGACTACCGCGGCCAGACGGTCGAGGAGATGGACCTCGACGCTGTAATCGCACGGCGCCCCAAGATCGCGCTGGTCGACGAACTCGCCCACACCAACGCGGCCGGCAGCCGCCATCCCAAGCGCTATCTCGACGTCGAAGAGCTGCTGTCGCACGGCATCGACGTCTACACCGCCGTCAATATCCAGCACATCGAAAGCCTGAACGATGTCGTCGCCCAGATCACCCATGTGCGGGTGCGCGAGACCGTGCCGGATTCGGTGTTCGACCGCGCCGATGCGATCGAGCTGATCGACCTCACGCCCGATGATTTGATCCAGCGACTGAGGGAAGGCAAGGTGTATGTGCCCAGGCAGGCCGAGCGGGCGCTGGAGCATTATTTTTCGCCGGGCAATCTCACCGCGCTGCGCGAGCTGGCGCTGCGGCGTACGGCCGAGCGGGTGGATGAGCAGCTCCTCACCCACATGCAGGCGAACGCCATCGCCGGTCCCTGGGCGGCAGGTGAACGTATCCTCGTCTGCGTCAGCGAGGATCCGCGTGCGGCCGGGTTGGTGCGCTACACCAAGCGGCTGGCCGACCGCCTGCATGCGCCATTCACCGCGATCTCGATCGAGACGCGGCGTTCGCTGCAGCTGTCCGAGGAGGAGCGCGACCGGCTTGCCGATACGCTGCGGCTTGCGGAGTCCCTGGGCGGCGAGGCGCTGACCATTCCTGCCGTCGGCCGCCGCATCGCCGACGACGTCGTAAATTTCGCGCAAGGCAACAACGTCACCCAGATCGTGATCGGCAAGTCGAGCCGCTCGCGATGGTTCGAGATGACGCGCGGTTCCGTCGTGCATGATCTGGTGCGCCGCGCCGGCAATATCAGCGTTCACGTCATCGCCGGCGACGAGCTCACGAGCGAGCCGGCGCCGAAGACGGCGGTGCAGACCGCGGCACGTTCCGAGCCGTTCGATGCCTTGCCTTATCTGAAGGCGCTCGGGATCACCGCACTCGGCCTTGCCGCAGCGATGATCATCAAGCCGTATTTCGGCGTCGAGAACGTCGACCTGATGTTCCTGACCGCCGTGGTTGCCGTGGCTGTCCGCTATGGCTTGTGGCCGTCCTTGCTTGCGAGCATCGCGGCGTCGCTGGCCTATAACTTCTTCTTCCTGCCGCCGGTCTATACCTTCACCATCACCGATCCCACCAACGTCGCGGCGTTCTTCTTCTTCATGCTGATCGCGTTCGTGGTGTCGAATGTAGCGGGGCGGGTGCGGACCCAGGCCGACACTGCGATCGGCCGCATCAGGACGACCGAGCAGCTCTATGCGTTCAGCCGCAAGCTCGCCGGTACTGGAACGCTGGACGACGTGCTGTGGGCGGCCGCCTATCAGACCGCGCTGATGCTCAGGGTTCGCGTGGTGCTGCTGCTCCCGGAAGAGGGGCTTCTGACCGTTAAATCCGGCTATCCCCCGGAGGACCAGCTCGACCAGGCCGACCTTGCTGCCGCCAACTGGGCCTGGAGCAACGATCGGCCGGCCGGCCGCGGCTCGGATACGCTGCCGGGTGCAAAACGCCTGTTCCTGCCGATGCGCACCGGGCGCGGCCCGATCGGCGTCATCGGTATCGACAACGACCGTAGCGGTCCGCTGTTGACGCCGGATCAGCGCCGGCTGCTCGACGCGCTGGTCGACCAGGGGGCGCTTGCGATCGAGCGCGTGCTGCTGGTCGAGGACATGGACCGCGTCAAGCGTACCGTCGAGTCCGAGCGGCTGCGCTCGGCGCTGTTGACTTCGATTTCGCACGATTTGAAGACGCCACTCGCTTCGGTGCTCGGCGCCGCCTCGACCATGCGCGATCTCGCCGGCGCGCTGTCCGATACCGAGAAGCGCGACCTGCTCGCCACCGTCATCGACGAGTCCGAGCGGCTCAACCGCTTCATCGCCAATCTGCTCGACATGACCAAGCTCGAATCCGGCGCGATCGTACCCAACACGGCGCTGCACGATCTCGGCGAGATCGTCGGCAGCGCGCTCCGGCGCGCAAGCAAGATACTGACCGCGCACAAGGTGGACCTGATGCTGGCCGCCGATCTGCCGATGCTTCAGCTCGACGCCGTGCTGTTCGAGCAGGTCCTGTTCAACCTGCTCGATAATGCCGCCAAATATTCGCTGCCTGACACCACGATCTCGATCAAGAGCCAGCGCGACAGGGATCACGTGATGCTCCAGATTGCTGACGAAGGCGACGGCATTCCGCCTGAGGAACTCGAGAGCGTGTTCGACAAGTTCTATCGCGCGCAGAAGGGCGACCATGTCCGTCCCGGCACCGGACTCGGGCTCGCTATCTCCCGCGGCTTCGTCGAGGCGATGCGGGGCACGATCTCGGCTGCCAATCGCAGCGACCGGAGCGGCGCGGTTTTGACCATCCGTCTGCCCGTTCCGGCGCAAACCCAGGCATTGGATACCGCCGCATGAGTGCTGCTCCGATCAGGGTTCTGGTCATCGACGACGAGCCACCGATCCGCAAGCTGCTGCGGATGGGGCTGACGACGCAGGGTTATGAGGTTCTGGAGGCGTCGAACGGCAAGATCGCGCTGGAAAAGCTCACCGAAGAGCCGGCGCTGATCATCCTCGATCTCGGTCTGCCCGATATCGGGGGTCATGAGCTGCTTCGCACCATTCGCGCCCGCAACGAAGCCGTGCCGATCGTGGTGCTGTCGAGCCGCGGCGACGAGGCCGGCAAGGTGCAGGCGCTCGATCTCGGCGCCGACGATTATTTGACCAAACCGTTCGGCATGGACGAGCTCTTGGCGCGCTTGCGCGCCGCGCTACGGCACCAACTCCAGGTCCAGGGCGAGCGTCCGGTGTTCCGCAGCGGCGATTTGTCCGTCGATCTGGTGCGCCGGATCGTCAAGGTCGGTGAGCGCGAGGTAAAACTGTCGCCGAAGGAATATGACCTCTTGCGCGTGCTGGTGCAGCACGCCGGCAAGGTGCTGACCCATCGCTTCCTGCTTAGGGAGCTTTGGGACGAGCTGACCGACGCGCAATATCTACGCGTCTATGTCCGCCAGCTCCGCCAGAAGATCGAAGCCGATCCGGAACGGCCGCAATATGTGCTGACCGAGACGGGGATCGGGTATCGGCTAAGGGCGGGGGATTGACGCTGTATCTCCTCATCCTGAGGAGCGCGGAACGCGCGTCTCGAAGGATGAAGGCCCGGCTGCGGCAGTGGGGCCTGCATGGTTCGAGACGGCGCTTCGCGCCTCCTCACCATGAGGGTTGACAGAGGGATCGCTATCCCGCCTTGCGGTGCCGCGCCGTCGAACGGTGCGCCTTCTTCGCAGCTCGTTGCCGCCCGGCCGCCCGGCGTGCATGGGACTTGGCGGACTTTCCTCCGCCGCGTCGCTTCAAGCTCTGCTTCAGCGCATCCATCAGGCTGACGACGTTGCTCGGCCGCTCCTCGGGCTCCGGAAGCTGGATCTTCTTGCCACTGGCCTTCCGCTTCACCAGCGCCTTCAGCGCATCCTCATACTCGTCCTTGAATTTGCCTGGGTCGAAATGCGCGGCCTTGGTGTGGAGGATGTGGCCGGCGAGATCGACCATGTCCTTGGTGATCTTCGGGTTCTTGATGTCGTCGAAGAACTGGTCCTCGTCGCGCAGCTCGTAGGGATAGCGCAGCGTAGTGCCGAGCAGGCCCTTGCCGAGCGGTTCGATCGCCATAACATGCTCGCGGTTGGTGAGCACGATCTTGGCGAGTGCGACGCGGTCCTGATCCTTCATGGAGTCGCGGATCACAGCAAAGGCGTCGACCGCGGCCTTGCCGTCGGGCGCGATGTAGTAGGGATGGTTGAGGTAGCGCTGGTCGATCTCCTCGCGCGGCACGAAGCTCTCGATGTCGATGGTGTGATTGCTCTCGATCTGGACCGCCTCGAGCTCCTCCGGTTCGATCTCGACATATTTGCCCTTGCGCAGCTCGTAGCCGCGCCCCTTCTGGTCGCTCTCGACGACGTCGCCGGTCTCGGAATCGATCATCTGCTGTTTCAGCCGGTTCCCGGTTTCGCGGTTGATCAGGTGAAACCGGGTCTTCTCGGCCGCGGTCGCGGCCGGATAGAGCATCACCGGACAGCTCACCAGCGAGAGCTTCAGCGTCCCTTTCCAATAGGCGCGGAGAGCCATTCCATTCTCCAGCGTTTTCAAGGCGTTTCGGAACTCCAACCCAGGTTGGGGGTTTTGGTTCCGGGTGGGACTTTGCCCATGATAGGCTTGGGTACGCGCGCAAGAATGCAGGATCAATCGTGCTGAGAAACCTCTCCACCTATCGCAAGAAGCGGGACTTCGAGATCACGCCCGAGCCCTCCGGGACGACGGCGGTGGCGCCGTCGAAGCAGCGGCGTTTCGTGATTCAGAAGCACGATGCGACGCGGCTCCATTACGATTTTCGTCTGGAGTTCGACGGCGTCTTCAAGTCCTGGGCCGTGACGAAGGGGCCCTCGCTCGATCCGCACGACAAGCGGCTGGCCGTGGAGGTCGAAGACCACCCGCTCGACTACGGCGATTTCGAAGGCACCATTCCGGAAGGCCAGTATGGCGGCGGCACGGTGATGCTGTGGGACCGCGGTTATTGGGAGGCGGAGGATCCCGAACGCGGCTTCAAGAAGGGCGACCTGAAGTTCACCCTGCACGGCGACAAGCTGCATGGCAGCTGGGTGCTGGTGCGGATGCGCAACGACCGCACCGGCGGCAAGCGCACCAACTGGCTCCTGATCAAGCATCGCGACGAGTATGCGCAAGAGGGTAAGGACAACACCATTCTCGATGAAGACAAGTCGGTCGCCTCCGGCCGCGCGATGGAGCAGATCGCCGAGGGCAAGGGCCGCGCACCAAAACCTTTCATGTTGGCAACTGGCGGCAAGGGCAAGGCCAATGCGATCTGGCAGTCCAATCGCGCCGAGGAGCCGAAAGGGCGTACCGTCAAGCCGGCGCCGCGTGCGGCGTTGAAGGGCGGCAAGAAAGCAACTAAGGCGGCGACCGCCAAGGCGGTTTCGGAGATGCCGGACTTCGTGGCGCCGCAGCTCTGCACGTCGGTCGAACGCCCGCCACCCGGCGAAGGCTGGTGCCACGAGATCAAGTTCGATGGCTACCGTGTTCAGCTTCGCGTCGAGGACGGCACGGCGACGCTGAAGACCCGCAAGGGCCTCGATTGGACCGACAAGTTCGCCTCGATTGTGAAGGAGGCGGGCGGGTTGCCGGATATGATGATCGACGGCGAGATCGTCGCGCTCGACCATAACGGCGCGCCAAACTTCTCCTCGCTCCAGGCGGCGTTGTCCGATGGCAGGACCGAAGACCTCATCTTCTTTGCTTTCGATCTCTTGTTCGCGGAAGGTCTCGACTGCCGCCGCCTGCCGCTCGGCGAGCGCAAGGCGCGTCTCAAGGAATTGCTGGAAGCACGCAAGCGGAAATCGAGCCAGATCCGCTATGTCGAGCATTTCGAGAGTGGCGGCGATGCCGTGCTGCAATCGGCCTGCAAGCTCGAGCTGGAAGGGGTCGTGTCCAAGAAGCTCGACGCACCCTATCGCTCCGGCCGGACCGAAAGCTGGACCAAGGCCAAATGCCGGGCCGGCCATGAAGTCGTGATCGGCGGCTACAAGACCACCAACGGCAAATTCCGCTCGCTGATGGCTGGCGTGCATCGCGGCGATCACCTCGCGTTTGTCGGCATGGTCGGTACCGGCTTCGGCGCCGACAAGGTGAAGCGCATCATGCCGCTGTTGAAGGCGGCGGAAGCGAAGCAAAGTCCATTCGGCGGCAAGAATGCGCCAAAGAAAACCCGCGAGATGCACTGGCTGAAGCCGGAGCTCGTCGCGGAGATCGAGTTCGCCGGCTTCACCGCCGACGGCAACGTTCGCCAGGCTGCCTTCAAGGGGCTGCGGCAGGACAAACCGGCCGAGGAGGTCGAGGCGGAAACGCCCGTCGATACCGAGCTGGCCGAGCCTTCCACCGACACGCGGACGAAGTCACGCGCGAAGGCGAAGTCCGCAGGGCGCCCGAAACAGAACGGCCAAAATGCGGAGGTGATGGGCGTCGTCATCTCCAAGCCGGACAAGGAGCTCTGGCCCGACGGCGGTGATGGCGAGCCGGTCACCAAGCTGGATCTGGCGCGCTATTTCGAAGCCGTCGGCGAATGGATGATCGTTCACCTGAAGGGACGGCCCTGCTCCTTGATCCGCGCGCCCGATGGCATCAAGGGCGAGTGCTTCTTCCAGCGCCACGCCATGCAGGGGGCGTCGAATCTTCTGGAACTCGCGAGGGTCTCCGGCGACCGTAAGCCCTATCTGCAGATCGACCGCGTCGAGGGGCTCGCGGCCGTGGCGCAGATCGGCGGCGTGGAGCTGCACCCCTGGAATTGTGCACCTTACGCCTATGACACGCCGGGCCGGCTGGTGTTCGACCTCGATCCCGCGCCGGATGTGGAATTTGCCGGCGTGGTCGAAGCGGCTAAGGAGATGCGGCAGCGGCTGACCGATCTCGGGATGGACAGCTTTTGCAAAACCACTGGCGGCAAGGGCCTGCATGTCGTGGTGCCGTTGCTCTATGGCGCGCGCGACAAAGTCAGCTGGAAGGAAGCCAAGGCGTTTGCGCAAGGCGTCTGCCAATGGATGGCCGATGACGATCCCGAGCGCTATCTGCTCAACATGTCGAAGAAGCTGCGCAACGGAAAAATCTTCCTCGACTATTTGCGCAATGATCGGATGTCGACGGCGGTGGCGGCGCTCTCGCCCCGCGCGCGCGACGCGGCGACCGTGTCGATGCCTGTCACGTGGACGCAGGTGAAGGGCGATCTCGATCCGAAACGATACACACTACGGACCGTGCCGGGATTGCTGGCGCGCTCGAAGGCGTGGGAGGGCTATGACGATGCGGCCGCGCCGGTCAAATCGGCGATGAAGAAGCTCGCGGCGAAAGTGAAATAGATGAAGTAGGGTGGGTTCCGCTCCTTGCAGCGAACCCACCGGACGACGCTGGCGGCTAGATCCGTCCGAGCAGAAGCAGGATCAGCAGGATGATGATCACGAGCCCGAGGCCGCCGCCGCCGTAATAGCCGGTGCCGTAGAACGGTCCGCCGCCGATGCCGCTGAAGCCGCCGAGCAGGGCGATGACCAGGATGATCAGAATAATTGTACCAATAGACATGCGCATCTCCTCCACCCCTTTTGCGGAAAGGGTTGTGTTTGTCTGTTATGCTCACGGCAACTTGCCGCAGGTTTGAAAGTTCCGCAGGGTGAAGCGCATGGAACCTTTGCCTGTGCGGCCGACATAATGAGTTGAGGATCAATCATCACGGGGCAGGATCATGTCCGCACCGCTCGTCGTTTCAATTCCCCATCGTCTCGGCCGCGAAGAGGCAGCGCGTCGGCTCAAGACCGGCCTCGGACGAGCCGCAGCCAGTATTCCAGTGATGCAGGTCGAGGAGGAGCGCTGGAGCGGCGACACGATGAATTTCCGCATCCGCGCGCTTGGACAGACCGCGACCGGACAGGTCGACGTCGGCGACGATAGCGTCCGGGTCGAGGTGGTGCTGCCGTGGCTGCTGCAGCGTTTCGCCGAAATGGCGCAGGCCACAATCCGCAAGCGCGGGCAATTGCTGCTGACGAAGGACGGCGGGAAATAGTGTTCAGCGGCTGGCGCGCTGTCGTGCAGGCTTTAACGCGCCTGTCGTGCGCGCCGCGATGACAACAGCGGGAAAATCGCGAAGGGCCTGCACAATCGGCAATTCATTGCCGGCAAGCCCTGTCGCAGCATGGCCCGTGATATCGACTGTTGCGTCAAATTCCTCGAGCACCGGCCATTCCCGGCCCGCTTGCGTGAACGGCGCAAACTGGCGCCCCACCACGACGATCGCCGCGGCGCGGCCGCGCCGGCGGGCGAAGGCGATGACGTGGTCGGCATGCGCGCCGCGCACCTCCAGCGGCTGGTAGTCGCCCTGCGTGAAGATTTCGGCGAGTTCGTTGCGCAGCTTGAGGAGGTGCCGCGTCCAAGCCAGCTTGAGCCGACCATCCGGCCATGCCTTGATCAGGCCGGACCAGTCCGGAGCTTCCAGCGATACCAGCGCCGCGCGCCGGGCGGCAAAATCCACCGGGCGGCGATTGTCGGGATCGACCAGCGACAGATCCCAGGATTCGGTGCCCTGGTAGAAGTCCGGGACGCCCGGCAGCGTTGTCTTGAGCGTGAGCAGGCTCAGCGAGTTCAACGTACCGAGCAGCGCGACGCGGCGCGCCAAGATTTGCAGCGCCTCCAGGAATTCGCCCGACTGCGCAGGATCGAGGACCTTGGCGACGAAATCCCTTATGCCCGCCTCGTAGGCCTCATGCGGGTTGAGCCAACTCGTTTCCTCCTTGCCTTCGCGCGCGGCCTTGAGCGCGTAAGCCTGGATGCGCTCGACGAACCCGGCGTCGGGTCCCTCAAGCGGCCATGCGCCGAGCAGGGTCTGGTAGAGCATGTACTCGAACGTCGCCGATGGTGCGCGCAGATTGCCGCGCAGCGCGAGGTGCGGTGCGTTCAACACCTTCCAGCGAGATACCGCGCTGGTCCATTCGCCGGGAATCTCGCTGAGCGCGGCGATCCGTGCGCGGGCGTCCTCGCCGCGCTTGGTGTCGTGGGTCGCGGTTGCGGTCATGCCGCGCGGCCATTCCCTGGCGCGGGCCTGCATGGCGTCGTGGAAGGCGGGAATCGCAAGTCCCGCGCTCGCAGGATCGCCGCCGACTTCATTCAGTGCGAGCAGCCGGTGGTACTGATAGAAGGCGGTGTCCTCCAACGACTTCGCCATCAGCGGCCCGGTGAACTGCTGCACCTTCAGCGCGAAGCGGCGCACCCGCGGGGCGCTGTGCGGGGGACGGCCGGGCTTGAGCAGGTCCATGGTGAGGGCATCGCGCAGGAAGTCGAAAATGCCATCGTCCGCAGCGAACCACTCTGCGCGTGCACGCGCGATTGTCTCGTCGATCAGCTTGCGGTCGTGCGCCGTCGGTGCGCCGGTGGTGAGATAGGTGCGATAGACCGGAAAATGCAGCACGTAGAGTTCGAGCGCCTGCCGCAGGCTGTCGGCCGAGAAGTCGCGGGTCGAGTAGTGGCCGTTGGCGATGCGCGCGAGCAGCCGCGTCAGCACGGTGAATTCGCTGGTCAGAAGCGTCTCCAGCACGCGCCGCTTGGCGTCCTTGACGTAAGGCGCAAGCCGCGGCGGCCGGTTGCTGACCTGCCGCCAGGTCTCGTCCAGCGCTTCCAGTCCCTTCGGGTCGACCAGCACTTGGGTGATGACGTTCATCCACTCATAGCCGGTGGTGCCGTGAACGCCGGCGAAGTGCGGCAGGCGCTCGTGCTCGCAGAGGATCTTCTCGATGACGGTATAGAACGGCTTGTTCGGGCCTTGCGCGTCGCGAACCAGCCGGCGCAGCCGCTGGCAATATTGCGCGGGGTCGCGCAGGCCGTCGATGTGGTCGAGGCGAATGCCCTGCAACTTTCCGTCGGCAACCAATTGCTTCACCAGCCTGTGGGTGGCCGCGAACGTACCGGGATCCTCGACACGCAAACCGGCGAGCCCGTTGACGTCGAAGAAGCGGCGATAATTGATGTCGCTGGAGGCAAGCCGCCAGTGGCCGAGCTTGTAGTGCTGACGCTCCAGCAGATGATGCAGCGCCAGGGTCGGCGCCGGCCGGTCCTTTGCCGCGCGATAGGCGCCAAGGCCGCGGGCGATGATATCGGCACCTCCCGCGATCTCTCTGAGCTCGCTCTTGAAGGCGGGAGCTTCCTTGCGATTGGGACGGCGCAGTCCCGTGTAGCGCGCCGCAAGCGCGAGCATGCGCTGGCCCGCTTCCGTCCCGGCGGCGTCAGCCTCCTTCACGATCATCCGCAGCATCTCGCCATAGCGCTCCGGCGCGATTGGCAGGCGATGCTCGAAATACCAGGCGGAAAAACTGCCATCATCGGAATCGTAGCGTAATTCGATCTCACCGCGCTCGAGCGAGTCGCCATAGGATGAGCCGAGGATCGGCAACAGCACGCCGCCGCGGGCGCGGTGGGGCAGCAGGTCCCAGTCGATATCGAAGGCGACTGCGTGCGGCGAATTTGGTCCCCATTCCAGCACGTCCAGCCACCAGGGATTGTCAGCAAAATGCACGCCGACATGATTGGGCACGAAATCGACGATGAGGCCGAGATCGTGCGTGGCCAGCGCCGCGCTCAGCCGCGCGAAGCCGGCCTCGCCGCCGAGCTCGGGATTGAACTGGCTGTGATCAACGGTGTCGTAACCGTGCGTCGATCCCTTGCGGGCCTTCATCACCGGCGAGGTGTAGAGATGGGTGATCCCCAGCGCCTTCAGGTAAGGCACCACCGCAGCGGCCTTGTCGAAATCGAAATCCGCGGTGAGTTGGAGGCGATAGGTTGCAAGGGGAATGGCCGGAGGCATGCTAACCTCCGAGACGCCAGACCACCGACCAGGGCGGAAGCCGGTCGCCGGCCGCGCCGCCCCAGATCGGCGTGCCCGCGTTATTGCTGGAATGCGCGATCTCCCGATCGGACAGATTGGCGGCGAGGCGCAACATCGTTCCGTCGCCCATGCGCCAATGCGCGGTGAGCAAGCCGCTGTCGGCGGCCTCGGCATCGCCGAAGATCGCGCCCTTCAGCCGCGGCGCGATTTCCTTGCGACGGAGCGCGAGCAGGTCTCGCACCAGAGCGAGCCGCGCCTCCTGCTCCGGCGTGCGGCCGGTCCAGTCGAGCACGGCCGATTTCAGCGTCGCCGGATCAAGCGGGTCGGGCACCTCGTCGCCGTATTTCTCGTAGGCCCAGGCATATTCCTGCCGGCGGCCCTTGCGCACGGCATCGGCGAGCCCGCCCTGGAAGTCGCAGAAGAACGGGAAGGGTGCCGTCGAGCCCCATTCCTCGCCCATGAACAGCATTGGTATCATGGGAGCCAGAAGCGTCACCGCCAGCGCAGCCTCGATCTGCTGCGGCGATGCCAGGCTTTCGAGCCGGTCGCCCAGCGGGCGGTTGCCGATCTGGTCGTGGTTCTGGAGGAAATTCACGAAGGTGGCCGGCGGCAGCTCGCCGCTCGGCTCGCCGCGCGGCTTCTTGCCCCAGAATTCCGAGATCTCGCCCTGGTAGACGAAGCCGGACGCCAGCGCACGCGCGAGATCCATGCGCGGCGTCTGGTAGTCGGCATAGTAGCCGGCGAGCTCGCCGGTCAGCATCACGTGCCAGACGTGATGGTAGTCGTCGTTCCACTGCGCACGATATTTGCCGTTCGGCGGATCCTGCGCGGCATCGAGCAAGCTTGCGCGATTGTCGCCGTTCTCCAGCACCAGATGGATGTGCCGCCCGGTCGCCTTGGCGAGTTCGCCCGTGGCGACGCTGAGATCCTGCAGCATCGACTGCTCGCCGGGGATCGCCATGATATGGTTGGCGGCGTCAAGCCGCAGGCCGTCGAAGCGGTAGTCGGTAAGCCAGGACAGAGCGTTCTCGACTGCAAACGCGCGCACCTGCGGCAGCCGATAGTCGATCGCGCTGCCCCACGGTGTGTGGGCGTCGGTGAAGAAGGTCGGGGCGTAGCGGCCGAGGTAATTTCCTTCGGGGCCGAAATGATTGTACACCACGTCGAGAAACACCACCAGCCCGCGCAGATGCGCTTCGTCGATCAGCGTCTTCAGGTCTTCCGGACGGCCATAGGCGCTGTCGGGTGCATACCACAGCACGCCGTCATAGCCCCAGCCGCGCCGGCCCGCGAAATCCGCAAGTGGCATCAATTCCAGCGCGGTGATGCCGGTCGCAACGAGATGATCGAGCCTGGCGATCATGGCGCGGTAAGTGCCTTCCGCCGTGAACGTGCCGACATGGGTTTCGATCAGCACCGTCTCTTCCCAGGGGCGTCCGCGCCAATCGCGCGCGCGCCACGTGAAGGCGTCATGATCGACCACCTCGCTCGGACCGAACACGTCCTCGGGCTGGAACGCCGAGGCGGGATCGGGCACGTCGATTTCGTCGTCGATTCTGAACTTGTAGGCGCTGCCGGCGGTCAGGCCGGAAATGTCAGCCACGTACCAGCCATCCTGCCGGCGCTGCATCGCATGCATTCTGTCGAGCAGGAGATCGACGCGTCTTGCGCCCGGGGCCCATAGCCGGAACGATACGCTGTCCTTCGTCGGCCTGGCGCCGAAGGATGGCCTCATAGCGCGCCCGCAAAAGCGAGCACGGAGCGCGGCGGCGCCTTGCTGTCGCTCCCGGGCTGAAAGTCAATCGTGTTCAGCTTGGCCTCGGTCGTGTTGAGGATCTGCTGCCAGCTCTTGTATCCGGTCATATTGGGCAATTTGAATGCGATCTCTTCGGGGGCGGCGTTCAGGATGATAAAGATCGCAGCCCCGCCGGGTTCCATCGGCCCCATCACATAGGATAGGAACCGTCCCTCCGGGAAATTCCAGTCGCTTTCCGTCATCTCGTCACCGGCCGGCGTCAGCCACAACACGCCGTAGGCGACGCCATCCGCGGGGCGGCCGTCGAGCCAGCGGTGGCTGCGGAGTTGCGAGAATCGGCGGCGGATGTCGGCGAGATGAGCGACGAAATCGATCATATCGTCGCCGTCCTTGCCGAGATTGTCCCAGCCCACCCAGCCCACCTCGTTATCCTGGCAATACGCGTTGTTGTTGCCGGATTGCGAGTTGCCGACCTCGTCGCCGGCGAGGATCAGGGGAATGCCCTGCGCCAGCATCAGGCAGGCCAGCACGTTCTTGCGAAGCTGCCGGCGCAGGCTGAGGATTTCCGGATCGTCGGTCGGGCCCTCGACACCGCAATTGTTGCTGTGGTTGTCGTTGGAGCCGTCGCGGTTGTCCTCGCCGTTGGCCTCGTTGTGCTTCTCGTTGTAGCTGAAGAGGTCGGCGAGGGTGAAGCCGTCGTGCACGGTGATGTGGTTGATGCTGGCGCGCGGCCGCCGCCCGTCATGATTGAATAGATCGGAGGACGCGGTCATGCGGCTGGAGATGTCGCCGATCAGGCTGCCTTCGCCGCTCCAATAGCGCCGCATGGCGCTGCGATAGCGATCGTTCCATTCCGACCATTGCGAGGGAAACGCGCCGACCTGGTAGCCGCCGAGGCCGAGGTCCCAGGGTTCGGCGACCAGCTTGACTGTGGCGAGCACAGGATCCTGCCGGACCGCGGTCAGGAACGAGCTGCCGCGATCAAAACCGTTCGGCCCGCGCGCAAGCGTGGTGGCGAGGTCGAAACGAAAGCCGTCGACGTGGCAGACCTCGACCCAGTAGCGCAGCGAATCCATCACCACCTGGAGCACGCGCGGATGGGTGAGGTTGACCGACGAGCCGCAGCCGGTGAAATCGTCATAGTAGCGCGGATTCTCGCGGTTCAGCCAGTAATAGGAGGCGTTGTCGATGCCGCGATAGCACAGCGTCGGACCAAGGTGATTGCCTTCGGCGGTGTGGTTGTAGACGACGTCCAGCATCACCTCGATGCCGGCATCGTGCAGGCGCGCCACGGTGGTGCGGAAGGAATCCAGGGCATTGTCCTGGGCGTAGCGCTGCTCCGGCGCGAAGAAGGACAACGTGTTGTAGCCCCAATAATTGGAGAGCTTCTTCTCGACAAGAATGCGATCGTCGACGAAGCTGTGGATCGGCAGCAGCTCGATCGTGGTGACGCCGAGCTTCTTCAGATGTTCGATCATCGCGGGCGACGACAGGCCGCCATAGGTGCCGCGCAGGTTCGGCGGCACGTCCGCGCGCCTCTGCGTCAGGCCCTTGACGTGGGCCTCGTAGATGATGGTGTCTTCCCAGGCGATGTGGGGGCGGATCTCGCGGCGGCCCCAGTTGAAGGTCTCGTCGACGACGACCGCTTTGGGCATGCCGCGGGCATTGTCGCGCCGGTCGAACGACAGATCCTCGCGCGCGCTGCCGGTGCGGTAGGCGAAATGCGCATCGCTCCAGACCAGCCGTCCGGCGAGCCGCTTGGCATAGGGATCGAGCAGCAGCTTGTTGGCATTGAAACGGTGGCCGTGCTCGGGCTCGTAGGGGCCGTGCACGCGATAGCCGTAGAGCTGGCCTGGCGAGACGTCGTTGAGATAGCCGTGCCAGACGTCTTCGGTACGCTCCGGCAATTCGACGCGTTCGAGCTCGCGGCGGCCCTGGCTGTCGAACAGGCACAACTCCACCTTCTGCGCATTGGCGGAGAACAGCGCGAAATTGGTGCCGCGTCCGTCCCAGCTTGCACCGAGGCGTGCGGGCGATCCAGCAGTCAGGCGCATCGGTCAGCTTTCCGGAACGAGGAAGATCGCGGCCAGCGGCGGAATGGTAAGGCGAAGCTCGGGCGCCTTGCCATTGACGGCATGAACCTCGCCGATGTTTCCGACATTGCTTCCGCCATAATGGGCCGAATCGGAGTTGAGCGCCTCTTTCCACTTGCCGGCAAATGGCACGCGAACGCGGTAGTTGCGATAGACGTTGGGCGAGAAGTTGACGATCACCAGGCAGCGCGCGTTCTCGTCAAAACCCTTGCGCAGCCAGGCAAACACGTTGCGGTTGGCATCATCCGTGATCAGCCATTCGAAGCCGGCGTGGTCGCAATCCATCTGGTGCAGCGCCGGCACTGCGCGATAAAGCCGGTTGAGGTCCCGGATCAGCGCCTGGACGCCAGAATGGTACTTGTATTCGAGCAGGTGCCAGTCGAGCGACTGGTCGTGATTCCATTCGCGGCTTTGCGCGATTTCCGCGCCCATGAACAGCAGCTTCTTGCCGGGATGGCCGAACATGAAGCTGTAATAGGCGCGCAAGTTCGCAAAGCGCTGCCACTCGTCGCCGGGCATCCGGCCTAGGATCGAGCGCTTGCCGTGCACGACTTCGTCATGCGACAGCGGCAGGATGAAGTTCTCCGAGAACGCGTAATGCAGACCGAACAGGATTTCGCCGTGATGATGCTTGCGGTGGATCGGATCCTTGCTGATGTAGCTCAGCGTGTCGTGCATCCAGCCCATGTTCCACTTGTAGCCGAAGCCGAGCCCGCCGAATTCGACCGGACGGGAGACCTGCGGCCATGCGGTGGATTCTTCGGCAGCGGTGGTCGCTTGCGGGAATCGGGCGAACAGCTCGGTGTTGAAGCGTCGCAGGAACGCGATCGCCTCGATGTTTTCCCGCCCGCCATACTGGTTCGGAATCCAGGCGCCCGGCGGGCGGCTGTAATCGAGATACAGCATGGAGGCGACCGCATCGACGCGCAGGCCATCGATCGCGTAGCGCTCGAGCCAGAACAGCGCGTTCGACACCAGAAAGTTCGTCACCTCGGTGCGGCCGTAATTGTAGATCAACGTACCCCAGTCGAGGTGACGGCCCTGCAGCGGGTTGGCGTGCTCGTAGAGCGATGTGCCGTCGAAGCTGCCGAGCCCGTGCGGATCGTCGGGGAAGTGACCGGGCACCCAGTCGAGCAGCACGCCGACGCCTTCGCGGTGGCAGGCATCGACCAGCGCAGCAAAATCCTCCGGCGTGCCGAAGCGGCTCGTCGGCGCATAAAGGCCGGTCGGCTGATAGCCCCACGAGCCGTCGAAGGGATGCTCGCTTACGGGCAGGAATTCAAGGTGGGTAAAAGCCATGTCGCGGGCATAGGCCGGCAGCTGCTCGGCGAGCTCGCGGTAGGTGAGCCATTCGCCGCCGTTCTTGCGCCGCCACGAGCCGAGATGGACCTCGTAGATCGACATCGGCGCCGATAGTGCGTTGATGCCGTCCGGCGCCGGACGGGGGCGCGGCAGATGCGCTTCGTCAAAGACGATGGAGGCCGTCTTCGGACGCAGCTCGCTCGCAAACGCCATCGGGTCGGATTTCAGCGGCAGCAAATGGCCGTGCGGCCCGACGATCTCGAACTTGTAGTGGTCGCCGGCCTTGGCGTGCGGGATGAACAACTCCCAGTAGCCGGAGCCGCGCACCCGCATCGGATGGCGCCGTCCGTCCCAGAAGTTGAAATCGCCGACCACGGCGACGCGTCGCGCATTCGGCGCCAGCACGACAAAGCCGATGCCGTCGACGCCTTCGAGCGTCATCGGATGCGCGCCGAGCTTGTCGTAGAGGCGCTGATGGGTACCTTCGCCGAGCAGATAGAGGTCGAAGTCGGTCAGGATCGGCGGAAAGCGGTAGGCGTCCTCGAACTCGACGACATTGTCGCCGAACTTCGCGCGCAATTGGTAATGCCTGGAACCGTTGGGCAGGGCGCCGATGAAGAGGCCGGCGTCGTGGACGCGGTCAAGCCTTGCCACCTCGCCATGCTCGCCGACCGCCTCGACGTTGGAGGCCTCGGGGAGAAACGCGCGCACCACGCTCTTGCCGCCCTCGGGGTGCAGCCCGAGATAGTGGAAGGGATCGGAATGGCGGCCCTCGATGATCGCATAGGCCTCGGCGGGCAGTTTAGGCATGGGCTTCGCTCTCGGTATCGGACAGAATGCGAAGCAGTCCGCTCAGCGGCGCATGGAGCCCTTCCGGCCGGTGGGACAGCTCGTATTCTACTTCGTCGAACGCTTGATCAAGCAGGAAAAACCTTAACAGGCCTTCCGCGGAATGCGGGTCTTCCGGCCACAGCCGCCGATCGGTCATGGCCTCGCGGTACACGGACAGGAACGTCGAGGTGGCGCGCTCGCGCCACTCACTGAGCGCAGCCGCAATCCGCTCCTGCTCGTCCGAGGGGCCCGAGAACGCACGGTTGAGCGCCGCGGCGGCCGACAGATCGATCGAGCGGATCAGGCCGGCGACGTCGCGCGCGGCCGGCGCCTTGCGCCGCTTCTCGGCCAGGGGCAGACGCGGATCGCCGTCGAAATCGATGATGAAGATATCGTCCTTCACGATCAAAGTTTGCCCAAGGCGGAAGTCGCCATGATGACGGATGTTCAACCCGCCGATGTCGGGTGGCAATAGCGCATTTAGCCGGTCGGACAGACCCGCGCGCGCCGTGGCGAGCTGATCGACCAGCGGCCGGTCGGCTTCTCGCAAGCCCTCGCGGCTTTCGATCAGCCGCTCGAAAACGTGCTCGGCGCGTGTCTTGAGGTCCGACGTCCAGTGCTCGACGTGTGCCGGGCTGATTGGCTCGGCGGCGAGATCGCCGGTGTTTGCGGCGGCGAGCGCGATGTGCAACTCGGCGAGCCGTCGGCCGGTCTGCGCCAGATGATGCAGATAGGGCGCCTGGTCCGGGGTTGCGGGCGACGTCTCGCCCGCCGGCAGCAGGCGCAGCTCATCCACGTAGCGGTCGAGAAAGCCCGCGGTCACGGCCCAGCCGTCGCCCTGGTTCTCGACATAGGCATGCAGGACTCCGATCGTGCTGCGCTCGTCGCCTTCGACCAATTCGGCCGTGCCGAGCAGCGCCGGCGTGTTGGTGAAGCGCGCAACCTCGGTCAGATAGCGGCCCATCTCGATCTCGGGATTGATGCCGCTTTCGAGCCGGCGATAGATCTTGGCAACGTATTGGTTGTCGACCAGGGCGGTGCTGTTCGACTGTTCAATCGCGCGAATACGCTCGGGTTCCTTGACGGTGTATTCGGAGAACAGGCTGGTCGGCTTGAACTCCAGCCGCAGATTGTTCTCCTCCACGACTAGGTGCTGCGACAGGTTGCGCAGGAACAGGCCGATGAAGATCTGGTCGGTCGCGACATCGAGCAGCGTGCCCTCGCGCGCGCCCTGGCGCACGGCGGCGAGCGCTTTCGGATTGAAGCGTTCGCGGTCGAAGCGCACCCATTCGATCTGCATCGGCAGCACGTAGCGCGTCGCAACGCCATATTGTGCCGCTTCGAAGAACGCGATCCAAGGCCGGTTGTCGCCGATGTCGCAGAACGGAATCGCCGACGTCAGCGTGGGCCGGATCTGCCGCGGATTGTGCTCGGGATACCACCGCGTCCGCGACAAAAATCCCGGCAGCACGTCGCGCTCGAACACGCCGCGTTCGCGCGCCAGCGAGACCCAGGTCGAGTTGAGCGGCACCACCAGCGTCTCGAATTCCGGCACCGCCCGCGGGATCACCGGCTCGGACTTGTCGCGCTCCAGCAGCTGGAACCAGTAGAAGCCGTAAGGACCCAGCGTGATCATGTAGGGCAGCTCGCCGATCGCCGGGAAGCGGGTGCGGCCGAGCATCTCTTGCGGAATGCGGTCCTTCCACGGCGACAGGTCGAGCTCGGTCGCCTGCGCGGCGCGCGAGAGGTTCGCGACGCAGAGGATCACCTCGTCGCGATACTGCCGGACATAGGCGAGCACGGCTCGATTGGACGGGCGGATGAAGGTCATGGTGCCGCGGCCGAAGGCCAGCGTCGACTTGCGTACCGAGATCAGCCGCTTGGTCGCGCTGAGCAGCGAGGACAGGCTGCGCGATTGCGCCTCGACGTTCACCGATTCGTAGCCGTAGACCGGGTCCATGATCGGCGGCGCATAGAGGCGGGCCGGATCGGCGCGGGAGAAGCCGCCATTGCGGTCCGGGCTCCACTGCATCGGCGTGCGCACGCCGTTGCGGTCGCCGAGATAGATGTTGTCGCCCATGCCGATCTCGTCGCCGTAATAGATGATCGGCGTGCCCGGGAACGACAGCAACAGCGAGTTCATCAGCTCGATCTTGCGGCGGTCGTTGTCCATCAGCGGCGCAAGGCGCCGGCGGATGCCGACATTGATGCGGGCCCGCGGGTCGTTGGCGTATGTGGTCCAGAGATAGTCGCGTTCGACGTCTGTGACCATTTCCAGCGTCAGCTCGTCGTGGTTACGCAGGAACAGCGCCCATTGGCAGCTTGCGGGAATGTCCGGGGTCTGGCGCAGGATGTCGGTGATCGGAAAGCGGTCCTCTTGCGCGATCGCCATGTAGATGCGCGGCATCAGCGGGAAGTGATAGGCCATGTGGCACTCGTCGCCGCGGCCGAAATATTCCTGCACGTCCTCGGGCCATTGATTGGCTTCAGCCAGCAGCAGCTTGCCTTTGGAGTAGGCATCCAGCTCCTGGCGCAGGCGCTTGATGATCGCATGCGTCTCGGGGAGGTTCTCGTTCGACGTCCCCTCGCGCTCGCAGAGGTAGGGGATCGCGTCGAGGCGGAAGCCGTCGACGCCGGCATCGAGCCAGCGCTTCATCACCTGGATGAGGGCGCTGACCACGCGCGGATTGTCGAAATTGAGATCCGGCTGGTGCGAGAAGAATCGATGCCAATAGAACGCGCCCGCCTCGGTATCCCAGGTCCAGTTCGATTTCTCGGTGTCGGTAAAGATGATGCGCGTGCCCTGGTATTTCTGGTCGGTGTCGCTCCAGACATACCAGTTGCGGGCGCTCGATCCTGCCGGGCTGCGCCGTGCGCGCTTGAACCAATTGTGCTGGTCCGAGGTGTGGTTGACGACGAGCTCGGTGATCACCCGCAAACCCCGCCGTTGCGCTTCCTGGATGAAACGCTTGAAATCCTTCATCGTCCCGAAATCGGAATTGACAGCGCCGTAATCGGCGATGTCGTAGCCGTCGTCGCGGCCGGGTGAGGGGTAGAACGGCAACAGCCACAGCGCGGTGACGCCGAGATCCTGGAGATAGGCCAGCTTCTCGGTCAGCCCGGCGAAATCGCCGATGCCGTCATTGTTGCTGTCGGCGAAAGCCTTGACGTGAAGCTGGTAGATGATGGCGTCCTTGTACCAGAGCTCATCCACGATCTCCGCAGCGTCAGCCTTCTTGGTGTCGACGGAAGACAAAACATTCATGGCGTGCGCCCTTACGCCAGGCAGCGGAACAAGAGCGCAGGATCGCGGTCGGGATCGATACGCAACCTGATGCCGCCCCATTCGATGCGGGACTGTTCGCCGGTGAGGAGATTTTCGAGTGCGGTGACGTGGCGACGCTCGCCGCCGACGTCGACGGTGAGGTCGCCGAGCGGCAACCAGAATTCGCGCGCATGGCCCGTGAGCGCGATGGCGGCGACGACGGTGTTCGCCGGATCGGTTGCCTGCTTCACGAAGCCGATCGTCTCGCCATCCTCGATGCCGAGAAAGCGCAGATTGGCGGTCTGCCGGAGCGCCGCGTTCTCGTTGCGGATTCGGTTCAACTCGGTGATGTAGCTCTTGATATTGCCCGCCTTGTCCCAGTCGCGCTGCCGGATCTGATACTTCTCGGAATCGAGATACTCTTCGCGGCCGGGGATGGCTTCATGCTCGAGCAGTTCGAAGCCGCTGTAGATTCCGTAATTGCCCGACAGCGTCGCGGCCAGCGCAACGCGCGACTTGAACATCCAGGCCTCGCCGCTCTGGAGGTGATAGGGCAGGAGGTCGGGTGTGTTGACGAACAGGTTCGGCCGATAGTAGTCCCGCTCGGGATAGCGCGTGAGTTCGCCGAGATACTGCTCGAGTTCCCATTTCTCGGTGCGCCAGGGGAAATAGCTGAAGGATTGCGTAAAGCCGAGCTTTGCCAGACCGTTCATCAATTTCGGTCGCGCGTACGTCTTGGAGAACAGGATCACCTGGGGATGCCGGCGGCGGATGTCGCGGATCAGCCATTCCCAGAACTGGAACGGCGCGGTGTCGTGATTGTCGATAGCGAAGATGGTCACGCCATGGTCGATCCAGAACAGCATGGCGTCGCGGAACGCGTTCCACAGCCCGATCCTGTCGACGGATGTGAAATCGGGGATGACGATATCCGGATAGGGCCCGTCAGCCGTCCGCACCGAGCGGTCCGGCCGCCACTTGAACCATTCCGGATGCTGCGTCAGCCAAGGATGGTCAGGCGAGCATTGCACGGCGAAGTCGAGCGCGAGCTCAAGGTCGTATTCGAGACAGGTCGCGACCAGCGCGCGGAAATCCTCGATCGTGCCGAGCTCGGGATGCAGCGCATCGTGCCCGCCCTCGGCGGCACCGATCGCATAAGGCGAGCCGGGATCGCCTTCGGCCGCCACCTGTGAATTGTTGCGGCCCTTGCGGCGGGTGCGGCCGATCGGGTGGATCGGCGTGAAGTAGAGCACGTCGAAACCCATCGCGGCGATGTCGGGCACGCGCGCGATGCAGTCTCTCAGCGTGCCGTGCTGGCCCGGTAGCTGGCTCTGGCTGCGTGGCATCATCTGATACCAGGCGCTGAAGCGCGCCTTGTCGCGGTCGACGATCAGGGGCAAAGGCGGCGAGCGGGTCAGGTCGGGCCGCGACTGGCTCTCCGCCATGGCCTCGCCAAGCTCGGCTGCGAGCAGCGGCATGACTTCGCCGGTCTGAAGATAGTCCTCGCACTGTCTGACGATGACTGCCGCAGCGTCCTGCCGGGCGCCATGCGCCTTGGTCAGGAGGCCGGCACCTTCGATCGCGTCGAGTGTGATATCCACGCCGGAGAGCTGCTTTCGCGCGAGGGCATGACGCCAGGTTGCGAATTCGTCGGTCCAGGCTTCGATGGCATAAACATATTGACCGGGTTCGACCGGGGTGAACGTGCCGGACCATCGGTCATTGTCGTGATGGACCATCGGCTCGCTCCGCCATTCCCGGTCCTGTTCGCCGCGCCAGACTAGCACGGCGCCGACCACGTCATTGCCGTCGCGATAGATGTCGGCCCAGACCTCGATCCGCTCGCCCGCGATCCGTTTCACGGCGAAGCGGCCGCCATCGATCGACGGATAGATGTCTTCGATGAGGAAAGCACCGCCGGCTGCGGCACTCTCGACAGTTTGAATTGTCTTGTTCACGGTGATGCCATTGACAAGAAAGCAGACGCCCGTTTCCCTTGTCGGGAACCTGCACTTGATACCCTATATAGAAAGCCGCTTGTGTGTCATTAGTTCCCCCTGGGAACGGCAGGCGCGGTTTGCGAGTTAACCTTGGCTAACGTCCTCTGCGACCTCATCAAAATCGATGCCCCCGGCCAAAGAGTGGCCTGCAAGCTGCGTGCCGAATGGATCTTTTAGCTCAAGCCCAGATCAAGGGCGTTCAGTCCGAATTCGTCGATGCCCTCGGAAAGCTGCGGGTCACCGATCCCGTCGCCCTCAAATCCATCCTCGACGCCCTGCCGGAGAAGCGGGTCTATCGGTTCGTCAGCGGGCCCGTGGTCGTTCGCGCCCTGGGCCATCCGCGCACCGAGCTGGTGACCACCGGTGCCGCGCCGCTGCAATGGAAAATCACCGCCAGCGCCCTGATCCTTGGCAGCGCCAATGTGATCGCGCAAGGTGAGACGCGCGAGCCTGTGATCGCCTGGCCGACCGGTCTGCCGCTCGGTTACCACCGGTTGACCCTGACCGATTCCGCGGGCGTGACCGAGGAGGTGCCGATGATTGTGGCGCCCGAGCGGGCTTTCGGCGGCGATTTCGACCGCGGCTGGCTGCTCGCGGTGCAGCTCTATAGTGTCCGTTCGGATCGCAATTGGGGCATCGGCGATTTCACCGACCTTGCGAATCTCGTCCACCTCGCCAAGCAGCTCGGAGCCGATGGTGTGGGGCTCAACCCGCTGCACGTGTTGTTCGACGACCAGCCCGCCGATTGCAGTCCCTATTCGCCGAACAGCCGGCTCTTTCTCAATCCACTCTACATCGACGTCGAGGCGATCCCGGAATTTTCCGCCGATCTCGTCCCTGACGCCGCCGCGACCGCCGCGCGGCTCCGTGAAGGCGATCGTGTGCCCTATGCGGATATGGCCGCGCTGAAATGGCTGGCCCTGCGCGCTGCCTTCAACAGCTTCGTGACGAGCGCGAGGGCGGCCCGCCGCAATCAGTTCGACGCCTTCCGCGCCGCGCGCGCGCCGCTCTTGTCCCGCTTTGCCTGCTTCGAGGTGCTGCGCCATCGCTTCACCGGGCCGTGGTGGGAATGGCCGGTGGAATGGCAGCAGCCGACCGATGCGAAATGCGCCGAGCTGCGCAGCGGTCCCGACAGGCGCGAGGTCGAGTTCGTCGAATTCGTGCAATGGACGGCAGATAGCCAGCTGCATGCCGCCAAGGAGCTCGCCGGCCAGCTCGGCATGCGGGTCGGGCTCTATCTCGACGTCGCCGTCGGCGTGCAATCCAACGGCTTCGATGCCTGGAACGAGCAGATGGCGATTTCCCGCCATCTCGCCGTCGGCGCGCCGCCCGACGTGCTCAACACTATCGGCCAGGACTGGGGCCTTGCCGGCTTCAACGCAGGCGGATTAGAGGCCCAATCCTTCGTGCCGTTCGCCGACATGCTGGCGGCCTCGATGCGGCATTCCGGCGCCATCCGCCTCGATCACGTGCTGGGCTTGAAGCGGCTGTATCTCGTGCCGCGCGGCTTCAAGCCCGACAACGGCGCCTATGTGCAGATGCCGTTCGAGGCGCTGCTTGCCGCTGTGGTGCGCGAGAGCGTGGCTCACGAATGCATTGTGATCGGCGAGGACCTTGGCACGGTGCCCGAAGGGTTCCGCGAGACCATGCAGGATTTCGGCATCTGGTCCTACCTCGTCATGATGTTCGAGCGCGACGACGCCGGCCATTTCCGCAACATCGATCATTACCGCCCCAATGCGCTGGTGACGCTAAACACGCATGATCTGTGCACCTACGCCGGTTGGCGCTCCTTCAGCGATCTCGAGATGAAGCGTTCGCTCGGGCTCGATCCCGGCGAAGACGACCAGGCGCGCTGGGATGCGCTCGGCAGGCTCGACGAGATCCTGCATCAGAACGGCATCAACGCCAACGACCTCTATTCGGTGCTCGCCTTCCTGTCGCGCACGCCGTCGCGGCTGCTGGCGGTGTCGCTGGAGGATCTGCTTGGCGTGATCGACCAGCCCAACATTCCCGGTACGATCGACGAGCATCCGAACTGGCGTCAGCGTCTGCCGGTCACGCTCGACAAGATCGCCTCCAAGGTCGATCTCGTGGCCTTGAAGGCCGCGACACGGGAACGTTCACTCGGCGTCGGGAGTTGAAGCGCCGGGTATTTTCAGGCTCGCAGGACATTGTCTCAGAAGATCGAGGACTACGCACTGATTGGCGATTGCGAGACCGCAGCGCTGGTCGGGCGCAACGGCTCGATCGACTGGCTCTGCTGGCCGGCCTTCGATTCCGATGCCTGCTTCGCCGCAATCCTCGGCACGCGCAAGAATGGCCGCTGGCTGATCGCGCCCACCGCGGACGTCATCGGTACGTCGCGCCGCTATCTCGGCAACACGCTCATCCTCGAGACGCGTTTTGAGACGAAGGGCGGCACCGTTGCGCTGATCGATTTCATGCCGCCGCGCGGCAAGGCGTCCGACATCGTGCGGCTGGTCCGCGGCGTGAGCGGTTCGGTGAAACTACGCATGGAACTCGTGATCCGATTCGGCTTCGGCGTCAGCATTCCCTGGGTGCGCCGCTCCGAGGACGGATCGCTGCTGGCGATCGCCGGCCAGGATATGACGGTGCTGCATACGCCGGCCCAAACCCACGGCGAGGATCTGACGACGGTTGCTGAATTCGAGGTGAAGGCCGGAGAGACCGTGCCGTTCGTGCTGAGCTATGGCCCCTCGCATCTGGCTCCGCCCGAGCCGATCGACCCGGAGGTCGCGCTTCAGGAGACCGAAAGATTTTGGAAGGACTGGTGCCGCTCCACGCATGACGGGGCGTATCGCGACCTTGTCATGCGCTCGCTGATCACGTTGAAGGCGCTGACCTTCGCCCCGACCGGCGGCATCGTTGCCGCACCGACGACCTCACTGCCGGAAAAGCTCGGCGGGATGCGGAACTGGGACTACCGCTTCTGCTGGCTGCGCGATGCCACCTTCACGCTGCTGGCACTGATCAACTCGGGCCATACCGAGGAAGCCTCGGCCTGGCACAGTTGGCTGCTGCGCGCAGCCGCCGGCTCGCCGTCGAACATGCAGATCATGTACGGCATCTGGGGCCAGCGGCGGCTGCTGGAATGGGAGGCGGGCTGGCTCGAGGGCTATGAGGGTGCACGGCCGGTGCGCGTCGGCAATGCCGCCCATGCGCAGCTCCAGCTCGACGTCTACGGCGAGCTGATCGATGCGTTCCACCAGTCGCGAATGGCCAAGCTCAAGCTCGACGATGAGACCTGGGCGCTGGAATGCGCCGTGCTCAATCATCTCGCCGAGTTCTGGGACGAGCCCGACCACGGCATCTGGGAGCGGCGCGGCCAGCCGAAACACTACGTCTTCTCCAAGGTGATGACCTGGGTGGCCTTCGACCGCGGCATCAAGAGCGCCGAGACCTTCGGCTTCAAGGCGCCGCTGCTTCACTGGCGCACCCTGCGCGATGCCATCCACCGCGATGTCTGCAACAGAGGTTTTGACGCAAGTCAGAATGCGTTCGTCGAGTCCTATGGCTCGAAATTGCTCGACGCCAGCGTACTGCTGCTGCCTGCGGTCGGCTTTTTGCCGACGTCTGATCCGCGCATCCGCGGCACCATCGCGGCCGTCGAAAAATGCCTCATGCGCGACGGCTTCGTGCTGCGGCACGATCCGCGCGAGGCCTCCGAGGAGCAGCAGCCGATCGAGGGCGCGTTCCTGGCGTGTAGCCTGTGGCTGGCCGATGCCTATGTGCTGTCAGGCGATCTCGACAAGGCGCAGGCGCTGTTCGACCGCGTGGCCGGGCTCGCGAATGATGTCGGGTTATTGGCCGAGGAGTACGACTCAGTTGCGCGCCGCCAGACCGGAAATTTTCCCCAGGCGCTGACGCATATCGCGCTGATCAACACCGCGCATAACCTGTCGACGGCAAGGCAGGAGAGCGAGAAGCCGGCGGTGCAGCGGTCGCAATAATGACCCTGGCAGAATTAGTCTTGATTGGTTCCACGGGCGCAGGTGCGCCCCCTCTCCCGCT
>NZ_VSTH01000229.1 GCF_008123965.1 Bradyrhizobium hipponense | reverse complement strand
CTGCCCTGGGAATGGAAGCTTCCGCGCCAAGCCGACGACCCCAACGATCAGCAAGCTGCCTAACCTTCACGCAGCGCCATCATAGCCGACCCGGCCCCCGCGCGCATGCGTCAATCTGGCGGCCTTCGTCGTATGCGTACGAATTACCAGACGATCTGACCAATTCAGGTAGGTGATTGGCAGTCGTTCTGGGCCTACAACTTGGCAGCACCCTGAAGGGGGCAACGTGTCAGGCTTGATATCGAATCGGGCAAGGCTGGCACAGTTAGCGGCGCGTGGCAGGGACAGCGCTTTGCAGGGATTGAGCGCCTAGTCACGTCGCCGTTAACCTTTGACGTCGCTGGCACGTTAGGGACAGCGTCGTCTTTGAAGACTTGCCCACCAGGTAGGTGCCCTGCGGTACCTCTCACAATACCGCTTGGTAGCACCGCGAGCGGCTTGACCCTCACGGGAGCAAAGGTGGCCAGCTTTGGCTGACCACAGAGGCTTGCGGCATCTGCCAGGAACAGCGCTTTCAGGGGTTCACTACCCGATCCGCCGAGCCACCCGTTTCGCTAGCATAGCGGCTAGCAGGAGCAGCATCGGATTCTTTCCACATGGCGCCAGTCGCGTCAGCACTGCTCTCCGTGTTCTGCAACAACTCTTTCCTGACGCCCTCGTCGGTCTTGGCACCGCTGCGCAACATCGAAGTCTCTCAGCTGAGTGACCTTGGGATATGCCGGCCCGCGGCGCTCGAATGGTCCGGACAACGCCCAAGCCGAAACTTCTCAGCTAGTCTCAACCGCGCGCCGAATCGCAATTCGTTCGGGCTCATACATCATGGGTAACGATACGCGTGGCATCTGTTCGACCTCATTGGCGGATCCAATTCGCGACGTAGACCACTCTTGCGACGTGGCCTATTTCTTGACGACTGTTCAACTTTGCTCGAGCAATCTGAACCGCCTAGACACCAACTTAATCGGGAGGGTCGCACGGAGCCACCCCGTCCGATCGGCGGAACAAATTGGTTTGGCGATGCTTGTGAGTGCGATCAGTCCGCGTGGCCTCACGCAGATCGAAGCCTGGGACGCCATGCCAGACGGTCAAATCGCCGCGGATTCAAATCGCCGCGGATGACGGGCGGTGTCGGTCTGGCCGATATATCCGACGTACTGCCCACCGGTGAAGGCCATGAGTTCACGGCGTGTCACACGATTGCCGGTCGCGTTCTGGTTGTCGGCAAAGTCATAGCCTTACCTGAATTGGCCGGTTAAGAATTGTTTTGTCGCTAGTGCATGCCGCTAGGTTTGCAATCACCGGGCCGAACTTCGCTTGGAGCGCGATCCGGTACCTCTTCTTTCCAACGCACAGATCCGAAGGGGCGTTCCAGCATGCGACGCACGCGTATGGGCTCAGGGCCGATGTGGAACGCCATCGCCTGACGATCCAGCTCGCGCTCCGACAAGGTGGACCGGTTGCGCTGGCGCAAATAATCCAGCCATGTCGGGCAATGAAAGCGCTCGGTCCACAGTTCAGGATTGGCGATGTCGCGCGCGATTGACCAGCCGTAGGCGCCGTTCCGCTGTCGAAACAGTTGCACCTCCTGCATCATGGTATGAAATGGGCGTGCTTTGTCTTGTGAGACCCTATATTCAATCTCAACAACCACCGGCCCGCTGCGCCCGGTGAGCGGAAGTCGCACCTCGGGATCGGCCAGCATCTCGGCGTCGTCCTCTCGCGCTATGATCCGCGGCATCTCCAGCCAGAGACCTAGGATCGGGGAGGCGAACATCAGCGCGGCCGAGACTAGGAGCGCCGTTTCGACGCCGACAGAATCAGTCAGGTGACCCCACGCCCAACTCCCTACGGCAATCCCGCCTGAGCACGCTGTCTGATAAGCCGCGAGGGCGCGCCCGGCGACCCAGCGCGGCGCCGCAAGCTGCACGCCAATGCTGAAAAGCACCCACGCCATCATCCACACGGCGCCCGCCAAGACAAGGGCGACTGCCGTCAATACCGGCTCTCGGCTCAGCGCCACCGCTGCAACCGCTCCGCTCATCGAGAGCGCGCATGCGCGGATCGCTGCTTCGCCGCTCATCCGTTTGCGCAGCTCGGTGATGAAGAGCGCACCGATGACAGCGCCCAAACCAAAGGCACTGAGCATGATGCCATAGGTCGGCGCACCGCCATGCAGAAGATCCCGCACTACCAGCGGCATCAGCGCTGTAATCGCGGCGCCGATCACGCCGGTCACCATAGAACGGGTCAGCACGATCCTAATCGATGGTGAATTGGCGATGTAGCGCACTCCGGAAACAATGGCCCGACTAAGTCGTTCAGGCGGCAGCCGAGAGGGTTCGGAGATGCGTTTCCACAGGAACAGCGCGAGCATCAGCGGCAAATAGAGTAGGGCGTTGAGCGCGAACGCGGTCACAGCACCCGAGGCCGCCACAACAATTCCGCCGATTGCCGGACCCATGCTGCGCGCGATGTTGTAGCTGATGCCGTTCAATGCCACGGCCGCCGGCAGGATTTCCATCGGCACTAACTCGCGCACCGAAGATTGCCAAGAAGGTCCCATTAGCGCCATACCAGTGCCGACAGCAAAGCAGAGCGCTAGTAAAATGCTCGGCGTGACCTGTCCGAGCCAGGCAAGCGCCGTCAGGGTGGATGCGCCAGCGAGTGCAATGCCGAGCGAGACCAGAGTGATGATCCGGCGATCGTACATGTCGGCAATGGCGCCTGCGGGCATCGCGATTAACATCACAGGCAGCATCAAAGCGGTTTGCACCAGCGCGACCTCGTCGGCCGACGGTGTCATCTCAGTCATTGCCCAGGCCGCTCCGACGCCTTGGATCAGGATGCCCAAATTGGAAAACAGGCTCGCTAACCAGATGTTTCGGAAGGTGGCGTGGCGAAGCGGAGCGGTGATGACGTCGATGCCCGACGTCTGAAATTTAGACGGATCAGCCATTTCGGAGTTTTGCCTCGCCTGCCATCGCTTCATTCCGAACCGACCAACGACAGTCCGAGATGCTTCCGCCGGAAATTCGTGTGCGAACTTTTCACCTAGGCTACTTTGCCCAAGGTTATTAAGAAAGTCTCATGAGCCATGCTAGGTCAAGTAGCTTGCCAAACTCACTATGCGCGCGAGAAGTCGTTTTTCGTGGTCCCACGATGGAGAGTCCTAAACGTCCCACGCGGTCGCTGGGCGGACTCATCGAAGTACCGCGTTTGTCTGAATGTCGTCCAATGATGTCGTGTCTATATGTAGAATCCGCTACCGGCACGATTGTTACTTCCTTTCGGCCAGAGTCTCGGCTCCCTTAAACAGATTCTGAGGTATCGGCAGCACCTCAAATCAATCCTTTGAATCGCTTATTTTCTCAGCCTTCGAAAATGCCGGAGCCAGATCTGACATTCGTTGGATCTCAAACGTTCGCCAATTCTAAAAGCATCGCTCAACTCAAGTATTTCCGATCCGCAAAATAGACGAAACACGGCGCTGATTTTTTGCATTCTATGCGAGCGTACGACGAAAAAGAGCACGGCTAGGGTAGACACACCGCGATCAACCCTCAGGCGGAGTCTCAATCGGAATAGCAAAGCCTGCCTTGACGCGGTCCATTACGACCATCGTCTTGAATCCCTTGATGTCCGGGTTCTCATAGAAGAACCGCCTCGTGAATTGCTCGTAGTCCTCCATGGCGCGAGCGGTAATGTAGAGAACAAAGTCAGCGTCCCCGGTGACGTAGAATCCATTGACGACTTCAGCCGACGCCTTGATGGCCTTCTTGAACCTGTCGATAATGTCTGCACGCTCACGCTCGAGGCTCACGAGCACAAGCATTTGGATAGGCCGTCCCACCGCTTTCGCCGAAACAATAGAGACATCGGCTTCGATAATGCCCTCGGAGCGGAGCCTCTTTAGACGTCGTTGACATGCGGTAGCAGAAAGTCCTGCCAGTTCGCCGATCACCTCGGAAGTCAAACGGTTGTTCTTTTGTACGATCTCGAGGATGCGGGCGTCTGTTCGGTCGTATTGCATCATGGGCTCCAGGTGAATTTCACCGCGAAACTTCTCCGCGACGCTGAAAATCGCCCTATCGACGGTTAAATGCGACGCAAATGCCTTTGTAACATTAGTATCCTGAATGACGAGAAATTCAACAAAAGGCCGTCGGATCTTTTTGAAATGGTCTTACAAGCTGTTCGGCAACACAGCAGTCCCCATTTGGTTGGACTTGCCGCAACTCATCTTCAGGGTCTGACTCGCCGTGATTTCGTGGCGGGTGCAGCGCTGATCGACGGCCGGTGGACCGCGGGCGCGCAAAGAGACGCTGTGGTCGACCCGGCTACCGGGGAAGGGATCGCGAACTTTGCCAGTTGTGGCGCCTCTGACATGGAGGCCGCGATCGAGGCGGCCGAGAAATCCTTTCTCGCCTGGCGCCAGTTATTGCCGGCGAGCCGGGGGGGGATCCTTAGGTGTTGGGCTTCTCTGATGCGCGACCATTTGGAAGAGCTCGCCATCCTAGTTACGAGCGAACAAGGCAAGCCGCTTGCAGAGGCGCGGTACGAGATCGCCTACGGTGCTGGGTTCCTTGAGTGGTTTGCTGCTGAGGGAGAGCGCGCATATGGCGAGACGATCCCAAGCCACAAGCCTGGAAGTCTCCTTCAGGTTCGAATGCAACCGATCGGCGTCGCCGCGGCAATTACTCCGTGGAATTTTCCTATCGCCATGATCACGCGAAAAGCGGGGGCGGCTCTCGCTGCCGGCTGTCCCGTCATCGTGAAGCCTGCGCCCGAGACCCCGCTCTCCGCCCTCGCCCTGGCCAGGTTGGCTGAAGAGGCTGGCGTCCCTCGCGGTGTGCTTCAGGTGGTTACCGGCGATCCAATCGAGCTTTCGGCGCCTCTGTTGCGGGATCCAAGAATCAGAGCCCTTTCATTCACGGGATCTACCCAGGTTGGTCGGCTGTTGCTGGAGGGGGCTGCGGCAACGGTAAAGAAAGTATCACTCGAGTTGGGAGGGCATGCGCCCTTTCTCGTCTTTGATGATGTCTGTGTCGCGAAGGCCGTCAAAGGAGCAATGGCGGCGAAATTTGCGACCTCGGGTCAGGATTGCTTGGCGGCGAACCGGATCTACGTTCAAAGGGGTATCTATCGCAGGTTCGTCGAGGCGTTTGCCGCCGCGATGGCTGAGCTGTCAACCGGTCACGGATTGGACCCTGCAACAGATATTGGGCCAATGACGAAAATTTCGGTGGCCAACAAGTGCCGGGCCCAAATTGACGATGCGATCGCAAAGGGCGCGCGAAGGTTTTCGGTGAGGCAAGATGAACGTCTTGGCGCGAACTTCGTTCCTCCAACGCTGCTAAGTGAAGTCAGCGACAATATGCTGATTGCCAGCGAAGAGACGTTTGGCCCGGTGGCTGCGGTGCTTCCATTCGACTCTGAAGAAGAGGTCGTCGCCCGAGCAAACGCCAGCGAAATGGGGTTAGCCGCCTACGTCTACACCGACAGCCTGCGGCGGGCGCTCCGACTTTCTGAGAGCATCGAGTACGGCATGGTGGGGATCAATACACCCTCGTTCACGGGACCGCCTATTCCGTTCGGAGGTTGGAGGCAATCCGGTCTTGGCCGGGAAGGTTCGCGTCACGGCATCGAGGAATACATGGAACTGAAATACGTGTGCTTCGGCGATTTGGCGGGTTAGGAGAACCGGAATGATCGATATAAAAACCATAGCTGAACAAGATCGCTCAACTGTTCTGCATCCCTTTACTCAGCTCAAGGACTTTGCCACGGGCAAACTAGGTGATCCTACGATTGTTACCGGTGGCAAGGGCATTCGAATCGAAGACGCGCAAGGACACAGCTTTATTGATGGCTTCGCTGGCCTATACTGTGTAAATGTTGGGTATGGTCGAACCGAGGTGGCCGAGGCCATCGCGCGTCAGGCGTACAAGTTAGCCTACTATCACACCTATGCAGCCCACACGACCGAAGAGCTTGCGACGTTATCGAGCCGTCTAGTGCAGATGGCTCCAGGCAAGGCAAGCAAAGTGTTCTATGGGTTGTCCGGATCAGATGCCAACGAAACTCAGGCAAAGTTGGTTTGGTACTACAACAATCTACGTGGCCAGCCCAAAAAGAAGAAGATCATCTCGCGCGAGCGCGGATATCATGGCTGCTCGGTCATTTCCGGTTCGATGACCGGTATGTCGTTCTACCATGATCACATGGATCTTCCTTTTTCGGGCATCCTGCATACGGGTACACCACATCACTATTGGGGTGCAGAACCGGGAGAAACGGAAGAGTCATTTTCTCGCCGGCGAGCCGCTGAGCTTGAAGAGCTGATCACAAGAGAGGGACCCGAAACGATCGGCGCCTTCATTGCTGAGCCTGTCTTGGGAACAGGGGGGATCACGCCACCCCCTGCCGACTATTGGCGTGAAATTCAGGCTGTGCTCCGGCGCTATGACGTACTTCTAATCGCCGACGAAGTGATTTGTGGATTCGGTCGAACCGGCGCCGATTTCGGCAGCACGTTGTACGGGATGGAGCCAGATCTGGTGACCGTGGCCAAAGGCCTGACGTCCGGTTATGTGCCTCTGTCGGCAGCCATTGTCGGAGAGAAGGTCTATACGATTATGGAAGAGGCCGCCGATCGTGTCGGAGCGTTCTCGCACGGATATACCTACTCCGGCCATCCGATTGCAGCCGCCGCTGCCAATGCGGTCTTGGACATCGTTGAGAAGGAGCGACTAAGTGACCGCGCCCGGATTGTCGGCGCGCACTTTCAGAAACGTCTCAAGGAGCGATTTTCGCAGCTAGAAATCGTTGGAGAAGTGCGAGGCGTGGGCTTGCTCGGCGCGATCGAGTTCGTTGCCGATCGCCAGACGAAACGCCGATTTGATCCGCAACTCAAAGTGGGAGCTCGTATCTCAAAGGCTGCTCGTGATCGGGGGCTCATCGCACGCGCAATGCCGCATGGAGACATTCTTGGCTTTGCCCCCCCCCTCGTTGTGTCCGAATCGGAAATAGATGAGATTGTTGATTTGGCCTATCGCGCGACGAAGCAAGTGATGGACGAACTCGCAAAAGATTAGCAGGTGAGCGCGATCGCGGACTTTGCTCGATGGTGGCTCACCACCGAGCTGGATCAATATCCCGACGCGCCTCCACCTAACCGAAGGCGCCAAGGCGATCGCAGAGCCGCCGAGCGGATGTGGCAGTGCGTGGCGTCTGCTTCGCGCGAGCGATAAACGATCCGCTCGCATGGCGAAATCTCCATCGTTGCGCTCGAAAACGGCTCGAGCTTGTACATCGTTTCATTGACCCCCACGTCACGTCGGCAGTACATCAAAACTGACGTGTAACAAAGCGCCACTGACCGACCAAAATAGTTCCGATGGCCTGGCGGGCCGTCGAGGCCGTGCTAGAGCCGACGATGCGGGAACGCGTTAGTACTGTAAGGCTAAGCAGGTGCAAATGGTCGCGCAGAATCGCGCGACAATGCCTCCTAGCGCAAGCTGCTGCTGAACTCCGACGCTCTTATGGATGAGTAGTCGACCGTGAAGAACCC
>NZ_VSTH01000228.1:421-6392 GCF_008123965.1 Bradyrhizobium hipponense | reverse complement strand
GGTGCGGCAACGCCGATCGTCGCATAGCCGGGACAAAAGGCGATGATGATGGTGCCAATGGCCATGATCGAAAGCGTGATGATCAGGCCTTGCCGACGGCCAATCTGGTCAATATAGGCTCCAAGCACGATGGCGCCAACAGGTCGCATCAAGGCACCCAGCCAGAACACACCGAAGGTGTTAAGCAGTGAAGCGGTTTCGCTTCCTGATGGAAAGAACGCGTTTCCGATGGCACTGGCGTAGAACCCGAACAAGAAGAAGTCGAACTGCTCGAGGAAGTTGCCGCTCGTCGCACGTAAGATCGCGCCAATGCGCGATTTGGCATTCGGCGCGTGCGCAACGGACACTGGTGACATCGCGAGTTTTCCTCTCGGTTTGAAATGGCCGGTACCGGAGAAAATCTCACACCAGCCGAGTGCAGTTTCATGGCCGCGAATCGGCCATCAGGGCACTATCGACCAACCCGTAAGCGCCTGACGTTTCCGGCATATTTTCGGCAATTGCCGCAAACTCGCACAGTCTTTCGGGCTTTATTCCGCTCGCGCGGCAAGTGTGACTCTCAAGCTACTGAAACCTCGGGCAATTCCGGTGAGAAGCTTGTTATCTGTGTCGTGGCGGACGCACCAGCCTCGTAACTTGATTGGCCATAGATCTGCGCATGAGTCCCAGCTTCCCGATCATGAACCGGCACAACCAAGTACGCCAAGCGCTGGCGTCGCGCCTGGAGCTGGGCCGCACATCATGATGAGAACTGGCCAGGGCTTTGCGAGCCTTCGGTATCTGACCCACGACGATCCCAGGTGGCGCGCTTTGGCTCATTCGACGGTGACAGATTTCGCAAGATTTCGCGGTTGGTCGACATCCGTGCCCATCAAGGTGGCCGTGTGATAGGCCAGGAGCTGCACCGGAATCGCATAGACAATGGGCGTAAATGTCGTCCCCATCTCCGGCAGCACGATCGTCGCGAGTGTATCCATGGACGCCTCTACGGCACCGCTAGCGTCCGTTATCAAGATAATCTTGCCGCCGCGTGCGGCGACCTCCTGCATGTTCGAGATGGTCTTTTCGAAGAGCCGGTCGCAAGGAGCGATGACGATTACGGGAACGCTCTCGTCGACCAAGGCGATGGGGCCGTGCTTGAGCTCTCCGGCCGCATAGCCGGCGGCGTGAATATAGGAGATTTCCTTCAGCTTCAGTGCCCCTTCCAGCGCCAGTGGAAACGACGTGCCGCGACCAAGATATAGCACGTCACGCGATTTGGCGATGTCGCGTGCGAGCTTCTCGATCTGTGACTCGCTGGCAAGCGCCGCTCTGACTAGCCGGGGAATCTCGATCAGCGCTCGCACGAGATCGACCTCCTCGCTCTCCGACAATTCACCGCGCGCCTTGCCCGCAGCGACCGCAAGCGCCGCCAGGACGACCAACTGGCATGTGAACGCCTTGGTCGAGGCAACGCCGATTTCAGGTCCGGCGAGTGTCTGCAACACTGTCCCGCTTTCGCGCGCAATGGTCGAACTCAGAACGTTCACGATCGAGAGCGTATGCAGGCCTTGCGATTTGGCGTAGCGGAGCGCGGCCAGCGTATCGGCCGTCTCGCCGGACTGCGAGATGAAGATAGCAAGATCTCCCTTGCGCATCGGTGCCTCACGATAGCGAAATTCGGAGGCGACATCGAGCTCGATCGGAATACGAGCCAGCCGCTCGAACCAGTATTTGGCGATATGGCCGGCATAGCCTGCCGTACCGCAAGCCGTGATCGAGATATGTCCGATCTCGTCGAAATCGAACGGAAGCTCCTGCGGCAGTGCCACGCTCTCGGTGGCGATATCGACGTAATGCGCCAGCGTCTGCCCGATCACCTCTGGCTGTTCGTGGATTTCTTTTGCCATGAAATGGCGGTAGTTTGCTTTGTCCACGAGAACCGACGACGCGCCAGATTTCACCACTTCCCGGCGGGCGACTGTGCCTTGTGCGTCGTAGACCACGCTGAAGTTGCGGTTAAGCACAGCCCAATCGCCGTCCTCAAGATAGGTGATCGAGTCGGTAAGGGGCGCGAGCGCGATAGCATCCGATCCGAGATACATTTCGCCTTCGCCATGGCCGATCGCGAGTGGTGAGCCCTTGCGCGCACCGATCATGAGGTCGTGTTGACCCTTGAATAGGATTGCTAGCGCAAACGCGCCCACTAGCCGCGGCAGCGACGCTTTTACTGCTTCCTGCGGCGAGCAGCCACTTTTCAGATATGAGTCGATGAGATGCGCCACCACCTCGGTGTCTGTTTCAGAGGCGAAACAGGCGCCATGCTGTTTCAGATCCGCGCGCAGCTCGCGGAAATTCTCGATAATGCCGTTATGGACGACTGCAACATTGTCCGTTGCATGCGGATGAGCATTGTGCTCGGTCGGCTTGCCATGGGTAGCCCAGCGTGTGTGCCCTATCCCGGCATGGCCTGAGAGCGGATGGCAGCGAAGGCGTGTCTCAAGGTTCCTCAGCTTGCCCTCGGCGCGCCGAAGCTCGATATGATTTCCTTTGAGCGTTCCAATGCCTGCTGAGTCATAACCGCGATATTCCAGTCGCTTGAGTGAATCGATGAGGCGATCCGCGACCGGACCGCGCCCTAAGATACCGACAATTCCGCACATGCTAATCAGTTTACCTCAAGTTCAAAACAGAGCGTCCGCAAGGCGCGGCTGACCAATTCGCTCCAGTCTAGCCGTGCCTGCCCTCCATCGGGCACGCGTCACCCGGCAGTGCGCGAGCTCCGAGCAACACGTGGAGCCCCGTCGAATTCGCCGGAAGATCCTAAAGCAACTTTCTGGGAACCGAACAATGAACGCCATCAGCGGCTAGCAACTGCATGATTCTGTCCTTTTGTCCGATGTAGCCAAGAAGGCCTGGTAGGTCTGCCCCATTCCATCTGCGAGCCATGTCCTCGCGCGCCAGCCGAGGCTCGCCAGACGGCTGACGTCGAGCAGCTTGCGCGGCGTGCCGTCGGGGCGTGAGGTGTCGAACGTGATCTCGCCGATGTAGCCGACGACCTCGGCGACGCTGCGGGCAAACTCGGCAATGGTGATATCCTCGCCGGTGCCGATGTTGATCAGCTCCGCACCCGAATAGGTCTTCATCAGGTGCACGCAGGCATCCGCCATGTCGTCGACGTAGAGAAACTCGCGCCGCGGCGTGCCGGTGCCCCAGACCGCGACGCTCCTCGCACCCGCGACCTTGGCCTCGTGGAAGCGGCGGATCAGGGCGGCGACCACATGGCTCAATTCGGGATGATAATTGTCGCCGGGGCCGTAGAGATTGGTCGGCATCACGCTGATGAAGTCGCATCCGTACTGGCTGCGATAGGCCTCCGCCATCTTGATGCCGGCGATCTTGGCAATCGCGTAGGGCTCGTTGGTCGGCTCCAGCGGGCCGGTCAGCACCGAGTCCTCGCGCAAGGGCTGCGCCGCCAGCTTCGGATAGATGCAGGACGAGCCCAGAAACATCAGCTTTTCGGCGCCGCTCTGATGCGCAGCGTGGATCACGTTGGCCGCAATCGCGATGTTCTCGTAGATGAATTCTGCGCGCAGCGTGTCGTTGGCGACGATGCCGCCGACCCTGGCGGCGGCAAGGAAGACGACTTGCGGCCGCGTCTTTGCAAACCAGTTGAACACCGCGGCCTGGTTGCAGAGATCGACCTCGCGCCGGTCCACCGCGACGAGCTTGACGTCCTCCCGCGCCAGGCGGCGCACGAGCGCGCTGCCGACCATGCCGCGATGTCCGGCAACGTAGACGGTCTTGCCTGTCAGCTCAAACGGTGCGTTTGCCACCAGCCACATCCCGTTTTGCCTCCGCCAGATCGCTCGCCACCATTTCCTCGACGAGTTGGACAAACGTCCGCTTCGGCGTCCAGCCGAGCACCTCGCGTGCCTTGCTGGCATCACCGACGAGCAGATCGACCTCGGTCGGGCGGAAGTAGGTCGGATCGATCCGCACCACGGTCTTGCCGCTCTTGATGTCGATGCCGGTCTCGTCGATGCCCTCGCCGCGCCACCCGATGCGGCGACCGACCTGCGCGAACGACAGCTCGACCATCTCGCGCACCGAGCGCATCTCGCCGGTGGCGAGCACGAAGTCGTCCGCCTTGTCGGCCTGCAGGATCTTGTGCATGCCTTCGACATAATCCTTGGCATGACCCCAGTCGCGCTTGGCGTCGAGATTGCCGAGATAGAGCATCTTCTCCAGACCGACCTCGATACGGGCGACGCCGCGCGTGATCTTGCGGGTCACAAAGGTCTCGCCGCGGATCGGGCTCTCATGGTTGAACAGGATACCGTTGCTGGCGAACATGCCGTAAGCTTCGCGGTAGTTCACGGTGATCCAGTAGCCGTAGAGTTTTGCCACGCCATAAGGCGAGCGCGGATAGAACGGCGTGGTCTCCTTCTGCGGGATCTCCTGGACGAGACCATAGAGCTCGGAGGTCGAGGCCTGGTAGAACCGCGTCTCCTTCTCCATGCCGAGGATACGGATCGCCTCGAGCAGCCGCAGCACGCCGATGGCGTCGGCATTGGCGGTGTATTCGGGACTTTCGAAACTGACGGCGACGTGACTTTGGGCGGCGAGATTGTAGATTTCGGTCGGCCGGATCTGCTGCACCAGGCGGATCAGATTGGTCGAGTCCGTCATGTCGCCGTAATGCATCAGGAATGGCACGTCGCCAACATGCGGGTCCTGGTAGAGATGATCGACACGCGCGGTGTTGAACGACGACGAGCGCCGCTTGAGGCCGTGCACGACATAGCCCAGCGACAACAGATATTCGGCGAGATAGGCGCCGTCCTGCCCGGTGACGCCGGTGATCAGAGCGACCCGCCGTTTGCTCTCTTGGTTTGACAAATCGTTTCTCTGCGCAGGCTAATGTCAGTCCCCGATCGACGACGTCAATCGCGTCTGGCCTCTTCGAATGCGCAAGCGTCACGCTCTCGAAGTGCCGAGTTCTGGACCCTCTATAGGCATTACATCGATCGCTCAACTGTACCGAGGTAACCTTCCACATCGAAAGGGTTTTGAAGGACTATACGAAAGTTTGTAGTCCGGCAGATGTCGTTCGGCCTTCGCCCTAGAGGCGTTTCTCTATTGCTTGGGTGCGACCAATGGAATTGCGGCGCGGATATAGGAGGTAAGCAGACCTGTGGGGCCGAGAAGCGTTCCCCAGTCTCTGCGTGCTCAACTCGCGCTTCGAGCCAGGGAGTCCCCTCATTTCTTCTCCTTGTCTAAGAGTGTTCCAGGCTTGCTGTTCATCCAGTGCAACTGCGAGCAAGCCGGGCAAACAAAGCCTTGAAATTCGTTCTCTGTCGCGCAGTCCTTATCATCATCGATCCATTTCTGGACAATCATGGTGGTAATCGGGCAAGCAAAAGTGAAAGAGCGCATATTGACTCTGTGCTGTTTGAGTTCACAGAAAACGCTGCATGAATGGGCCAGTGCACCTGCTATGCAAGACCTCAAGGGAGATTATCGCGACGAGCCGTGTGCTCTGTGCCCCTAACGACGAATTCAGTAGCGGAAATAATCTGGCGGTTCGTTGCTCGCGAGTGCGGCACGGAATCAACAAAATGGTGCGTCTAGCGCGCGGACGATATGGCTCAGAAGGTCAGTGCTCGGTTCGGCGACCATCCCGCCGGGGGTCTTTTGGCGGTTTGCTGATCCCGAGCGCCCCTTCTCTTATCGAGGCCGGCGGCAAAGTCCCGGTTCTTGAGCAAACTTTCGGGGGATACAGCCTGAACTGACGGATCAACTGCCTCAATTATTGCTTTTTTGATTTGCAGCCCCTCGGCAGAAAGAAGTGGGATGAACTGCTCGTGGAGGGGGCGACCTGGGCCCTTAAACCACGCGCCGCCCGCTCGAATGCGCCGAAAGCAGCGTAAGCTTAGCATTACAGTTGCCCTTTCTGAAGATTTCTGAATCCATGGGCAACCATGATTCG
>NZ_VSTH01000228.1:0-258 GCF_008123965.1 Bradyrhizobium hipponense | reverse complement strand
CAAGACCGGTTGGATGCGCGGAGGCAGCTGGCGATCCTGGCCCATGGCGGCAACAGGCAATCCTGGGTCGCAGGGACTGGGATGCTGATGCTCTGCGCGATATCGTCCGCGATTATGTCATCGAGCATCTGGCGGACCCTGAAGCGGTCCTGGTGATCGACGAGACCGGTTTTCTCAAACAGGGCAAGGCGTCGTGCGGAGTGGCGCGGCAATACACTGGTTCGGCGGGCAAGATCATGAACTGCCAGATCGGCGTCT
>NZ_VSTH01000227.1 GCF_008123965.1 Bradyrhizobium hipponense | reverse complement strand
AAGAAAACGCTGACCTAGTGCGGCTGAGGCATCATCCTATTTGCCGCGCGCACGCGTCTCGCCGCAAAATCGAAAATCGCTTCTATTCCTCGCGCGAAACCGGGAAGCGGCGCCTTATTCCAACCCACCGACATGGAGCGTTTTTATTTCAAGATATTCTTCTATTCCGAGCTGAGATCCTTCACGCCCCAGTCCCGACTGCTTTACTCCGCCGAAAGGCGCAACCTCGGTTGAGATCAGGCCAGTGTTTAAGCCCACCATGCCGAACTCCAGCGCCTCGGCAACACGCCACGAGCGCCTGTGGTTTTCCGTGTAGAAGTATGCGGCGAGGCCGAAGGGCGTGCCGTTCGCGATCGCAATTGCCTCGTCCTCGGTCTCGAAGCGGAAAAGCGGAGCAACCGGTCCAAACGTCTCTTCTGACGCCAGGAGCATCTCGGTCGTAGCCTCACCGAGCACGAGGGGGCGGGCATATTGCCGACCATCCGGCATCCGTTCACTCTGCGAGATGATCTTGGCACCTTTGTCCAGGGCGTCCGTGACGTGTCGCTTGATCTTTTCTATCGCCGCGCAATTGATCATCGGTCCGATTTCGACGCCTTCTTCCGTGCCGGCACCGACCTTCATTTTCGCAACCCGGCCGGCGAGTTTTTCAGCAAAGGCATCGTAAATGCCGGATTGTACGAGAATGCGATTGCAGCAGACGCAGGTCTGTCCGCCATTGCGGAACTTCGACGCAATCGCCCCCTCAACGGCCCGGTCGAGATCGGCGTCATCGAAGACAATGAATGGTGCGTTGCCGCCGAGCTCAAGACTGAGCTTCTTGATGGTATCGGCGGCGCCCTTCATCAGCAACGCGCCTACGCGCGTCGATCCGGTAAACGAGATCTTCCGGACCGTTTCATTGGCCATCAGTTCGTTGCCGATTTCCGCAGGCATGCCCGTCACGATATTGATCACGCCCGCCGGAATACCTGCCCGCTCCGCCAGAACGCCGATCGCAAGGGCCGAAAATGGTGTAAATTCAGATGGCTTAATAACCACCGTGCAGCCCGCAGCAAGCGCAGGTGCTACCTTGCGCGTGATCATCGCGTTGGGGAAATTCCACGGAGTGATAATCCCGCAAACGCCTACCGGCTCCTTCAGTACCAGGATGCGGCGATCGACAGTGGGTGAAGGAATAGTCGATCCATTGATCCTGCGTGCCTCTTCCGCGAACCATTTTACGAAAGATGCCCCATAGCGGATTTCTCCGAGCGATTCAGCCAGCGGCTTGCCCTGTTCCAGGGTCAGCAAAAGCGCCAGGTCCTGCTCATGCAGACGCATGAGCTCATACCATCGCTCCAAGAGCGCTGCGCGCTCTGCATGGGACCTCGCCTTCCAACCTTTGAAGGCATCCGCCGCAGCGTTGATTGCTGCCCTCGTCTCGTCACGACCCATGTCGGGGATAGTGCCGAGAACGTCCTGGCTGGCAGGATCGATGACATCAACGGTGGCTTTTGCGCTCGCATCCCGCCAACTACCGCCGACCAGCGCTTGCTGGCGAAACAGATCCCTGTCCTTCAATGCAATCATCTACAACTTCCTTTGCCCTGGGGCCGAAGCCCGCCGTCGGTTCCTGGGTTTGCGATCGGCGAGACAACACCCGTCTCATCGGAGCAATACAGGACCGCACACCGCATTTTTCATCGAGAATGAAGCGCCCGACGGCGCTGAATCGGAGTCAGACGCGGGCTCGAAAGTCGATTGTTCTGAAAGCCGCCTGTTGGGACCGCCCTCAGCATCGCGCTCAGTCACAATGGCAGACGTAGATCTTCCGCACGGTCTCTATCGTGCGCCAGATGCCGACAAAGCCAGGTTTCATCACGAAGCTGTCGCCGGCTGCGGAATCCGAGGCAAAGC
>NZ_VSTH01000226.1 GCF_008123965.1 Bradyrhizobium hipponense | reverse complement strand
GCCCTCAACGGAGGGATACGGTGCTCCTCACCGCGCTAAGCACTACTGCCATTTCACAAGATCAGAGCGCCATCGCACGTCACAGTTTAGCGATCGCAGACGTAGACCGACGCGTCGACTGCTTAGAGACCGGCATCCTTCCGGAAGCACGATCCACAATCTCCCCACAACAGACGCCGGCGAGTCAACCCAACCCAAGCTTCGACTGTCGGGCGGCCAAGTCACCTATGGAGCGCGCCATTTGCGGCGACACCACTTTAGCTCAATGGGATGCGGTCATGGGACGCACCTATCTACAAGTGCTGAGAGTCTCCAAGGATCGCCAGGCTCTACTAGAAAGCCAACGAACCTGGCTGACGCAACGGGACACGGCTTGCTCCTCCCTTGCAGGTACTTTGACCTGATCATGCATACTCGACGCGACGAGGGCTCGCATCACTGCGCTAAACAAGATCGCCATATCGAGCTCCGAACATACGAGCGCACACTAAGGAAACGTGGAAGTATGGCCAGACTGGCAAGAACAGATTTCGGAATCGCATCTATTTGGAAGACGGCATTGTGATTGGCTGGCGGGTTTGACAGCGATCGCGCATCGAGCGGATCGCAAGCAAAGCTAATTCTTCTTTGGTTGGGGAGCAAACTGAATGGATAGACTCGTGGCGCTGACGGACAGCGTGTGGCAGCTATTTCTTTCGCTGCCACCAATTACCCAATGGGCGGTTAGCATGCTGCTCATCTGCTTGGTGATCGCACATGCATTTAAATACAACGAACACACTGTCCACGAAGGCCCCTCCATCTTCACGACGGCAGGTATATTCTTCACATTCCTCGGAATCGCAGAGGGCCTTTACCAATTCGACCCGCAAAAAATCGATGCGAGCATTCCGACGCTGCTCGACGGCCTAAAGACGGCATTTATCGCCTCGGTAGTTGGCGTTGGTGCTGCGCTTACGCTGAAACTTCGGTATGCGATCTTCGGGGTCAGACATTCAAACCCTGCTGAAAGGTCTGAAGGTGCGACGGTGGACGACCTGTATGGACAGCTCGTCAGCTTACAGCGTTCGCTCGTCGGAGAGGGAGAATCAACCGTCATCTCCCAACTGAAACTTAGCCGTCAGGACACGAACGATAGGCTCGATGCCCTTGGCAAATCGCAGGCTGCCTTCATGCAGCGGCTAGCGGAGAGCAATTCGAAGGCTTTGATCATTGCCCTGCAAGAGGTGATCAGAGATTTCAACTCCAAGATTACTGAACAGTTTGGAGACAATTTCAAACAGCTTAACGAAGCTGTTGGCGCGATGCTCGAGTGGCAGGAAAAATATCGAGAACAAGTTGGCGAGATGATCCATCATCAAGCGCTCGCGGCAGAAAATATGGTCACAGCTTCATCTCGCTACGAGGCGCTCGTCTCAAATTCCGAAAGCTTCTCTGTGACTGCAAAAGCACTCGATAGTCTCCTTAACGGACTTGAAGTTCAACGAGGCCAGATCACAGAATCTCTCGCACAGCTTGCGCAGCTTCTTCTAGCTGCGTCTGCGGGCCTACCTCAAATTGAAACCAAGATAATTCAGCTCACAGAGCAGGTGACGCAAGGCGTCAAACAAAATCAGGACGACATGACCACCATCTTGCGAGGTGCTGGCACGGCACTCCAATCATCCGTCTCGGAAATCCGCGATGTGTTGCTCGAGACAACCCAGACAGCCGGCGCACAAATGAACGAACATGTTCGAACCATGAGCAGCACGATCGAAACAAAAGTCGTTCAACTCGACGAGCAACTCACTCTTGGGGTAAAGCACAATCAAGATGAAATGACGAAAGTTTTGCGCGAAGCCGGAGGCTCCCTCCAGTCATCAATCGCCGACGTCCGTAACTTGTTGTTGGAAACCACCCAGGCATCCAGCACTCAAATCAATGATCACGTCAGATCGCTAGGCGACAAGACAACCGAGCAGTTCGCCAAGCTCGACGCCGCCCTCGAAACAGAGCTGTCGAAATCAATCTCCTCCTTGGGTCGGCAACTGACCGCACTCTCCAAGCAGTTTGTTGATGACTATACTCCACTCACAGACCGGCTACGTGCAGTGGTCCAGATGGGCCGAGGTTAAAGCGATGACGCTAATGACCCGCAACTCCCGGATCCGTCCACAAGAGGACCATTGGGTTCCTCTGAGTGACCTTATGACGGGCCTTATGATGATATTCCTCCTGGTCGCAATAGTATTCATGCTTCAAGTAAAAAAGAACGAGGCCAAAATCGTCGAGGCGCAGAATCGAATTCGGGAGATTGCTACGCACTACACCGATCTTCGGGGACAACTCTACAAAGAGCTATCTGAGGAATTCAAGGACGACTTACCGAAGTGGCGCGCGTCAATAAGACCAGACCTTTCGATTCGCTTCGAGGAGCCAAATGTTCAGTTCGACATCGGCGCAGCGACGGTAAAGGACGCATTCAAGGCAACTCTCATCAGCTTTTTCCCCCGATATATCAAAATTCTCAGATCACCAAAATATGCAGAAGCAATCGAGGAGGTTCGCATTGAGGGGCACACATCTTCGCTTTGGAAGAATTTAACACCCGAGCTAGCCTACTACGAGAATATGCGATTGTCACAGGAGCGCGCTCGATCTGTCTTAATGCATGTATTCGGCATCCAGGCCATCCGCGATGACGAGACGATACGCTGGATTATTGCTCGAGTAACGGCAAATGGCCTCTCTTCGGCGAGACGCCTCGTGACATCCGAGGGCACGGAAGATTTTATCGGATCACAGCGAGTAGAGTTTCGAGTAAGAACCGCTGCCGAAGATCAGCTGTCAAAGATACTCGGAGCTTTAGGTCGGTGAAGCTTCCATATTTTGACGACAACCCGGAACTAAACGCATTGCGCAACGCAATGGGAGCAAGTCTACGTGATTACACGCCCCCACCGCCTTCAGACACGCTGACGATCGAAGAGATAGAACGGCTCTCCGGTGAGGGAATTGAAATTCCTCTCGACGAGGTGCGGGTACTAAACGACGGCACGCACATCTACAAGGGCAGACGCGTCATCGTGTACATCAGAGATGTTGCTGAGTATGGCGGGCGAACATCTATGCCCAAATATCATCTCGCAATGTGTAGCACTCTAAGCATGATGATGGAGGCCGGACGGTTCAAAACTCGATATGTCGTCGCCACCAGAGATGATGGCCGATTTAGTATCCAGAGAATCCGCGGCGACATCGCAATCAAAAGCGACGAACAATTGAACGTCTGCCAACAATGCCTGGATGAGCTTAACTACAAGTCCTTCTCGATGAGGAGGACCGTCGATTGGCGTCGCGAAGCTGTTCAAGGCTTCTCAATCAAGGCCTTCTTCGACGAATTTGGAAAAAGCTGCGTCTGGGCCATGCCGAAATTCGACGCAATAAATGCCCCGACCAACGTGTACAGCCCGCATTTCTATAGGATTGCGAAAGCATTGAAGGAAAAGCGAGGATACCGGTGCGAGCAGGCGGGCTGTGGAATTAACTTAGCTGAACCGGGAAGTCGGAGATTCCTGCATGCGCACCATCTAAACGCGGACAAATCAGATAATCATCCGACGAATATTAGGCTGCTTTGCATTAGATGCCACGCGAACGAGTTTCAGCACTCGCACGTTAGAGAGAACCCTGACTATGCAGCTTTCTTTCGGAGATTTCCTAAGACCGAATCGACCGCGAGTCCTCCGAAGCCATGAAAAAGCCAACGGCACTGAGCATCGAAGAGAAACGGGTGATCAAGTCGTTGATCTCCGAGGGCATGCGCAATCAAGACATCCTCACTCTGATCAACTACGAACGAGAGGCCACAATAAATTTCGGCCGGATCACAGGGATCAAAAAAGACCCAGCCGTTGCTCCAGCGTCAACTGAGGAGACTGCCTATTTCAAGCGCAAGAAGCGAAGCTTCGATCCAATTACGGGCCTAAATTTTTATGAAGACGAGCGCCTCATTCGCGCTCGGGAAGCGATGGTGCTAGCGGTCACAATTTTCAACGGCGCAAGCTACAAATTCAAGACCGAGGTATTTGCGGTGCTCGCAAATATAGCTTGGACCTACTTGCTTCATGAGTATTACCATCGCGCAGATATTCCACCCAATAACACCGACGGAAGTACGTTTGCCTTAAGCTATATGTTGTCTCGCGCAGATTGTCCGCTGTCGAAAGGAATACGAAAGAACCTGACATCCTTGAAGACTATCCGGGATGTTGTTGAACACAAAATGCTCGGGAGAAGCGATGCGACTTGGCTACCACTTTTTCAAGCCTGCTGCCTGAACTTCGACAAGACGATAGTGGCCTGGTTCGGACCACGCCTCTCTCTGCAGCACGAACTTTCGGTTGCTCTTCAATTCGGAAAACTTGACTTGGAGCAGCTAGCCCAGGCAACCGCTTATGACGTTCCTCCGAACATTACAGCGCTGGATGCGGCACTTAAGAAGGATATGAGCGAGGAAGAGCTGGGTGACCTAGAGTATCAATTCAGAGTCGTCTACACGTTCGATAGCGCTTCAAAAGGAAAAGCCCATATCCAATTTCTTAGCCCGGATTCCGCCGAGGGAAAGACCATTCAAAATGTTCTTCAAAAATTTAAGATCGCGGACGAGCTGTATCGATACAAGCCAGCGGACGTTGTAAAGATTGTACGAGATGCGACATCCAAGCCATTTTCAATGGCCGACCACACTAGAGCTTGGCAGAAGCACAAAGCACGACCTCTGAAGGGATCGAAAGCTCCCGAAAAGACGAACCGGGGGTATTGCATCTATCACGCAGCTCACAAGGACTACACCTACAATGACGAGTGGATTGCGCTCTTGGTAGGTGCGCTCGGCGGAGATATTGGGGTCGATGCACCTCCCCAACCCGATTAGAAATCGCGGCTCTTGGTGCACGCGGTTGGCATGCTCACGCAGGTACACATCTGGGCCCGAACAACAATGTGTACGACGGCTCGCTCCCCTACCCTCGAAAATCAATGCTCCGCAGCACGATCCCCGGCGGGGTGCCTTCGAACTCCGTCGCCTGATACTTCCGTTCCGCGCAGGCCTCGATGCGCTCGCGCAGGCGGGTGAACTGGGCTTCGCGCTCGGCCTGGCGAGCGGGCCCGGCGCTAGCGCCGCGCGCGTTAACCGTCCATTAACCAACGCAGCCTAGCCTGAAGTCATCGTCCAGTCATCATCAGCCCGAAATGCCTTCCCGGTTCGCTCCAGGAGAAGCGTCGATGTCCGTTGCGTTGCTGACGTATGCCGATCTAGGTGCCCGCCTCAATATCTCTCGCGAGGCCGCTCGTTCGCTTGCCAGACGACGCCGTTTGCCGCGGTCGCGTTCGGATGACGGCAAAGCCCTGGTGAGCGTTGATTTCTCCGAACTCCGGTACATGCCCCGCCCACGAATTGGCCGCCAGGCAGACCACATCGCCGCCTCCATGGCAAAGATCGAGGCATTAGAGCCATTTCCGTTCCGATGGAATCGGAACGGGGCTCTAGATTATTGTTTAGACGCGTTTTCTTTACGCGAACCGGTATCCACTTCGCTCGAAAACGCTCTGGAGATCGAGGCATTCAAGGCGGAGGTCGCGCGGCTCGAAGCAGTAGCAACCGGCTACAGGGCAGATTTCGAGCGCGAGCGCGAGCGCGCCGATCGCCTGGCCGTCGAGCTGCTGCAGGCGGCTGCCGAGACAATGGCAGCCAATGCGTGGGCGGCACGACTGGAAGACGAAGTGGCGGCTCTGCGGACCGGTCGCCGGGCTGGCGGCGCGATCGCGGGACAAGCCGCGCTTCGATTGGGACATCTGGCCGCGGCCATCGTGGGCGCAGACCGCGCGGCGCGCAGATAGCACTCGAACCTTTCTCCATCCCGGCCTGCCGGAGCAACCGCGAGGACAGAATGACTGGCATCACCGATATTCGCGAGATGAAGGCGCGCATTGTCGTGTTCGGGGTCGGCGGCGCCGGCGGCAATGCGGTCAACAACATGATCACGGCCGGGCTGCAAGGGGTGGACTTCGTCGTCGCCAATACCGACGCGCAGGCGCTTGCCATGTCGAAGGCGACGCGCCTCATCCAGCTTGGCACAACGGTGACTGCAGGCCTTGGCGCCGGCTCGCAGCCCGAATTGGGACGCGCCGCAGCCGAGGAAGCCATCGATACGATCCGCGATCATTTGACCGGCGCGCACATGGTGTTCGTGACTGCCGGCATGGGCGGCGGTACCGGCACCGGGGCTGCACCCATCATCGCCAAAACTGCGCGCGAGCTCGGCATCCTCACCATCGGCGTGGTCACCAAGCCATTCTACTTCGAGGGCCAGCGCCGCATGCGCTTTGCCGAAGCCGGCATCGAGGAGTTGCTGAAGACAGTCGACACCCTGCTGATCATCCCGAACCAGAACCTGTTCCGGGTGGCCAGCGAGAAGACCACATTCGCCGATGCCTTTGCCCTTGCCGATCAGGTGCTTTATTCGGGTGTGGCCTGCATCAGCGACCTCATCGTCAAGGAAGGCCTGATCAATCTCGATTTTGCCGACGTTCTCTCCGTGATGCGAGAGAAGGGCAAGGCCATGATGGGAAGGGGAGAAGCTTCCGGCGAGAAACGCGTGCTCGCCGCCGCCGTGGCCGCAATTTCCAATCCATTGATCGAGAACCCCTCGATCAAGCGGGCCAGTGGCCTCATCATCTCCATCACTGGCGGCCGGGATCTCATGCTGTTCGAAGTCGACGAAGCTGCTACCCGCATTCGCGACGAGGCGGACCCGGACGCCAACATCATCGTCGGCGCGTCGTTTGATGAAAGCCTTGAAGGTATCGTCCGCGTCTCAGTGGTGGCGACCGGAATCGATAATCTTGACCCGGCGCAGCAGACGCAACCGGCGGAAAGCCCACTCACGCAGCTCGCCGGCAGGCTGCGCAACGACAGCCGCCGCATCGCCGATCGCATCGAGCGCGGTGCACCGCTTCCGCAAATGGAGAGCACGCCGCTTCGCCCGGAGGCCCGCCACCCTGCGGGGCAACCGGCAAGGCCGAATCTGGAATATACGCGCCACGCGGCTCCCCAGCCGCATGATCCTTACGGCCGCTCCTCTGCGCGCAATGTGGCCGACGAAGGCATTCTCGATATCCCAGCCTTCCTGCGCCGCGCGGCCAACTGAGCGGTCGGACGAACCAGGGTTACTTGTCTCCAATGCCGGAAATGGACCGCTGCTACGCGACTCCAGAGCGCGATGAGACTAGCCTTGTTCTAGCCACGCACGCGCTGCTCTCCCGCTTGCGGGCAGGGCTATCGCATATGCCGGTTGAGAGGCTGTCGAACGTGCTCGGCCTGCATGGTTCGAGACGCCCGCCTGCGGCGGGCTCCTCACCATGAGGGCTTGATATCGCGCCGCGAAACGCGACCTCATCCTGAGGGCCCGCCGCAGGCGGGCGTCTCGAAGGATGGCCGCAGGCAAGCTTCCGAGGTGCGCAGTGCGCCGATCCTTCACGCTGCCGTGCTGCGCGGGTTCTCCGCTGCTTCCTTTTCCGCCTCCTTGTCGCGAGACAGCCATGCTGGAAAACGAAGCAGGCGGTCGTTATTGTCTTTTGGCGGTTCGATGGGCGGTACGATGGACCCCTCATTGGCTGAACTCGGGAGGTCGAGTGCAGCGTGACCGACTCGCACCGCATCCGCGCGTTGGTCCAGTCCGCGCAACAGGGGATCGATGACGCTGTCGATTTCGGTCGCCACCGATACTAGAAAACTATTGAGCTCGCGAGCCTCGGGCACAACTGCCGCAGCCTGCTCGATCGCCTTGCAGAGACCATCGACAACAGGTGCAAACGCGCTCCCGGCCTGTTTGATTCGGGTTTTGATCGCTTCGATTTCGCCCAAGGCGCGATCACGCTCCCGCCTGTTTTTCTCCTCCGAAAGGCGGGCTTCGATTTCGGCGATCTGAGCCGTCAGGGTCGCGGCTTCGGATGCAAGAGCATCGCGTCGTCCGCGCGCGCGATCGAGATCGCGACTGAGATTGTCCACTAAATCGTCCTTTCCGAACATTGCTTTGCTCCGTAGGACAGCCGTAACGCGAACCGTTAACCTGGCAACCAAACGAATAGCCGGATCGGCCGAAACAGGCATCAACTTCAGTCGCGTCGCATGGGCCGACATGGTGATCCCCCAATCATCCACATTAGGCGACCGCATGGTTAACAAGTGGTTAATTTCAACGCTGATGCGGCAATGGCGCCGCGGATACAATTGAAAATGCGCAAAGCTTGCGCACGCTCGCGGTGCGAACCGTCGCCTACCCTACCCCCGAAAATCAATGCTGCGCAGCACGATGCCCGGCGGGGTGCCCTCGAACTCGGTCGCCTGATACTTGCGTTCCACGCAGGCTTCGATGCGCTCGCGCAGGCGGGTGAACTGGGCTTCGCGCTCG
>NZ_VSTH01000225.1 GCF_008123965.1 Bradyrhizobium hipponense | reverse complement strand
GGGCGACAGCGCGGCTGAATCGGGGCCCTGCATCCTTCGAGGCTCCCCGTGCGGTGCTTCGCACCGCACGCCTCGCGCCTCCAGCGTGCGGATTCCGGGGATTGCGGCCAGGGATTCCGATTGAACGCGACCATGCATTCCGATCGAAGGCGGCCACCTGTTCCGACGAAGGCGGCCGGGGTGTCGTTGCCGGCATGAGGAGTTGGGTCAGGTTTTCTTGGCTGCGTCAAGATTGGCGCGCTGCGCAGTGATCTTTCGCATGCTGTCTCCGTTGAGTGTGAGGCGATGAGCATTGTGGACGAGCCGATCCAGGACGGCGTCGGCGATGGTCGGGTCGCCGAACACGACAGAGTACCCCTATTCTTGAGCGGGTCGTGTCTCACGTCACGATCACCGACCCGCATCATTCTCTTTTTGGGCACCGGCTTGAGGTGCTGAAGGAGCGGTCGGGGCGCGGTCCCGCCTACGTCGTTGTCGCGCTGCCGGACGGACGGCCGCGGGCGGTTCGGATCGCGTCGACGGATATTGGCGAGTCGCCAATCACTTCCCGTCCGAATGCCGCCGATCTGCCGCGCATCAGTGCACGTACGCTGATCCCATTGATGCAACATTTGAGCGCGAGTCTGAACCTTCTCGACGAGAAGGTGATTCGCGATGACCTACCGACCGCTTCCAGGTCGCGTTGCGTATCGATCCCTGCCGACGTTGGCAAATCCACCCGGCTGTCCGACGGCCGAGATTCCGCGCCTGTGGCCGAATCTGTCGACCGCGACGCAAACCCAAATCGCTCAAGTCCTCGCCACGCTGCTGCGGCGAATGCAAGCGGTTCCCGGCACGCCCGGAAGGGGACAGGGTCGTGCTGATCAGCTTGACCGTCGCTGACGAGCGGCTCACGACTGCGCACCGAGCGAAGTTGGCCTATGTCTACGTGCGGCAATCATCCGTGAACCAGGTGCGCCAGCACCAGGAGAGCACGGAGCTACAGTACCGCCTCGTCGACCGCGCCATCGGTCTGGGCTGGCCGCCCGAGCGCGTCCGGGTGATTGACGAGGATCTGGGCAAATCCGGTGCTGGCGCTGTGGATCGTCATGGTTTCCAGAAGCTCATTGCCGAGATCGGCCTTGGCAACGCCGGTCTTGTGGTGAGCCTCGACGCTTCTCGCTTGGCCCGCAACAATCGGGATTGGCATCAGCTTCTCGAACTGTGCTCGGTGTTCGGCGTGCTCATTGCGGATGGCGAGCGGCTTTACGACCCGCGCGCCTACCACGACCGCCTGCTGTTGGGCTTGTCCGGCATCATGAGCGAGGCGGAGTTACATCAGCTTCGGATGCGGCTTCACCAAGGGGAACGCCAGAAGGCGGCGCGGGGCGAACTGCGGCTGCCCCTGCCAGCCGGGCTCGCCTATGATCGAGCCGGCACAATTATTCTCAATCCCGATGAGGAGGTGCAGGCCCGTCTTCATCTCGTGTTTGCCAAATTCCGGGAACTGCAAAGCGCTCGCCGTGTGATGCGGTACTTGGACAGGAACGGATTGTCCTTGCCGGTTCGACCGCTGCTTGGACCGTCTCCACACGAGATCGTCTGGCGTGCGCCAGATAGTGCACGCGTCCTTAGTATCCTTCAAAATCCGGCCTATGCTGGGGCGTATGTTTATGGCCGCCGGCAAAAGGATCCAAGCCGATGCCGGCCGGGATCGCTGACGGGAACGGTCAAGGTGGCGATCGCGGATTGGGCGGTTTGCCTCGACGCCGCTCACCCAGGCTATATCAGCTGGGAGGAGTTCATGGCCAACCAGGGGCGACTGGCAGATAACGTCTTCCGCTATGAGGCAGGACACTCTGGCGTACCGCGCAAGGGGGCAGCCCTGTTACAAGGAATTGCGATCTGCGGCCGTTGCGGACGGCGCATGAGCATGCGCTACACGGGCCCGAATGCCGACTATCCGGTCTATTGCTGCCGCTCGGATCGGGACCAGCAAGGCAGTGCACTATGTCAGGAAGTCCGGGCCTTGGCGGTTGACGCGCTGGTCGAGCGGGT
>NZ_VSTH01000224.1 GCF_008123965.1 Bradyrhizobium hipponense | reverse complement strand
AAAATTTGGCGATAGCTCGCCACCTTCATCGTCGAACAGGTTCGCGTAGATCGGTGCGTTGAAGGAGGGATCGTCGAGCTTGAGCGAGAGGTAGTCGCGGCCCTCCTCGGAGCGCTTCGACCAAGCCGCCCCGATCTCCGCCCGGCCCACGTAGATGCGGTGGCTCGGCGCGTTGTCGCTGGAGCGGTTGGTTTCGGCGACGATGCGGACGCCCTTGGTCTGAAGGCTCAGGGTGACGATCTCGCCGTGAAACTCGTTACCGACCTTTTTGAAGGAACCGATGTTAGCCATGTCACTTCTCCTATTGTGTTTCGAGCCCGCGACCACCGCGGCCTCGATGGCGATCTGGAAGCCGAGGACGATCGGCGACGCACCCGCGGTCTGCGGGCCGGAGCGCAGCGGAGGACGCCGTTGAAGCGACTTTCTTGCCTCGCGAGGAATGGGCGAAGCCCAGGGGAAGAAAGTCGCAGCAACGGCGTTGCGGCTCAGACGATCGAGGCGCAGCCGGTCTTCGGCCAGATCAAGCCATCAAAGAGGCCACGTGAGTCCGCGTGCTGAACCGCAATCTTAAGGAGAAGACTTGGCTGATATCGGTTGTGCTGAACAGAGGTCGGTACAGTTTGGCGCAGAAAGAGAAACAATCTGCCGCAAAGGGCGGTATCGTCCGGGAAGGAATGATCGAGCGCGGCGCGCCGCTCCACCGCAGCTATGTGGGCCAGACAGAGATCGGTACGTCTTGCTTAAAGCTTTCCGAGGAGAAGCGCGGCTACCTCTCTTTCAAGCTCGAGCCCCCTCGTTCAACGTGGCGCCCCGTGCGATCTTGCCCAACCGATGGCGTCGAAGCGTCATCACTCATGCGTGGCGGCTGTGAGAACTGGTTGAGGCATATTCTCCGCCACCCCGGCCGACTCCGACGGGCGGGTCCCCGCGAACACGATCAAGCGCGTCCATGCCGTGCCGCCGATGCAAACCGCACCTCCGCAAGCGAAGGCCTCGCGCCAAGCTAGCGAAGGCACCCCGATCTGCGATAAGGCAAACACCAGATGATAGCCGGCGATTGCCGCGGGGACGGCGAACGCGGTTGCGATCGCGATGCGCAAGATCAAGGACCGACTAACGGCAACGGCGACCTGACCAGCGGCAAGTGTCAGCGCACCAGAAGCAATTCCGATCAGCAGCGCGCCGACGACGCCGGCGCCATCGCGAAATGCCAACATCCCGACACTGAGTGCGACGAAAAACGGCAGGGGATACACAGCGAGCGCAAAGATCGCCCAGCAGAACAAGCCAATGCCGAGTGTATTGAGAACAAGCCCAAGCGCGAGCATGGTGGTGGCTCCATGTGCATAGATGTACCGGTCGCGCCTTTCCACCACCACCACGGCGCGGATTCGGACGTAAAATCGAAACGAGGCGGAGTTGCGGCGTGCAACTCCGGCCTAGTTGTCTCGAGGTCAAGCACGACGGCGCTCACGCGCCGCCGAACCTCCACACCGGGATGCCGAGCCGCTTCGCCTTGTCAGCGAGATTGTCCTGAATTCCCGTGCCCGGGAAATGCATGACGCCGATCGGCAGGAGTTCGAGCATGGCGTCGTTGCGCTTGAACGGCGCCGCCTTGGCGTGCTTCGTCCAATCGGGCTTGAAGGCGATCTGTGGCACCTTGCGATTGGTCGCCCATTTCGCAGCCATCAGTTCAGCGCCTTTCGGGGAGCCGCCATGGAGGAGGACCATGTCGGGATGCTTGGCATGAACCTTGTCGAGCCGATCCCAGATCAGATGATGGTCGTTGAAATCGAGCCCGCCGGTGAGTGCGATCTTCGGCCCCGGCGGCAACATGACCTCAGTCTCGGCGCGGCGTTTTGCTGCGATGAAGTCACGGGAGTCGATCATTGCCGCGGTGAGCGTTCGGTGATTGACCAATGATCCCGACCGAGGACGCCAGGCCGAGCCGGTGTGGACCTCAAATCGCTCGATGGCCTGATCCCGGAACAGCTCCAGGCAATTGCGACGCTCGATCAGTGAGATGCCTTCGGCCGTCAGGCGCTCGAGTTCGACCGATCGCACTTCCGAGCCGTTCTGCTCGCGCTGGCTCTTATGCTGCGCTTGTTCGTTGTCATCGAGTTGGCGTTCGACGCGGTCGACGGCTCGATGGAACAGGTTGACGGTCGACCAAAGCAGGTCGTCAAGGTCCGGTTCAAGCCGCGTGTCGCTCACGGTCGCGACCAGGGCATCAAAGATGTCCGCTATGGCGCCGGCGATCATCTTGCCCTCGGGGAGCGGTCTTGGATCGGGCTGGTCGTCGAAGGGACGATAGCCGAAGAGCTGTAGTTCGGTGAGGACGTGGTCCGTTGGAGACGAGGCGTGCTGCGGTTCGATGTCGTCATGGTCGGTCATGGGAAGAGGTCCTTTGCCGGATGGGCCGCGACCTTCGCGGCCTTCGTGGCGATCCTCTGACGGCGGGCGGAACGGACCAGAACCCGACAGGGCCGAAGCGACAGCGGAGGATGGCGGAGGCCGGCTATTTTGCTTCGCGATGCAAAGCGCGCCGATTTGATGGCTATTGTGTCTTCTCGTCGCCGGCGCGCGGCGGAAAATAGCCGGACGCAGCCATTGCCGGCCCGGGCCGCTTGCCGTCCGATCGCCCTCTAGAAGGCCGAGGTCGCGTCCTCTTCGGTATTGGCCTCGCCTATGACCGGCCTATCAACATTGATCGAACACCGGGAGCTATTCCGCGGCCACCGTCGACGAATGCAGGAAGCGAACGACGTCCTCTGGCGCAAGCTGAAACCGCAGGGCTGCTCGGAGGGCATCGACACCGAAGACCTGCAGATCTTCGTTGAAATCGCCCAGCCGGGGCGACAGCGCGATCGCCTCAATGCCGGCGTCTGCTGCGCGCTGGGTTAGAACCGCGTGCACCGTGTCGCCAGCGGCATCGGCATCGAGGGCGATGTAAAGGCGACGCAGGCCAGTCGGGAGCAACATGGCCGAGAGGTGATTGGCCGAAAGCGCAGCCGCCATCGGCATCGTCGGCAGCATGTAGCGTAGCGAAAGCATGGTTTCGATACCCTCGCCGGCAGCGAGCACGTCGTCCACCACACCGAACCGAACGGCGTTGCCGAGCAGGTCGCCCATCGCGCGTCGTGGTGTATCGATCGGAGCCTTGCCGAGCCGAACCCGATCAAAGCCATCCGGATCGAGCCAGGTGCGGTGCACGCCGGTGATCCGTCCATCGAGATCCGTGACGCAGGCAATCATCGCCGGCCAGATCTCGATCGGCAGATGGTCGTCCGGCCGATAGTAGCAGCGTGGGTGGAAGCGCAGACTGCCACCATGGTGGATGCGGGCTATTCCGCGACGCTGTAAGCACCTCTCGGCTACCGTCCCTTCAACCGGGCTGGACATCGCAAAGAGCCGACGAGCCGCCTCTTGTGATCCGGTCGGCGCTGGCGAACGAACCGGTTTCGGGATCGGTTGCTGCTCAGAACGAGGAAGCTTGAGAAAGCGCCTCGCCTCCTCGGCGACCTCACGAAAGTCTCGCAACGCCAGACTTTCGCGAATGATGTCAAGGAGGTCGCCATGCTCACCAGTTGCGGCATCGGTCCACTTGCCCGCCGGCCCCTTCGGCGATTCCTGGAGCCGCACGAACAGTGAGCGGCCCGCGGTGTTGTGCACGTCGCCGACCACCCAGTACCGCCCCGCCCGCTTGCCATTGGAGAGATAGTGTCGGCACACCGCCTCCGCTTCGCGCGCGAGGCGGCCAGCCAGTTCGGAAGCATCGCGGGACATCACACTGCCTCCCGCTGAGCGATGCGCACAAGCGGATAGGCGTCGAGCACCCTCGACAGGATCTCGACGCCGCTTGCGTCCGACGGCACGAACATGCGCAGCTTCCAGGAGATGATCTCTCCGAAGAGGCCGTAGGCCCGCAAGCGATCGCGCATCGTGTCGTTGAAGCCGGACAATTCGATGCGATGTGTGCCCATCACCCGGACGCGGCGAAGCTGGAGCCCCTCCGCAAGCTCAAGGACGGTCCGCCCCTCCATGAGCGCGGCAAAGGCAGCGTCCGGCGTCAACGCCGGCGCGCCAGCCGCAAGGACATTCGCGACCCAGGTACCCGAGACCTTGCGGCCGACGATCCGCTCGCCCGAATCGGTCTGCAGCCGATAGACCCGGGTCGAATCGTTCGGCAGCCGCTTCCAGATGGGCAACAGCAAGCCGGCCACGACGTGGATCGTGCTTTCCGTGAACTCGGGCACTTCGGCAAGCTCCGCCAGCCAGTCTGTGGCGAAGCGTTCACGCTCTGCTTGGACCCAATGACTCTCTGCCATCATGTTCAAGGAAACGTTGTGCTGCTCCATCGGCCGGATCAGGCGGACGCGCCTCTCGATTTCGCCGTCATCGAGCATGACGCTCGCCGCCGGGACTTGCACGGCGGCCCGTCCAGAGCGCTCATTGACCAACAGGACGGAATGGCAATCGGAGACACGAGCAAGAGCATCATCCAGGCTCACTGGATGATTACGCTGGCGCTGGGTGATCGTGAGAAGCCGGGTCTCGGCGCCGGTGCCGGGATGGTCGTAGATCGTGCGCCGGTCAGTGACGACAAAGATTTCGGCACAAAGCGTTTCCAACCCGGCGTCATAGGTGCCCGAGGCGACTGCGCCCTCGATCCGAGCGGTCAAGAGCTGTTCGAAAGCCGTGAAGAGGATGTTTTGCAGGTCGATCGTGAGCGCCAGCAACCTGTTCAGGAAAGTCGTGATTGGCGGCAGGTCATCCCTGAGCCCATTGGCATCGGTCAGCTTCAGGCCGGTCGCATCCTCGAACCTCTCAAGCGAGCAGCCCTCGACCTTGCCGCGTGCCAGCAACGTGTAGAATTGGCGCAACGCGTCGCGGCCGTACTGGCTTTCCAGATTGTCCTCCGGCCGGAACAGCCCCTGCCCTCCGGTCTGGCGCTGGCCGCGCGTGATGGCTCCCAACGTATCGAGCCGGCGGGCGATGGTGCTGAGAAAGCGCTTTTCGGCCTTCACGTCGGTCGCAATGGGACGGAACAGCGGCGGCTGCGCTTGGTTGGTCCGGTTCGTGCGACCCAGCCCCTGGATCGCGGCGTCGGCCTTCCAACCGGGCTCGAGCAGATAGTGGACCCGCAGGCGGCGATTCCGCGCCGACAGCTCGGCATGGTAGCTCCTCCCTGTACCGCCCGCGTCGGAGAACACGAGGATCCGCTTGACGTCGTCCATGAAGGCGGACGTCTCGGCGAGGTTGGCCGAACCGGCCCGGTTTTCGACGACCAGCCGGGCGCCCTTGCGAACGATGCGGCGCGAGCGGCCGGTCACCTCGGCGACCATGTCGGTACCGAAGCGCTGGACGACCTGATCCAGCGCTCCCGGTACCGGCCGCAGCGAGGCGAGCTTCTCGATGAGGCGGTCGCGGCGAGCGACGGCGTCCCGGCTCTCGACTGGTTGGCCGTCGCGATAGACAGGCCGGGAGCAGAGATTGCCTTCCTGGTCGGTGAAGGGCTCGTAGAGCTGGACCGGAAAGGAATGGGCGAGATAGTCGAGAACGTACTCGCGTGGGGTGATGTCGACCCGGACGTCGCTCCACTCCTCGGTCGGGATCTCGGCGAGCCGGCGCTCCACTAGCGCTTCGCCGGTCGAGACGATCTGGACGACAGCGGCGTGGCCGGCGTCGAGATCACGCTCGATCGAGCGGATCAGCGACGGCGTCTTCATTGAGGTCAGGAGGTGGCCAAAGAAGCGCTGCTTGGCGCTCTCGAAAGCGGATCGCGCGGCCGATTTGGCCTGGCCATTCAGCGTGCCGGTCTCGCCGGTGATGTTGGCGGCCCGCATCGCGGCATCGAGATTGTTATGAATAATGCCGAACGCGCCGGCATAGGCGTCGTAGATGCGAACCTGCTCTGGCGTGAGCTGGTGCTCGACGAGCTCGTACGCGACGCCATCGTAAGAGAGCGAGCGGGCCGCGTAGAGACCGAGCGCCTTGAGGTCGCGCGCCAGCACCTCTATCGCCGCTACGCCGCCCTCCTCGATCGCCTCGACAAACTCGGCGCGGGTGCCGAACGGGAAATCGTCGCCGCCCCACAAGCCCAGCCGCTGGGCGTAGGCGAGATTGTGGACCGTCGTGGCGCCGGTTGCCGAGACGTAGACGACGCGGGCATGCGCCAACGCGTGCTGGAGCCTGAGCCCCGCACGCCCCTGCTGGGAGGCCGCCTGGTCGCCGCGCTCGCCCTTCTGGCCTGCCGCGTTCTGCATCGCGTGGCTCTCGTCGAAGACGATCACTCCGTCGAAGTCGGAGCCCAACCATTCGACGATCTGCCGCACGCGCGAAAGCTTCTCGCCGCGCTCGTCGGTGCGCAGCGTAGCGTAGGTGGCAAATAGGACGCCTTCCGCGAGCCGGATCGGTGTGCCCTGCCGGAAACGTGACAGCGGCGTCACGAGCAGCCGCTCCATGCCGAGCGCGGACCAATCGCGCTGCGCGTCTTCGATCAGCTTGTCGGATTTGCTGATCCAGACGGCACGGCGCCGACCCTTCAGCCAGTTATCGAGCAGGATGCCGGCGACCTGCCGCCCCTTGCCCGCGCCGGTGCCATCGCCCAAAAACCAGCCGCGGCGAAAGCGGACGGCATTCTCTGCGTCGTCGCACGCGGCCGCCACCACGTCAAAGGTCGCATCGACCGTCCAGCATCCCGCAAGAAACTCGGAATGGGCCTCGCCGGCATAGATGACGCTCTCGAGCTGAGCGTCCGACAGGATGCCATCCGCCACGACATTGGCTGGCAGATGTGGCCGGTAAGACGGCTTCGGCGGCGCGATCGAGGCCATGGCGGCGGACTGCACGAGTTTGGTCGGATGCGCATGCGCGCCTGGAATGCGGATCGCCTGCAGCGAGTATTCCTCATAAAGCGCGTCGGTCAGTCGAGCGCCTTCCGGAGGTGTCCAGTCGACCGTCTCATAGGCGAGTTCGACGCCCTCTAGCGCTGCAGGGCTCGGAGTAGACGATGGGCGTGGCGCAGAGGCGCCGATGGATCGTGATATCGCAGGGCGCCTGATGACGTCGACCACCACCGGCGCGACAACAGGCAGCCTCGGAGGCACATGCTGAGTCGCCCAATCAAGCAAGGTGGCGACATCGCTCGCCATGCCCGGTGAAGCGGGAAAGACTTTCGGATCTGCGGCGGGCAACTTGTCGATCACAAGCAGCTTTGTGTCGGTCTGCGTTCCGTGTTTCGCGTAGACCGCGCCGTCGATGGCGGCAGAAAATACCACCCGCCCGCGCTGCTGGAGGCGAACGAAGGCGTCTCGCCATGCCGGATTGTCCGGCGCGAGGCTTGCGCCGGTGATGGCGACCAGACGCCCGCCATCGCAAAGACGTGCCAAGGATGAGGCGATGTGCCGGAGCGCCGCATCCGCCATTCGTCGATCGACGTTCGCCAATGCCGAGAACGGCGGGTTCATCAAGACGACGCTCGGTACAACGCCCGCATCGAGGTGATCATCGATCTGGGCGGCGTCGAACCGGGTGACCTTAAGGTTGGGAGACAGTTGGTCGAGTAACGCTGCGCGGGTCTCGGCCAGCTCGTTCAACACTAAGGTGCCGCCGGCGAGCTCGGCAAAGATGGCGAGCAAGCCGGTCCCCGCAGAGGGCTCCAAAACCCGGTCGGAGGGCGTGATGCCGGCCGCGGTGCATGCGGCAAGCCCAAGCGGGATCGGTGTCGAGAATTGTTGAAGGGCTTGGCTGTCCTCGGAGCGCCGCGTGTGGGTCGGCAGACAGTTCGCGATTTTCGCGAGCATCGGCAGCATCGCTGCCGTTGAGCCAGCCTTGGTCCGAATAGCCGGCCCAAACTTGCGAAGGAATAGAACGGTCGCCGCCTCGCAGACATCATAGGCGGTCTTCCAGTTCCAGGCGGCAGTGGCGTCGGACGCGCCGAAGGCAGCTTCCATGGAGCCACGCAGGACAGCGGCATCGATGCGACGGCCGCGCTCGAGATCAATCACGAGCTGTCGCGCGGCTCTGACGGCGGCGGAGGTGAGAGTAGCAGCGGCGCGCATTGAGAGCGGCGCGGCGGCAGCGCCGCCGGCGAGAGATTCGGTCATGACAGGGTTCTTTCGGAGAGCAGGAACGGGTCGAACCATCAGGCGCTCTCCTTAAGACCCGACGGCTCAAACCCTTCCCGGCCCGGCTCTCCCTCTCAGCCCTCGGCCATAAGAATGGGGACCGGCGCGAGACACCGGTCCCCACGCGATCGCCGGACGGCCGGAGCCGTCCCTTCTACGATGTCACTCAGCCGCGTCGAGCTGTTGCGGATCATCCTCGCCCGCGTTCTCCTGATCCTCTTCATTGGCGAGGAATTCGGGCAGCGGGTCCGTTTCACTCTCCTGCTCCACTGACGCTGCATTGGGATCGACCAGACGCAGCGGCTCTGGCAACCATCCCGAACCATCGAGAAGACGCTCAGCGTCCTTGGCCATGTCGGCCTTCTTCAGGTGGTCGATCAGTTGCGCGGAGGATTCGCCTCTTGCTTCCCGCACCGCCTCCAGAATGCGAGGCTTGGTGACCCGGCCGAGATAGTTGTCGACGGAGGGCTTCCACCCCGCTTGAACCATGTCGAGGCCGACGGCACGTGCCAGCACATCGGCTTGGTCGAGCCGGGTGCGGACGCCGTGGGCGGAGACGCGGCCCTGATTGTAGCGGTTGGCCGGTTCACAGACGGCGTTGACCGCAAACGACGCACAGTGAGCGAACAGGGATGCCTGTCCGGCGCCATCGAGAGCCGTGAGCGAATCCCAAAGATCGTTCTCGCTGTTGGGCAATCGTGCCTTCCACGACTCATGCCGCGCCTCAACGGCCTTCGCGGACGCGCTTTCCCTCAAGCCAGGCGCTTGAGCCGGAAAGGTCGGCGTGCGAAGTCCGATCTCAAGGCAGCTTCCGGAGGACGCGAACCGGTAAAAGGCCGTCAGCACGAAGTTGTGCAGCACCGCCTGGAATGCAATCGCAGGATTTTCTGCCAGCGCATCCCGCAACGCCAGCGTACGATGCGCCGTCAACTCGGTGATCAGCCGATCCGGCAGAGGTTTCGTCGCGTCCTCATCATTTTCTTCGAGATCAGCAGCGCCACACGCGACCGCGATGACCGTGCGCTGAACGGAAGCACCAGCCGCCTTCCCCTCGATCGACTGTGTATCGGCGCCCTGCCCGACATCAGGATCGGCTGCCGGCACGTCGTCCTCCGGCCGGACGTATCCCCGGTCCACCGAGAGGCGCCCTTCGGAATCGATGCTGACGAAGACGCCGGCACGGACAATCTCGGCCGAATCATAGATCATCGATCGGTCTTCGAACGCGACCAGTGCTGCCTCGATTTCTCCGAGACGCTGGTCGATCTCGTCGGGCAGCTCGTCGGCATCCTGATAGTCGGATTCAAGCTTGGCCTGCTCGGCGTTGAGGGCGTCGAGGGCGGCCTGCTCCTCCGGCGAAAGATCGAGAGGTTTGCCCTCGATTTCGCGCAGACCCCCCGTGTGGCCGTAGGGGAATTCGACGGCGAGCGAAATCCACTTCCAGCCCTCCGCAGCAATCGCCTCCGCCTCGGCTTTGAGCTCCTCGGTGACAAGGCGGTCGAGCAAAGCAACATCCTGAAGCCAGCCGCCATCATCGTGTTCGAACAGATCCCGCAAAACCCCGCCGCCGGCCTGCTCGTAAGCATCCAGCCCAATGAACTGAACGCGGCGATCGGACGCGCACGGTATTTTCCGTGAGCATGCGCCGGATCTGATAGGGCTCGTCATAGCCGGATCGGCTGATGCTCTCCCAGACCTGCTCCTGCCTGGCGTGGTCGGCGGTAACAGAGAAGGCCATGAGTTGCTCGAGAGTCATGCCGTCCTCAGCATAGACGTCGTGGAGCTTTGGCGACACGGACGCCAGCCGAAGTCGTTGCTTCACGGCGGCCGGTGTCACGAAGTGACGGGCCGCGATATCCTCGTCGGACATACCGGCGCCACTCAAGGTCTGGAAGGCTCGGAACTGATCGAGCGGATGAAGCCCTACTCGCTCGTCATTTTCTGCAAGCGAGTCGTCTTCAGCAATGCCGCCCTCGCGCAAGACACAAGGAACGGCTTGCGTCTTCGCCATGCGCTTCTGCTTGACGAGAAGCTCCAGCGCGCGGTAGCGCCGGCCGCCGGCCGGCACCTCGAACATACCGGTCTCATTGCCTTCGGCGTCCACGACCGCCCGCACGTTGAGACTTTGCAGCAGCGTCCGCTGCGCGATGCTTTCTGCGAGTTGCTCGATGCAAATGCCCGCCTTCACATGCCGGACGTTGGACTGGCTGAGGACCAGTTTGTTGAACGGGATGTCACGTGAGGGCGACAGCGTGATCTTTTGGACAGCCTTCGTCATATCGATTCTCCTCGACGGGCGGCCGGGAGCCTCTCTCTCGGCCTCCAACCCGTCAGGAAAAATCGCCGCTACCCTCTCACTCTCTTTTTCGAGACGGCTGGCGGGGTTCACGCTGCGTCCCGCTCCGCTCTCTCGGTCGTCGCATCGAAAACGCGCTCCGGCAAGAATCCAAGGAGATAGTCCGCAACCTTGCTGGCCTGCGAAGCAGCTCGCATAATCGCGCGATTGTCCTCTCGCAGCACTTCGAGCCACGAGCCGATATAGTCGGCGTGCCGCACCGTGGGCACGATACCGAGCGACGCGCAACCGAACGCAGACGAGATCTCCGCAACCAACTCCTCAAACGCGTACTTCCTGGTACCGTAGCTGCCCGACAAGTCGCGGTTGAGACGTGATGGATGACCGCTGGCATGCGCCAATTCATGCAGGGCCGTTCGATGCCAATTGATCGGCTCGAAGTAGGCTTGCGGAGGCGGCACCTGCACATAATCTTCCGTCGGCGCATAGAAGGCGCGGTTGCCGCCGATGCGGAAGTCGATGCCGGTTGCCCTGATCAGGCCTTCGACCTGCGGCTCGATGAGTCCTGGCGGCGGAGGCGGCGCCGTTGTTGCGATCTCCGGAGGCAAGCCGCCGCATTGATCGCTGTTGAAGACGGTAAAGCGCTTGAGGAAAGGAACAGCTTGCGCCTCCTCGCCGGTCTCATGTGCGCGGCGCTTTTCATCGACCGGCACAAAGCGGTCGGCGTAGACCACGGTCGTGCCGCGCTCGCCCTTGTGGACGTGACCACCGAGCGAGAGCGCCTGACGGAAGGTAAGCCAATTCTGCCCTGTAAATCCGTGCTCGGTCGCGGCACCCCAGAGGATTAGAACGTTGATGCCGCTGTATTGGCGGCCGGTCGCCACGCTTCTCGGCATGGCCAAAGACGCCTTCGCAGCCGCGGTGCCCCAAGGCTGCACCCAGGGCACCCGGCCAGCCTGCAGCTCGGCGATGATCTTGCTGGTAATTTCGTCATAGAGGCTTGTCCGGTCCTCACCGGTGCGTGCTGGATATTGTCTGGACATCGCGGGTCTCCGCGACGGGCGCCGCGAGCCTCTCTCGCAGCCTGTAACCCGTCACGGCAAAACCGCGCGACACTCTTACTCTCAGCCTCTAATTGAGAGAATGCGGCAGCGGCGAAGCGGCCCGCCTTCCGTCCGGTTCTTCATGAGACTTGGCCTTGAGGTGCCTAGGGCCGTAGGCCCGCCCAGGCGTGCGCCAGGGGCGCATCGCCTCGACGGAAAATGGCACCCGGAGAGCGTGAGCATAGCGACCCGAAGGGGCACGCGGGTCCGAGTGCAGCGACGAGACCGGTTCAATAGCGGCACCCGGGAACGGGGCAGTGATAGCGGTCGCCGCAGGCGAGCCCCTTTTCCGAGTGCCCCCGGCGAGGAGCTCCGCATCCGCTTGCGCGAGGGATCGAAGCCGAATGGCCGAGACGCAAAGCGGCTCGGTTCAGAGCCCGGTGCGGCGACAGCCGCACGCGCTCTGGCCGACCAACTCCGCCAAAACTTGAATCAGTGGACCTAGATTTCCTCACGCGCATTCGTCTGCGCGTCATAGATCCTGATCTGAAGCATGGGAAAACGCTTCTTTAGTTCTTCGCCACCGGCCCTGGCGCCGTCTCTGGTTGTAAATTCAGCTTTGAGCCGGCCGTCCACTTCAAGCGCATAACCAGAGGCCGGTAATTCATGGGTGGCTGCAACCATTTCATTCCCATTCCGCAGTGAGGCAATTGAGAATGATGGGTAGCGTGAGTCGCCCAAACGGCGCCAGAGCCACTTGCCCAAGTATGGTGACAGGCCAACGCGCGCTGTGGATTGGCGCCTCGCAGGGATCGATCAAGGATGGGCATTTGCATCATCCGAACAGGCGGACGGCTTTCCACTTGCGCGGATGCATGCACGATAGAGCCACGGCTCCACGTAGCTGCCCTTCCACAGTCCCTGGCCGGCACGCTCAGCCTCGCGCTGAGCTTCGTGATACCTGCCCTTCGAGTATTGTTGCCAGTCCAACGCAAGGCCGCTGTGTACAAGCCATTCACTAAGATCCCTGCCTGCGACCGAGCAGGTCGCAACCGTGCGGCCATACGGGTCGAGGCTGACTGGAACGCAATTGACGGGACGGCGGGCAATGAAGGCATCAAGTTCGTTCGCGGCCTGCGCACCACACCGATATTGTAAGCTGTCTTTGCCGCGGCACAGCTGGCTGCTCTCCGGTGCATCGATGCCCCAAAGCCGGATGCGCACTCCATGCATTTCCAGCGTGTCGCCGTCGATCACGCTGGCCTGTCCGACAAACTGATCGGCCAGCGCCGCGCTCGACAGAATGGCGAGAATCAATGCGACAGCAGAATGGCGAGAATCAATGCGACGGAGGTTCGACGCATTTCAAAGACCTTGTAACTACCGCAAATCTCGCGGATTGGATTTCGGCCAATTCTCAAGTGGCTTCGGTGCCGGCAGGTTCTCTGGCCGCCGAGAAAATGAAACTCCGCGCCGCGCAGCCAGCGTCCCTCGAAGCGAGCGCAGAACAGAATCACGTCCATCTGCCAAGTGAATTCACAAATCTTCCAGACGCCGTCATTCTTTATAACTTCGCCGGTCGCGTTGAATGGCAGGCTGTTCAGCCAGCAAATCGCGTAAATTTCGTCCTGCCGCGCCCTTTGGGATGAAGCTACCAGACCTGGCGCTGAAAGTCGTCATGCGCGACGCGGACAAGGAAGACAAGATTGCTGCGCGGCTGGTTTTGCACAGGGCGGCGGAACAGGTGGAAAAGCACCTGCCCCGACGATTTGGAATCCCTGCTCTGTGTTAGCAGCCGGAACGAATCGAGGGCCGCAAGGATTCGTCGTTCGCGGAGGAGCGATCTTGATGCTGATGACCAAGGAGCGGCGGCGGCGTTCTGCCGACAATGCCCTGAAGATCCTTTGGCATCTCGTAGAGATCGACCACGCCGGACAGAATGCGGTCTGCCAGCGTTTCGTCTCCACCGACCATCTCGAAGGCTTCTTCGTGACAAACTTCGAAGCAGGGATAATCAATCGGAGAAAAACCTTCGAAGGTCGCAACGTCGCTGATTTGCTCGACCAGCTTTGTGAGAAAGACGGCGAACGGGTTGTCCTCGTCATCGCCCAAGGAATGCGATGGGCCTTCACTGAAATCGTCGTCGCCAAAGCACATCCCGAAAATGTCATGTGCATCGATGGATCGCGATTCCGCGGCGATCTTCTCCTCGGAATACATGAAATTGGGTGGCGGGAGGTGCGGCATCTCCTTCTCGAGGACACGTGCGGCCTGGCATGCTTCTTCAAGCTTTGTGAGCCGCCGCCGCCGCTCGCGCAGGCTCATCTCAGCCGCCCAGCAGAACAACAGCGGTGCAAGTTCCATCACCTGCCAGGGCCGGACGAAGTACCGTTCGGAGATCAGGTAGAGGAAGTTGTTCGCATTCTTGCTGACGCCGAACCCGGATGGCCGCGTCCTCCTCACAGGCTCGCTGTGGCCGCTTTCCGGTGTGACGGCCTCGAGCGTCAGTTGGGCCGGCTCTGCGCCCAATGCGTGGGCGAGTCGCTTGATCGTGTTTTCGCGCGGATTTTCTGGTTCACCCCGCTCAATGCGGGAAATCGTCTGTTTGTTGACCTTCGCCATTTCGGCGAGGCGCTCTTGAGACCAGCCTTTGCGCCGGCGCAACGTCTTGAGAATTATTGGGTTCACCCGTGCCATAGGCTAAACTCCTTATCTGGCCCTACTATCCCTAGAATACCTACTTAATAAATAGACATTTTTGATGCTTTTCCGTTGGTGGACCTTTACTGGTTGACATATGGCGTAGGCATTCTCCACGATAATGCCTAGCTAGTTCTGATCAGGTCTGTCGGACGCCCTTAAAGGGTCGGCACTCATTGAACGGGAGCCACATGCGCGTCTCGCCCATCCAGCGAACTTCATGCGTCGCTTGCCGCAGGCACTCGGGGAGGCCGCGGCAACCTGGAATCGGATTGCGCACGTCTTAAAGACGGGAGCTGGAACTCAAACCACATGCCTGATGAAATCGATCGTTATGGCCCGTTGGGCTTCTATCACTTGGCCGAGGATTTTTGCCGAGCAGCCGTGCATTCTGCCAGCCTTGAGAACTCCAAGCCGCGGCTGCATTACAATCTGGTGCTCTACCATCTCCATACGCATTCGATTGAGTTGACACTTAAGGCCTTCCTGCGCGCCAAAGGGATCGACGTGAAGGAACTCAAGAACAAATTCTCGCACGGGATGATGGGGCTGATGGCGGCGGCCACCCGAAAAGGCTCTGGACTCCTCGCTGCCTGCGACGCTTTGCTTCGGCCCGACATACTAGCATTACAGTTGCGT
>NZ_VSTH01000223.1 GCF_008123965.1 Bradyrhizobium hipponense | reverse complement strand
GCGACTATGTCATCGAACATTTGGCGGATGACGATGCAGTGCTGGTGATCGACGAGACCGGCTTTCTCAAACAGGGCAAAGCGTCATGTGGAGTGGCGCGGCAATACACTGGTTCGGCAGGCAAGATTACGAATTGCCAGATCGGCGTCTTCGCTACCTACGTTTCGCGTCATGGTCATGCGTTCATCGACCGCGCGCTGTATCTTCCGAAGGAATGGACCGACGATCCGGATCGTCTGGAAGCCGCCTATGTGCCTGCCGATGCGAGCTTTGCGACCAAACCAAAGCTTGCGACGAAAATGATCGCACGCGCGATAGCCGCGTCTGTACCGTTCAGGTGGGTTGCCGGTGATACCGTCTACGGCGTTGGCGCCATCGAACAGCAATTACGTCGGGCCGGCAAAGGCTACGTGCTTGGGGTCAGCAGCGCTCATGTGTTTCGATCCTGGGGCAAACGACCGCCGGTCGCCGGTACGGCCGCAGACATCGCCCGGACGCGGCGCTCATCCGACTGGAAGCGCCTGTCGGCGGGAGCCGGAACCAAAGGACCACGGCTGCACGATTGGTGTTATCTCGAATTGGCCGAGCTCGAGGCCGAGCCATTCAACGGTGCAAGTGCTGGTTTGTGGACGCGCGGTCTACTGATCCGTCGTCGCATCGCCGATGGAGACCTCGCCTTCTTCACCACCTGGTGCCCAGCGGGAACGTCAATTGAAACGCTGGTCGCGGTCGAAGGCCATCGATGGGCGATCGAGGACAGCTTTGAAACCGCGAAAAACGAGTTCGGGCTCGATCACAACGAGAGCAGATCCTGGCATGGCTGGCACCGTCA
>NZ_VSTH01000222.1 GCF_008123965.1 Bradyrhizobium hipponense | reverse complement strand
TGTATCTTCCGAAGGAATGGACCGACGATCCAGAGCGCCTGGAAGCCGCATACGTGCCCCCCGATACCGGCTTTGCGACCAAGCCAAAGCTTGCGACGAGAATGATCGCACGTGCCATAGCCGCGGCTGTCCCATTCGAGTGGGTTGCTGGCGATACCGTCTACGGTGTCGGCGACATCGAACAGCAACTACGCCAGGCGGGCAAAGGCTATGTACTCGGAGTCAGCAGCGCTCATGTATTCCATTCCTGGGGCAAGCGTCGATCGGTCGCCGGCACCGCCGCCGACATCGCCTCGACGCGGCGTTCGTCCGACTGGAAACGCCTGTCGGCAGGAGACGGAACCAAAGGACCGAGGCTGCATGATTGGTGCTATCTCGAACTGGCCGATCTCGATGCCGGGCAGTTCAACAGCGCAAATGACGGCTTGTGGACACGCGGCCTGCTGATCCGTCGTCGCATCGCCGATGGCGACCTTGCCTTCTTCACCACTTGGTGCCCGGCAGGAACAGCCATCGAAACGCTGGTCGCAGTCGAAGGCCATCGTTGGGCGATCGAGGACAGTTTTGAGACCGCCAAAAACGAGTTCGGGCTCGA
>NZ_VSTH01000221.1 GCF_008123965.1 Bradyrhizobium hipponense | reverse complement strand
GCATTTGCCATCGTTGCACCTCCACCGATCAGCTCATGCCAGGCTGTATCGCAGGCGAACCTCGCGACGGCGAGGTGGGGCCCTCATGCCGGTTACGCTAGATGAAACGATCGGGTCGAAATGGGTCGAGCGCCTCACACGAAGCGTCCTCCGCGATTTCCGTGGAGAGCAGCAGCGCGATATAAGGGGCAAGCGTGATATCTGCCTGCGTAGTGGCCACGAACATCCGCGGTAGACCAGGTAGTCGGCCGACGATCGGGTAGCCGTCTTCGGAAACGGGACGGCTCCCTATCTGCACGGAAAAGAAGTCTTCAAATCGGGCTCGTTTGAGTTCGCGCCTTACCGACGAGACACTCTCTCCAGCAGCTCTAATCGCGACACCTGGATCTCGGATGCTCGCGCGGTCAAAGGCGTTGCGGATGACGAGAGAGTGCTCATTTGCCCGGAAATGAGTATGATTAGCGAAGACAACATGTTTGATGGGCGGACCGATATACCGTAGCAGCGTAAGCACCTCGAGCATTTCGTTGGCGAGTGGCGCGCACGCGAATTCCTCAAGAAGGAGGTTGATTCCGCCACTGCCGGCCAGGACAACTGCATCGACAAAATAGGAGGTTCGATCGGTCCACAGCTCGACGCCATGATTGAGAGGCTCCATTCTTTTGCATTTTTCAAAGATGCAGTGGGTGAGCCTCGTGTCGACGGCAATGTCGATCAAGCGCTTTGTGAAATGAACAGAATCGAGCCATCCCTCTTGCGGCACCCTTACGATGACTTCTGGACACCCCACGATACTCAAATTGGGCTCGAGGATTAATGCATCGTTTCGTGATAAGTACTCTACCGTCCTTCCTAGCGCCTCGGCCATTCTAGCCGCCTGTATTAGCTTTCTATTTTGCCTGACTTTGGTGGACCAACGCAGCGTTCCCGTTCTTCGAACGGCATCTGCCAAACCAATCTGACCAGAAAGTTCCGCTTGGTAGTGAAGGGCTTCGGACCTAAACCGCATGTCGTCCGAAGTTGCCCCCGTAAAGAAATCTAGGCAATCGAAACTTGGACGGGTCGCTCCGGAGCCGGCGCCGACGTCATCAAACAACAGCACTGTCACGTCATTTCTGGCAAGGTGAATTGCAAGCGACGCGCCCATGATCCCGGCTCCGAGAACAGCGACCAACATCGAGCCCTCCTTCAGCCGGACAGGATCTTGTCGGAGAAGGCTTTTGGATCCTGATTGCCGCACCAACGTCGATCTAATGCGCCACAGTCACCGCTATTCCTCACTCCCCGCAGCCGTCGATATCGATAAAGAAATGCCACGATTTCATCTTCGGAAAGCAGCTGCAATCGAGCCTAATGGTTGGCATCGCTGCACTGACGCAGGTTACGCACCAACAGACACGCCGTCTTGAGGATCGCGAGGCCGCTCCCGGTGTCAACACGCACCGGCAGTTCGGTCGAATCCAAGATGCTCTCATTCGCTTTCGTCGCGAGGACGACGTCAAGACTGGGACAGGCCTGAACGTTTCGCCCTTCTGCAGCGGAAGGGTGAGTGATCGATCAGGTCCGCCAGCGAGTACCTCGGCTCATATTGCATGTCGAATTCTACGCGGGCGTTTTGACTAGCCCACCCCCCACCAAATGACAGGTGGCATCTTCTGTCCTCAAGATCAAACACCAATGTTGGTAGTTGACGGTGATCTGACTTCCGATCAGCAAGTGTCGCTGGATCCTGATACGCTACGACGAGCAAACCCAAAGCATGCTCAGCGGGACGCACGTGATCGGAGTTGAACTCCTAACATCCGCACAAAGTTCGTCAGGTTCACTACAATTGTCGAGCGGCTGGAGGAGGCCTTCAAGTGTCATCAGGCGCTCAAGGCGCGCAAGACTTTCTGGCACAGCCGTTGCTATTGAGATGTACCAACGCTGGGCTGAGTGCACTCAGACGCGAAGACGAGCGATGCTCTCCTTCCGCTGAAACGCTCTGCCGCGTTTCTGAGAGAGAGAGAGAGAGAGAGAGAGAGCGAGCTCGCGCGCATTGCCGTGCGCCGTTTCGCATTAGCTTTGGAGAGCAACATGGTGCGGCGTGTGGCGTCCATCGTTCCTCCGATTGAAGCGGAGAGCTGGCTACGCGGCCCGCCCCTCACGAGCTTCCAGCCGGGGAAAGTGTACATCATCGAATTTTGGGCCGCTTGGTGTGGGGCATGTGTGGCTGCAGTACCCAACCTGATGCAGCTACAAGAAAGGTATAAAGATAGCGGACTTGAGATCGTCGGAGTCGCAGCTAGTGAACGCGCGTCAACGCCGGACGAAGGTCGAAGCAGGTTGAACGCATGGTTGACCAAAAACTTCCCGAATCTGAACTATCGAATCGTGTTCGACTACACAGGTGAAATGAGCAAGCTTTGGATGGACGCCAGCTCTTCGCTCCGAATTCCTACTTGCTTTGTTGTCGATCGTGAGGGCTACATCGCCTTTATCGGCAATCCGGCCCAACTAGCCGACGTTTTACCGACAGTTCTCCAAGGCATGCGGCGCACCAGCGATGATCCTACACTGGCTGATACGGGATTGTCTTGCGAAAAACCTTTGGTGGTAGATCTAGACGGATCCTTGCTGCTCACGGATGTGTTGTATGAGTCTTTTTTAAACGTCTTGCCTCTTGGGCTCCCCGCGAATTTTGCAGCCGTCCGGGCTCTGGTCAATGGCAAAGCGGCCGCAGAGAATCATTTGGCCCAGGTAGCCGAACTGGATTATGCGACTCTCCCGTACAACACCTGCGTTGTGGAGCTAATCCAGGCAGCCAAGGAGCGGGGCAGGAAGGTTTACCTGGCTACCGCAGCCAACGCGAAGCACACTAAGGCCATTGCAGATCACTTTGGCATCTTTGATGGCTGGTTTGCTTCTGATACAAATACAAGTTTGTCAGGATCTTTGAAGGCCGAAACACTCGCGGCTGCCTTCGGTAAGAACGGCTTTGATTACATTGGCAACACTCTCGCAGATTTACCAGTGTGGGAGATTGCCGATAAAGCCTACGTGGTCGGCCGTTCCGGTTCAGTAAAGCGTCGGCTCGTGGCGCTCAAGAGTAACTACGTCGCATTAGATCGCGGGAATGCGAGCAGGGGGGCGTGGTTCGAGGCCCTTCGGGTCCACCAATATGTCAAGAATCTTCTTGTCTTTGTGCCATCAGCTACCTCGCATCAATTTACGTTGGCTAAGAGCGTTGCTGATATTATCGCCTTTCTCGCTTTTTGTGCTTGCGCGTCAGCCGTCTACATTCTCAACGATCTGGTAGATCTTAAATCTGATCGCGCCCACCCTAGCAAGCGTGCTCGACCCTTTGCGAGCGGTCTACTCCAACTGCGGACCGGCTTGCTTATTGCTCCGGTGCTCCTCATATTTTCCCTGATGGTGTCGACCACAATCTCACTTGAGTTTGTCGGCGTATTGGCAGGCTATTTTGTTCTAACGGGTGCTTATTCTCTCTATTTGAAGCGAAAGATGCTTGTGGACGTCGTGGTACTGGCAATGCTCTACGTGACACGCGTTATTGCGGGAGGCGTGGCAGCTGAAATTCAAATTTCGCAGTGGCTTTTCATGTTCTCTATGTTCATTTTCACGGCGCTCGCGCTAATCAAGCGCTACGTTGAACTGTCGACGAGACTCGACCGCGGCCTCCCGGATCGTTCAGATCGTGACTACAAGGGCGGAGACGCTGACATCGTTGCTGCTTTAGCTGCTGCGTCTGGCTTGAATGCCATTACGATTTTGGCACTCTATATTGCGTCACCAGATGTGCAGATGCTGTACCGACATCCGAATGCACTATGGCTCATCTGTCCAATTCTTCTCTATTGGATAGGCAGGGCGCTCATGATGGCGAACCGGCGTCAAATGGACGACGACCCTATTGTCTTTGCACTTAGGGACCGTATCAGCGCGATCGCCATCGCTTCGATTGTTGCCGTCGTTATAGTCGCCATTTGAAGCATTCCAGATTGTTCCCTGGCGGCATTCCATTGATACGTTCGTCTCCTCCATAACCTTGCGACAGCGCGCAGGACAGGAATAATCGAGCTCGAACTGAGGGGCTGTCGCGTGCGTTGAGAGTGACGTGGACTCGAGCTGACGGGGCATGGTTGAGGATCTGGCTGATTTCGCGATGGCGACGGGCGACGGTGGGGGTCGTGGCAGACCTCCAGGCTCTGCCGTGAATAGATGCGGTGGCGTAGACAGAGGCCAAGTAGCTGCGCGACAGCGGTGCTCCTCGTTGTGACTTGCCACAGTTCGGAATGACCGCCTCGAATCCGCATTCGACATTCGACCAGCTGCTCGCGAAACTCAACGCTGTCGTAAGCGTTTGTCGCTGAGCATACAGTAGTGGACCCTATCAATTCTTGGAGGAGATTGCGGGGCTGGGGTCAGTTAAGAGCTCCTCAGGAGCTGATATCTATCGAAATGGGCCTCCCGTACAAGCAGGCAGGAAGGAACGCATGCCAAGAGATAACGACTTTGCCAACGGAAGAACGTTGTCAGTCTTGCTCGACGTGAGTTTGCTAGCTCTGTCCGCCGTAACCACAGCCATTCTCTTTGCTCGACTGCTATACTATAGCAGGTACGGTCTCGGAATTATGGTCGACGGTCTCTACCTCAACTCCATCGCGAACCCATTCGCCTACGCAATCAATAGTCCGCCGTCCCTTTTCGGCTTCGTCTATCATTGGCCATATCAGTGGGCGAGTGGCAACATCGCAATGCTTCGCTTGGCGAACGTCACGCTCACCATGGCGCTGAGCTGGATTCTCAGCTTTCTGACGATCCGGCGCTTCTGGACAGTGCGCTGGCCGCAAGCGGTGGTGCTATCGGCGGGGATCGCCAGCCTGGCATTGGTCGCCTTTCACCTCTGGCTGCTGACCCCCAACTACTTCATACTGAACATTCAATCGGTCTTGATAGTGATGATCGGTCTGTTGCTCGCCGATCGGCCAGGACGCATACGCCAAGTCTTGGGATGGGTCCTGGTCGGCGTTGGCGGCTGGTTCTGCTTCATGGCCAAGCCGACTACCGCTACGGCCATTGCGCTGGTCGTTGCGCTTTATGTCATTTTGCGCCGAAAGTCGCTGCTGCCCGTGATTAGCGCGGCGCTGGTCGCTCTCGCTCTACTGATAGCTACCGCGTACTTGATCGACGGCGGCATCGCCGGGCTGGTGAGCCGTATGGTCAACAGCGCCAAGATTGAAGTCCTGCTGGGCAGCGGACACGAGGTGTCTCATATGTTTAGGATCGACTGGCTCGCCACCAGTCGCTCACAACTCGCCATCGCTGCGGTGGCGGCGACTGCCCTTCTGCTCAGCGTTCGCATGGGGTCTACGCACAAGTTGATCCAATCGCTGGCTCTCGGTGCGGTGTTGATCTTAACCATGGCGATCGCGCTGCTGGGGATCGATCCGATCGGTATCAATCCCTCGACCTTGTTCCTGGTGGCGATCTTCACGTGCCTTGGCGCAACGCTTTATCGGGAGGGAATGGTTCTGCGCAGCCAAGCTCCGACCAGCATCGCTCTAGCGCTGATCTTTTTGATTCTACCGCACCTGTCCGCACTGGGCTCAGCTGTCAATTACTGGATTATCGGTTCGTTTGCCGCCTTGTTCTGGATACTCGCAGTGGTTGCTTTCCTGAGCCCTCTTGCGCAAGACGGACGCAGCGTCGCGACCCTGCTGCCCCTAACGGTGTTGGCACAATTGCTCACCGCATCAGTGGTCAATGCTGGCATCCTCAAACCGCACCGTCAGACAAAAGATCTGCGCACTTATACCGCTGTCACGCGCCTGCCCGGTGGTGGAGAATTGGTACTGTCTGAACCCTTCCACGACTATCTGGCCACGGCCAGAGCCCAGGCTCGTGCAGCCGGCCTTGAAATCGGTACGCCGGCGGTCGATCTCTCTGGTCGCTCGCCGGGCCTGCTCTATGTGCTCGAGACACGAGCGCTCGGTTTACCATGGCTCTTCGGGCCATATCCCGGAAGTGAGACGGCCGTGGAAGGATTTGGAGTACAGTGGGTGAACGGGGGGGTATATGCTGGCGGTAACGCAGCCGCGGTGGCAACGCTCGGATTTGAGAACTGTACCGATCTGGCCAAAGCTTGGGTGCTGATCGAGCCGGCGGGTCCGCGTCATCTTGATGAAGCCAGTGTCATGGCCTCCTACGGAGCTGGGCAGGCCGACTTTGTCGTCGCCGCAAAGCTCGAACCCCCGTCGATGACCGGGGATTATCCGAATGCTCACAGGCAGTTTTTGCTCAAGCCCGTGCGGCCCGCCGCGCTGGCGGAACAATCCTGCCGTGACGCCCGGCGGCGACAGTCGGATGGCCAGAAATGAAGGCAGCGCGCTGATTTCAATGCGCCTGGCGCAGAAAGTATTTCTGTAGTCTGGCTGCTCGCCTACTATCTTCGCGATCAATGATCTTCGTTTTGGCTGGTGTTGATCAAGTAGGTCCGTATGGACGTTGCGTCGTCCCTTGACAATATAGTACTGAAATTACCCATTCCCTTGTTGGCGCGAATTCCGCCGAGAACGACGTCGAAGAATTGGTGCTGCGTCGCGTCTTGCATTGGGATCAGGTTCGGAGCGTTGCCGCGAACATGACAGATTGCGCAGTTTTTTTCGAAAAGTTGGCGACCGGCATTCACCAGCTTGACGTCGGTAGCTTGCGTTACTCGCTCGGACAGCGATGCGCGCGATTTCACCTGAACGGCGATCTGAGGCTGGGTTGGGGGGGGGACAGCATCGCCGTCGAGCCGTAGCGCGACAATTCGCGACTTCGCGCCGTCGCTACGGTTGCCTGCGAGGAACGCCACATATTGAACGTCGCCGACCATGTAAGTCATTGGTGCCGCCGCGATCGGGTTCCCTACGGATATACTTTTTAGAAGTGCCCCATTGCGGGCATTTCGCACGTCGAACGTTCCGTCCCCATAACCTTCAAAAATGAGATCACCCGCCGTGGAAATTACGCCGCCGGGATAGCCAACGTATTTCTTTTCCAGGGTCTTTTGGGTGGTTTCCACCTCCCATTCGATCTTGCCGCTTACGGGATCCATCGCACGCAAAAAGGATTGAGGTAAGATTTTGGGTTGCCCTTTGAGAACTTCCTCGCGTCCGGGGCAGAACTTGGCGCTCTTACAGAAGACTTCAAAATGACCATTCGCATCGGGATAGCCCCTATCGACATGATAATTGAAGTGAGATTTGTTGTAGGAAAAAGGTTCGGAAGGTAGCGCGAATACGTCGCCCATCTCTCTCACTGGGATGTATACTAAGCCAGTATCACGATTGAATGCCATTGGCTGCCAATTGTGTCCGCCACCCGGATTCGGGAAAATGAGACGGGGGGACTTCCAGTATCGCGCCTGCTCACTCTCTACTGGGCGCCCCGTTTTCATATCCACTCTGGAGGCCCAGGTAAGCTTTCTCAAGTATGGCGGCGCGGACAGAAGTTCGCCGGTGATGCGATCCAAAACGTAGAAGAATCCATTTTTTGGAGCCTGCATGATGACCTTGCGAACCGTCCCACCAACGCGAATGTCTGCGAGGATCATTTTTTGGGTAGCGGTGTAGTCCCAACTGTCGCCAGGCGTGGTCTGGTAGTACCATTTGAGGCGACCCGTTTTCGGATTGATGGCCAATATAGAGGAGAGGAATAGATTGTCGCCGCCGCTTGGGCTGCGGATGGTCCTGGGCCAGGGGCTGCCATTTCCCGTACCCACATAGAGAAGATCGAGCTCGGGATCGTAAGCCATGCCATCAAAGGCTGTACCGCCAAGGCCGACGTCCCAACGACTATCTTTATCCCAAGTCTTGGCGGCCATCTTGAGCTCCGGATGCTCGAAGCCGTCGCGGGGGTCCCCGGGGACCGTGAAAAACCGCCAAGCCAACTTTCCGGTTTGAATATCGTAAGCGCTTATATAGCCTCGTGCATCCAATTCAGCGCCAGCGTTTCCGATAACCACTAGATCGCCGGCGATATAGGGCGCACCCGTGCTCGTGTAAGCGCGAGATTTGTCAGTGATTGTATCAGTCTTCCAGACAATGCTTCCCGCCTTCGCGTCGATGGCATATAGTGTTCCGTCGAACGCCGCCACATACACTCGGCCTTTCCAAAAGGCGACGCCACGATTCACAGGACCGCAGCAAGCTTTCGAGTATAAAGCTGCAAAGCTTGCCACCCGAGGATCAAACTGCCAAAGTTGTTGGCCTGTCTCGGCGTTAAGCGCATAAACCATGCCCGCGATGCTGCTGACGTACATGACGTCATCCACAACTATCGGCGTGGCCTCCAATTTCGACGAGCCTTCGATGTCGCTCAACCAGGCATATCCAAGCTTGGCGACATTATCCTTGTTGATCTGTTTGAGCGGGGAGTCGTAGCTTTGGCGCCAGTCGCGTCCGCCGGTCGTCCATTGATCAGAGCCTTCGTCAGCCCTGGTAGTTGGGTCGGAAGCGGAAGTGCTTGTTGCTGCCGCTGAAATGCCCAATAGAAGACCAGCCAAAATGCCGGCAATGCGAGAATTACTCATCGTTCGTGCCTTTGGTTTTCGGGCGGATAGCTTGCTCCGCCTCTTCGAAATTCCTGATTGAACCGGTGATCTCGCGGTTCGGACCGTTCAGCCCGCGAATGGTTATTTTGGCGGGTTGCATGTTGATCCAACGCTGAATTCATCCGCGCCTCATCTCCCACGAGTGGAGAGAGGATAACGTCACAGCGTCAGGCCGTGGTGGCCGGCGCTGCTGCGGCTCGCCTCGAACGAGCCATCGGGCCGCGGCTTGGCAAGGGCGATCAGCTTGGCGCCGACCTTGTGCAAGTTGACCGCCTCGCCGCTGCGCGACTTCACCGCGAGCACGTCGCCGTCGACCGCTTCGATGGTGCCGCGAACTCGGGATGGCGCCGGCGACTTTTGCGCGCTGACGGCGAGAGTGGAGGCGGACAGCAGCGTGACAAGCGGGGCGTCGCGCGGGCATGACAGAACTCCGGATCGCGTTTGGTCGAGCGAAAGAACTGTGAATCTGAATAGGTCAGACCGTTGGAAACTCCGCGATGCGAAGTCTCGAGCAGCCATAGGGAATGAGCTCAACCACCGTCTCCGGTTGATTGGTCTTGACCGGACTCGTGGGCACCGGTGCGGCATTGGCCCCGTTCATGCCCCAGTGCGGGACCAGTCTCGCTTTCATCTTGAGAAGCATCGGAACATCGTGCTGCCAAGGCAGATATTCGGTTGAGCCAGGTGCCCGTACCGGCTCTCCCTTTTGGGCAAACGGCATTGAACTGACCTTGTTGAAGATCATCTCGCACTGAGGGTTGCTCCTGTCGATCGAGAGCGCGTAGTTCCAATCGTTCACAGGTGCGATATGCCAGTCGACACATCCGGGCGGTGCCGAAGCCGGCGGCTGATCCGTTCTGTAGACGGGCAGCGCCGGAATTTTCTCGAAGGCCTCTCTAATTCGAAGGACAAAATAGAGCGGACCCCAGGCCACGGCCACGGCGTTGTTCTGACGCGTTTCCGTGCGAACCTTGAAATTGAAGTGCAACGTAACGACGTCGCCGTTCTTCCATTCGCGCTCCACCTTCAGCATGGTGCCACTCTCCGGTCGCCACGGAGTAGCTTTGCCCGAGACGAAAACTTCAGCTTGGCTAGACCAGGTAGGTATCCTGAAGTGAAGCGGGAAATTGACCGGTTCGTTGCAGTGAACAGCCACACGGACGCGGTCCGAGAAGGGATAGTCCGTCTCTACGATTAGTTCGATCGACACGCCGTTTCCGACCTTGGCATTAATGCGACAGGGGCCATAGCTCATCGCCGCCAACCCGCTGTCTGCGGTGGCCATGCACATCGATGCGACATAGCGTGGCCAAGGCGCATGCACGTCGGCTAAGGGGCCCGGATAACACGGCTTGAAACCGTAGATATTTGCTGCGTCGGTACCCGGCGAGTTCCATGGCCGCTTGGCAACCGAGACCAGGACCTGATTCGACTGCGTGTAGAACTGACGGGCCCACATATCGGCCGTGCAAGCGCCGGGGAAAGCGTTGAAGATCAGCTGCTCGATACGGTCGGCGACCTCTACATTACCCATGATCGCCAGGATGTTCTCGAGAGGGAAAAACGACTGCCCGACAGCGCACGTCTCCGTTCCAACGATAGGGTCGGTGCTTACGAGCCATCCATCTGCTCCCCATCTGCCTCCCACCTGACCATAGGCTTGATCGAGATTGGCCATCCCTTGCACAACGCTTTCCCTTTCACTCCGATCACCGGAGATGAGGGAGTGGAACGCGGGGTAGCCGAGAGCCATCACTGCGGTGAAACCGTGACGGCCAATTGGCGTCGGACCTTCATAGGCCGGTTCACCAGCCTTGCCCTTGGCGTCGCAATAATGCGGGACGAAGTCACACATCTCGGCGAAGACCTTGGGGTCCTTCGGAAAATTCCTGAAGTAGTTTACGAAGTCATCGATACAGCGCTTCGTGCAACGTTGCAGCAGGGCGGGCACATCCGCATCGCCGGTTTGGTTATAATACCAGATACCGCAGCTCAGCAGCACTCCCGACCATTTCGAGCTGAACACCGCGAGGTTCTCGGGTTCGCGCACGGTATCGGCGTAATCCAAGAAGGTGCGGACGAACTGAATGGCTCGCGGATCGCCGGTCACCTCGTGATATTCCGGCATCACTCTGGCCAACCAGGACCATGCGATGACGCTTGGCGTCACGCTGGCGAGGTCTTTGACAGAAAGCGCATGGTCCATATAGGGCTTGCCGATGGCCATAAGCTCGTCGTCATGAAGGACACCGGCGAGCATCGTCAAACCCTCAAGCCAGCGCGGGACGAAACGTGCGTTAGTGTCGAAAACACCGTCCCTGACGTTCTTGCCCGCGTCGCCTTTCCATGCGGATTCCCCCACGACATCCCATAGTTCGGGAAGATGGCTGGTGATACCGCGCGCCTGCAAGGTCAGTTGATCAAGCAGCCATCCCGATGGACGGACTGCGCCCAACGGTAGTTTGACATATCGGCTTTGGCCTAATGGAGCGCGATCATTCGGATAATTTGCGTTTGCCGCTCTGGATGCTTCGCCGTCGATAGGTGATGCGGCCCGAGCAGCACCATTGAAGTTGGCGCTAAGCAGGCCGGAGGCAGCGGCTGCAGCGATGAGCTCACAGAAGTCACGTCTATTCATTTGCATCTCTTCCGGAATGATTTGGATCGACCAGAACGGCGCCCATCTTGGTCTCGAAGATGGGCCCGGCGTCTGATGCGCCGATGTCGGTTCGCTTAAGAGGCAACGACAATTTCCAGACGACTTTGACAGACATACCCTTTCAGCCGACACAAGCGTTCGGCCCGCGGGAGAGAAAGCCTCACTTAACCTAATTTAGGTTGTGTCGCGTGGGAGCACGGTTGCAAGCTGCAGTGTGTGAGCGGCTCGTCTCCGGTATCCATGCCGCCTCGGCCCCGCAGGTGCTGCGTAGTTCCGCTAGTACGCTGACGAGAAAGACACCTCGTTGTCTATGCTCAGCCGCAGATAGTCCGGCCCGTCATGTGAAGTGGATGGGGATGCGCGAGTGTACGTCCCGCCTACAATCAACTAGCGAATTTAAAAAGTAACCGAACTCCGACCGCTCTACCACTCCATGCAGCGGCCCGCGCGGCGCTTCGATCCGCGCAGGCTCACACCCTTCATGCCTACTTACCGCGCCGGAACTAGCAATCCTACAACCGCGGCAACCAAAAACAGCTACCAAAAGACGTTCAACGCCGCCAAAGCATTCAGGGCGCTGCCAGTTTTCGTAGTATGGGTAACGCTGGTAGGGCGATCAATATAACTCAGGCCCAAGCTAGCATAGATGCCTGGTGCAACATGAGCGTTGTAGCTAACCGTTATAGCTTTGCTGTCTTTGTGAGCTAACTGGCTATTGAGCAGAGCTTGACTGACCAAGTATTTGCTGAAGACCGTATCAGTCAATACCAACGATATCATATCGTCTGGACGGCTGTCGAATAGACCCTTTCCGTACAGCCGGCCCTCATAATATTGGCTGATGGTGTTGAGCTCTGGCGGCGCGTACATCACCGAAAACCCGGCGTAGATGCCACGGCCGGCGGAGCCTTTAACAGGCACATTCTGCCAAAGTTGCCGATCGGCCAGCAGGTAGTAGAAGTGGTTTCCGTCCGTTCTGGTTCCCGGAATTTCCTTATTTTTGTAATTGCTAGTGTTGTACGCGGCGCCGGCCCGTATCCACATTTGAGGTACAGACGGTGCTGCGTCGCGTTTGTAGCCAAATTCATTGAGGTAAAGGACGCCAGCGTTCGGGACCGTCCAATTCACAGCAGCGGGATTTGCATTGACCTCAGCAACTTGGCCGTCAGGGCTGATGGAGCGTTGCGCAGTCGCCTTGTCATAGAAATGGTCATCAATATTGTATTTGAAGATCACACCTGGGGTAGGTACGTTCGCATTATTAACCCCTCCTTGGTAAACGATACTCCCTGCTGGCCCGAAGACGCTTGAGGCCAAGCTTCCGCCTACATTAGTACCAGCAAATTCCCACCCGTTGTGGACATAGCCTAGTTTTAATTCGAAGGTCCGATTCAGGAATGTCTGATAGTAGGTCGCCATAGTGAGCCCGAAACGGCTAGGGCCACCGGCATTCCACGTGTATTGACTATCTCCAGCGGCGACAACGATCTGACCATCAGGAATCCCAAATCGACTGAGATCGTATGTGACGAACATGAAATTTTGGGAGCTCGCGGTGAAATTCTGCCCATTGTACAGTTGTTGGGCGTGCGTGGGCGCGAACGCGTGAGGCAGGCTATTGTCGTAAAAGTTATTTAGACTCATACCTATGTAGCCGATGCCAGCTTTCGAAAGCTCGGATCGAGCACCGCCAATATCCGGATCAATCGTATCTACGGGGCCCGGGAGACCGATGTTCAATCCCTTTATGGCGAGAGATGCAGGGTCAACCGATGCATTTGTTTGGACTTGCAACGTCGGCGAAGCGACCGATCCGTTGCTACTCGGTATGGTCGCATCAGCGGCGTACGCAGGCGTCATTCCGCCCATCCCAAATGCGGTCAGAAACGCGGCAAAGGAAGTTGGCCATTTTCTTTTCACAGGCTTGCACGGAAGTACGCTTACAGCACAAAGGTTCTCGTATTTCACCGGCCCTCTGTTCATCGCTGAAAGCAATCGCACGGTATTCCACCGAGTTGTCGAGCTTACCAAACCAACAGCGACCGAACCCAAATGCAACGGCACGCAACCAGCGAAAGCGCCAGTCGCGGTCCATCGCGATGTCATGAACTTGTCGGGCCGCCGCGATCGCGGAAAATCAGATTCAAGACAGGCAGGTGTTAGTCCGATCGCTCGCTTTAGCACGGAACTCTCCATAAATACGCAATCTTGGATAACTGAGCTAGGCGTCCCACTCGAATGGATCGGCATGCTCAAGCCCTGGGAAAGGAGCGTGGTGCTGCAACAAGCAGGGCCGTTCCCAGCAGGGTAACTGGAATCGCATCAACGCAAGATATCATCGTCATTAGCATCTCCCGGGCCGGACGTTCATTCTGGAAGCAACCGACCGATTTGGCTACGAAGATGATCCCCGCATCTGATATGCCGATGTCGGTTCGCCTAAGCGGCAACGACATTTTTCAGACCACTTTGACAAACGTACCAACGCATTCGTACGCAACGCCTCGAAGCGAACTCCGATTTTCATCTCTTGCGGGTCACTCGGATTCTTGAGACGGCGATGGCCGTGCCCCTCGACGACCACGTAGACGTTGCTATTGAGGATCGCCCGTTGCCGACGCGTCAGGGCGATTAGAAGCAAGTCCACTTGTGAGAACCGCATATTCTGTAGAATCGACGATCATTCAGGATAGAAGTGCAGGATTTGGAGAGTCTTCCGGCTCGTTCGATGAAGGAGTCGATTCCTCTCTTGCGGAGGAAGCGAGAAATGGCTCGATAGGATGGAGGTGGGTAGACGATCGGATAGCGCTGCGCACGATACGCATGGAAGAGCGAAGATACTTTCGACGCTGCTGGCGCAACATTTGACCGCGTGAACTGATCCAAGCTGCCAAGATGCACCGGCTCATTAAGCGCGATTACGAACAGGAGGTCGGATCTAGCACTTCCAGTTTGCAGCGTGGCACGGCTTTCACACACATGGAAGACTGCGCATCGGACGTCGAAGGAGATTAGACTGGGCTCTTTCTGATATCGCTATGCTTGAGCATTTTGGCGCTTATGAAGAGAGCCGCTTATGCACAATCGAGATTTTATCTTCCTGTGAGCACCGTCCCGATCGGGATGTCCACCTGCGAATTTCGTCGGTGACGAGGTCCGGCCTCTGTTGGTGCACCGAGTGGCTGCAATCGGGCACAATCACCAGGCGGGAATCGGGTATGCCTTGGGCCAGAACAACGGAAAATTCCTGGGGGCAGATCCAATCCTCCGCGCCGCAAATGATTAGGCTCGGAACCTTGATTTCACGCAACCGGCTTCGCAGGTCGTAGCGCTCTCCCTGGTAAAGGCGGGTATGAACCTCGGCGTTAAGCGGCATGGTTCGGGCCGCTTCCAGCGCGACGTCGGGTGTCCATCGCGTGTCGTCGAGGGAGCCCATGGCGAACTGGATCAGACGAAATTCAATGTCGTCCACCATCCCTATCCCGAACCGCTTCTCGGCCATCTGACGGGTCGCCATCGGCGCTAGTGCCGCCCGGCGGTCGAATCCTTCCAAGGCGCGCGCCTTAAAATGGTGGCTTGCCGCCGTTCCGATGAGCACAAGATGCGAAACACCTTGGGGATATTTGAGGATATGTGTAAGAGCGACCATACCGCCGAAGGAAAATCCCGCCACAGCAACCGGCCGATCGCCGGAAACAAGTTTTCGTAACGCCTCCAAATCATCTACCAGCTGATCGAACGTGATTGGTTCGGCAAGTTCCGAGCGGCCGCAACCGCGCTGGTCATAGGCGACGATGCGAAAGCTATCGGCGAGTGGACGGAAGGCCGCAAAATCCGCCCCGTGCTCCGACGAGCCCCGCCCACCATGGACAACGATGATCGTCCGGGCGCAATCTTCGCCGGCGAAGGCACAGAGGAGACGGGTGCCGTTGACCCGGAGATAGTCATATCGAACTGTCATCGTGGTTGGCTTGCGTGATGCACTCTGGGCTCGAGCTGACCCGTTCACTTGGCTGCCTTGCAGGGCGGCAACAACGCGGTGACGGCGGCACCCAGTTTCGGCATGGTTTCTCCGGCGCCCGCCTTGCCGGTGATGATCGCGTCCACATGCTCCTGGATGACTGAAGGGACCTTCAGCCCGTTGGGGCCCGGCCACATATACCAGCGAGTCAGCTTCCCCATCTGAGCGAGGGCCGTCGCTTGATTTGGATGGCTCTTGTAGAAGGACCCGAGAAACGCAGGGTCATCGACTGCGCGCTGGCTGACTGGAAGATAGCCAGTATTCTCTGCCATGATGGTCTGAGCTGCCGGTCCGGTGGCGAACTTGACGTAGTCCCAAGCCAGCTTCTGCTTTTCCAACTCTGAGGTGGTGACGACGAGCATGGATCCGCCGGCAGGCAGTTTCCCATTGGCTGACGTTATCGGAAACGGCAGCGTCCGATATTCGAAGGCCGTCTTGATTTCTGCCTCGTTGCGCACGGTCGTAGCGCCGGAGGCGGCAGAAATGCCGATCATGCCGGAGGAGAAGGCCTGCAGCACCTGCTGCCACGACATCGCCGGTACGCCTTTGTCATGAAACAACTGAAGCGTTTCGAGCGCCCGCTCCCCCTCTGGACTGTCGAAGCCGACGCCACAGCCGTTCGGCCCATCCATTCGACCGCCGGCTCCTCGAATGAGGGCTTGGAGCGTCCAGTTGCCCCAGGAGTCGTACTGGAAGGTGAAGCCCGTTAGCTTGGGGTCGAGAGCGGAGATCTTTTGCCCGAGCTCAGCAATCTCGCCCCAGCTGGAGGGGAAAGCCTCCATGGACCCGCCGGCGCGGCGCACGAGATCGACATTTACATGCAGCACCGGAAGCGAGATCGCGAAGGGCACGCCGTACTGGCGCCCGGCGACGGCGCCCAGCGACAGGATCGGCGAATAATAGCCGAGCGCTTCCCATCCGCCCTGGTTGTGAACGAAGCGGTCCAACGGCTGGGCGAGACCACGTTCGGCGACCAAGTCGATATGGTTCATACCGACGAATGCAATGTCAGGTGCCCCGCCGGTGAGACGAGATTTAAGCAGTTCGTTGACGACGTCGTCATAGGTTGCAAGCGGCGCGCGTAAGTCGATTCGAACGCCGGGATGCTCGGCCTCAAAGCGCCTCGCAATTTGCTCCTGCGTCGTCTTGTAGCTGCTCGGCAGCGCGTAAGAGACAGCCAGTACTGTCTCCGCATGAACGGCGGCCGGACCCAGCAGGCTCAATAAGATTGCGCTGACGCAGGCAGCTCTTATCATAAGATCCCTCCAGGAAAACGCGGGTCCGATCTTCCCATTCTGGAAGCAGCAGCGTCCCTTTTGATTTCGAAGATGTACCCAGCCTCTGATGTGCCGATGTCGGTTCGTTTAAAGCGCACTGACAATTTCCACACGATTATGACAAACGTACTTTCAGAAGAAACACGCATCGGCCTAGGCCTCACTGGCTGAAGCGAATAAGTAGTTCCATGTGTTGTGGGGCCAATCGAGACCTTGTGACCACAATCGGAACGCCCTCGCCATCCACATTGATGTTGATAACCAGGATTACAGGTTGCCGACGCGGTAGCGCCAGCAGAAGAGAATCGGCCTGCGAGAGTGAACCGGCGGAAATCCGCGTCTCGAGACGACAATAGTCGAGAACGCCGAACTGTTTCCAGGATTCGGTAAAACTGCCAGTTTGTTCGATAAGCGCCTCGATTCCCTCAAAGCGAGGCAGCGGAAAATAGCTCGATGCAACCAAGGCGGCGACGTTGTCGATCACGCTCAACGTATCGACCCTGCGCGCGAACTGCCCTTGAGGCAAGCGAAGATCGCGCGCCAGGTCCTTGTCAACTCGGACCCGCGCGGAACGCACGAAGCGGCGCTCGCCGAGCCGGTCCATGTCGCGCAGAGAGGTGGTCAAGCGGGTCTTCAGGCCCAATCGGTGGCGGACGATGCGTTCCTTGACGAACGTCCCCCGACCCTGCTCGATGCGCACATAATCGCGTTCTTTGAGGACTGCGAAGGCGCGGCGCACGGTGTTGCGGTGAACGCCGAACTTCACCGCCAACTCAGTTTCGGTGGGCAGGCGTTCGCCGGGCTTGTACGTCCCGCCGGTGATGTCCTTGCGGATGGCCTCGACCACGATCCGCCACAGCGAGGTTGCGCCGCGCCTGGCGTAGAGGGATGATGGTCGATCGTGATCGTCGATAGTCATCGGTTGATCTTGGGTATCCGGGCGTCGCGAAGTCTGCGCCAAGAGTCCGGGGACGTCCAGCCGCTGCGCGATCAAACTGGTACGCCAACCGATGTAAGGCGCTGATCCCGGGCGAGGTCCGGCCGGTCTGTGAGGACACCGTCAATCCCAAGGCGCGCGATTGCCACGAGCGCCTCGATGTCGGTCGCAGTTTGGAAGCTCGATCGTGGCGAGGCGACCGCAATAGTTCCAAGCCCGGCCCGACGGATGGCATCGATCGTGGGACGATCATAATCCGCGGGTAGCACACGGATCCAACTGGCGCCAATGGAAACGGCGACATCCAGGCCGGCGCCGCCGTTCGGAAAGAAGGCGCCGAAGGACGCAGAAGCTGACCGGCGCCGGATGGCGTCTGCGATCACGGTTGTATAGGCGGTGAAGAGGATGCGGTCGATGGCTCCGCGGGCTTGGCAACTTCCAACGTAAATGTCCACCTCGGCTGCGGTAGCCTGCTTCAAGTCCACGATGATCGGCTTGCCGCGCGTCATCTCCAGAAAGTCGTTGAAGGTGAGCAGCGCCGGAAAGAGCCGCCGTGCCTGCGCGATGTCAATGTCGGCGATAGCGTCTGGAAAGCCAGCGACACGTAGCAGGTCGCCATCGTGAAGGCAGACTATGGTCCCGTCGGCGGTCAGGTGTAAGTCGGTCTCTACCGCATCCGCGCCCGAGTCGAGCGCGTGGCGAAAAGACGCCGCGGTATTCTCAAGTACGTATTCCGGGGCCCCCCTATGTCCGATCACCCGAAACTTCCCTAGTTTGGGCGGGGTTGACCAGAAACTGGCAACAGACGTTCCGACAGATTGAGCAGATGCACCGTTCATTCCCCATCCTTTCCTGAAATGGCTCTGTTCACTTGACCGCTCCTCCTGTCATTCCCTCGACGAACCATTTCTGAGCTGCAAGGAAAGCGAGGACGAGGGGGAGCACGACGATTGTCGAAGCGGCCATAAGGGGGCCGTAGTCGTTGCCGGCCTCCTGATTTGCGAACGCAATAATCCCGAGCGGCGGCGGCATCAGACTCTCCGAGCGCACCGCGATGAGCGGCCAGAACAGATCGTTCCAGTGACCGACGACGGAGAAGATCGAGAAGGCAATCATCGCAGGGAGTGCCATCGGCAGCATCACCTTCCACACGATGGTCCATTCCGAGAGCCCATCGAGTCGAGCGGCGTGCACCACATCGTCGGGAATGGTTTTGAACGCCTGTCGAAAGAGGAAGATGCCAAATGGCGAGACCACGTAAGGAAAGATCAGCGCGGCGTAGGTATTCAGGATGCCAAGCTCATAGCAAAGGATAAACAGCGGCAACGACAACACCTGGTGTGGAAGGAGAAGCCCGATCAGCACCAGACTGAAGAGGACATCGCGGCCGGGAAACCGAAGCTTGGCGAGCGCATAGGCGCAAGGGGCACAGGTCAGGATCTGCAATGTCAGGATCGCCGCACAGACCAGGACGCCATTGCCCATGTAGCGCGGCAGCGGCGCGGAGGTGAGCGCCTTGCTGTAGTTCTGCAGCGCGTACCATTGCTCGGGGAGAAACGAGAAGTGTTCGCGGAAGATCTCGCCCGGCGGCTTCAGCGAAAGGCTAACCATCCAGACGAACGGCAGGAGGACAAGGGAGGCCGTGATCAGCAACACGGCGTGGCGCAGGATGGCTGCGGGAGCCGAGAGGCGGGCGCTCATTGGTAGTGCACCTTCTTATCCAATACACGGGCTTGAATGAGCGTCAATGCCACCACAATGACAAGGAAGACCACCGCGACAGCGGCTCCATAACCGGTGCGGAGATATTCGAAGCTCTCACGGTATAGCGTATAGAGGAGCACATCGGATGCGTGGCCCGGTCCCCCTTGGGTCAACACCTTGACGGTATCGAAGGCTTGGAAGGCGCGAAGCGCCACTACGACGACAACGAACATCGAAACAGGACCGAGCATTGGCAAGGTGACAGTGCGGAGTCGATCAAGCCAGTGGTCTGCGCCGTCGATTTCGGCGGCGTCGTAAAGCTCGCTGGGGATCGACTTGAGTCCGGCGAGGAAAAGGATCATAGCGAAGCCGAGGTTCTGCCAGATGCCTATGACAGCAAGTACCGGTAAAGCGGTCGCCTCGTTGCGAAGCCAGTTGGTGGTGGGCAGCTCTAGCGCGGAGAAAGTCTGGTTGACGAGGCCGATGGTAGGATGGAGCAGCGCCTCCCACGCGATCGCCATGGCGGCCAGCGTCGCCATGAAGGGCAAGAAGTGGACAGCGCGGTAGAGAGCGCGCAGCGACTGTCCGCTCTCGATCAGCACCGCGATGGCAAGGCCAAAGATGACGGTGCAAGGCACCACGACGAGAACGTAGAACACGGTGTTGAGAAGTGAGGTGCGAAATCCCTGATCGGCGAAAGCTTCGCGGAAGTTCGCAATTCCGACGAAGGACAGCGTGCGCGCACCGAACTGCCAATCGGTTAGTGCGATGACGAACACGGCAATCACGGGCACGAGGAACAATACAAAAAGCAGGAGGACCGCCGGGCCGGCGAGCGCGTAGGCCGCCGCGCACTCGGCGAGGCGGCGACGGCGGAGAGGCGCCTGGGTCTGACGGTGCAGCGCGTCCGCCGACTGAGTGGAACCGAGTGCGCTCACAAGGCGAACTGCCGGATCGGTGTGACTTTGCGTATCTCCGCCGATTCGCTTAGCCTCAGCCTTTTGCCGTCGCCGCCAAAGACCAGGATTCGGTCGGGACTGACGGACAAATGGAGCGTTTGGCCAAGCGCGATGTGAGGCGCGCGCTCGGCGGCGAGCCGGGCGATAAGCGGTTGATCGAGGCCCGCAAGGTCGAGGTGGACGAAAAGGTCGGAGCCCATGTGCTCGATGAGCCGGACGGCTCCTGTCAGAGTGTTGGCTCCGCCGCACTCGGATAGGTGGAAGGCTTCCGGACGGATGCCGAGCGCGAGCGCCTCCCCAGGCGAAGCATCGGAGAGAAGCTGGAAGCTGGTGCCGGCGGCGTCGACCGAACCACGCTCGCGTACCACGGCCTCAAGAAGATTGATCTTGGGGCTTCCGACGAATTCGGCGACGCGGCGGTCCTCAGGGTCGGAATAAATCACCTGAGGTGGGGCGACCTGGATCAATTCGCCGTCGCGCATCACTGCGACGCGATCAGAAAGCGTCATTGCCTCGGCCTGATCATGGGTGACATAGACGAAGGTGACGCCGAGCCGGCGATGGATGTCTTTCATCTCGGCGCGCATCTGGACCCGGAGCTTGGCGTCGAGATTACTTAGCGGCTCGTCCATTAGGAATACTGCAGGATGGCGAACCATGGCGCGCCCTACGGCGACGCGCTGGCGCTGGC
>NZ_VSTH01000220.1 GCF_008123965.1 Bradyrhizobium hipponense | reverse complement strand
AGCGCGAGCAATGGTGCGAACATGATCAAGGCAAGTCCCGCGCCGATAATATCAATCGTCCGCTTGCTCGCGAGCTCGATCGCCGTGAGAGGGCCACGCTGGATCTCTACGCAAGCGGCGCTTCCGAGACTCCTCGTGGGTCGTCGAAGCAGTTCGGATGCAGCTCCGACTGGTATGAACATGATAGGGAATGGTAGTACCCTCAGGTCGGCGATAAAGGCACGAAGGTCGGCCCATCGTTCCGGGTTGGCTTCCAGCACGATTCTATCGATTTCGGAATTACGAATATGTTCGATTACACGGGCGCTGAACCGTTTTCTTGAACCAGGGTCGGAGCCGATCGCAGGCAAGCCAAAGCGGCCCTTAACGCGATAGCCGAGGATCGCGAGAGTCTCCGACAGACCAGCATCAGTCGAAGGTGGCTGATCAGTGATGAGGATAAGATTCGTCGGAGCGAACTTCCTGCCGCTGAGGCATTTTATCAGCAGCATCCTGGTAACGCACCGTTGCGCAATTAAAGATGTCAGGCCGATCGCCGCAAATAGAGGACCGGCACCTCGGAAAAACTCAGGATTGGCGTCGAGCATTTTCATAGCGGCGACCAGAGCATGCAACGAAATCCACGTGAGGCAAATGGCCCGAAGTTGGCTTCGGAGTACGAGGAGTTCGGTCGGCCGATACAGGGCCCTGCTTTTCAGGACGTAAACAAACAGTACTGATGCTACTGCAGCGTAGCCGCACGTCCGAGCCAAGCCCGAGCTGCCGTGTGAAAGAAGCGCGGAAAGGAAGCCGGCGAATAGAATGGTCGCGATATCGGCGTAGATCGCTACAAATTCTACCGAGTCGTACCGGACGGGCCATTTACCTTCGTCAACAATAGACGATAGTGAGTCGACGGGAGCTAGATCGCTCTCATGGTCGCCAATATGCCGGCTAATAAAATTCATGGCTAAACAACAGAGAGGAGGAGGTCCATTAATAATATATTATATTTTAAGCCTGTTAATCAACCGATTCTCTGTCAATTAAATAATTTTAATCAGGAGCTGGCCTGTCCGAGGCGCATTATTGAAAAAAAGCTATGGGCCTCACGGGCGCAACCTCTGGAGATAACTTGGGTCGAGTTCCGAAATCGAGCTCTCGGCAAATGCCCTGCCGTCCGCTGATGCCGACTGGTATGCGGCGACGATCGCTGGCCGAAGTCCAGTCCGGCCGGTAATGGCGACTTTAAGGTCGCGTCGGATAAGATCTCGAAGCTCAGGCTCCTTGACCGCGGCATCTGTGCCGAGAGCGACAGAAAGCCGTAACGGAATAAGATCCAGCTCGTTTGGCGCAGTATAGTAGGACATCTTGAGTAAGCTTGTCGTGTCATAGCTCCCCGCGTACTGCTTTGACAGCGCCGCAAGCATGAGCCAAACGTCGCCTCGAAGGGGTGAGTATTCCAACACTCCAGAAAAAGCATTCAAGACTGTCGGCCGGCTGGTGTGTTGCGGGTCCAAAGCTTTGTCAGAGTTAAGCCGCACAGCGGCAGTGGAGCCCCGGTCAGTCCAGACATTTTCGCGTGTGGAGTGGGCCGCCAAGGCCCTCGAAAAAGCCTCGTTCGGACCAGCGACTGATGTAATCGCGAGGCGATCACCGAAATACCAGCTCTGCGAGAGTATCCAAGCTGCTTGAGCGGCTAACAACAATCCGATCAATGTCAGAGCAACGCGGGTCCATGCGGAGGTGAAGATGATTGGAGGAATCGGCCGCGCGGTCGTAGCTCGGTCGCCAACTTCTTGCGCAAGCTGCGGCAGTTCCTCGGAGGTAATCTCGCCAGCTCTACCGGAAAGGCTTTGCGCAAAAGCCAGCCCGTAGAGCGCCGCGACCAACAGGGATGCGTATAAATCGAAAAGGCCATTCTCGGCAAAGGCCAACACTGTCAGCGATACGGAACCGCCTGCGCCGACGGCTGAGTATAAGTAGGCGTAACTGCGCGACAAGGAACGTTTGAACAAGGTGAAGGTGCCGATTAGCGTGACTATCAGCAAGCCACAAAGGAACACGCGTCCCATTTCGACGGCGATCGCGGCGGCTGCTGTCGGTCGTTCGCGCAGTGCGGGCATGCCAATGTCTCTATAAATCGGAAGAAGCGCGACAAAGGTGCCCGCACCAGTCCCGATCGGGTGGATATCCTGCAGCATCCGCTCAGTTGCCGCCTGAGCGTGCGTCGACAGGGCAATCGTCAGATCGGCATTCCTTTTGATCGGAAGGAAGGTGAAGCTGGCGACAAACAACATTGCTGCCGTCGCGAGAACGCCGGCTCTGCCCCATAGGCCAAAGAACCATTTGCGAATAGCGACTACGGTGAGCACGGTTGCCACTCCGAGTAGAACGGCAATCAGCGCGGTAGAAGCGCTCCAAAGAGCGATCGCCGCCATAGACACGATCAATGATAGAATCGCGCAGGTAAGAATGGCGATCGGCGTTGCCGGCGAGCGAGGTGGTCGCCCAGGGCGCCGCAGTTGGTCGATCGCACGGATAGCCATTGCGGTGGAGAGGAGAACCCCAAGCGCCGCTGCGGTCGAACCAGTCCAAACGTGTTCGCCGGGCCAGGAGTCACTCAAACTGCTGTACTTTCTCCATATCGATAACGCGGAGATGACCGCGGTGATCGATACAAGAATATAAAGGAGCTGCGCCGCCCGATGTCTGTCCAGAGCAACAACCGCGGTGACGAGCGCGGCGGCGAGGACAATGTTGTAATGTGAGAGCGCCAGCATCGTCTCGCGCACATCAACCGAGAACCTCTCCGCGAGGGGTTCGTTTAGGGCAGCTGACGCAGTCGCCCAGATCTGATTTCCGAATCCGCGGAGCGGGATCGGAACCACCTGGAAGACCATCCAAAGCACCGGTGCGGCGAGAGCCAGGATGAAAAGAGGTCGCAGGAGTGTCGCAAAGCACGCGAGGGCTGATGACGTGGAGAGGATGGCGACGGCTAGTATGGCTATCGCAAGAATACCTGATGCCACTCCCGGCCCCTGCAGGTTCTCGGCCATTGCAAAAGCCGAGGCAATAGCCAAAGGCACAGCGTGCATTATCGGCCGGACAACCATTTCACACCACCTCTGAGTCTGGCCGCTCCCCTGGAGAGCTTGTTGCAGCAGTCGTGAGTTCCATCGTTAGGACTCGACCTACGTCAGAGAGGATCATCCTAAGAATCCGAAAGGCCATACCGAATGTAGTGGCTGTCGTCATAGTAATCGCTTCGGTAAGCGTCGTACCGAGCCATTGCCCTGATATCGGTCTTGTTAAGGACTGCGCCGATCAACGAATCAGAGATGGTGGGCGCGGTGTGCAAGGCATGCTGAACGACATCGATCTTCGTGCGTCCCCATTCGACGACGAGAACGTAGCAGTCGATCAAGGATGCAGTGACGCGCACATCGACCAGAGGAGTGAGTGGCGGGAGATCCACGATGACGTAGTCATAGGTCTGCCGCAAACGATCGAACAGCTTGCTTACAGTTTCAGCGGAAAGGATCTCGCTGGTGTGAAGCAGGGCTCCGCGCCGCACCGCCGGCAAGAATGCGAGATTGGTTCTCGGATCTCGCCAGATCGTTTCTTCGAGTGAGCGGCTGCCGTTCGCGACCTCGAGGAGACCGAAAGAGGCTTTGGGAGCCATGCTGGCCGAAAGTGAAGGATTTCTAAGATCACAATCGACGAGGATAGCCCGCTTGCCGCTATGTCCGATGAGTTGCGCCAGAGAGGCTGCAATCGTTGTTTTGCCCTCATTCGGCAGAGCCGACGTGATCCCGATGACCTGGTTGGAGGCCTTCGCGGGGGTGTGGTCTATAGCGAGCTTGATAGAGCGGATGGCTTCCGTGAATCGGGAGAGCGGCATCCCGATGACGGCTCGATGAATCGTCGGAATATTCGATACCGTCCGTGATTGGAGATCTTCATCCGGTTGCTGAGATCGAGCCGTTGACTTCTGCGCCTTGGAAGATGACAGCAGAGGCACCAGAGACAAGCATGGTAGCTCCAGTGCAGCTTCCATTTGTGAAGACGTGCGAAAAACTCTATCCATGACATCTCTCAGGAGAGCCAGGCCGATCCCGAGTGCTACTCCAGCGAAAAGGCTTAAGCCAAGGACCAGTCTTGTCTTCGGCTTGCTCTTGCGGTCTGGCGGGGAGGCGGGGGAGATCACCCGTGTCTCCGAAATCGGAAAGGTCTCCTGCTGCGTCGAACCCATGTAGTGCTGCAGGAACGCCTCGTGCATGGTGCGGAGACTTTTCGCTCGGCTCTCCAGCTCCCGTATCGTTAGTTCTGCAGAGTTCGTCAGGCGCGATTGAGAGACGGCTCGAGCAAGCTGCTTCTCGAGTTCCTGCTGCCGCTGCTGAGCGGCTTCCAATTCGTTTCGGCTGGTTTCGGCGAGCCTCCTAACTTCGTCGAGAATGGATGTGCGAATATCGCGTATCCGGCTCCGCAGGTTGACGACCGCCAAGTGGTCGCGGCCGAACCGGGATGACCAATCGGCTTCCCGACGCGACAATTCGAGATATTGCTGGCGAAGCGAATTGATTATCGAGCTCTGGAGGACGTCGGCACTCGCCGCGTCAGGAGCGTTGATGACGGAGGAGCCCGTCGCATTGGCGCCCAGGACCGCGTTGTAGCGATTGAACTTGACCTGTGCATCAGAGGTCTGGGTTCGGGCGGCTACCAATCGGGCGTTGAGATCGTTGACTGGCTGTTCGTCAATCGACTTTCCGCCGGTAGATACGATGTTGTTCTGAGATTTGTATGCGCTGACGGCGCGTTCGGCCGTCAGTGCCTGTTCATTAAGGTTATGGAGACGTTCCTGCAGCCAGCTAGCTGCCGTTCGCGTGGCTTCAAACCTCGCGTCCATCTGGTCGCTGATGTAGGCATCAGCCGCGGCATTGGCGATCTCCGCCGCGCGGACCGCGCTGCTCGAACTGTAGCTGATCTCGATAATATTGCTGTAACCGATCCTGTACGCAGTGAGCCCATCCAACAGCGCGACGATTGCGCCTTCGGAGGGCTCGTTCGACGTGTCGGCTTGCGAATTGTTCTCCGGCTGCTGGCTTCGGCTTCGAATTCGCTGCAACAGCGCGCTGAGGGACCACCTTGACCCAGTCAAATCTAGATCGTTGGCGAGCTTAAGCTTAGTTATGACTGCCCTGGCAGTCGCTCTCGACCTTATCATCTGCAGTTGCGTTTCGATTTGGACGACGTCGACCACTGGCTCTGGGAGAAGCGACTGCTGCTGGACGAATTTGGCTCGTGGATTCGACAGTAAGATTTGTACCTGAGCTGTGTAGGTGGGGGGGGCGAATCGCAGGTAGAGCATCGCGGCGGCGAATACGAGAGCCGCAGTGACGATGATCATAAGGTACCGACGTTTTGCAAAGCCGATGGCGAACTTGACGAGGTCGCCGATTCCCCCGCCGTTGATTTGGTCGGGCCGGGCCTGGGCGCTCAATGATAGGTGCGTTCTGTCGGTCTGGAGAAGATTGCTCTGAAGCATCGGGTACCTGTCTGGGCCAGGGGCGCGCCGGATTACTCGCCCGCACATCAACGTGGGAGCGAATGATTTATTAAATAGCGTATATATGAGAAAAATCATATTGCCAAATTAAATATTAGTCGGATATTAATTGCACAGTTATTGGGGCGCGGTGAGTTGCGCGCTAACCTCTGGAGATTTGACGCTGGATCGGCCGCGGCGATTGCCGCAGGCCGAAGGGAATTAAATAGAAAGCCTAAGATTGACAATTAAACGAGCATCCGCGGGGCGTGGTCACATGTTGGAGGTGAAAAACTTCTCGATGTCGAACCGGATCGACCATTCAACGGCAAGGAGATGCGCCGTGGGTCGGCTCAACGCGTCAGAGTCGGCTTGCGATTCAGGCGCATCACCTGCGCGAGCGCCTCGGCGGGAAGCTTCGAATGACAATGGCGTGAGCAGTGTCGATCGGCGTTTTGAAGAACGGTTGTCCCTTGGCTGGCAAGGCTAAGAGCCAGCGCACCGGAGGACGTTCCTATGCTGGAAGTACGATCTTTGGCGATCCCAGATGTCAAGATCATTCATACAGATCGACTATCCGACGCTCGAGGTTACTTCTGTGAGACGTTTCGGCGATCGGCCTTTGCAGAGAAGGGGATTCTCCACGACTTCGTTCAGGACAATCAATCCAGCTCAGATATGGTGGGGACGGTACGGGGGTTACACTTCCAGCGACCGCCGTTCGCCCAGGCCAAGCTTATACGAGTGTTAAGCGGGGCTATTCTCGATGTAGTGGTCGACCTTCGGCGTTCGTCCCCGACATTCGGCGAGCACATAGCGGTCAAGCTGGATAGCGAAGCTGGTGAGCAACTGTTCGTCCCGAAAGGCTTTGCGCATGGTTTCTGCACGCTGCAGCCCCGGACTGTCGTGTTCTACAAGGTGGACCAGGTCTACGCTCCGAGCCATGACGGAGGACTCTATTGGGCCGATCCGGCACTGGCGATCGAGTGGCCCGTGACGACAGTCGAGGCCCAGGTGTCGTCAAAAGACAGGTCCCTGCCCAAGCTTGACCAGCTTGCCGCCGTTTTCGAATGATGGAGAGCGGTTAGATGCGCGTTTTGGTGACCGGGGGAGCAGGCTTTATCGGTTCTGCGGTGTGCCGTGGCTTGGTGCTCCGGAAGGGCGCGGCAGTGATCAATGTCGACAAACTGACATATGCAGCCAATTTAGCCTCCTTGGCACCCATCCAGGGGCTAGAGTCCTATGTGTTCGAGCAACGGGATATCTGCGACCACGAGGCCATGGATTGCGTGTTCAGCAGGTACGAGCCTGACTCCGTCATTCACCTCGCTGCCGAGAGCCACGTCGACCGCTCAATCACCGGATCGGCGACTTTCATCGCCACAAATATCGTGGGCAGCTACACGTTGTTGGAAGCAGCCAGAAAATACTATGACCACCTGTCGGCGCCACGACGAGAGCGGTTTCGCTTTATTCACGTCTCGACCGACGAAGTCTACGGTTCACTGGGAGCCGCTGGCTACTTCCGGGAGGAAACGCCTTATCGGCCGAATTCGCCCTATTCCGCGAGCAAGGCCGCGTCGGATCACCTCGCGCTTGCGTGGTTCAAAACCTATGGCCTGCCGGTCATTGTGTCGAACTGCTCGAACAACTACGGGCCGTTTCAATTTCCGGAAAAGCTTATCCCGTTGACGATTCTCAATGCGATCGAGCGCAAGCCGCTGCCGGTCTATGGCGACGGCCGGAACGTACGCGACTGGCTGCATGTCGAAGATCATGCGGCAGGCTTGATAAAGCTTTTATCGGAAGGCAAGCTCGGCGAGAAGTACAATTTCGGTGGCGACAGCGAACGTTCCAACCTCGACGTCGTAACCCAGATCTGCGACGTCGTCGACAAGCTATGTCCCGGTCCGGCAGCGAGGCGATCGATGATTGCTTTTGTGCCGGATCGTCCGGGCCACGATGCCCGTTACGCGATCGACGCGTCGAAAGCTCACCGTGAGCTTGGCTGGCGGCCCACAAGGACATTTGAGCAGGGATTGGCAGAAACCGTCGCATGGTATCTCAAGAGCCGCACGTGGTGGGAGCGTGCCCGCAGCGGAGTCTATGACGGCTCGCGTCTGGGGCTCCTCGCTACACAACATTGAGGCTGCAAATGACGGATAGGCCCATTTTAATTGTCGGTCGCAACGGTCAGTTGGCAAGGTGTCTTCGTGACCTCGCGGCAGTGCACGGCATGCATGTGGTCGCTCTTGGGCGCAGCGAAATCGATCTGGAGGCCCATGGGGAACTCCGCAAAGCAATTAATCGGATCTTGCCGTCCATGATCATCAATGCTGCCGCTTATACGGCGGTGGATCTGGCGGAATCGGAAGTAGCGAAAGCATTCATCGCCAATCGCGACGGTCCGGCGGTGTTGTCCGACATCGCATGGCAGATGACCATTCCGTTTGTCCACGTCTCAACGGATTATGTCTTTGATGGCACAAAGCTGGATGCTTACGACGAAAGCGATGTTCCAGCGCCATTGAATGTGTACGGCGTGTCAAAGCTTGCTGGCGAAGCTGCCGTTCTGGCTGTCCATCCGCTCGCAACGGTGATTAGATCTTCATGGCTCTACAGTCCGCATGGCAGCAACTTTGTTCGGACGATGCTGCGGCTCTGTGAAACGCAGCCGATCGTCAGAGTCGTTGAGGATCAATGCGGAAATCCGACGTCCGCGCTGGACCTCGCGTCAGCAATCCTTCAGCTCTCGGGCCGGCTGCTAACCAACGATCGTAGAGCCATGGCCGGGATCTTTCATCTCGCCGGACAGGGAGAGACGTCTTGGTATGGCTTTGCCCAAGCGATTTTCGACCTGCTCACCCGTCGCGGAATCCAGGTGCCCCGGCTCGAAGCGATCACGACCGAGCAGTACCCAACCGCGGCGCGGAGGCCACGGAATTCGCGCCTAGATTCGTCGAAGGCCGAACGTGTCTTGGGGCTTCGACTGCCGGCATGGCCTTGCTCTCTCGAAACCTGTCTCGACCAACTCGTGGAAGGTGAAATCGATGCTCAAAGGAATCGTGCTGGCCGGCGGCAGGGGAACACGACTTTTTCCAATCACGAAAGTGGTGAGCAAGCAGCTGCTACCCATCTATGACAAGCCGATGATCTACTATCCGTTGTCGGCGCTGATGCTGGCAGGCATCCGCGAGATTCTCGTCATCACCACGCCTTCGGATCGGTGTCAATTCGAGCGCCTGCTGGGCGACGGCAGTCAATGGGGGATTCGACTCAGTTACGCGGAGCAACCCCGTCCCGCTGGTCTTGCGGATGCGTTCATTGTTGGTGCCGATTTCATCGGGAACGATCGCGTTGCGATGGTGCTCGGTGACAACATTTTCTTTGGCGACGGGTTAGGTGCACTGCTCGCCAGAGCTGCGGGTCGTGAGGAAGGTGCAACGGTTTTCGCCTATCACGTCCGGGATCCGGAGAGATATGGCGTCGTTACCTTTGATGACGCCGATCGCCCAGTTCAGATTGAGGAGAAGCCGAAGCATCCGAAATCCAACTGGGCTATCACGGGCCTCTATTTCTTCGACAACAGCGTCGTGCGATATGCACGCCGTGTCGAGCCCTCGGCACGCGGCGAGCTGGAGATCACCGATCTGCAGATGCGCTACCTGTCGGCCGAGGTGCTCCATGTTGAGCGGATGGGACGGGGCTACGCCTGGCTGGATACCGGCACAGTGGAGTCCCTGATTGACGCGGCGATGTTCGTGCAGACACTCGAAAAAAGACAAGGGATGAAGGTCGCCTGCCTCGAGGAAATCGCGTTCAGGCAGGGTTTTATCGACCGTGACCAGCTGGAAGCGCTGGCGAGACCTTTAGAGAAGAGCGACTACGGTCAGTATTTGCGCGAAATCGGGTGCCTAGAAAGAACTGGGCAGCACAGTGTGGCCTCCGCTTCCCAGTCTCTTTTTCGTCTGAGGTCGGATTAATTCGTCCGGAAATAAGGCTCAAAATACGGTGGTTCTTTAGATGAAGAACAGTCCCATTGCGGGTGTAACTTTGATGGCCGGCTCCTCACAGAATTCGACCCTAGTTCGCTACGCGCTCAAAGGACTGGAGCAGTGTTGGCTGCCTGAACACGGCCGCTGGTCGCATATTTATCACCTGGACGGGCGTCTCTCGCCGAACGAATCGCTGCCCTACAGCGATGTATTCTACACACTTAACGTTCTGCTCGGAATGTCGAGGATCGGCGAGGTTCCCAGTGGTATCAACCTGTCGGAAGTATTCTATCGAAGCGCCGTCCAGCTCACCGCGCTTCCCGTGCCTAAATACGCATTGGGCATGGCCCTTTGGGCCGCCGCAGAGCTCGGCTTCGAGATGCCCGAGCAGGTGAGGCGGATAGTGAGGGCGCTCCTGACCGATCAGGCGCGGTGGAAAACATTCCGCGCGCAGGACCTGGGTATGTTGTTGACGGGCGTCGTTGCTCAAGCCAGGGCGGGAGACCGGGAATGGACGCGTTTCGCTGATCCGCTCTATCGCTTTCTTGAAGAGCGCTTCCGTACTGGGTCAGAGCTGTTCTTTGATGCGCCATTCGGATTGCGACGGCGCTTCGCCTCCTTCGCTACGCAGGTCTATCTGTCGATCGCGTGTTACCATTACGGCGAGTACACAGGCGCGTCATCCGCGCTTGCGATCGCAAGTGCGTGCGTACGCAAGCTGATTGCGCTGCAAGGTCCCCAAGGCGAGTGGCCCTGGTTTTTTGATGCGGCTAGTGGCCGCGTGCTTGATTTTTATGAAGTGTACTCGGTGCACCAGTATGGCATGGCTCCCGCGTTGCTGGAATGGGCGGAGCACTATCAGGTCCCTGGAGCGCGGAATGCCCTGATCAAGGGGTTTAACTGGGCGCTCGGCGATAATCAGCTTGGCCGATCGATGCTGGTGCCAGAACTCGGGTTAACCATCCGGTCGCAGAGTCGAAAGCACGAACTGACGACGAAAGTGCCGAGGATGCTGCGTGCGATCAAGAATGCCTACGTCGGAGGCGAGTCGGGGCTCATTGAGAGTTCTGGCATCGGCCTCCGGCTGGAATGCCGCAGCTATGAATTGGGTTGGATGCTGTGGTCGTTTGCCCGACGCTGTGATTTGCGAGAGCTGACCTACAACTCGGCCTTTGGCAACCCTGATACTGCGGCAACACGTGTTCCCTCAGCTAGCGATTCCACGCGACGGCTCGTCGGTTGCGCAGCAACGACAGCATTGTTGCGGCTCGATGGAACCGTACGGCGCACATAACGGCAACGGCCTTGATGCGATCTCCAATGCCATGGAGCCTGTCACTCGTTAGAACCGTTATGATGCTCGGTGCCGACGACGCCACAACGAGCAAAGCCCGTGCAATCCAGCGCAATCTCCATCCCGGCGTGCCCTCGGCCATGTTGCGATAATGCACAATTTGGCGGTCCCACTTGATATAGAGCTCTTGGAGAGAACTCCGGGCCGGGTGAAAGACAATCATCTCTGGTACGTACCGAAAGCGAAGTCCCGAACGGCGCGCGCGTTCTCCCCATTCCATATCTTCCGCTACATTGATGCCCGCAAACGGACCCACAGAATCGAAATCCCGGCGAAGCATGGCCATGTTGCCGGTGCCAGAATAGCCGTGGCGCTCGATATAGAGTTTGAATCGATAGGCGAAAACGCTCTCATAAGCCGCGATTGCATCGAGCTGCGTACTCCCGCTTTGCCAGATACGAACGTCCCCGCCGAGGACCGTACCGGTCGGCAACGAATGTAGTGAGCGCCATACGTTGCTCAACCAGTCCGGATGCGCCCGGCAATCGGCGTCGATGAAGGCAAGCACCTCGCCGGTTCCGGCCGCCACACCAGCGTTGCGAGCCGGACCAGGGCCTGGCTGCGTTTCCTGCAACAGGCGTACGCCAGCATGTCGGGCGGCAACATCTTTCGGCAAAACTGCTGAACCGTTGTCCACCACAATAATCTCGAACCAATCGCGGGGAAGACTCTGCGCTTCAAGGCTGGCCAGACAGATGTCCAGGGCATCGGGCTGATTTAGATGCGGAATGATTACCGAAATCATGTTATTTAATCGCTATTTAATCGTCCCTGCCATGGATGCGACGTCGAGCCGGTCATTTCTCGCTGAAATACCGCGGTTCCTTGTTCAAATATAAATATCAATATAACTTGCAATTAAATATCGCGGTTAGTATTATCAATTTATTAAGTTAAATGCAAGCGACGGGCGTTCTGAGGCCCGGAGTTAATTTCAACGGGGGAGCCGATGCGCGCTTCATTTTTAGGGTGCCCCATCGATATCCTGACGATGGCTGAGACGATCGACCTTGCGAGCAAGGCCATGCGAGGCCATCAGCGTCTGCAGCATGTGGCCCTCAACGTCGCGAAGTTTGTCAACATGCGGTCCGATCCGGTGCTTGCCGCTGATGTTGCCAATAGCGACATCGTCGGTATCGACGGCATGGGTATCGTTTGGGGCGCGCGAGCGCTCGGTCTCCCGGCCATGTCGCGCGTCACTGGCGTGGACCTACTGCGCGAACTACTCGAAGTGTGCGAGCGGGAAAGCTTCCGACCTTATTTTCTGGGAGCCACGCCCGCGGTCTTGCATCAGGCTGCGCAGCGCGTTCGGGATAAGCATCCGTCGCTTGTCTTTGCCGGGCTGAAACATGGTTACTTTACCAGCGAGCAGGAGAGTGATGTCGTCCGCGATATCCGAGCCAGCGGCGCTGATTGCCTGTTCATCGGCATGCCCACACCGCGGAAGGAACGCTTCCTTGCTGCCCACCGCGACGAGCTCGGCGTCCCGTTCATTATGGGTGTCGGTGGCGCGTTCGACGTTCTCGCCGGCGCGGTTCTGCGTGCTCCCCTTCAGATGCAGCAGTTCGGTCTTGAATGGTTGTACCGGATCTATCAGGAGCCCAGGCGGATGTGGTGGCGGTACGCCAGGACGAATACGTTGTTTGCGAGTGTCCTGGCGTACCGCCACCAC
>NZ_VSTH01000022.1:30361-45922 GCF_008123965.1 Bradyrhizobium hipponense | reverse complement strand
CCCACAAGGGGAGAGGGAATAGCAGCGCCGCTTCGAGAAAAGACTCAGAACGGGCTCTCCCCCAGTCCCGGCACATCCGCCGGCCGCGGCCCCGGCGCCGGCCAGTGAAACCGACGGTCCTTCTCCGCAATCGCGATGTCGTTGATCGAAGCCTCGCGCCGCTTCATCAATCCGTGCTCGTCGAACTCCCACTGCTCGTTCCCGTACGAGCGATACCACTGGCCGGACACGTCGTGCCATTCGTACTGGAAGCGCACGGCGATGCGATTGCCGTCGAAGGCCCAGAGGTCCTTGATCAGGCGATAGTCCTGCTCCTTCTCCCACTTGCGGGTGAGAAACGCGACGATGGCCTCGCGGCCCTGAAAGACGTCGGAGCGATTGCGCCAGCGACTGTCCTCGGTATAGGCGAGCGCGACGCGCTGCGGATCGCGCGAATTCCAGGCGTCCTCGGCCATGCGCGCCTTTTGCGCGGCAGTCTCTTTCGTGAAGGGCGGAAGCGGCGGGCGCGACATGATGGCCTCATCGGGTTGTCGAACGGCAAATCTAGTGCTGCGGATGGCGATGTCGATAGGCCATCTGCTATCGTCCGATCACGAAATCACGTCGGCCTTCATCAGCGTGCGGATCGATTTCGGGATCGGCTGGGCGCGTCCGCCGCTGATGAAGGCGACCCGCACCTCGGCCTTGACCAGCACGTCGCCGCCGCGCCGCACCTCCTGCGCCAGCATGATGGAGGCTCCCTTCACCGCGATCGGCCAGGTCACGACGTCGAGCACGTCGTCCATCCGCGCGGGCTTGCGAAAGTCCAGATGCATCGAGCGCACCACGAAAGCGAAGCCGGCGTCTTCCGTCGCAGGCTGCTCGAATAGCGCCTGCTGCTCGGCACCCATCAGCCGCAGATGATTGGTCCGTCCCCGCTCCATGTAGCGAAGATAGTTGGCGTGATAGACGATGCCGGAAAAATCCGTGTCCTCGTAGTAGACGCGGACCTGCATGTGATGGCGGCCGTCGCGGATCTCGCCGTCGAGATGAGCTGTCACGTCGCGAGCCTCTTCGCTGTTCTCTACCGGCCTGTTTTGCGCAAAAACGGCCGGCCGCGCAAGCAGGCTAGGACACAACCGGCGCCGTCCGCCCCAACGTCACCTCGACGATCTCGGGCGGCACGCCGACGCGGACCGGGATGATGCTGCAACCGAGGCCGCCGGAGATGATGACGTCGCATTTCAGCCGGAAATGGCCATAGGCAAGCCGGAGGCCATGCTGCGGGGAAACGGCCGGCGACCAGCCGAGCAGGCGGACCTGGCCGCCGTGGGTGTGGCCGGACAGTTGCAGCGCCACGCGTGCGGGCACGCGTGGCGCGATGTTGGGCTCGTGCGCGAGCAGGATCACCGGCGCGTCGTCGGTAATCTTTGCCAGCGTCGCGGTGAGATCGTCGGTACCGAAGCGCCCCGTGCTCCGGAAGCGCCGCGCCGGCAGAAAAGCGAGCTGATCGCCGAGACCGGCGAGCCAGAACGGACGGCCGTCCTTGGTGAGGCGCACGGCGTCATTCTCGTAGACGGGAATGCCGGCTGCCTCCAGAGCACGATGCGCGATCGTCGTCCCGTGCCCTGCCTGCTGCACGGTTCTGTCGTCCCAATAGTCGTGATTGCCCATGACGGCATGGACGCCGAGCGGCGCCTTGAGGCCGGCCAGCATTCTGGCCCATTCGCTGGACGGAATGATGCGCGTGACCTGGTGTAGACCGGCGACGTAGTCGCCGAGCAGCACGATGAGGTCGGCGTTCAGCGCGTTGGTGCGGTCGACGATCGCCTCGATCCGCTCCAGCGGCATCCAGGGATCGCAGGCATGGATGTCGGCGATCACGGCGATCTTCAGCGGAAAATCCGCGGGCCACTGCCGCGGGGTCGGGTGATAGCGGGTGACGCGAAGCCGCAGCACCGGCTCGACGCCGACGCCATAGGCAGCGGTCGAGATGCCGAGGGCGGACAGACCGCCGATGGAACGGATGAGATGACGGCGCGTGATCATGGAGGCCCAGTCGTGATGCACGTTCCGTGATGCAGCCCGATTGGAGCGAAATTGGGGTGCGCATGTGCAGACCGTCTGCACGAAGATTACCGGCTGTTCATGACGATCGGGGCGATCGGCATTTGCGCAGATCAGTCGTCGCTGTCGTCCGTGCCGAACAGGCCGAACTGCGCCGCATCGCGCGAGGGCTCGCTGATCCCGAGATGACGGAAGGCGTGCGAGGTGAGCAGGCGGCCGCGCGGGGTGCGCTGGAGATAGCCGCACTGGATCAGATAGGGCTCGATGATGTCCTCGATCGCATCGCGCGGCTCGGACAGCGCAGCAGCCATGGTCTCGACGCCGACCGGGCCGCCGCCATAGTTCTGCGCGATGGTCGTGAGATAGCGGCGATCCATGGCATCGAGGCCGGCGGCGTCGACCTCGAGCGCGCTCAGCGCGTGGTCGGCGATCTTGCGGTCGATCGAGGCGGCATCGGCGGCCGAGGCAAAATCGCGCACGCGCCGCAGCAGGCGGCCGGCGATGCGCGGCGTGCCGCGAGCGCGGCGCGCGATCTCGTTGGCGCCGTCCGCGCTCATGCCGACATTGATCACGCGCGCGCCGCGAGTGACGATGCTTTCGAGCTCCTCGATCGTATAGAAGTTGAGCCGGACCGGAATGCCGAAACGATCGCGCAGGGGATTGGTCAGAAGACCGGCGCGCGTGGTGGCGCCGACGAGGGTGAATTTCGACAGTTCGATCTTGACCGAGCGCGCCGCCGGGCCCTCGCCGATGATGAGATCGAGTTGAAAATCCTCCATCGCGGGATAGAGCACCTCTTCCACCGCCGGGCTGAGCCGATGGATCTCGTCGATGAACAGCACGTCGCGCTCTTCCAGATTGGTCAGCAGCGCGGCGAGATCGCCGGCCTTGGCGATCACCGGGCCCGATGTAGCGCGAAAGCCGACGCCGAGTTCCTTGGCAACGATCTGCGCCAGCGTGGTCTTGCCGAGGCCGGGTGGACCGACGAACAGCACGTGATCCAGCGCCTCGCCGCGCTTGCGCGCCGCCTCAATGAAGATCGAGAGGTTCTTGCGCGCCTGCTGCTGACCGACGAAATCGGACAGCGACTGCGGCCGCAGCGCAGTGTCGCCGACATCATCGCTGCGGCGCTCGGGCGTGACGATGCGTGGGGGTGTGGTCATGCGGGCAGGATAACACGATACAGCGGTTTCGCGAGCCACCAGCACAGGCTAGCCGGAATGACGGCGAGGATGGCGAGCATCGCCGAAAGCTTAAGCGCCTCAGGCGCGGAACGGACACTCGGCAAGATCACCGCGGAGGTTTCGGAGGGCACAATGAACATGCCCAACGCGACGAAGCCGGCCGCGGCCACGGCCGCGGCGAGCCACGCCATCCAGATCATGTTGAGATCGGCGTAGACCACAGCCAGCGCGAATATCAAGCCGGCGATGACTGCAGGAAGGAAGGAGGCAAGAACTGTGGCGATGGCCAGCAGCACGACCGCGATCGAAAGCAGGGCGCGCAGCGCCTCCAGATCGAGGAGCGCAAGAAACATCTGCAGCATCGCGGCACCGAGCGCCGTCACCGTCACCGAAACCAGTGCGGCGGTTGTCAGCGGCCCCACAACGGAGAAAATCACGACGATACCGGCCACGCGCGAAAGGCGACAAAACAGGGCGGCGACGGGATTGGCGTGGGCCGCGCTCACTTCGACAGCTCCTTCAGGCCCAGCCGAATGAGCTGCGCCGTCTCGGCGCTCTCGCCGGCACTGCGCGCGGCCGATGCAATCGCCGCTGCCGCCTGCGGCTGGCCATAGCCGAGATTGACCAGCGCGGAGATTGCATCCGCGACGGGCCGCGGGGCGCGCTGGTCGTCGACGGCGCCGGCAAGATGCACCACCGCCGGATCGACATTGGCGAAGGCCGGCGCCTTGTCCTTCAATTCGGTGACGATGCGTTCGGCAACCTTGGGACCGACGCCAGGCGTGCGCGCCACCGCGGCCTTGTCGCGCAGCGCAATCGCATTGGCGAGATCGGCCGGCGCCAGGGTGCCGAGCACGGCCAGCGCGACCTTGGCGCCGACGCCTTGCACGGTCTGGAGCAGGCGAAACCATTCGCGCTCCTGGTCGGTGCGGAAGCCGAACAGCTTGATCTGATCCTCGCGGACATAGGTCTCGATCGACAGCACCGCGGCCTCGCCGGGCGCCGGCAGATGCTGCAGCGTGCGCACCGAGCAATGCACCTGGTAGCCGACGCCGCCGACGTCGAGGAGCACATAATCCTCGCCGTAGGAATCGATCAGGCCCTTGAGCTTGCCGATCATATTGATTCCCCGGCGGCGGCAGGCAAGTCTCGCTCGTCATGGCCGGGCTTGTCCCGGCCATCCACGCTTTTGACATCGGCAAGAAAGCACGTGGATGCCCGGCACAAGGCCGGGCATGACGACGGTGATGCGTGGCGAGCAATCATATCCCGACCACCTTCAGGCGCAGCGCCGTGCTCTGGCGATGATGGGCGTGTGTGATGGCGACGGCCAGCGCGTCGGCGGCGTCCGCTGACGGCGGCTCGGCCTTTGGCAGCAAAATCTTCAGCATCATCGCGATCTGCTGCTTGTCGGCGTGGCCGGCGCCGACCACGGTCTTCTTGACCTGGTTCGGCGCGTATTCGGCGACGCTGATGCCGAACATTGCGGGCGCCAGCATGGCGACCCCGCGGGCTTGGCCGAGCTTGAGCGTCGCAACGCCGTCCTTGTTGACGAAGGTCTGCTCGACCGCGGCTTCCACCGGCTTGTGGTCGGAGAGAACGGCCGCAAGGCCCTCATGAATCGCGAGCAGGCGGCTTGCCAGCGGCAGGTCGTCCGGCGGTTCCACCGAACCGCAGGCGACGTAGACGAGGCGATTGCCCTCGGACTCGATCACGCCCCAGCCGGTGCGGCGCAGGCCGGGGTCGATGCCGATGATGCGAACTGGGACGCGAATCGGGAGCGCGGTCATCGGCCAGTGATAGCGGCTGACCGGGAGGAGCGAAACAGAAACAGAACGGAAGCCCCGGGAAAAGCGGGAGCGCTTGTTTTCGCCTCTCCCCGCAAAAGCGGGGCGAGGGAGCGCAACGTCCACGCGAGCCTCCTACCCGCCCATCTTCGCCATCAGCGCGTCCGAGACCTCGAAATTGGCGTAGACGTGTTGGACGTCGTCGTGCTCGTTGAGCAGGTCCATCAGCTTGAGCAGCTTCTCGCCGGTCTCGTCATCGACGGCGACCGTGTTCTGCGGCTTCCAGATCAGCGCGGCCTTGCGCGGCTCGCCAAATTTGGCTTCCAGCGCCTTGGCGACGTCGCGGTAGCTTTCGGTCGAGGCGTAGATCTCGTGGCCGCTCTCGCCGGAGACGACGTCGTCGGCGCCGGCCTCGATCGCCGCATCCAGCACCGCATCGTCGGAGGCGACGCTGCGGTCATATTCGATGATGCCGGTGCGGTCGAACATGAAGGACACCGAGCCGGTTTCGCCGAGGTTACCGCCGGACTTGGTGAAGAAGGAGCGGATGTCGGAGGCGGCGCGGTTGCGGTTGTCGGTCAGGGCCTCGACGATGACGGCGACGCCGCCGGGACCATACCCCTCGTAGCGGATCTCGTCATAGTTCTCGCTCTCATTGCCGAGCGCCTTCTTGACGGCGCGCTCGATATTGTCCTTCGGCATGTTCTCCTGGCGCGCCGCGGTGATCGCCGCACGCAGGCGCGGATTCATGTTGGGATCGGGCGTCCCGAGCTTGGCCGCAACGGTGATTTCCCGCGCCAGCTTGCCGAACAGCTTCGACTTCTGGGCATCCTGCCGCCCCTTGCGGTGCATGATGTTCTTGAATTGGGAATGTCCGGCCATGCGTGGTCTCTTGGTCGTTTTGGGGAATCGTCCGCCAGCGAGAGTGGGAAGCGCGGCCTTATAGGCTGCCAACCCGCCGGATTGAAAGGGTCTCTCATACTTTAAGGTAATACCGTAGCGGCTCGTGTCCAGATGTCAGCTATCGTTAACCCTGACTTCATTTCGGCTTGCGAAAATAGCGTCCGCCCGTTCCCCGACAAGAGAGACCTGATGGCGTTCGGACTGTTTCGGAAACGTCTGCCGGATTTGGCCGCGTCTGTGGCAGCCCCGCAGGGTGCGCAGCCGGCCGCCAATTCCAACCCTGCGCCGGCCGCCGAGGGCGATTCGGCCAGGGAAATCCTCGAACTGTTGGAACTCGAGCTGGGAGGGATGATTCGCCAGCTCGAGCGTGCCGCCAATTCGGTGGCCGGCGGCGCGGAGGCGACCGCGGCGACGCTTGCCGATATCCGCCAGCGCACCGACGCACTGACCGGCCGGACCAATTCCGCGCAATCGAACGCCTCTACCTTCGCCCAGGCCGCCGACAAGTTCACCCAATCCGCGCACGGAATCGGCGCGCAGGTCCGCGAGGCCGGCAAGCTTGCCGATCAGGCCAGCGCCGCGGCGCAGGAGGCCCGCGCCAATGTCGACCGGCTGCGCGAGTCGTCGGCAGCGATCGGCAATGTCGTCAACCTGATCGCGCAGATCGCACGGCAGACGACGCTGCTCGCGCTCAACTCGACCATCGAAGCCGCGCGCGCCGGCGCTGCCGGAAAGGGCTTTGCAGTCGTCGCCACCGAGGTCAAGGCGCTCGCGGTGCAGACCCAGGGCGCAACGGAAGAGATCACGAAGAAGATCGACGCGCTCCAGCGCGACGCCGCCGGCTCTGCGGACGCAGTGCACCGCATCTCGCAGGCGATCGAGGCGATCCGCCCGGTATTCGACACCGTTAACGGCGCGGTTGCCGAGCAGAACGCGACCACCGGCGAGGTTTCCAGCAACGCCGCCAGCGCGTCGCAGTTCATCATCTCGGTCGGCGAGAGCGCGGCGGAGATCGATGCCGCGACCAAGGCCGCCTGGACCCACGGCGAGAACGTCGCCAGTGCCGGTAAGGCCGTCACGACTTTCGCGCAGAAGCTGAAATCGCGCTGCGCGATCCTGCTCCGGCAGAGCGAGCACGACGATCGTCGCAAGACCGAGCGACTGCCCTGCCATCTCAAACTCGAAACCGCGCGTGGAATCCTGCCGGTCTACGAGATCTCAATGGACGGCGTGCTGATCGGCGGCGCGGACGCAGGCCGGCTCGCGGCGCAGGCGATCATCGACGGCAGCCTCGAAGATGTCGGCACCTGCCGGCTGCGCGTGGTCGAGCAGACCAAGGCCGGCGCCCGCACGCTATTCGTCAGCCCCAATGCCGAACTGAGCGAGAAGATCGAGGACAAGCTCTGGTCGATCCACGAGGAGAACACGGAGTACGTCACCCGTGCCATGGAGGCGGGCACCGCGCTGACCAGAATCTTCGAGCACGCGATTGCGCGTGGCGAGGTCAAGATCGACGACCTCTTCGACACCGATTACGTTGAAATCGCCGGCACGAATCCGCAGCAGTACCGCACCAAATATCTGGACTGGGCCGACCGCGCGCTGCCGCCGTTCCAGGAGGCATTTTTGGCGAAGGAGCCGCGCATGGCGTTCTGCGCCATGGTCGACCGCAACGGCTTCCTGCCGGTGCACAACAAGATCTATTCGCATCCGCAGCGGCCGGGCGATGCCGCCTGGAATACGGCCAACAGTCGCAACCGGCGGATCTTCAACGATCCGGCGGGGTTGGCGGCGGCGCACAACCTGCGCTCGTATCTGGTGCAGAGCTATGCGCGCGACATGGGCAACGGGAACACGGTCATGATGCGCGAGATCGACGTTCCGATACGCGTGCAGGGCCGGCACTGGGGCGGATTCAGGACGGCCTACAAGCTGTAGTGCATGATCCGAAAAAAGCGTGCCGCGGTTCTTCGGAAAGATCATGCGTGAAGCAGGACCTAAGGGCGCAACGACAATTGTTCGCGCTTGAGTGCACGCTCAGGCAAGACGCCAGGCGCGAATCATCCTTTAGAGTCTGAATTGGAATGGGAATGCCGCGGAGGGCCGGCGAACGGCTCTGACTGGAGGAAGCCCAAAACATGTCCGTCGCGCAGCTTGCAGTATTGGACACCGGATCGAACCGGACACTGGCCGAGCGCCTGATCGACCAGCTTGCCGACCGCATCGGCGGCCTCGGCGTGGAACTGGCCGACATCGCCGGCAACGTCCAGGAGGTCGCAAGCCGTGTTGCGAACCAGTCTGAACGATTCCATCACCTCCAGAAGACCGCCGAGACGATGGTCTCGGCCAACCACGATATCGCCAATGCATCGCAGGCTGTGCAATCGACCACGTCGGCTGCGGTCGGCGAGATCGCGCAGTCACGCAACGCCGTCGACACGGCGGTCAGCCATATCGCGGAGCTCGTCGCGGCCGTCGGCCGGATCGAGGCGCGGCTCAGCGCGGTCGGCTCGGCGCTGGCGCAGGTCGCCAAGGTGTCCGGCTCGATCGAGGCCATTGCCAAGCAGACCAACCTGCTCGCGCTCAACGCAACGATCGAAGCGGCGCGCGCCGGCGATGCCGGCCGCGGCTTCGCCGTGGTCGCAAGCGAAGTGAAGAACCTCGCGGAGGCCACCCGCCAGGCGACGCACCAGATCTCCGACACCGTACGCGATCTCGACGGCCAGATCGAAGGCCTGATCGGCGAGAGCAGCGACGCCTCGCTGCGCGCCAAGACCGCGGGCGAAGGTGCCCAGCAGATCTCCGGCATCATCTCACGCGTTCAGCAGGGCTTTGCCTCGGTGGAAGCCGAGATCGACAGCGTCACGCGCGCCGCGACCTCCAATCTCGGTCACTGCGACACCGTCATTGGCGAGCTCAGCGAACTCGCCAAGGGCGTCGACCTCTCCTCCCGCGATCTCAAGAATGCCGACCAGCGGGTGACGAAACTGCTCGACACCTCCGAAGGCCTGATCGCGCTGATCGCCGACAGCGGCGTGGAGACGTCGGATGCCCCCTTGATCCGCGCCGTCGTCGATACCGCAAAGCAGATCTCGGCCGAGTTCGAGGCCGCGATCGACCGCGGCGAGATCACCCTCGATCAGCTGATGGACCAGACCTATCGGGAGATCGCCGGCACCGATCCCAAGCAATATCTCACCAACTACGTCGAATTCACCGATCGCGTGCTGCCCGCGATCCAGGACCCGATCCAGAAATCCGATCGCCGCATCGTGTTCTGCGTCGCCTGGGCCAAAGGCGGCTATCTGCCGACGCACAATCCGAACTACCGCTTGCCACAGGGCAAGGATCCGGTCTGGAATAATGCCAATTGCCGCAACCGCCGCCTGTTCACCGATCGGGCGGTGCAGAAGGTCGCGGCGAACACGAAGCCGTTCCTGCTGCAAACCTATCGCCGCGACATGGGCGGCGGGCAGTTCGTGCTGATGAAGGACCTGTCGTCGCCGATCATGGTCCGCGGCAGACACTGGGGCGCATTCCGGATGGGTTTTCGGCAGAGCTGATGGCCGCCGCGATGCGCATCGCGCCCCAGCGCTGTGGCGTCCCTGCATCAAAAAGCTGCAAAACAACCCCATGCACAGTAGCCGGGGCGCGCGGAATCAATGGCTTAGGCGCCTGATGAAGCCGTTGGCTTAGGCGCCTGGTAGAACCCGTTGCCCCGTCGGGCAAAACAGGCGCATGATGCCATCGTCGCGCAGGCTGGCTATCGCGTCGCAGACGCAGCGATTGGCCGTCCTGATTGATCCCGTCGGAAGCGCACCGTGCTCACCGTCGCCTGACTTTCCCAATCGCACGAATTTCGACATCGCATGATTTTGCACATTCGCACGATCATCTGCGGCGATCAATGACGCGTGGGAAGAAAGCACCTCAAAACATGACGATTATCATATCAATTAGCCCAAAACTGCTGCAGCGATCGCCGCACAAATTCGTGAACATCATGGCCTGACGCGCTACCTGCGCAAATATGCATTGCCAGGAATTTCGACGCTTCGTCGTTTCGCATTGGTATGATTATGGTCGCGCGAATTCGCGGACCCGATCGCCGCAAGCGATCGTCGAGTAAGGGGATGCATATGGCACAAACTCTAACCATCAACGGCGAGACGAAATCCTTCAACGCGCCACCCGAGATGCCGCTGCTGTGGGTGCTGCGCGACATCCTCGGGATGACCGGCACGAAATTCGGCTGCGGCATCGCGCAATGCGGCGCCTGCACGGTACACGTCGACGGCAAGGCCGTTCGCTCCTGCGTGCTGCCGGTCAGCGCGGTCGAGAACCGCGCCGTCACCACCATCGAAGCCGTCGGCGACACGCCGTCGGGTGCGAAGGTGCAGAAAGCCTGGCTCGATCTCGAAGTGATCCAGTGCGGCTACTGCCAGTCCGGCCAGATCATGGCGGCCGCCGCGCTGCTGGCGGAAACGTCCCATCCCGATGATTCCGACATCGACGCCGCGATGGCCGGCAACATCTGCCGCTGCGGCACCTATGTGCGGATTCGCGAGGCCATCAAGCAGGCCGCAAACGGCCGTCAGTCGTGAGGTCCGCCATGATCGCAGACAATTCCCTTCAAGCCGTCTCCCGCCGCACGCTTCTGACCGGCGGCCTCGCCGCCGGTTTCGTTCTTGCCTTCCATCTGCCGCTGCGCGCCGCCGTCAACGAACCGGAGCAGCCGAAGGACGCGACCGACGGCAAGTTCGCGCCGAACGCCTTCATTCGCATCGACGAGACCGGCCGCACTGTGCTGATCATGCCGCAGGTCGAGATGGGCCAGGGCATCTATACGTCGATTTCGATGATCCTGGCCGAAGAGCTCGATGCCGACTGGGCAGAGGTTGCGGTGCTGCACGCGCCGCCCAACGACCAGTTCTACGCCAATCCGGTCTTCGGCCTGCAAGCGACGGGCGGTTCGACTTCGATCCGCGCCTGGTGGGAGCCGTTGCGCGCAGCGGGCGCCAGCGCGCGAGCGATGCTGGTGCAGGCCGCCGCGGCGCAATGGCAGGTCGAGCCTGCAAGCTGCACGACATCGAAAGGCGAGGTCATGCATACCGCAAGCGGCCGCAGCCTTTCCTACGGCGCACTGGCGCTCGCCGCCGTAGAGCAGTCCCCACCGAAAGACGTGCCACTCAAGGACCCCAAGGACTTCGTCTATATCGGCCAACCCTTGAAGCGGCTCGACACGCCGGACAAGGTCAACGGCAAGGCCGTCTACGGCATCGACGCGATCCTGCCCGGCATGAAATTCGCCACCGTTGCCGCCTGCCCCGTGTTCGGCGGCAAGGTCGGCAAGGTCGACGATAGCGCGGCGGTGAAAGTCGCCGGCGTGCGCAAGGTCGTGGTGCTCGACGACATGGTCGCGGTGATCGGTGATCACATGTGGGCGGCGAAGAAGGGCCTCGAAGCGCTCAAGATCGAGTGGAACAAGGGACCGCACGCAGAGCTCACCACCAGGGACATCTGGCAGGATCTGCGCGCCGCCAGCGAGAAGGACGGCGTGGTCGCAAAATCGGTCGGCGACATCGCCACAGGGCTCGCGAGCGGCGACAAATTCGAGGCGAGCTTCGAACTGCCTTTCCTTGCGCACGCCTCGATGGAGCCGATCAACGCCACCGTCCACGTCAGGCCGGATGCCTGCGAGATCTGGACCGGCACGCAGATCATGACGCGCGTGCAGTCGGAGGCGGCGAAGGCGGCCGGCCTTCCCGTCGACAAGGTGATCATCAACAACCACCTGCTCGGCGGCGGTTTCGGCCGCAAGCTCGAGCCGGACATGGTGATCGCGGCGGTGAAGATCGCAAAACAGGTCGACTACCCCGTGAAGGTGGTGTGGACTCGCGAGGAGGACATCCAGCACGACGTCTACCGTCCGATCTACCGCGACCAGGTTACGGCGTCGCTGGTCGATGGCAAGGTCGCGGCCTGGAAGTACAAGGTCGCCGGTTCGGCGGTGATTGCGCGCTGGCTGCCGTCGGCATTCGAGAAGGGAATCGACATCGACGCGGTCGACGCTGCCGTGGAGACGCCCTACGACTTTCCAAACTTCCACGTCGAATATGTCCGAGCCGAGCCGCCGGCGGTACCCACCGGCTTCTGGCGCGGCGTCGGCCCGAACAACAACGTGTTCGCGGTCGAATGCGCGATGGACGAGCTAGCGCGCAAGGCTGGCAAGGATCCGGTGGAATTCCGCCGCTCCATGCTGACGAAGAGCCCGCGGGCGCTCGCAGTGCTCAACCTCGCCGCGGAGAAATCCGGCTGGGGACAACCGCTGCCGCCGCGCGTCGGCCGGGGCATCTGCGTACAGCCGTAATTTGCAAGCTTCCTCGCAACCGTGGTGGAAGCGGAAATCGACGACAGCGGCGAGATCGTGCTCCGCCGCATTACCTCGGTGGTCGACACCGGCATCGCGGTCAACCCCGACACGGTGAAGGCGCAGATCGAAGGCGGGCTGATCTTTGGCCTCACCGCCGCGCTTTACGGCGAGATCACCATCGACAAGGGCCGCGTGCAGCAATCGAACTTCCACGACTACCGCATGATGCGTATCAACGAGACGCCGAAGATCGAGGTCGTCGTCGTGAAAAGCGGCGAGGCGCCCGGCGGCATCGGCGAGGCCGGCGTCAACGCCGGACCGCCGGCATTGCGCAACGCGATTCTTGCCGCAACCGGCGTGGCGTTGCGGCGCCTGCCGATCGACCGGAAACTGCTGGCTGCGGGGAGGAAGGCATGAGCGGCAAGATGCGTATTCTCGCAAGCCTGGTGATGATCGCCATCGTCGCGGTGGCGCTCGGCATCTGGATCATCCGCGGGCCCGGCCCGCTCGATTTCGCCGGCGGCACGAAAGTGGCGCTGGCCGACTACCGCGCCGGTAAGCCGGCCGGCGTGCCGGCAAAGCTCGAGAAGGCGAGCTTGGTCGAACGCGGCGAGTATCTCGCGAAGGCGGCCGACTGCATGGTCTGCCACACCAAGCCCGGCGAGAAAGAGTATTCCGGCGGGCTCGGCTTCAAGCTGCCGTTCGGCACGCTCTATTCGACCAACATCACGCCGGACAAGGACACCGGCATCGGCAATTACAGCGACCAGGATTTTCTCGACGCGGTCCAGCGCGGCAAGCGCCATGACGGTGCGCGGCTCTATCCGGCAATGCCCTACACGTCCTACACCTATATGACCGACGAGGACGTGCTGGCGGTGAAGGCGTATCTGTTCAGCCTGCCGGCGGTGCGCGCCAAGCCGCCTGAGAACACGTTGTCGTTCCCGTTCAACCAACGCTGGGCGATGATGTTCTGGTCGGCCGTGTTCAATCCGGACACGCGCTTTACGCCTGATACGTCGAAGAGCCCGGAGTGGAATCGCGGTGCGTATCTGACGGAAGCGCTGGCGCATTGCGGCGAGTGTCACACGCCGCGCAATCTCGGCTTTGCGCTGGACAACCGCAAGAAGTTCGCCGGCGCCATCACGGCGGGCTGGCGCGCCTTCAATATCTCCTCGGACAAGGCGACCGGGCTCGGCAATTGGCGCGACGAGGATCTGATCTCGTATCTGTCGCTTGGCCACGCACCGGGCCATGGCTCGGCCTCGGGGCCGATGGGTGAAGCGGTCGATCACAGCTTCAGCCAGTTCGCTCCTGAAGACATAAGCAGCATCGTCGCGTATCTGCGCAGCGTGCCGCCGGTGCCCTCGCCCGACCTGCCCGCAGGCACGGCGCCCGTTGCACCCGCCTCGCACAAGGACGGCGTCACGGCGGATGCGCGCGGCAAGAAGGTATTCGCGGGCGCCTGCGTCAGCTGCCACGGCTGGAGCGGCGCGAGCCCGGTGTCGCCGATGGCGACGCTGACCGGGACCTGGGCCGTGAACGATCCCGCCGCCATCAACGTCGCGCAGATCGTGCTCTCAGGCACCAGGCGCCACACGCCGGACGACGCCCTCTCGATGCCCGCCTTCGGCAACGCCTACACCGACGACGAGATCGCTGCGGTCGCGAACTACGTCACGGCGCGGTTCGGCACCAAGGGCTCGAAGCTGACGGCGAAGGACGTGGCGGAGCTGAGGGAGCAGACGGCGGAGTAGCGTGCCGCGAACACCACTGCATCTTCTCCCCTTGTGGGAGAATGGGATTCTATCTAACCGCTTGAAATAGCAACCGAAAGGGACGCCTGCGTCCGTCCAGCGTCCCTTGCACGCGATTCCCGCGCGTTCTGCTATCATCGCCGGATGACGAATCCCAACTCGATCCTGCTGGCGCTGTTCACGCTCGCGATGCTGACCGGCGCAGCGCCGGCGCAAGAGCGCACGTTACGCCACGTCGGCAGGGTCACGGCGAGCCGCTGATGCCCGCAGCCCGCTACATGATGGACACGACAGAATTCAATGCCGTCGCCAAGGGAGAGATCGCGCTCTCAACTTACGCACGCTTTCGCGTTTTCGCGACGCATGTGCAGCTGGACGAACTGAAGAACGATCCGGACGAACAGAGGCGTGCACGACTGATCTCCGCGTTTCATCAGATCGATCCTGAAACGCTACCGACAGAATCGGCGCAGTGGGACATCAGCAAATGGGATCAGGCAAAATGGCCTGCAGATGACGGGCTGTTCGACAGGATGCTGACGCGGCTCATCGAATTGGATCGAAGAGACCGTGGCGACAACCAGCGGCGCGACGTTCTGATAGCCGAGACCGCGATCAAAAACGGGCTGACACTGCTTAGCAACGACGGCCATTTGAGAATGGTGACGACCGAATTCGGTGGTCACGCCATGCAGCCACCACGTTGACCCCCCGTTCGAAAGGCTACTGCATGGCAGATTTTTCTGATCCGCAGGTTCTTGGGGCAATTCTGGGAGGGGGTCTCGCGGGAGCTGTCCTGAATCAAATCGCCAACGAAGGCTTGCGGTGGCTTCGCAAGCCAACCCTTCGAATTAGATTTTCCGCCGATGCCGAAGGATGCATCGCGGATACTCCAACGGCGGATTCTCAGACCGGAAAAATAAACGGACAACAACGCTACTTGCGGCTTCGAGTTGAGAATATCGGTCGTACAGCGGCCCAGCGAGTCAGTGTGTGCATGACACACGTCGATTATCGGTCTCCATCAGGTCCGCAAGAGAGATTCGCTCGGGAAGTTATTGAACTAAAATTCGCGATGGGTAGTGGGACGGTGAAAGATATAGGAGCCCGTTCGCACCGATTTGTTGACGTCTTTGGCGTAGCAGATGCAGGAGGCATACACTGCGTTCTCGGGGTCGAGATGATGCCATTGGCGCTCGCGACAGTCCTCATTGGGCCGGGTGACTACTCTCTTAAAGTCATCGCCACCGCAGACAATGCAGACTCCGTGGAAGCACGTATTAGTTGGCGCTGGAGTGGCACGGTGGACGATTTGGAGATCACCAATCTGCAGGTGATCGGCTAAAGCTAGCTTCGCGGTTGATCGTCGTTTCGGAATCTCTAAAATGTTGGAAGATTGTTGGAAGTGGCTCGCAACGCTACCACCTCAAGCAGTTAGCGATGGCCAATGGTGCAGCACGGGGTACTATGGGGTCATCCTTCTCCCCTTGCGGGAGAAGGTGGCGCGAAGC
>NZ_VSTH01000022.1:0-30309 GCF_008123965.1 Bradyrhizobium hipponense | reverse complement strand
GAGGGGTATCTATCCGCGAACGTAACAGGCAGTTTTACGCGCGGAGAGAGACCCCTCACCCGCCTCGCCGCTTACGCGGCGAGCCACCCTCTCCCACAAGGGGCGAGGGTACACCGGCGATGCCGCACGAGATTTCAGCTCAACCAGAACTTCGGCGTCGTCGGCTCCAGCCGGCCCCCAGCACGCACCGGTGCAATCCGCAGTGCGAGTCCCGTCGCGTCATCCGTCTCCACCGCAACGCCGCTCAGCGTCGCTGCGCCCGCCGCCGGCTCGAAGCGGCCTGACGGTATTCCCGATGTGAACCTTCGCAGCGGCTCTTCTTTCTGCATGCCGATGATGGAATCGTAGTCGCCGGTCATGCCGGCGTCGGTCATGTAGGCGGTGCCGCCGGACAGGATCTGGTGGTCGGCGGTCGGCACATGGGTGTGGGTGCCGACGACGAGGCTGGCGCGGCCGTCGCAGAAGAAGCCGATGCCCTGCTTCTCGCTGCTCGCCTCGCAATGGAAATCGACGACGATGGCGTCCGCAGCAACGCCGAGCGGACAGGCGCCGAGCTCGCGCTCCAGCGCCGCAAAGGGATCGTCGAATGGGGTCATGAAGACGCGGCCGAGCGCGTTGACCACCAGCGCATGCTTGCCGTTCTTGGTCTCGACCAGGGCGGCGCCGCGGCCGGGCGTGCCGCGCGGATAGTTCGTCGGCCGCACCAGGCGCTCGGCGCGTTCAATGAACACCAGCGCCTCGCGCTGGTCCCAGGAATGGTTGCCGAGCGTCACCGCGTCGGCGCCGGCGTCGAGAAACTCCTGATAGATCGCCTCGGTGATGCCGAAGCCTCCGGCAGAATTCTCGCCATTGACGACGACGAAATCGAGCGACCAGTCCTTGACCATGCCGGGGAGATATTCGGCGATGGCGTTGCGCCCGGTACGGCCGACGACATCACCCACGAAGAGAATGCGCAACTTCAGAACTCCGGAAATCAAACACGTCCGATTCCGTTAGCACATAATCCAGCGCGACGTCGTGCGATAGTGCAGGAATCGCCTTGATCTCCTGCGCCGCAAAAGCAAGCCCGATGCCGACGATCTGCTTGGCTTTGCGCAAGTGCGCGAATGTGTGGTCGTAGTGGCCGGCGCCATAGCCGATGCGATGGCCGAGACGATCGAAGGCGGCGAGCGGCGTCAGCATGATGTCGGGGACGACTTCGGCCGCGGCGGGCGACGGCTCGGGAATGCCGAGCGGGCCAAGCATCAGGCGGTCGTTCGGATGAAAGATGCGGAAGACCAGCGACTGGCCACGCGCAGTGACGCAAGGCAGCGCCAGCTTTGCGCCCTCCTCGGCAAGCCTCTTCAGCAGCGGCATCGGATCGATCTCGCTGCGGATCGGCGAATAGCCGGAGACGATGCTGCCGGGCAAAAGCTTGAACGGCAGCCCGCGCTTGGCGAGCTTGGTGGCGGCGGCTGTGCGCTTCTTCTCGCTCAGCCCGTCGCGCGCCGCGAGGGCTTTGGCACGGAGTTCGGCTTTGGAGTTGGACATGTGCGTTGGTCCCCCACGTCATCACCCGCGAATGCGGGTGATCCAGTATTCCAGAGGCGGTGGTGATTCACACAAAGGCCGCGGCGTACTGGATGCCCCGGTCGAGCCGGGGCATGACACCTGTTGAACTGGCCGCGGTCGTTTCAACAAGCACAAACCAAGCAGACAAAAGTGCGAAGCCGCAGCCGCCGTTGAAGCACTCGATCCCGGAGTTCCCTACGAAAGTAGGTGGGCACCATATGTCCGGGCCCACGGGCCCGGCCAGGGACAGTTCCCTAAAGGATCGATAAGGCCCCGGGGATATATGGCTCCGGACGCGCGTCGCAGCCTCGCCTGCGCAATGTAACAACGATACTGACGAATCGCCATAGCGATCGCACGTGGCCACCAGACTTGGTGAAAGAGCTTGGCCTGCATGGTTCGAGACGCCCGCTTTGGGCGGGCTCCTCACCATGAGGGTTAGGATTTCACCGCGAAGCAAAGACCTCATCCTGAGGAGCCCGCGAAAAGCGGGCGTCTCGAAGGATGGCCGACAAGGGAAGCGCCAAAATCAGCCGATCGCAATCCCGTTGCCGACGGTGCGGTTCAGGACCTGAGTGGACTTCTCGATGCGTTCGGCTGCGGCGTTCAGCGCATTGACCACCGCAGTCTGGGTCATCCGGGCGCGCTCGACGGCGGCATTGCGGAAATCCCGCAGCTCAGTCAACTCCTGCTCCATGGTGCGGATGCGATTGCCGGCATCGACCAGTTCGTCGCAGACGGTCAGCGCCGCCATCACGGTGAGGCGCGCATCGCCGATCTCGCCGAATTTTCCACGCAGCGACTGGATTCGCGTCTCCAGGCTTTCGGCGAGCTTGAGCAGCCGCACCTCCTGGCCCTCCTCGCAGGCCATGCGGTATTGCCGGCCGTTGATGGTGACGTTGATGTGACTCATCCGTCCTCTCCGGTATCGAGCACCGAGCGGATCGTGACGATCGCGGAGTCCAGCCGGTCGGCGATCTCGCGATTGGTACGCTCGAGCTTGCGCGCCTTGACCAACGCGCCGTCGAGTTCGTCGGCAAGCCGCGAACGGTCTGCGCCCAGCGCCTGGATCCGCGTCGCGAGCTCGTTCTCGTCGCGATCGGCATCGCGCCGACGCTCGACCGCGCTTTCGAGCGAGTCGAGCGCCGCCATGAGCCTGCGGGTCGCGATCTCGATCTCGACGGCAGACGACTCCGTCATGGCGGAACTGTTGGAAACGCGATCGTTCATGCGCTCAGCGGCGGACCTTGGTGGCCTTTGCCCAGTGGCCTTTTCCTGGGGCTTGCCGCCCGGCAAAAGACTCGGTTCGGCAAGCGGTTAGAAGCAGAAATTTACGTGGCAAGCTAGCAAATCGCAACGTCGCCGCGAAACTATGCACCGATAGATCGGCCGTGAGCATCCCGGCCGGCCGGTTCCTGGCCTGCACCATCTCCGGCTGCGGCTTTTCCGGATCGCGCGGCGCGCAACTTTTCGCTCGGGGATGGCGTTTGATTGCCTTGGACTCCCGGAACCGAGATGCTATCCAGCCCCCAACCTCCCGTGACCGCCAGGCTCGATCCAGCGCGGCGCACACGGCCATCAAGCACCTCATTCCAGACGGATTTTCATCATGATGCAGCTCGATGCCACCCGTATGGCCCATACGCAGGTCGATGCCACCCGCATGGCCAACGCGATCCGCGGCCTCGCGATGGACGCCGTCGAGAAGGCGAAGTCGGGCCATCCCGGCCTGCCGATGGGCGCGGCCGACATGGCCACGGTGCTGTTTACCCAGTTCCTGAAATTCGATGCAGCCACACCGAGCTGGCCCGACCGCGACCGCTTCGTGCTCTCGGCCGGCCACGGTTCGATGCTGCTCTATGCGCTGCTCTATCTGACCGGCAATTCCGAAATGACCTTGGATCAGATCAAGCAGTTCCGCCAGGTCGACTCGCTGACCCCCGGGCACCCCGAGAATTTCCGCACCAACGGTATCGAGACCACGACGGGCCCGCTTGGCCAGGGCATCTCGACCGCGGTCGGCATGGCGCTCGCCGAGAAGATGCTCGCCGCCGAGTTCGGCAAGAAGATCGTCGACCACCACACCTTCGTGCTCGCCTCCGACGGCGACCTGATGGAAGGCGTGTCGCAGGAAGCGATCGCGATGGCCGGGCACTGGAAGCTCAACAAGATGATCGTGCTCTACGACGACAACGGCATCTCGATCGACGGCCCGACCTCGATCTCCGATTCCGTCGACCAGGTGAAGCGCTTCAAATCCGCGGGCTGGGCCGCCGAGAAGATCGACGGCCAGGACCAGGCCGCGATCGCAGCCGCGATCACCCGCGCCAAGAAATCCAGCAAGCCGACGCTGATCGCCTGCCGCACCACCATCGGCTTCGGCGCGCCGCACAAGGCCGGCACGGCAAAGGCGCATGGCGAGGCGCTCGGCGCCGAGGAGCTCAAGGCCGCCAAGGAGAATCTCGGCATCTCGCTCGAGCCGTTCACGGTGCCCGATGATGTGCTCAAAGCCTGGCGTGAAGCCGGCAGCCGCGGCGCGGCGGCACGACAGGAATGGGAAGGAAGGCTCGCTGAGCTCGGCAGCCGCAAACGTGCCGAGTTCGAGCGCCGGTTGCGCCATGAGCGTCCGGCGTCACTCGCGAAGGCGGTGCGCGCCTACAAGAAGGAGCTGCTGGAAAAGCCGATGGTCGCGGCGACCCGCAAATCCTCGGAAGCCGTGATCGAAGTCATCGCTGGCGCGATGCCGATGGAATTCCTGGCAGGCTCGGCCGACCTTACTGGTTCCAACAACAACAAGGCGAAGTCGGCGACCGCCTTCTCCGCCAAGACGCCGAAGGGCCGCTTCATCCATTACGGCATCCGCGAGCACGGCATGGCCGCCGCCATGAACGGCATCTTCCTGCACGGCGGTTTCGCGCCGAACGGGGCGACCTTCCTGGTGTTCACCGATTACGCGCGGCCGGCGATGCGCCTTGCCGCCTTGATGGGCGCCGGCGTCGTCTACGTGATGACCCACGATTCCATTGGCCTTGGCGAAGACGGCCCGACCCATCAGCCGGTCGAGCATCTCGCTGCGCTTCGCGCCATTCCGAACATGCGCGTGTTCCGCCCCTGCGATTCCATCGAAGTCGCCGAGTGCTGGGAGTTGGCGCTGAACCGCATCGACGGCCCGACCGTGCTGGCGCTGACGCGGCAAAACCTGCCGCAACTGCGCACCAATGCGCCGAACGAAAATCCCTGCCAGCAGGGCGCCTATGAATTGGTCGCCGCCCAGGGCGAGGCCAAGGCGACGCTGTTCGCGTCCGGCTCCGAGGTCGAGATCGCGGTCGCCGCCCAGAAACAGCTCGCCGAACGCGGCATCGCGTCGCGGGTGGTCTCGGTGCCCTCGCTCGAGCTGTTGTTAGCGCAACCAGAGGCGAAGCGTGCGGCGATCATCGGCAACGCGCCGGTGAAGGTGGCGATCGAGGCGGCGGTACGCTGGGGCTGGGATGCCGTGATCGGCCAGGACGGCGAATTTGTCGGCATGCATTCCTTCGGCGAGAGCGGGCCGGCAAAGGACCTTTACAAGCACTTCGGCATTACCGCCGAGGCCGCGGTTAACGCTGTGCTGAAGCGCGTGTCCTGAGAGTTGAGCTTGCCAAAGAAAAGGATTACGTAACTCCGCATATGATCAAGCACCGCCCGGCCGAACCGGGCGTCCGCCCTAAAAAAACCCTCGCAGGCGCGCTAAGCGCGTTGTGCGGGAAGAACGGATGTCATTGAAGCAGACGTCATCGAACGGTCATAAGGAGACGAAACATGGTAGTCCGCGTTGGAATTAACGGTTTTGGCCGCATCGGTCGTAACATCCTGCGGGCTATCGTCGAGTCCGGCCGCAAGGACATCGAGGTCGTCGGCATCAACGATCTCGGCCCGGTCGAGACCAACGCCCATCTGCTCCGCTTCGATAGCGTCCATGGCCGGTTCCCCGGCACCGTGACCGTCGACGGCGACACCATCAGTCTCGGCGGCGGCAGGATCAAGGTGACCGCCGAGCGCGATCCCTCGAAGCTGCCCTGGAAGGATCTCGGCATCGACATCGCGATGGAATGCACCGGCATCTTCACCGCCAAGGAAAAGGCCTCCGCGCATCTGACCGCCGGCGCCAAGCGCGTGCTGGTCTCCGCGCCCGCCGACGGCGCCGACGCCACCATCGTCTACGGCGTCAACCACGACACGCTGACCAGGGAGCATCTGGTCGTCTCGAACGGCTCCTGCACCACCAACTGCCTCGCGCCGATCGCCAAGGTGCTGAACGATCTGGTGGGCATCGAGACCGGCTTCATGACCACGATCCACGCCTATACCGGCGACCAGCCGACGCTCGACACCATGCACAAGGATCTCTATCGCGGCCGCGCGGCGGCGATGTCGATGATCCCGACCTCGACCGGTGCCGCCAAGGCGATCGGCCTGGTGCTGCCGGAGTTGAAGGGCAAGCTCGACGGCGTCGCGATCCGCGTGCCGACCCCGAACGTCTCTGTCGTCGACCTTAAGATCGTCGCCAAGCGCGCCACCGATCCGAAGGAAATCAACGAGGCAATGAAGCGCGCCTCCGAGCAGCAGCTCAAGGGCATCCTCGGCTACACCACCGCGCCGAACGTCTCGATCGACTTCAATCATGACCCGCACTCCTCGACCTTCCACATGGACCAGACCAAGGTGCAGAACGGCACGCTGGTGCGTGTGATGTCCTGGTACGATAACGAGTGGGGTTTTTCGAACCGCATGGCGGACACCGCTGTTGCGATGAGCAAGGTGATCTAAGCCAAGGTCTCGTGTCCCGGACGCGGCGCAGCGTGTCTTCACGGTGCGCCGCAGAGCTGGGACCCAGCCACACCGTAGGTCCCGGTTCTGCACAGCGGCACTTCGCGCTGCAGTGCGCGCGGGACAAGAGAGCCAAAGATGACCAAATCATTCCGCAGCCTCGACGACGTCGACGTGACGGGCAAGCGCGTGCTGCTCCGCGTCGATCTCAACGTGCCCATGGAGAACGGGCGCGTCAGCGACGCAACGCGGCTCGAGCGCGTCGCGCCGACCATCACGGAAATCTCCGACAAGGGCGGCAAGGTCATTTTGCTCGCGCATTTCGGCCGGCCGAAAGGGCGCGATGCCAAGGAGTCGCTCAAGCCCGTCGCCGAGGCGCTGTCGAAGGTCGTGAAGAAGCCCGTCGCCTTTGCCGACGACTGCATCGGCGAGCCTGCGTCCACGGCCGTGGCGGCGCTGAACGATAGCGACATCCTCTGCCTCGAAAACACCCGCTTCCACAAGGAAGAGGAAAAGAACGATCCGGCCTTCGTCGCCGAGCTCGCCAAGCTCGGCGACATCTGGGTCAATGACGCCTTCTCCGCCGCACACCGCGCCCACGCCTCGACCGAGGGCCTCGGCCACAAGCTGCCCGCCTATGCCGGCCGCACCATGCAGGCCGAGCTCGTCGCGCTGGAGAAGGCGCTGGGTTCTCCGACCAAACCCGTCATCGCGATCATCGGCGGCGCCAAGGTCTCGACCAAGATCGACCTGCTCGAAAACCTCGTGAGCAAAGTCGACGCGCTGGTGATCGGCGGCGGCATGGCCAACACCTTCCTGCACGCCCAGGGCGTCGGGATCGGCAAGTCGCTGGCCGAGAAGGATCTCGCCGCAACCGCTCTGCGCATCATGGAGAAGGCGGACGCCGCGAACTGCGCCATCATCCTGCCGGTCGACGCCACCGTCGCGTATCATTTCGCCGCCAATGCGCCGTCGCACGCCTATGGCCTCGACGCGATCCCGGCCGACGGCATGATCCTCGACGTCGGCCCGCAATCGATCGCCCGCATCCATGCGGCGATCGACGATGCGGCGACGCTGGTCTGGAACGGGCCGCTCGGCGCCTTCGAGCTGCAGCCCTTCGACCGCGGCACGGTCGCGGCCGCCAGGCATGCTGCCCAGCGTACCAAGGCCAAGAAGCTGATCTCGATTGCGGGCGGCGGCGACACCGTCGCAGCCCTCAACCAGGCCGGTGTGGCCGGCAATTTCACCTATGTCTCGACCGCAGGTGGCGCATTTCTTGAATGGATGGAAGGCAAGCCTCTGCCCGGCGTCGAGGTCTTGCGCGTCAAGTCGTCGGTCGGCGAGTAGCTAGCGGGCCTGCAGGCCCAAACGGGAGAAAAAGACAGATGGCTCGGATCACGTTGCGTCAATTGCTCGACCATGCGGCGGAGAACGATTACGGCGTACCGGCCTTCAATATCAACAACATGGAGCAGGCGCTGGCGATCATGGACGCCGCCAACCAGGTCGACGCGCCCGTCATCATCCAGGCCTCGCGCGGTGCGCGCTCCTATGCCAATGACGTCATGCTCAAGCACATGATGGACGCGGTGACCGAGATCTATCCGCACATCCCGGTCTGCGTGCATCTCGACCACGGCAACGAGCCCGCGACCTGCATGACGGCGATCCAGGCTGGCTTCACCTCGGTGATGATGGACGGCTCGCTCAAGGCTGACGGCAAGACCCCAGGCGACTGGGGCTACAATGTCGGCGTCACCAAGACCGTGACCGACATGGCCCATCTCGGCGGCATTTCGGTCGAGGGCGAGCTCGGCGTGCTCGGTTCGCTCGAGACCGGCATGGGCGACAAGGAAGACGGCCATGGCGCCGAAGGCAAGCTCAGCCACGACCAGCTCCTCACCAATCCGGACGAAGCCGTGAAGTTCGTCCAGGAGACCAAGGTTGATGCGCTGGCGATCGCAATGGGGACTTCTCACGGTGCTTACAAATTTACCCGCAAGCCGGACGGCGACATCCTCGCCATGAACGTGATCGAGGAGATCCACCGCAAGCTGCCGAACATGCATCTGGTGATGCACGGCTCGTCCTCGGTGCCGCAGGACCTCCAGGAGATCATCAACGCCAACGGCGGCAAGATGAAGCCGACCTGGGGCGTGCCGGTCGCCGAGATCCAGCGCGGCATCAAGAACGGCGTGCGCAAGATCAATATCGACACCGACAATCGCATGGCGATGACCGGCCAGATCCGCAAGGTCCTGAAGGACAATCCGGAAGAGTTCGATCCGCGCAAGTACCTGAAGCCGGCGATGGAGGCGATGACCAAGCTGTGCAAGCAGCGCCTCCAGGAGTTCAACACCGCCGGCCAGGCCGCCAAGATCAAGAAGGTCCTGACCACCACTGAGATGGCCAAGCGCTACGCCAAGGGCGAGCTCGACCCGAAGGTGGCGTAAGGTTCTCAAGCACATCCTCCCGTCATTCCGGGGCACGCGGAGCGTGAGCCCGGAATCCATAACCACGGCCTGGGGTTATGGATTCCGGGCCTGCGCCTTTCGGCGCATCCCGGAATGACAGCGGGCGCCCCTGCGACGAACGTTAACTCGGCAATTGCCCGAGAACGGTCTATTTTCACGGGCAAGGGCAGAATCGTTTTGGGAGGACATCTCGATGAATCTGACTGAGCTCAACAGGATCGCGACCGCCATGGTCGCCCCCGGCAAGGGCATCCTTGCCGCCGACGAATCCTCCGGCACCATCAAGAAGCGGTTCGACGCGATCGGCGTCGAATCGACGGAAGGCAATCGCCGTGACTATCGCGAGATGCTGTTCCGGTCGAAGGAGGCCATGAGCCAGTACATCTCCGGCGTCATTCTCTATGACGAGACGATCTGGCAGGACGCAAAGGACGGCACGCCGCTGGTCAAGCTGATCGAGCAGAGCGGCGCCATTCCCGGCATCAAGGTCGACGAGGGCACGCAACCTCTGCCGATGTGCCCGGGCGAGCTCGTCACCGTCGGGCTCGACAAGCTCGCCGAGCGGCTGAAGAAATATTACGACCGCGGCGCGCGCTTCGCCAAATGGCGGGCGGTGATCGATATCGGCAGCGGGATTCCCTCCATGACCGCGATCAGCGTCAACGCCCATGCGCTGGCCCGCTACGCCGCGCTTTGCCAGGCCGCGCAGATCGTGCCGATCGTCGAACCGGAGGTGCTGATGGACGGCGATCACGACATCGACCGCTGCTTTGAGGTGACGAACCGCGTGCTCAACGAGACATTTCAGGAATTGCGCGCGCAGCGCGTCGCGCTCGAGGGCATGGTGCTCAAGCCCAACATGGCTGTGTCCGGCAAGAAATGCGCAAAGCAGGCCTCCGTCGAGGAGGTCGCGGAGAAGACGATACGGCTACTCAAGGCCTGCGTGCCGGCGGCGGTGCCTGGCATCGCCTTCCTCTCCGGTGGCCAGTCCGACGCGGAGGCGACCGCGCATCTGAACGCCATGCACAAGCTCGGCCCGCTGCCCTGGGGCCTGACCTTCTCCTACGGCCGGGCGCTGCAAGCCGCGCCGCAGAAGGCATGGTCGGGCAAGGCCGAGAACGTCGCGGCCGGGCAGCGCGCCTTCAGTCATCGCGCGCGAATGAATGGGCTCGCCTCCAAGGGCGAATGGCAAAGCAGCCTGGAACAGAAGGCGGCCTAGATCTTGTCGAACAAATCGCCTCCACCGCGTCCGGCGCCGCGCCTCTATCTCGCGACGCCGATCGTCGACGATCCCGCTTCGCTTCTTGCCGAGTTGCCAGGCCTGCTCGCATCGGCCGACGTCGCCGCCGTACTGGTGCGGTTGAAAGACGCCGACCAGCGCAGCATGATTTCGCGCATCAAGGCGCTGGCGCCGATCGTGCAGAACGCGGGAGCTGCGCTGCTCGTCGACGGCCACGCCGAGCTCGTCGCGCGTGGCGGCGCCGACGGCGCCCACCTCTCCGGCATCGCCGCGCTGGAAGAGGCGATGCCCTCGCTCAAGCCCGATCGCATTGCCGGCGTCGGCGGTCTTGAGACCCGCCACGACTCCATGGCGGCGGGCGAGATGGGCGCAGACTATGTGTTGTTCGGCGAGCCCGATGCGACCGGACAGCGGCCATCGGCGCAAGCGATTGCCGAGCGACTGGATTGGTGGGCCGAGCTGTTCGAGCCGCCCTGCGTCGGCTTTGCCACCTCGTTCGAGGAGGCCTATGACTTCGCGGCCAGCGGCGCCGATTTCGTGCTGGTCGGCGACTTCATCTGGGCTGATCCGCGCGGGGCCAAGGCCGCGCTGATCGAGGCCGACGCCGCGATCAAGAAGGCTTACGCGGCTCTCGCTGTGGGGCATGGCTAGCGCCCGACATGAAGCTCCCGCGCATCACCATCCTGGCCACGCTGTTGCTGACGGCGCCCGCTGCCGCGCAGCTTCAGATCACCCCGCCGGTGGCAACGCCGAGCGCGGCGCCCGCCAAGGAAAAAGCCAAAGAAAAACCCGCGACCAAGCCGCACACCATCACCAAGAAGAAGGACGCCGCGCCAAAGCCATCGGCCTCGCCGAGCCCGGCGCCCGCTGCGACCGTGATCCCCGCGCCTCCCACCGACAATTCCAATGTCGACCTGGTGTACGGCGCCTATCAGCGCGGCCAGTACAAGACGGCGCTCGAGCTCGCCACCGCCCGCGCGCAAGCCGGCGATGCCAAGGCGATGACCATGCTTGGCGAGCTCTACTCCAACGCGATGGGCATCAGGCGCGACTACGCCAAGGCGTCGCAGTGGTACAAGCGCGCGTCCGACGCCGGCGACCGCGAAGCGATGTTCGCGCTCGCCATGCTGCGTATGTCCGGCCGCGGCGGCCCTGTCGACAAGGGCGAGGCGGTCAAGCTGATGGCGTCCGCCGCCAAGCTCGGCGAGCCCAAGGCGGCCTATAATCTCGCGCTGCTCTATCTCGATGGACAGACCCTGCCACAGGACGTCAAGCGCTCCGCCGAGCTGCTGCGGCAGGGCGCCGACGCCGGCCTGCCCGAGGCGCAATACGCGCTGGCGACGTTCTACAAGGAAGGCACCGGCGTGCCGAAGGACCCCGAAAGGGCGGTGCGGCTGCTCCAGGCGGCAACGCTGACCGACAATGTCGATGCCGAGGTCGAATACGCCATCGCGCTGTTCAACGGCACCGGCACGCCGAAGAACCAGCCGGCGGCGGTCGCATTGCTCCGCAAGGCGTCCCGCCAAGGCAGTGCTATCGCACAGAACCGGCTGGCCTGGGTCCTGATCAACGGCGTGGGCACCCCGATAGACAAGGTCGAGGGCTTCAAATGGCACCTGGTGGCCAAAACCGCCGGCAAGGGCGATCCGGATCTCGACAAGCAATTGTCCGATTTGTCGCCCGACGACCGGGCCAAGGCCGAGGCCGCCGCCCGGAAATGGCTCGGGACCAAATGACTTGACGCAATGACTTGACGTCAAGCCCCTCGCAGGGCACCCCATCTCTCAAACGGGCGCGATTGCGCGCCATTTCCCCCGATCCAGACCAGAGCTCATGCTATATTCCGCCACTATCAACGTCATGGTCAAGGCCGCGCGCCGCGCTGGCCGCAGCCTCAAGCGCGATCTCGGCGAGATCGAGCATCTCCAGGTCTCGCTGAAGGGCCCGGCCAATTTCGTCTCGCTCGCCGACAAGCGCGCCGAGGAGATCCTCTACCAGGACCTCGCCAAGGCGCGGCCCGGCTACGGCTTCATCGGCGAGGAAGGCGGCACCCGGGAAGGCCCCGACAAGAGCCACACCTGGATCGTCGATCCGCTCGACGGCACCACCAACTTCCTGCACGGCATCCCGCAATTTGCGATCTCGATCGGCCTTTCGCGCGAAGGCACGATTATCGCCGGCGTGATCTACAATCCGGCCAATGACGAGCTCTACATCGCCGAGCGCGGCAAGGGCGCCTTTCTCAACGACCAGCGCCTGCGCGTCGCCGGCCGCCGCCAGCTCAACGAATGCGTGGTGGCCTGCGGCCTGCCCCATATCGGCCGCGGCGATCACGAGGAATTCCGCCGCGAGATGACTGCGATCCAGGACCGCGTCGCAGGGCTGCGCCGCTTCGGCGCCGCCTCGCTCGATTTAGCCTTCGTCGCCGCAGGCCGCCTCGACGGCTACTGGGAGCGCAATCTGCAACCCTGGGACATCGCCGCGGGCCAGATCATGCTGCGGGAAGCGGGCGGCACGATCAGCGACATCGACACGCCGGGCGATGCGCTGGTCACCGGGCATGTCGTGTGCGGGAATGAGTTCGTGCACGGCGAGTTGGTGAAGATTTTGCGGAAGGCGGCTTAACCTCTCCCCGCCCTTCCGCGGGGAGAGGTCGGATTGCAAAAGCAATCCGGGTGAGGGGCAAGGCACGGCGCGGGCCAAATCGACGATCCATCCGATGCGCGCGACGATCGTGCATTCTTCCTGGGGACACCCGCGCGGGTGCGCTCCCCTGGGTTCGATCCCGGATAAAAGCCGCAGCGCCTGCTGCTTTTGCACAAGCAGTCTCGTCGTCATGGAGGCATCCAAGAGCGTGCGCAGCGCTTGTGCGGCAAAACAATAGGCGCCTGCGGGCCATGGAGAGTCGCTTTAGTCGGAACTAGCAAGCGATCGATCGCGCCTTAACGTCTAGTATCGACCACGCCTCAACGCCGAGTTTTGTCCCAACGCTCGGCACCGGGAACGATTGAGGGAGACTGCTCCTCCAATTCTCGGAGCCGATCGATTTGCGTTCTAAGGTTCGGCGGTAGTTCCGGCTCTGGTTTCAGCGACGCTCGTAACCTCTCGCCGATCTCTCGAACGATGGCCCGGCTGTGTACGTAGTCGATCTCGATGCGGTTGCGCATGGCGGAGCCTTCGGTAACAACAACGCCACCGGCAGGCCGTCACTACTCCCCCGCAACCGATCGGGGCGCGGCTGGCGATTTTGAATGGAACCGGAGACCGCCGCTTTTGGCTATCTTGCGCGAGCGCTTGCAGAGAAAAGCGGGTCGGCGACCTTTGGCTATCCGCGACATGCGCCGTGTTGGTACCGGCGAGCGGCGGTCTCACATTTCTAAAGCTCGCGGACGGCTTTCGTTCCCGATTTCTGATCGCGACGGCGAGTTCCATTTGAAAGGAGGGACCTAGCTAGGAGCGGCTAGTCGCACTGTCGCCAAGGCCGGCATTCGCACATCGGCATGGCTGCGAGCTTTGATGGCGCAATTGATCTCGATGCCTTTAGCGTCTCAGTCGGCGTTGCAACCCAATTGTGCTTGCAGCCAGTAGTGTGTGATTTCGCGCTGTGGTTGGATTTTTGGCTTGGCGGCAGCAGCCTTGAGTTGTTTGACGAAGTATTGCCGCAACAGACGGCTGCTATATTACACTGTAGGTAACGAGCCCTGCTCCTTTCTTACAGCGGCAAGCAAGTGAGCCTATCGCCCTTTGAGCGTTTCGAATTGGCGCAGCCTTGTGAATGGGCTCACATCCGACAGCCACCGACAGGGCTAAGCTCATCCGAAAATTCGTGGTGGAAATATCTTACAGTAGTGATGGTCCAACGACGGGGGGCAACGATGCCCGCCATATTCGACCTGCTCTATCGAGAATACTGCCGCGCCCGCCTCGCTGAAATGCGGAAGCAGCTTCTGATCGCGGGTCAAAGTCCTGAAATCCTACAAGCGGACTGCGATGCCGCCGACGCTGCCGATCGGAGTTGCATTGACAAGCAGCACGAGATCGATCACGGGCCACCGAATTGAAGCGGCCACAAGACAAGGGGCTCTCGAAGAATGTCTTATTCAGCGGGGAGATTTCGGCATATCAGCGTCAGAATACGATGGCGCAGCGGTGCGTCAGGCCGGGCCAAACCTATGTGGGCAAGCAGGGCTTCACCTATGGTGCGGGTGCACGCGGATCGTGCTGCATTCATCCGGCAGCGATCAGGATGGCATCGTGCTGTTGCTGGAGCTCGATGCTGAACTGGCGCAAAGAATGGCCGCTACTGCGTAACAAGCAACGGCCCACAAATGCCGCGCGCCCCTATTGCCCAGCGATCTCTGATCTTTATCAAGGAGACCAAAAGGTCAGTCATGGTGGACGATCCAACTGCCTAGTCTAGGCGTCGACGATGTCCGATCCACGATCATTAACGCCGGAGATAAAGTTCCGCCGAGGCATTGGCCAAGCCGGTGGTCTGGTCGCAATTGGCGTGATCTATTTCGCCCTGGCAAAAGGCGGCCTTGCTCTCGCCTCTATTCATCCCAGTGCAACGCCAATTTGGCCACCGACGGGTGTCGCGCTGGCGGCGGTGCTGTTGTGGGGATATCGGACTTGGCCCGCAATTTTCACGGCGGCGGTGATCGCCAATGCGACGACCGCCGGCTCCGTTGCCACCGCAATTGCGATTGCGACCGGCAACTCTCTTGAAGCGGTTGTTGGCGCGTACCTGATCAATCTATGGTCGAGCGGATGCAATACGTTTTCGACGCCAAATTCTGTCGCGAAGTTTGCTCTGATTTGCTTCGTGATCGCGACACCGATCAGCGCCAGCATTGGGCTGACCAGCCTGGCAACCGCCGGGTACATCGAACCGACGAATTTCGCGGACGCCTGGGTCACATGGTGGCTGGGAGATGCGGCTGGCGCGCTGGTCATTGCCCCGGTTATCGTGCTTTGGGCATCAAGCAACGATTATGCCTTCGACCGCAATGAATTTTTGGAGACGGTCGGCGTCCTCGCAACAGCGGCAGCTGTTGGACTCATTGCTTTCAGCCCCCTGATCGAGCAATCGCCGAGCCGAAATCCACTGGGTTTTCTTGCGATCCTGCCAATGTTGTGGGCGGCGCTGCGCCGCGGTCCGCGTGACACCGCAACGGTTGCACTGGTGCTTGCGGGCATGACGATCTGGGGGACGCTCACGGGCGGCGGCCCCTTCACGACCGCGAATCTCAACGTTTCATTCCTACTGGTGCTGATGTTCCTGATCAGTATTACCGTTCCAAGCTTGTTACTGAGCGCCGACGTTGAGGTGCGCAAGAAAGCGGAGGAACGTCTGCGCCGCGCGCAGATCGATCTCGAACGGAAGGTCGCAGAGCGTACGCAACAGCTGGAGCTCGCCAATGCAGCAAAATCGCGCTTTTTTGCCATGGCGAGCCATGATTTGCGGCAGCCACTACATGCACTAGGCCTGTTCGTTGCACAGCTGCGCACGCCGCTCAAATCGGGTGAAAGGACAAAGACGATCGAGCAGATCGATGCAACGCGCAAAGAAATGGATGAAATGTTCAACTCGCTCCTGGATATTTCCAGGCTCGATGCCGGGATCCTTACCCCCAAAATTACCGAATTCCCGATCGCACGTCTGTTGCAAACAATTGAGACGAGGTTTGATCGAGCGACGCGAGAAAAAGGCTTGCGCCTACGCGTTAGGCGAAGCGACGCCTGGGTGCGGAGCGACGCCATGCTGCTCGAACGCATACTGCTCAATCTGGTATCCAATGCTGTGCGCTATACATTGCGGGGCGGGGTCATCGTCGGATGTCGTCGGCGCGGTGAAATGTTGCGTATCGAAGTATGGGATAGCGGTCCTGGCATTCCTGAGGATCAGAAGCAGAATATCTTCGGCGAGTTTTTTCGAGTTCCGGCTCCAGAACCGAACCGGTATGGCGGCCTGGGGCTCGGCCTGGCCATTGTCGACAGGCTTCGCCTACTTCTCAACCATCAAATTGACTTGGCTTCGACTGTGGGCCGAGGTTCGCGATTCGCAATCCTGGTTCCGAAGGCCGATGAATGCGCCACGTCCGCCGAGCCCGTCGACTCACCTCGCCCTACGGCCTTTGCGGTCGAAGGCAGGGTAGTTCTTGTTATTGCCGATGCGCCAATGGTGCAGCAAGGAACAGCCGGATTGCTAAGCAACTGGGGATACTCCGTCCTTACCGCCGGATCCGACGAAGCTGCACTTGTCCGACTTGCTGAGCACCAACAACGCCCCGATCTTATAATCTCGGATTATCATCTTGCGAGCGGAACCACCGGGATCCGGGCAATCGAACAAATTAATGCGGCGTTGGGCTCATCAATTCCAGCCATTCTTATCAGCGGCGATACGGCACCTGAACCATTACGTGACGCTAACGATAGAGGATACAGTCTGCTGCACAAGCCGGTCGACCCAATGCGGCTCCGCGCTGTCATGCACGAGTTATTTAGGGATCATGACAACAGGAGAGACACCGGGGCGGCTTCATGACTCAGATTTCGGCGGCAACTCCCAGCCCAGTTTTCCGACTTTTATTACTGCCTCGGTGCGGCTAGTTACATTGAGCGCCTTGAGAACGACCGTGATGTGGTTCTTCACTGTCGGCACTGCCATATTCAAGGTATTGGCAATGGACTTGTTGCTTTTTCCCTTCATCAGGAGCCCAAGCACTTCAATCTGCCGATCGGTCAACCCGAGACCCTTAAGAGAATCGTGCACCGCTGGCTTATTTGTAAGCTGCGGAGATGTTGTTTCCTCCAGAATTTCCGAGGGAATGTAAATGCCGCCGGAGAATACTAACTTAATGGCGTTGAGCATGACCTCACGTTCGGTAGTTTTCGGGATGAAACCCAGAGCGCCAAGTTTGAAAGCGCGCTTGACTGTGTCTTGATCATCCGAGGACGAAAGAATGATGATCGCAACGGTCGGATAGCGGTCTCGCAGTTCGCGGAGGACAGAGAAGCCATCTCGATCAGGCAAATTGATATCCAGCAAAGTGAGGCTTATGTCGGGATGTTCCTCGACTATTTGCATTGCCTGACGGCTGTTCGAAGCTTCAAATATGACGGCTTCTCGCTTCAGTTGCTTCAGGACAGCGTGCAACGCGTCGCGAATCAATGCATGGTCGTCGACAATAAGAACTTTCATGAAAAACTCTCCGTCATCCAATTGCACGGAGATCCAATTAAAAAGAAAATCATACACCCACTTTCGGGTCTTTGGCGAGGAAGAGGCTTGCGGAAGACTGGCTCTCGAAACCGTCCATCCTCCATCCTTGGCCCAACCAGCGGTTCACCGGCAGGTCCTCAAGGTAGGAGCCGAATGCCGTTGCGTGCTGTAATTGTAATCACCTCACAGCAGTACACCGAAAAAGCGAACGCGGACCACGAGAGCCGCGGGGCTCAGAGTCTCCTTCGACTATGCGCAATGGTGAAATGTCCCTGATGTGGCTGACGGATGTCCGAAACCTGTACGGTACCTTGATCATAGGACCTAGGAACCTCTCTGTGTGGACATCCGGCTGATTGACGCGCTGTGCCGTTGAACGATGATCGTCAACGGACCGCCGGACCGCCTTACGCGCTAGGAGCTTCTACCAAGCGCCGCCATATAATCGTTATCGCAATAGCTTTCGTGACCGGGTTCGGCGTGAAGCAGCTCTAGACTGCGGCGCTGTCACAATCCGGCAGTGCGGCGGCGATGTTTTTATCAAATTCGGTCCCAAGCGTGCTCGCACGCCGGATGGGGCAACCAGATGCACGATCGAATTGCGACCCCAAAGCTATTGATCGGCGAGCTGCCGGAGCTGAAAGGCCAGGGCCGCGATCTGCGCATTGATGCCTGCCGCGGCATCGCGCTCTGGTGCATCTTTCTCGACCATGTCCCCAACAACATCGGAAGTTGGCTGACGCTGCGCAACTACGGCTTCAGCGATGCCGCGGAAGTGTTCATGTTCGTCTCGGGTGTGACCTGCGCACTGGCCTACAGCAAGGCATGGCGCTGCGAGGGCTGGACAGGCGTGATCAGCCGGACGCTGCGGCGAAGCTGGGATATTTATGCCGCATTTCTGCTGCTCACGCTCGCCTGCGCGATCTTGGTGTACCTCGCAGGCGGGGACCGTCTCGCTGACGCGAGCAATACGCGCATTCTGTTGGACCAGCCGGGCGCGACGCTCGTTCACGCGGCAATCCTGCAATACTGTCCGGTCAACACCGACGTGTTGCCGATCTTCGTGCTTCTTCATCTCTTGTTCGCGCCGTTGCTGTGGCTGCTGCTGCGACTGCCGAACGTGACGCTTGGCGCCTCACTGGCCCTTTATGCCCTGGTGCATGTGTTCGGCTGGACCGTGCCGGCGTGGCCGAACGGCCACTGGGCTTTCAATCCGCTGGCCTGGCAGCTGCTTGTTGTACTTGGCGCGTGGTGGATGATCGAGGGCGAGAAAGTGCGGCTGTGGGTGACGTCACGCACGGCGCTTGTGCCTGCCGTTCTCTATCTGGTGTTCAGCCTCATCATCGCATTGAGCTGGAAGATCCAACCGCCGGACGCAATAGTTCCGCAGACGCTGTTGAAGCTGCTTTACCCGATGGATAAATCAAATCTCGATCCATTACGACTGCTGCATTTTTTGGCCCTTGCGGTTTTGGCGGCATGGCTCGTGCCTCCCAATCGGCGAGGGCTGACGACGGCGGTGATGCGCGGCGCGATCATCTGTGGCAAGAACTCGTTGCCGATCTATTGCCTCGGCGTTCTACTTGCGCTCGCCAGCCTGCTGGCACTGCTCGATATCTCCGAGGGGATGGCGATGCAGATCACGCTCAGCGTTGGTGGCGTCCTGATGATGATCCTGGCGGCGACGCTGCTGAACTTGATCAAGATCAAACCCAAACAGCTGCCGCACGCGAAGCCCGCTGATCTGCCAACTAAGTTTGAGCGGATCATCAATCTCAAGGCAGCCAAGGCGCTCAGCGTTGACATTCCGCCCACGCTGCCCGCCTCGTGCCGGCGAGGTGATCGAATAAAGATGCTGTTTGCTCCGGTGCGCGAATCCGTCTGCGGCGCTGATCCAGTGTCAGCAGTCGCGCACGCCTTCGGGCCACCAGCGAAAAATGTGGGTCAGGATGCGAATTAGATCACAAGGGGGCCATCGTACGGGAGCCAAGGCCATGATTTCCCACCCAAGGACCCACAAGGGAGCGGTGCTGATCGCGGCGTACGTGATGTTTGCCTGCATAGCGGCATTACTGTCGGTCAACCTGACATCACCCACCAGCGCCGCGCTCGGCGCAGACTGGCAGTGCAGCCGGTTTGCGCTCGTATTCACGACCTGCACTCCGGTGCGTGCACACGAGACCGTTTCCACTGGCGTGCGCAAGCGGCGGCTGATTGCAATACAAAGCCAGCTTGCGGAAGCAGCCCGTCACCCCACCCTCTCCCCGTAAGAACGGGGAGAGGGAGTGAGACAGCGGTGCGTCCGTTATCGAACGACTCTCTTACGGCTTCACCGGCGCCGGCGGGCCATACGCCTCCGCCTTCGCCACCTTCTCCCGATCCCCGCCCAGCACGCGCTGCACCGACACGAAGAACACCGGCACCATCAGCAGCGCCAGGATCACCACGGCGATCATGCCGCCCATCACGACGGTGCCGAGCGATTGCTGGCTGGCGCCGCCGGCGCCGTGGGCGATCGCCATCGGCAGAACGCCGCAGATGAACGCGAGGCCCGTCATCAGGATGGGGCGGAAGCGCAGGCGGCAGGCTTCGATGGTGGCTTCGACCAGCGGCTTGCCTTCCTTCCGCAGATCCTTGGCAAACTCGATGATCAGGATCGCGTCTTTCGCCGCAAGGCCGATGATGGTGATCAGGCCGACGGTGAAATAGACGTCGTTGGGCAGGCCCCGCAGCATTGCCGCGACGACGGCACCGACGATGCCGAGCGGCACCGTGAGCAGCACCGCGAGCGGAATGGTCCAGCTCTCGTAGAGCGCGGCCAGACACAGGAACACCACGAACACCGACAGCGCCAGCAGGAACGGCGCCTGCGAGCCCGACAGTTTCTCCTGGAGCGACTGTCCGGTCCATTCATAGCCGAAGCCACGCGGCAGCTTGCCGGCGAGCCGCTCCATCTCGGCGATGGCGTCGCCCGAAGTGAAGCCGGGCTTGGCCTCGCCGGAGATGCGCACCGCCGGATAATAGTTGAAGCCGGCGATCTGCGTTGGGCCGCGCGCCCATTCGACCGTGGTGAAGGACGAGAACGGCACCAGCTGACCGCGGCTGTTCTTGACGTTGTAGTTGAGGATGTCCTCGGTCCGCATGCGGTCGCGGGCGTCGGCCTGCACCACGACGCGCTGCATGCGGCCGCGGTTGGGGAAGTCGTTGATGTAGTTCGAGCCGAGATTGGTCGAGATCGTGTTGTTGATGTCCTCGAAGGTGACGCCGAAGGCGCCGGCCTTCTCGCGGTCGATCACGAGATTGACCACGCCCGCCTCGGGCAGGCCCTCGATATAGACCTTCTGAAGCACGGAGCTCGCATTGGCTTCCGCGATCAACTGGTCAGCGGCGCGCATCAAGGCCGGATAACCCTTCTGGCCGCGGTCCTGGAGGCGGAACGAGAAGCCCGAGGAATTGCCGAGATTGTCGATCGGCGGCGGCTGTAGCGCGGAGATCTTGGCGTCGTGGATTGACAACGACAGATCCCGGTTGATGTCATTGACGATCGCGGCGGCCGAATCCTTCGGGCCGCGCTCCGACCAGTCCTTCAGCGTAATGAAGGCCTGCGCGGTGTTCATGCCCTGGCCGGAGAAGCTGAAGCCGGTGAGGAAGGTGACGTTGTCGACGCCGGCCCGCTGCGCCAGATATTTCTCGACCTTCTCGATCACGGCCTCGGTGCGGGCGTAGGACGAATCCGACGGCGTCTGCACGTCGGTGGTGACGAAGCCCTGGTCGTCGACGGGCAGGAAGCCGCCGGGCAAGTTGACGAAGGCCCAGGACAGGCCGGCCAGCAGCGCGACATAGACCAGCATCAGCCGGCCCGTGCGCTTGAGCGAAAAGCCGACAGTGCGGGAATAGCCCTCCTTGCCGCCTTCCAGCACGCGGTTGAACCAACCGAACAAGCCTTTCCTGGCATGGCCATGGCCGGCAGTGACCGGCTTGAGCAGCGTGGCGCATAGCGCCGGCGTCAGCGACAGCGCGAGGAAGGCGGAGAAGCCGATCGCGGCGACCATGGTCACGGAGAACTGGCGGTAGATGATGCCGACCGAGCCCGGGAAGAACGCCATCGGCACGAACACCGCCATCAGCACCAGCGTGATGCCGATGATGGCGCCGGTGATCTGCGACATGGCTTTCCGTGTCGCCTCCTTCGGCGGCAGGCCTTCCTCCGCCATGATGCGTTCGACGTTCTCGACCACGACGATGGCGTCGTCGACGAGGATGCCGACCGCGAGCACCATGCCAAACATCGAGAGCATGTTGATGGAATAGCCGGCGAGGAGCAGCGTCGTGCAGGCGCCCAGGAGTGCAACCGGCACCACGATGGTCGGAATGATGGTGTAGCGGATGTTCTGGAGGAACAGGAACATCACCACGAACACCAGCACGATGGCTTCCACCAGCGTCGACAGCACCTTCTTGATCGAGGCTTCGACCACCGGCGTGATGTTGTAGGGAATCTCGTAGGTGATGTTGGCCGGGAAGAAGCGCGACAGCTCCTTCATCTTGTCCTGTACCGCACTCGCGGTCGCCAGCGCATTGCCGGTCGGCGACATCAGCACGGAAAGGCCGGCGGTCGGCTTGCCGTCGAGGCGGGTGTTGAACTGGTAGCTGAGACCGCCGACCTCGATCCGCGCGACATCGCGAAGGCGCACGGTCGAACCATCGGCATTGGCGCGCAGGATGATGGCGCCGAATTCATCGGGGGAAGAGAGCTGGCCCTTGACCAGGACCAGCGAAGAGGTGCGCTGGGTTGCAGTCGACGGCTCGGCGCCGATGCTGCCCGAGGCGACCTGCGCGTTCTGCGCCGCGATCGCCTTGTTGACGTCGTCCGCAGTCATTCCATAGCCGACCAGCTTGGCCGGATCGACCCAGACCCGCAGCGAACGTTCGGTCGAATAAAGCGTGGCGCGGCCGACGCCGGGGATGCGGCGGATCTCGCCGAGCACGTTGCGGATCATGAAATCGCCGAGGCCGACCTCGTCGAGACTGCCGTCGGTCGAATTCAGCGTGATAATCTGGAGCACCGCGCTGGAAGCTTCCTCGATCAGGATGCCTTGCTGGATCACGGCGCGCGGCAGGCGCGCTTCGACGCGTTTGATGCGGTTCTGCACTTCGACGGAAGCTGCGCTCGTGTCGGTGCCCGGCACGAAATTGGCGATGATCTCGACCTGGCCGAGCGAGTCGCTGGTTGATTCGAAGTTAAGGATGCCGGAGGCGCCGTTGAGCTCCTCCTCGATCAGGCGCGTGACGCTGTTGTAGAGGTTTTCGGGCGAGGCGCCGGGATAGCTGGTCGAGATCGAGATCGAGGGCGGCGCGATGATCGGGTATTGCGCGATCGGCAACAGCGGGATCGCGATCGCGCCGACCAGGCAGACGAATAGGGCGACGACCCAGGCGAAGATCGGCCTGTCGATGAAAAAGCTCGCCATGGGGCGCTACCGGGTGAGCTTCTGGGCGTGCCGGTTGTCCGCGGTCGCGTCCGCCTCGGACCAGGATTGCGGCTTGACCTTGTCGCCGGCGGCGAACTTCTGGAAGCCTTCGACCACGACCTTGTCGCCGGCCTTCAGGCCCTCGGTGACGAACCAGATTCCGTCCTGCACCGAGCCGGTACGCACCGGCAGCACGGCAATGCGGTTATCGTCCTTGACGACGAACACCTCGCTGCCGCCGCCGCCATTGCGCTGAACCGCCTGTTGCGGCACCGCGATGGCATCGGAATCGAGGCCCTGGTCGATCCGCACGCGGACGTACATGCCCGGCAAGAGCTCACGCTTGGGATTGGGAAACTCGCCGCGCAGCGTCACCTGCCCGGTATGGGCGTCGACCTTGGCATCGGAGAACAGGAGCTTGCCGTCGAGCGAATAGAGGGTGTTGTCGTCGAGCACGAGGCGCACCTTGGCGGCATCGGCGGCGATGCGCTCGAGGTCGCCGCTCTCGAAGGCGCGGCGGAGTTGGTTGAGCTCGGTCACCGACTGGGTGAAATCGGCATAGATTGGATCGAGCTGCTGGATGGTGGCGAGATTGGTCTCGTTCTGCACCGCGAGCGCGCCCTCGCTGACCAGCGCCGCGCCGACGACGCCGTCGATCGGCGCGCGTACGGTGGCGTAGTCGAGGTTGAGCTTGGCACGCGCAAGGTCGGCCTTGCGGCCCTCGACCTCGGCATAGGCCTGACGCTCGGCCGCGATCGCCTTCTCGTTCTCGGCTTCCGGGGCGGCACGATCTTTCGTGAGCGTCGCGATGCGGTGCGCCTGCTGCCTGGCCTGCATGAATGCGGCCTCGGCCTTGGCAACCGCGGCCTCGTTCGCCATCACCTCGACCTCGAACGGGCGCGGGTCGATACGATAGAGCGCGTCGCCCGCCTTCACCTCGCTGCCCTGGCGGAACAGGCGCTCGACCACGATGCCGGAAACGCGCGGGCGCACCTCGGAGACGCGCGTCGGCGCGATGCGCCCCGGCAGTTCGCGCACCACGGCGCGCGACTGCGGCTTGACGACGACAATGCTGACATCAGGGTCGGCAGGCGGGGCGGCAGAGATGGCCGAGCTGGATTCATCGCAGCCCGCCAGCAGCGGCGCAAAGGCCGCGAGCATCATTGCAACGCATGCCGATCGCGCACGAAGTCCAGACATGAAATGGGGTGCCCCGATGTTGTTGAAACTGATCACGCTCCGCGCGAGCCCATTCTGGGCAATTCGCGCGGCTGGCGCGAACATAGATTGGTCTTGCTGCGGCGCAACGCATTAAGTGGGCGGCTCAATGTCACACAGCCTATCAGTCTGAGATCAGGCCTATTTTCAGGACTCACCAGATTGTGAGTCGGGTTCCATCACCGCGTGCTGCGACGGAAGATCGCAACGAACGATATTCCAGCTGTGGGGCCGGTCCGCGGCGCTTCACTGCCTTAAGAGCACTTTTGAACATTTCGCGGAACTGTTCGCGTCTCCAGTCACTTACCTCGCCGCAGGACTGCAACGATGCAGCAGGGGAGAACGGGACGTGGATGATGCTGTTGCGGTTCTGGTCGTCGAGGATGACCGGCTCATTCAGGCGATGATCGAAGACGCTCTTTCGGACGGCGGTTTTCAGTCGGCCCTCACCGGTTCGGGCGAAGAAGCGATTGAGCTTCTTCAAGCCAACGAGACTCATTATCGGGCGATCATCACCGACATTAATCTGGTCGGGCGGCGCAACGGATGGGACGTGGCCCAGCGCTCCCGGGAAATCGACCCGTCGATGCCCGTTATCTATATGACGGGGACGCACGCAGAGGACTGGGCCTCCAAGGGTGTACCGAACAGCGTTCTGTTGACCAAGCCTTTCGCGCCGGCGCAGCTCGTGACTGCCCTGTCCAATCTCCTCAACGCCCAGGCGCCGGCCGCGGAGCGCCGTGACCAAGGTTAGCCGGGACACGCGTGAGTGCAGAGGGACCCCGCCCGTGCCATGAAGCTACTTGCGGAGAAAGCTCTCATGCGACCGCTCCCTTGGCCATGACGTCTTTGGGGACAAACGGAAAGACGTGCTGATCGGGATTGGGAGGCGCGGTAACCCGGCGGCCCCGCAAGCCCGCCGATCAGCCCGTGCCGCGCGTTGAACGCCTCGCTCGCGCGCGGCTGCGCCGTTGAACCATCAGGGCGAGCGCTGCCAGGACCGCGAGCCGAAGCGGAATGACGGGCAGTCCCCCGAGATGCATCGCCATGCAAAAATTCCGACCCAAGCCAGTGGAATGCCGAAGTTTTGCAAAATACGCAGCTATCAAGGCGCGGTTTCGGCATTCGGTTCCCTGCCCCGCCGCGAAATCGGCGCATCCGGCGCTTTTTTTGGGCCGGCGCTGTGCCATAGTGCGCACTGCAAGCAAGCTTCGTAACGGATGATACCGGACATGCCGCCTGGCACCTCGCCTCGCTCCTCCATCGATATCGAGTACACAAAACTATCCTCACCCAGCGTCTTCCTGGTCCGGATGCTGGTTTTCCTGGTGCTGTGCGCGCTGGTGAGCGTGGTGCTCTACAAGCAGATCATCCAGGCCTTCTTCGCCAATCCCGGCCTCAACGCCCTGATCGGGGCGGTGCTGTTCATCGGCATCGTGCTGGCCTTCCGTCAGGTCATCCGGCTCTATCCCGAGGTCTCCTGGGTCAACAATTTCCGCATTGCCGATCCCGGCCTGGCGCCGGCCCGGCACCCCAAGCTGCTGGCGCCGATGGCGGCGATCCTCGGCGGCGAACGTTCGGGGCGGATGAGCATCACCCAGACGACCATGCGGCACCTGCTCGATTCGATCGCGACCCGCCTCGACGAGGCCCGCGACATCTCGCGCTACATGACCGGCCTCCTGGTCTTTCTCGGCCTGCTCGGCACCTTCTGGGGCCTGATCGAGACGGTCGGCTCGGTCGGCAAGGTGATCGACGGGCTCAAGGTCGGGGGCGATTCCGGTGCGCTGTTCGACACGTTGAAGGAGGGGCTGGCCGCCCCGCTCGGCGGCATGGGCATCTCGTTCTCCAGCTCGCTGTTCGGTCTCGCCGGCTCGCTGATCCTCGGTTTCCTCGACCTGCAATCGAGCCAGGCGCAGAATCGCTTCTACACCGACCTCGAGGACTGGCTCGCCACCACCGTGCGCGAATACGGCAGCGGCGAGGTTGCCGGAGCCGCCGGCGGGGGCGTCGCCAGCGGCGAGATTCAGGCGACCGTCGAGCGGCTGCGCACCGTGATCGAGGAAGGCAGCGCCAACCGGGGCACGACGGCGGCGATGGCGAGCCTTGCCGAAGCGATCCAGGCGCTGGTCTCGCACATGCGCACCGAGCAGCAGATGATCCGCGAATGGGCCGACGGCCAGGGCGAGCAGAACCGCGAGATCCGGCGCCTGCTGGAGCGCATCGCGCGCCAGCCGGAGAAGAGTTAGCGACACAGCGTGCCGCACACGAAAGAAGCGGAGAAGTAAATGGCTCTAGCCCGAGGCCGCCGCGGCGATACCTCCTTCAACTACTGGCCCGGATTCGTCGACGCGCTGTCGACGCTGGTGCTGTCGATCGTGTTCCTGCTGTCGGTATTCCTGGTCGTGCAGTTCTTCCTGTCGCAGGAGGTCACCGGCAAGGACAAGGCGCTGGAGCAGCTCAACGCCAAAATCGCGCAGCTCAACGAGCTATTGTCGCTGGAGAAGCTCGGCAAGCTCAGCCTTGACGATCAGGTCTCGCAGCTCAAAGCCGGCCTCGCCTCGGCCGAGACCGAGCGCGACCGCATCAAGGGCCTCTATGAGGGCCTTGCCAGCGCCGGCAACGACGCGCAGGGCAAGACCACCGAGCTCGGCAAGGCGCTCGACTCGGAGAAGGCGGTCTCGGCACGGGCGCTGGCGCAGATCGAGGTGCTGAACCAGCAGATCAGCGCGCTGCGGCGGCAATTGGCGGCGCTGGAAGAAGCGCTCGACGCTTCCGAGAAGCGCGACAAGGAATCGCAAAACCGCATTGCCGATCTCGGCTCGCGCCTGAATGTCGCACTGGCGCAGCGCGTGCAGGAATTGTCGCGCTACCGCTCGGAATTCTTCGGCCGCCTGCGCGCCATCCTCGGCAACCGTCCCGACATCCGCATCGTCGGCGACCGCTTCGTGTTCCAGTCCGAGGTGTTCTTCGATACCGGACAGGCGGTGCTGTTGCCAGAGGGCCGCGCCGAGCTCGACACGTTGGCGACCGCGCTAATCGAGCTCGACAAGAAGATCCCGAACGAGATCGCCTGGGTGCTCCGCGTCGACGGCCATACCGACGTGCGCCCGGTCAGCGGCGCAAACTTCAAGTCGAACTGGGACCTGTCCGCGGCCCGCTCGATCTCGGTGGTGCAATATCTGATCTCGCTCGGCGTGCCGGCCCAGCGCCTGGTCGCGGCCGGCTTCGGTGAATTCCAGCCGCTCGACACCGGCAACACGGAGGAAGCCTACAAGCGCAACCGCCGCATCGAGCTGAAGCTGACGGAGCGGTAGTGAGCGCCCTCCACCTCCGCCCCTACCGCCCCGAGGACGAAGCAGCCTCCATCGACCTCTGGCATCGCACCTGGCAGCAGGCCTATCCGCAGATCGACTTCGCGGCGCGGCTGGACTGGTGGCGCGAGCGCTGGCGCAAGGATCTGGTGCCGAAGGCCTCGATCGTCGTCGCCGAAGAGGACGGCGCGCTGACCGGCTTCGTCACCATCGACGGCGAAGGCTATCTCGACCAGCTCGTGGTCGATCCCGCCCACTGGGGCTCGGACGCAGCACGGCTGCTGGTGGATGAGGCCAAGCGCCTGTCACCGACAGGCGTCACGCTCCTCGTCAACAAAGACAATTCCCGCGCCATCCGCTTCTACGAGCGCAACGGCTTTGCGCAGGCCGGCGATGACGTGAACCCAACCTCGGGACGGCCGGTGCTGAAGATGGAATGGAAGCCGTGAGGCAGGTGCGCTGATCTCTCCCAGTGTCGTCCCGGCCTGGTGCGCAATTGCGCACGGGGGGCCGGGACCCATACCGCGGAATCTATCGATTGCAGACCATCGAAGTACCGAACGACGAGTCTTCGCCAAACCACGGCCTGTGGTTATGGGTCCCGGCCTTCCGCCGGGACGACACTGTATTTGGACCGCCTCACGCGCCCTCGAACTGCAGCCTCGCGAGCCGAGCATAGAGCCCGTTCACCGCCACCAGCTCCGCATGCGTGCCCTGTTCGACGATCCGGCCCTGGTCCATCACCAGGATGCGGTCGCAGGACAAGACGGTGGCGAGGCGGTGGGCGATCACCAGCGTGGTGCGGTGGCGCATCAGCTCTTCGAGCGCGGTCTGCACCAGCGTCTCGCTTTCGGCGTCGAGCGCGGAGGTCGCTTCATCCAGCAGCAGCAGCGGCGCATCGCGCAGGATCGCGCGCGCGATCGCGATGCGCTGGCGCTGCCCGCCTGACAGCGTCACGCCGCGCTCGCCGAGCGGGGTCTCAAAACCTTCCGGCATGCGACGGATGAACTCGGCGGCGTGTGCGAGCTCGGCGGCGCGCTCGACCTCGGCGTCGGTCGCATCGGGCCGGCCGAAGCGGATGTTCTCGCGGGCGCTCGCGGCGAACACGGTCGATTCCTGCGGCACCAGCGCGATGCGGGCACGGAAGTCGCGCGGATCGGCCGATCTGACCGGCACGCCGTCGAGCGAAATGGCGCCGCCTCGCGAATCGTAGAAGCGCAGCAGCAGATGAAACAGCGTGCTCTTGCCGGCGCCGGACGGACCGACGATCGCGACCTTCTCGCCGGGACGCACGCTGAACGAGACGGCGTCGAGCACATTGACGTCGGGCCGCGCCGGATAGGCGAAACTGACCTGATCGAAGCCGACCTCGCCGCGCGCCGGCACCGGCAGCGCACGCGGTGTTGCGGGCGCGGCAATCTCCGGCTCGACATGCAGGATCTCGAATAGGCGCTCGGCGGCACCCGAGGCGGCCGAGACCTCGCCCCAGACTTCGCTGAGCTGGCCGAGACCGGCCGCCGCGAAGGCCGCATAGAGCACGAACTGGCCGAGCCGGCCCGGCGTGATGGTGCCGGTCAGCACGTCATGGGAGCCGATCCAGAGGATCGCGACCACGCTTGCGAACACGATGAAGATGATGATGGCGGTGAGCACCGCGCGCGCCTGGGTCGACGTGCGCGCGGCCTCGTAGGCCTGCTCGACCTCGCCGCCGAAGCGCTTTGCGGCCAGCCCCTCGCTGGTATAGGCCTGCACGGTGCGGATCGCACCGACCAGCTCGCCTGCATAGGCCGAAGCCTCGGCGAGCGTATCCTGCGCATTGCGCGACAGACGCCGCACCCAGCGCCCGAACGCGACCAGCGGCAGCACGATCAGGGGAATGGCGAGCAGCACGAAGCCGGAGAGACGCGGGCTCGTGATCACCATCATCGCCGCGGCGCCGAAGAACATCATCAGATTGCGCAGCGCGATCGAGACGGAGGCGCCGACGGCGGATTTGATCTGGGTGGTGTCGGCGGTGAGCCGCGACACCAGCTCGCCGCTGCGCGCGGAATCGAAGAAGGCCGGCGACAGCGACAAGAGATGGACGAAGACGTCGCGCCGCAGGTCGGCGACGATACGCTCGCCGATCGTCATAACGAGGTAGTAGCGCGCGGCACTGGCCAGCGCGAGCACGGCGACGACAGCGATCATCACCGAGAAGTAGCTGTTGATCAGCTCGATGCCTTCTGGCGTCAGGCCGAAATCGATCATGCGCCGGACCGCGATCGGCACCAGCAGTGTCGTCAGCGCGGCGATCGTCAGCGCGACGAAGGCGAGCGCCGCGCGGCCGCGATAACGCGCCACATAAGGCGCGAGCGCCAGCAGCGGCCGCAGCCGGGCACGGCTCTTCGCCGGCGCCTCGATCAGCTCGGCTCCAATCTCGACCGCGGGCACGTTTTCGCCCTTGTCGCGGTACTGGTCGTCAAGCCGTTCCACTGCGCTCATGAGATCGGACCCAAGGGGACAAGTCGTCTCCACATAGGCCGGTGCAGGGGGAGTGGCAAATCCGGGATGTCCCTTAGGGGACGGCCCGGTTCTCCTGTTCCGGCAATGGCTTGTTTTAAGGTCCCCCCTGGGGTATAGAGCCGCCCAAATCCGTCATCGATCATCACCCAAGCGAGAGGCGCCGGGCGCCGGCGAATTGCCATGAAAACCGAAATTCATCCGAATTATCATACGATTAAGGTCGTGATGACGGACGGAACCGAGTACCTGACCCGCTCCACCTGGGGCAAGGAAGGCGACACGCTGAACCTCGACATCGACCCGAAGTCGCACCCGGCGTGGACCGGCGGCAACGCCCAGCTGATGGATCGCGGCGGCCGCGTCTCGCGCTTCCAGAAGAAGTTTTCGGGCTTCCTCAAAAAGGATTGATCCGGCCGTTTCGGCCGCGAACGAAAAACGCCCCTGGAAAACCAGGGGCGTTTTGGTTTTTGGGAGATCTGTAGCAACCATTAAAGCA
>NZ_VSTH01000219.1 GCF_008123965.1 Bradyrhizobium hipponense | reverse complement strand
TAACCGCCGAGCCGGGCGATCTTGATCAGATAGTGCGAGAGCGTTTTCCGTCTTGCTCTTGGTTTGTCGTTGACGAGGCGATCGAGCACGCCGATTTCAGTCGCAGTCAACGCGAGGGTTGGCGGCGTGTCTGGGGCGGAACGGTTGAGCATCGTTATCCAGAAGACCCGCCAACTCAGGATGCAAAAGAGCGAGATCAAATTGGTGAGACGCTGGGCGGTCCTGAGCTTTGACTCCTCGGCTTTGCAGCCCGATTTGAGGATCTTGTGGAACACCTCGATCTTCCATCTCAAAGCATACCATTCAAGTTTCTCAATGGCGTCGGTGCGGGAACCAACAGACAGGTCGGTGATCAGCTTCCAGTCGATCTTCTTTCTGTTCTTCGGCGTTCCGCGCTCTTCGGCATGGATCACCGTCAAGGTCAGCGCGGGATAGCGCTTCTGCTTTCCGATCGGCGGCAGGACGCGAATCTTGCGATACCTGAGCTCAAGAACGGCCTTGTCGGGATCGCCGTTGCTATTTCTGACTTCGATGCGATGGAGCCCTTTGACGGCGACCTCGTCCATTTCGTCCGCGATCGTGTGATCCCCATCTCCAGCCAAGCGGTCGACGCAGGTTCTGATCAGAAAAAGAGTTCCGATCTCCTGTGCTGCGCAGAAGAGCTCGTATATGTCACTTTCGCGATCAGCAATATGGATGCATCGTCCCGGATGATCCAAGAGTTGCGTAGACTGCTTGAGATTTTCCAACCACCGGACGCTTTCCTTTTTCTCGATGGGAATCCGGGTCGGATTGATCTTCTTTTTAAGCGCTGCCGTCCCCTTGAATTTCTTCCGGGTCCAGAACTTAACGGCCGCCAACCCCAGCGGCACACCCTCGATTGTAACTGCGAGGCTCGAATGCATCAGGATGCCGCAAACCGTGTGCGATCTGAGGCGACCCGCCTTATCCCGTCCACTGTTTATGCTCTTGGTGATGCCGATCGCTTCGGAATTTTCGCGCTGACAGCTAAACCCGGTTGTGTCGTGCAGCACAAGAACGAGACCTTCAGTGGCTGCGGCGCGATCACTTGTCGATTGGAAATGGCCGGCCAGAATGTCCGCTTCGCTGACCCGGTCATTAGAGAAGAAGCGGTAGGCTGCCTTGGTATTCGCCCAATCCTGGCAGACGAGCGGAATGCTTTGTCCCATGGCGCTTCCAATCTGCGTGAGCAGTTTACGGAATCTGTCGCCGAGCCGCGCGTCCCTAAACTCGCATCCACTAGTCTCTCGATCAATCCAACATTCACCCTCCAAGGATCGCAACCGGCCTCTTGCCGATCGATCCCTTAATGTCAGCCCCATCGAGCACCCCCTCGCGAATCAGGTGCTCAGCAAGGAACCACAAGTGATTCTTTCGACTCAAGATTTCGCCGATCAGCAAATCAGGCCGAGTGGTCAAAGTTATGGGTAATTGAAAGGTAGGCCGAAAGGTTACACTCTTATGTTGCGGAGCGAGCCGAGGAGGTTGACGAAATCCTTGGCTCACTCCAGCAGCGACAACATAAATCTGGCCGCAACATAACACGAATAGCTGAAACTATCGGACTTGGAGTCGCAATACTCCTCCCACAACAGCGTCAACGTGACGTTCCTCCGCCCCAGCTCGCGATGAACGAGCGACCAATCTGGCTGCGGGCGCTCATCGCTGGGTAGATAGGACGGCGACGGAAACAGGCGGTTCTCAAGCCGGACCTCATCATTGAACTCGGGCGGCAACGGCCAAGTCAAACCTGCGCGGCGTGCCAGGTTGAGATCCTTGCAAACCTGCATGCGAGCATCACAGGATGCAAACGAATGCACGGCTAGGGTCTGCTCCTCACGGGCGAGTATTCCCAGGCGGATCTGGCCGGAGCTACGGCGCATCTTCCAAGATACATGCCTTTGCGGCCATAGCAAACTGTGCAACCGGAACGGGTGACGCGCGTCCAACAATACCCAGGTTTCGCGCGCTCGGGAAATTCCGTCCGGATCGCATTGTATCCAGAGGGAGGACCACTGCATCTTAGTCCGTCCATGCTTGCTTGAGGCTCTTTTCATTGAGGGCCTTTTGGGCTGCACTGGTTAGACAAGCCAAATGCCGCTCTCGCCTCCTGCGGAGTAGCAGGCTGCGCATTGTGTCGCGCACAAATACCGACTGCGATCTGGACGAGCTCTGCGTTGCTTTTAGCAAGTTGCGTTTTGGTGACGCGAATATTGTCTTCCAGACCGGTGCGGATCGCGTCGGCGCCGCGGGCCAATGCCCAGTTCATTACCGAGTTCTGGTGACGGCCAATCCCCGCTGCTGTCCAAGTTGCGTTGGGCAGAATTCGTCTGAGCTCGCCCAAAAGGATGTCAAGCAAATGTTCATCTGCAGGCATAGCGTTCTGAATGCCCATGACGAACTGAACATGCGGGTGGTCATCAATTAGTCCTTCATCAACCAGCCGACGTGCACCATGAATGTGAGACAAATCGAACAGTTCCAATTCCGGTCTCACGTCACATTCCCGCATCTGCTTCGCTAGATCTCGGACCAATGCAGCAGAATTCTCATACACAGACATTGGGAAGTTTATCGAACCAGTCGAGAGCGAACCCATGTCCGGCTTGAGATAAAGAGCGCTTCCGCGCGCGCTCGGGTCACGACCACGGCCGCCCGTCGAAAATTGGATGATTATCCCCGGGCAGTGCCGCTTAACACCTTCCTGTACCCGAGCGAAGAGGTCCGGATCTGAGGAGGGGCTTCCATCCGCATTGCGAACGTGAATATGGACTAACGAGGCGCCAGCTTCAAAAGCCGCGTGTGTCGCCTCGATTTGCTCGGCCGCTGTCACCGGCAAGGCGGGATTGTCGCGCTTCTGTGGAACCGATCCGGTTACTGCGACCGCAATGACAACTGATCTCACATCCCGATCCTCTCTCTAAGTTCGTTCCTTCGGATACAGATTTTGCACTAGGCGGCTAGTTTGGCGAAGGAACCCATCGCTGCTGTTGCTGTGAGACCGCTATCGAACACGGTCTGCAGTCTCAGGCCGCAGCGGTAGGTTGCTGAGATACTATGGTTCTGAAGTAGCACATCGTATGCCGAGAACGGCAGGACAAGATCTGGTAGGCTCGCAAAGAGTAGACGTATGTTATCAGACAAGCGGCGTCGCTGACTTTGAAGCTTGTCAGCCACCTCGAAGCCGCACACGCGCGAGAGCCCTACCTGGTAAGGGTTTGTGTCTTCTTAGTCAGTCGTGCTGAGAAATTTGGACAACGGGCGACAAGGTATAATGATCGACCTCGACCTAATAGTAGAACCGATGTTGCGGGTGGAGCCGAGCACGGCTTGACTTCGGGCGGAGGAAATTTCGACGTGCAAGGATCTGTCTGGAGTTCGAGGATGGGCCCAGTGGCGGCACGCCATAAAGAGACACCGGCGCGTGTGTCGACAACTCACGGGCCGTTTTCTGGAGCATCGCAGCTCGCCGATATTGTCGCGTTCGATCAAATCACCTCCAACGAAGATCGCAACTGTGCATTCTGGGCTGGTTCTGAACGTTCGTCGTATCGCCGGCTACCGAAGAAGGGTCGACCATCTGAGCGCTCTATGAGGCGAGCGTCTAGAACGGACTGGCCATTTCCGTCGTGCTTAGGAACCAGTTTGACCTAGGAGGAGAATTTGACCGCTGGCAACGAAATCTTGGCGTCGGTGAGGCTCGGAAAACCTCTGCCGGGTTCTCCGGTTATTGGTACGTGGCGCCTGCGCTCTTACGTCCGCGAACGAATATCAGACGGGCGCCGCCACAATCAATTTGGCGAGGCCCCTATTGGCTACATAGGCTATGCTGCGGATGGCAGAATGTACGCCATTTTCACGCGGAACGATAGGATCGTACCTCGCGACGTGGTGCCTACCGATCAGGAAGGCGCTGAACTCCTCAGCACCATGGTCGCCTATGCTGGCACATTCTCGCTGGGCCGGAACATCATCGTCCATCACATCGACACATCATGGAACCAGGCATGGACCGGCACCGATCAGGTGCGGTATTTTGTGCTCGACGGAGATAAGCTGACGGTTACAACCGCTCCCTACAGAAGCTATCTCGACGGCAGCATGGGACGATCGATACTGGTCTGGAATAGAATCAAATGAAGTGTGAGCGTCACGATAGGATCACTGGTGCCCGGGCTTGACTTGCGCGGAATGCTCTGGATAGCGCGGTCGGGATGATTGACGCCGCCGGGCCGCGGTGATGGGGTGATCCCGGTTCGGAGCGGGCAACGGGATCAGAATGAACAGCGAGTCGCAGCTGCGCGAGAAGCTTCGGAAGATCGAGGCGTTGTTCGTGGGGGCCGGAACTGCTGGTGAGCGCCTTGCGGCGGAAGCCGCGCTGCAGCGGGTGCGGGCCCGGGTCGAGGAACTCGCTCGCCACGATCCACCGGTCGAACAGCAATTCTCACTT
>NZ_VSTH01000218.1 GCF_008123965.1 Bradyrhizobium hipponense | reverse complement strand
AGGGTCTGTACCTAATTAGCAGGTTCTGATTCCCTCGTACCGAGTTGATTCGGCGTGGGGGACTTCGATGCGCAAAGGACTGTTCTGGCTCAACGACAAGCAGTGGGCTCAGATCGAGCCGCACCTGCCAACGAACCAGACGGGCCCGGCGCGCGATGACGATCGACGCATCATCAGCGGTATCATTCACATGCTCCAGTGCGGCGCACGCTGGCGCGATTGCCCGCCCGACTATGGCCCTTACACGACGATCTACAATCGGTTCAATCGCTGGGCTAAGCGCGGACATTGGCAAGCGATCTTTGAAGCGCTCGCCCGCTGCGGCAAGGACGGCGTGACTTTGTCGATCGACTCCACCTCGATCAAAGCGCATCGCTCGGCGAGCGGCGGAAAAGGGGGGAGCATGAACAGGCGATCGGCCGCTCACGCGGCGGGCGGAGCACGAAAATCCACGCGCTGAGCGACCCTGATTGCAAACCTTGCGCATTTCATCTCACTCCGGGACAAGACGCAGATATTGCCGCAGGGCCGGCCCTTTTGAAACTCGCGCCGCCCATGTCTTCCCTCATTGGGGACAAAGGCTACGATGGCGACGGCTTTCGCGCCGAAATCGTCAATCGCGGCGCGAAACCCGTCATTCCAAACAAGTCCAACAGGGTGACCCTCCACAGCTTCAGCAAACGCGCCTATAAAGGGCGCAATGTTATCGAGCGCTGTTTCTGCCGACTCAAGGATTTCAGGCGTGTCGCTACTCGCTACGACAAACTTGCCAGAAA
>NZ_VSTH01000217.1 GCF_008123965.1 Bradyrhizobium hipponense | reverse complement strand
AGCAGCATCGCGGCCCGCGACACCCGGCGCGCCGGTTCGGTCCTCGACCGCGAAAGAGCCGTCAACGTTTCGATCTCTTCATCGGTCATCGCCAACTCGACCGCTTGCCGCCATCCTGCCATGATGAAACTCCTCGTTCAGTCAATCGCAAACGAGGAATCCACAAACAAACGTCCCGTTCCATGACCGCCAAATTCATGGAATCGATCGTCTAGGAGCCTGTCCAGTTAGCATCGGGAAGCCAGTTTTATCCGAATGATAGCGGCTCATGCGGCCCTCCCCAGCTTGACGAGGTTGTGAGCGGTGCAAATCAGGGCCCATTCGGGCTTCACTTTGTCGATGCCGCGCAGCAGGAATTGCCTGAACCCTCTTGCCTGTTTGATCTGTCCGAACACGGGTTCGACGATCTGCTTACGCAAGCGGTAGCGACTTCGGTAGCCGGCGCGCTTGAGCTTGGTGCTCATCTTGGCGATCAGCGAGCCGGCTCTTGAAGGCTGTTCCGCGGTGGCGGACTTGGTGCCGTGCTTCTGCCTTCCGGTTGGCGATGTAGCCCTCAATGCGCCGCCGTTTGATCGCGCGAAGATTGGCGGCGGAGTAGTAGCCGGCGTCGGCCGACACTTCGTCGGGATTGGTCCCCAGAATAGCCCTGATCCCGTTGAGCAACGGCGCCAGTTGCGCCTGGCGGCGTCGATCCTCGACTTCACCGACGAGATCACGCGCAAGACCCTGCCGTCGCTCGGACCGGCGCTGGAGACAGCCGCGAGCAACGTTTTCAAGCTGGCGAAGCGGTGAGCGCTGCGGCATCCCGCTTGACAGCGAGTTCGCAACGGTCGCCGCAGCGAAGTTGAGGTTCAAGTAAGATACCCAAAACGAACAAACCAGTCCCGATTATCGGAAACGATTGCCTCGGCCGTATCTGCATTCAGATTGCCAATCCACCGACCTATCCGACCGTCGCGCCGATGGTTTGGGTGTAGCTGGTTCTCCGTGTTGTAAGAAGCAACTCCATCAATGAGGCCATCTACTTCGTGGACAATTTGAGCAGCCGTATTCGGGTCAATAGATATCCCACAAGCCCTCGCTATCCTCTGCGCCGAGGTTTGCGGATGATTTATGATTTCGACGTAGGATAGATCGATGTCGGATCGTGCTGACCAATACTCATGACATTCGCGCGTAGTTTTTGCAGCGGCGAGAGCAGCGCCTTTATCGTCCTTGTTCACCCAACCACGATCATGAAGGGACACGATAACGTCACGCAGATCGCGATGGCAAGTTAGTACAGTTTCCGCTCTCTCGCTCCATTGATCGTCAGGGATGTGAATTTTCAATAGCGCCGACGTTTCTGTTCCCGGCACATAATCGTCGATCCATGCTGTCTTTAAGTTCGGGTCCTGAGTTCTCAAGATTAATCGAGCTACATTGAAGACCCATGTGCTTCCAGAACGCTGTGTACCAGCCGCTAGAATAACCCGCATAGCTTTCTCCCACCGGTTCCAATTCCAACCCTATCAGCCGCACCCGTGGCGTCAAATGGGTTTTTAGAGCCTGAAGAGGCCAGCGGCCGACCATGACTTACACGCTATTAGGTCAATATGCCCTCCTGACATATCCGTGGTGAGCGTCGCGACGGGGGCTCTTGTGAGGCATGCACCCATTAACGCCGCGCGGCTGCGCCCGTAAGCTTATCGGCATGTCGGGATCCTCCGCGTCACTTCGGAGGCGTCGGGCGCTTCGCCTCGGCCTCGGCGGCTTCGCATACGGCAACCGCATCGGGTTCGAACGGCGACAACCTGGCATCAAGCAGACGCTTGAGCAGCTCGGCGGCCCAGCGCTCGTCGCGCGGAGGCTGCCGCAAACAGCGCGACACGCACCTCGCGACAGCGAAGCCAGTCCTCGCGCGCGACGTATCCCAGCGGGTGACACGGCTTGGCGCTGCGGTCGTTTACATGGTTTCCAGTCCACCATTCGCTGACGGGGCCAAGCAGACGAGCCAACGCTCGCGAGCGACCCTCGAACTTCTGACCTCGCTGCGGCATGCGCTCGATCCCGGCAAACAGCGCGAGCGCCTCAGCGCTGAACGACGGTCGTTAGCTGCGCGCAGCTTTACGGCATGGCGGCCTCGGTTGGAGAAGCTCGCCGGTAGCCTAACACGCTCCGGCACTTGGGGCTCGGCGTCTAGGTCAGCGTTTCCTTGGTTCGAATCATATCAGGTGGCCTCGGCGAGTTTGTAGGACCAGGTATGGACGACGGGATG
>NZ_VSTH01000216.1 GCF_008123965.1 Bradyrhizobium hipponense | reverse complement strand
GCCCCATAGCATCTTCACATAAGCTGACTTGCGAGAAGCGGCAGCTGTTGGCGCAAAGTGCATGTTCCGACGGAGGCGCTGTCTGAGAAGGCCGATTCCGTTGACAAGGTCGGTCCGACCGTCCGCAGGCTTGTCAGAGGGACCTCTAACGGGGCCCCCGCAGCTTTAATGAGCCATTAGGACGGGCAAATCCGCGTGCTCCATGATATAGCGGGTCGCCCCTCCGAACATCAGTTGCCGCAGCCTGGTGCGGGTAAAAGCTCCTTTGATTAACAGATCGCAGCCTTGTGCTCTGGCGGCATCGAGGACGGTCTCACCAGTGTCGCGACCCTCCAGTTCAACCCTTATCAAATTGGCTGCAATTTCATTGTATCGCAGTTGCCGAACGATCCGATCGGCAGATGGTCCTGGTACCCCTTGCCCCCCGATAACGGTCAGGATCGACACTCTTTCGGCCAGATGAAGCAACGGCATGGCAAATGCGTTTACCCGAGCTTGTTCCGTGCTACCGTTCCAATGGATCATAATGTTTGTCGCGATGCTTCTTGGCGCGTTCAATGGCGTCAGGAGAACGGGTCTACCGCCCTCAAACAATGCGGATTCGATCGCGCGCCGGTGAGGGCCAGCAGCATCAACGTCGGACCGTGCCATCACGATGAGGTCGAAAGCGCGCCCATAACTTCCGACGAAGTCTTCGCCCTCAGGCGCCGTCGTCAACCAGTCAAAACATGGTCGACTCGATCCCCCGGCGGCTCGAGGAATATCGTGCTTCAGCATGAACGCTTCGAAGAAGCCTCGCATTTCGTTCAATTCGGCTTCGCTCTTGACCTCATACGATTCCAAAGGAATCCCGGCGGCCAATTCTGCGACTACATATTGAGGGATGCCGAACCGGAGCGGAAAGCCTTCGATATACGCGCCGGTCCGTTGCGCGAGGCGCACGACGAAATCGAGCGTAGATGTCATCATCGAAATGTTTTGAAGTGGCACCAAGATCGTTTTCATTTTCAACCCCTATTTTCGGGTGAACATTAACGTAGGATGCCTCATCTCCCATGGGATAGCGGCCAAGATGATTCCACCTTGCGACCCGCTGCGGTTCGTCATCGACCACGACAATGGTTGCGGTCATGCGGCCTGCTCAAGCCTCGTATCGATCTCCTGGCGCAGCGCCGCGAAGTCGATCGGTTTGGTCAGTAGGTTGGCTGCGCCGTTCTCCAGCGCCTTGCGCTTGGTCTCGGCATCACCGTAGGCTGTGATCATGATGACCGGCACATCGGGGCGGGCCGAGCGCACGATAGGTAGCATCTCGAGCCCGCTCATTCCGGGCATGTTGATGTCAGATAGGATGAGGATCAGGATGGCATCCCCGATCTCGACCGCGCGCTGCAGCGCCGCGGGTGCCGACGATGCAAACTCCATAAGAAAACGACCCTCGCGCAGATCGCGCCGGAACTGCTGACGGAATAATACCTCGAAGTCGGGCTCGTCGTCGACGACCAATATATAGACGCTCAACTGCGGCCTCCGGTCTGCAATGGTGCCGCCAGCGTACGCGGCAACGTAATGATGAACTCTGTATGATCGCCAGGCTCGGTATCGAGCTCGATGCTACCGCCGTGTTGCTTCACGATGATGTCGTGGCAGATCGAAAGGCCAAGCCCGGTTCCTTCGCCCGCGGGCTTGGTTGTGAAGAATGGATTGAATATCTTCTCCCTCACGTCCGCCGGGATGCCGGCGCCGTTATCGCGAATCCGGATTTCCACGGCGCGGCCAAGATTTGTGGTCATCGCGCGCAGCCTCGGCTCAAAGCTGTCGCCGACGGCGACCTTTTGTTTGCTGGCCGCGTAGAATCCATTTGCAATGAGATTGAGGAACACGCGCGTGATCTCCTGCGGATACAAATCGAGCGCCCCAGCAGATGGATCGAAATGCCTTTCAAGAGTGATATTGAATGCCGGCTTTTCAGCGCGTGCGCCGTGATAGGCGAGGTTAAGACTTTCCTCGACGACCGCGTTGATATCGACCGAACGGCGCTCGCCAGAACCTTCGCGCGAGTGCAGGAGCATATTCTTGACAATGGAATCGGCGCGCTTTCCATGCTGCACGATCTTTTCCAGGTTGCCTTGTAGCATGTGTATCAGCGTATCGATTTCCTGCCTTGCCGCGTCACCGAGTGCGGCTGAGCGCAGGCCGTCGCGGAGCTCGTCAATCAGTTCAGAGGAAAGCGCAGCAAAATTATTGACGAAATTGAGTGGATTCTTGATTTCATGTGCAATGCCGGCGGTAAGTTGCCCGAGCGAGGCAAGCTTCTCGGTATGGATCAACCGATCCTGCGCGTTTCGCAATTCCTCGAGCGATTGCGACAATTCCATAGTGCGCTCGCGCAGTTCATTCAGTAAGCGTGCATTCTCGATCGCGATCACGCCCTGGTGCGCGAAATTGGATACGAGCTCGATCTGTTTGTCGGTGAAGGGTTTAACTTCCTGACGGAAGATCGTGATGGTGCCGATCAGCTCGTCTTCCTTGAGCATGGGTACGATGACGAGGGTCCTTGCGCCAGCAAGGTCGGCAAGCGCGCGAACGTTCGGGTTGCCCTCGACGTAGGGCGGCTGAGTTCTGATATCGTCGATATGAATCGTCTGATGAGTTTTCTCGACCGTGCCGAGCCCGCTCGCGGGATGTGGGCGAATGCTCTGGTATAGTCGGGTATCAACGTAGGCTTGCGGCGCGTTGTGCAGTGCGACCGTGCGAAAGCCGCCCTCCTCGTAGAGATTCATGGTCCCGAAGCCCGCACCGCAGATACGTGTCGCATTCTCCAGCATTTTGTTGAAGGCTGGGGTCAGTGCGCCCGATGAAGCGCTTATTATTTCCAGCACCTCCGACGTTGCAGTCTGCCGCTCCAGCGATTCATTCAATTGCTCGAACAGATGCACGTTGCCAATGGCGATAACAGCCTGATCTGCAAAAGTCTGAAGCAGGTTGATCTGCTTCTCGCCGAATGGACGAACCTCCGTGCGACGGAGCACGATCGCACCCATGCTCTCGCCTTCGCGCAACAGCGGCACGCTCAGCACGGTCCGAACGTTGGAGCGAAGCGCATATTCCCGTCCTGTCGGGAATTCCTCCCCTTCGGGCCCGAGCAGGTCGTGCACATGAACGGTACGGCGATCGATAATGGCCCGTCCGGTGGGCGATTGGACGCTGATTGATCGTCGGCTCCACACCACGGGAACTTGTCCATGGTGCGCCTGGATAACGATATCGTCGCCATCTCTCAGAACGACCAGCGCATCATATGCCTCGCAAAGCCCGCAAGCGCTTTCCACAATCGCCTTGAGCACCGGACCGACTTCAGTCGGCGAGGAAGCGATAACCCTCAAGATATTTGCACTACCGGTCTGGTACGTCAGCGCCTCAGACAGATCTCGCGTCCTGCTTTGCAATTGTTCGAAGAGCCGTACATTCTCGATTGCGATCACGGCCTGGTCGGCAAACGTGGCGACGAGGTCGATCTGCTTTTCCGTGAAAGGCTGCACGCGCTTGCGAGCGATTACGATCGCGCCGATCGGCTCATTCTCGCGCAGGAGGGGAACGCCGAGCGCCGTGCGCTGACCAGCCATGGTGATCGACGCGCGCAGCCCATATTCGGAATCGGCAGCGACGTCGAGGATTTGCACCGGACGGCGTCCGAGTACGGCACGACCTGTAACCGTGCTCCGGTCGGGACTAATCGGGTGAGCCTGCAGAAACTCGATGTATTCCTCGGAAAACCCTACCGCTGCTCCGGCCTGATATTCATCACCTTCGCGGCGCATGATGAATGCCATCTCCGCTTCGCACAGCCGTGCCGCCGAATCGACCAACGTGTTGAGCACGGTTTGCAGATCGAAGGTCGAGCGGCTGATCACCTTCAGCACGTCGGCAGTCGCGGTTTGCTGCTGGAGCGATTCGGCGAGATCGCGCGTCTTCGCTTGGACCTCATCGAATAGCCGGACATTCTCAATCGCGATCACGGCCTGATCGGCGAAAGTGGAGACCAACTCGATCTGCTTGTCCGTGAACAAATTCACGGTCTTGCGGCCCAGGAACAACACCCCGATCGTTTCCCCGGAACGAAGCAAAGGTACGCCCAGGAGGGTGCGATAACCGCCGGCCCTCTGCTGCTCGGGATAGGCGTATTCGGGATCGGCCAGGACATCCTGAATTTGCACAGCTTTGCCGGACAGCAGGACGCGTCCAACGACGCTGCCGCGCCCTGCATTAAGTCGAATGGCTGCCGAGACGTTGGCCCACTCGGGCGAGAAATTATACCGGGTTGCATGATAGTAGGCGCCGTCGGTGTCCTGCCGGACGATTGCCGCCATATCGGCACCACACAGCCACGCCGCTGATTCCGTCAGCGTGTCGAGAACCGTTTGCAGGTCAAACGCGGAACGACTGATGACCTTCAACACATCGGCGGTCGCGGTCTGCTGTTGCAGCGATTCGCGTAGGTCTTCAGTGCGCGCTTGCACCTCATTGAACAGGCGCGCATTCTCAATGGCGATGACGGCCTGATCGGCGAAGGTCTGCAGAAGTTGCACATGGCGTGGGGCGAAGGTACCCGGCTCGACTCGCGTTACGCTGATCATTCCGATCACTACGCCGCCGGTCGCGAGCGGAACGAATAACATGCTGCGAAAGCCGCGGGCGCGCGCGATATATTTTATTTCGTTCGTTAGTGCTTCCGTATCGGGGGTCGGCACGATATTACCGGCCTGTGTTAGTGCGAAAGTCTCGAAATCGGCAATCGGCCGCGGAAACATATTCTTCAAGGCTACATCGGCGGCAGGATTCGTCGGCGTGAACGCTGCCAAGTGGGCAGTGCCGTCGATGAAGCGGAATACGGTCGTCGAAAAGCCGCCGAGCAAGGCATTGGCACGCCTCACGATTGCATCGAATACGGGTTTCACATCCCATGGCGAACTGGCAATGATCTTGAGAATGTCCGCTGCGGCGCTCTCGCGATCTTGTGCGGCGCGCAATTCGGCCAGCAGCCGTGCGTTTTCTTGCTGGAAATCCGCCACCACGTCCTGAGGAAGCGCGGCCATCATGAAAATCCAAACGCCAGATAGTTCGGGGCCGACGTCAAAATCTGATCAAGAAAGGGCCGGGATTATTCCACTGTCAGGTCCTTCCGGCCAGACCTATCGTTAGTTGATTCTCACTCGACTTCGCGTCAACTCCATCCTCGGGAATACCTCGGCTTGCGAGTCTCTGGCGGTGCCTCGAGTAGTCTCTGGCGTGCCCGGCGCTTCACTCGGTCGCTGCTGTGCTGGCAAAGGTCTCCTGCAGCTAACAAGGCAGTCTCCAGCCTCTCTCTGTAGAAGCGAACCAGACGGTCCTTCCACCCACGGTCCGGCGATCATGCCATCATGCCCTTGTTTTGCCCGACGGAGCAAACGGGATTTCGTAAAATCGAAAAAGCCAAATCCCGCCAACCCCCTCGCTACTGTGCATGGGGTTATTTCGCGCTTTTGGTTTGTCGGTTGCCGATGTCCCGGGCCGGATCCACTCCCGCCGTGCCGAGCGCAGCTTGGGCCTTCGCCTCAGCTATCCACCTTCAGCGCGGCAATGAAAGCTTCCTGCGGGATGTCGACCTTGCCGAACTGCCGCATCTTCTTCTTGCCTTCCTTCTGCTTCTCCAGAAGCTTGCGCTTGCGCGTGATGTCGCCGCCATAGCACTTCGCTGTGACGTCCTTGCGCAGCGCGCGCACGGTCTCGCGGGCAATCACCTTGCCGCCGATCGCCGCCTGGATCGGGATCTGGAACATGTGCGGCGGGATCAGCTCCTTCATCCGCTCGACCATGGCGCGGCCGCGCCCTTCGGCGCGGGTCCGATGCACCAGCATCGAGAGCGCGTCGACCGGCTCGTTGTTGACGAGGATCTGCATCTTGACGAGATCGGCGGGCTTGTAGTCGGTCAGATGATAGTCGAACGAGGCGTAGCCCTTGGAGACAGACTTGAGGCGGTCGTAGAAATCGAACACGACTTCGTTGAGCGGCAGATCGTATTTCACCATGGCGCGGGCGCCGACGTAAGTGAGCTCCTTCTGCGAGCCGCGGCGGTCCTGGCACAGCTTCAGGACGCTGCCGAGATAATCGTCGGGGGTCAGGATCGTCGCTTCGATCCACGGCTCCTGGATCTCGGCGATCTTGACCACGTCGGGCATGTCGACAGGATTGTGGATCTCGAGCTCGCTGCCGTCGGTCAGCTTCATCTTGTAGATCACGCTCGGCGCGGTCGCGATCAAATTGAGATCGAACTCGCGCGACAGCCGCTCCTGGATGATCTCGAGGTGCAGCAGTCCGAGGAAGCCGCAGCGGAAGCCGAAGCCGAGCGCGGCCGAGGTCTCCATCTCGAACGAGAAGCTGGCGTCGTTGAGGCGCAGCTTGCCCATCGCGGCGCGCAGCGTCTCGAAATCGTCGGCATCGACCGGGAACAGGCCGCAGAATACCACGGGGATCGCCGGCTTGAAGCCCGGCAGCATGTCGGTGACCGGCTTCCTGTCGTCGGTGATGGTGTCGCCGACGCGGGTGTCGGCGACTTCCTTGATCGCGGCAGTGATGAAGCCGATCTCGCCGGGGCCGAGCTCATCGACCTGCGTCATCTTCGGCGTGAAGAAGCCGACGCGCTCGACGTCGTAGGCGGCGCCCGTGCCCATCATGCGGACGCGGCTGCCCTTCTTCATCACGCCGTCGACGACGCGGATCAGCACGACGACGCCGAGATAGACGTCGTACCAGCTGTCGACCAGCAGCGCCTTCAACGTCGCCTCACGGTCGCCCTTCGGCGGCGGCAGGCGGGTGACGATGGCTTCCAGCACATCGGGCACGCCAAGGCCGGTCTTGGCCGAGATCATCACCGCGTCGGAGGCGTCGATGCCGATGACGTCCTCGATCTGCTGCTTGACCTTCTCGGGCTCAGCGGCGGGAAGGTCGACCTTGTTCAGGACCGGCACGATCTCGTGATTGTTGTCGAGCGCCTGGTAGACGTTGGCGAGCGTCTGCGCCTCGACGCCCTGGCTGGCGTCGACCACCAGCAGGGAACCTTCGCACGCCGCCAGCGACCGCGAGACCTCGTAGGCGAAGTCGACATGGCCGGGCGTGTCCATCAGGTTGAAGATGTAATCCTTGCCGTCCTTGGCGCGGTAGGCGAGCCGGACGGTCTGCGCCTTGATGGTGATGCCGCGCTCGCGCTCGATGTCCATGGAATCGAGCACCTGCTCCTTGCCCGCCATCTCGCGGTCGGTGAGCCCGCCGGTCATCTGGATCAGGCGGTCGGCCAGCGTCGATTTGCCATGGTCGATATGGGCGACGATGGAGAAATTGCGGATGTTGGAAATGGGGACGGTCGTCATGGGCGCGGGATACCACTCACATCCCCGTGCGGCAACCATATTGCTGTATTTTCAGGGGCTTTCTTCACGCCAAGCTGATTACACGAAGCGCCAAAACGCGCTACGCAACGGCCCATGTCCATCACTTCGATCCCATCCGCCAGGGCGCGCGCGAAGACCCGGGTGAGCTTTGGCCGCTTCCGGGCCTGGCTGGTTGCCTGCGCGACCCGCCCCGAGGCCCGCCTCTGGCTGGTGATCCAGCTTGCCATCCTGCATGCGGTGCTCTGGACCTTCATCCTGATCAATCTCAAGGCCGCGCAGGACGTTCACATGGACGTCGCGGAAGCCTATGGCTGGGGGCAGAAATTCCTGCTCGGCTACGGCAAGCACCCGCCGTTGTCGGGCTGGATCGCCGGCCTCTGGTTCAAGGTGTTCCCGGCGGCGGATTGGGCGACCTACGCGCTCGCGATGGCGACGGTCGGCGTCGGCATGGTGATCTGCTGGCTGCTCGCGCTGCGCGTGGTCGATGCACGGCGCGCGTTCCTGGCCGTGGTGATGGTCGCGCTGTACCCGATCTTCAATTTCAAGGGTTTCAAGTACAATCCGGACCTGTTGCAGCTCGTCACCCTGCCGCTCCTGGTGCTCGCCTATCTCAACGCGTTCGAGAAGCGCAGCTGGCGTTCCGGAATCTTGCTCGGGCTCGCGGGCGCGCTGGCGCTGATGACCAAATACTGGGTGCTGACCATGATCGGCGCCATCGGGCTTGCTGCGCTGATGCATCCCGAGCGGCTGAAATTCCTGTTGTCGCCCGCGCCCTGGGTCGCGATCGCGACGCTTGCCGTGGCGATGATGCCGCACATCGTCTGGCTTGCGGACGCGCATTTCGTGCCGCTGACCTATGCCGGCGACACCTACAGCCTCGAGGACAGCAGTCAGGTGCATCAGCTCGTGCTCGGCTATGTCCTGCACAGTGTCGCGCTGCTGGCCTTGCCGGTGGCGCTCGCAGCTCTCGCAATGGCGCTGGTGCCGCCGTGGTTGACGCTGCTGCTGCGCGCGCCGCTGCGCATCGCCACGCGGGCCTGGGCGCGCGGCGCCAATCCCGGCGTCAACCTTTCACAGGCGCTCAACGTCTGGATCGTCCAGATCATCGTCGCGGTCGGCCCGCCGCTCGGCGCGCTGGTCTTCAGCATCTACTTGAAGACCGACTGGGGCATCTCGCTGTTCTTCCTGGTGCCGCTGGCGCTGGTCGCGATCCCCGCGCTGCGGGTGCAGGGTGCGGTCCTGTTCAACATCGCCGCGATCTGGCTCGTGCTCAGCGCCGCGACGCTCGCCGCTTCGCCCTGGATCGCCGCGCGCGAGATGTCGGTCAATGCCGACAATACCGCGACCTATGGCGCGCGCTCGGAGCTCGCACACGAACTGACGCAGGCCTGGCACGCGCGCTTTGCCTCGCGCTGGGCGGTCGTCGCCGGCACCATGGAATCGATTCAGCCGATGGTGTTCTACAGCCCGGATCATCCCGGCGCGTTCACCCCGAACGAGGCCTGGAATTCAGGGCTGACCTCGCTCGGGGACGTCAAGACGTTCGGCTTCATCGGCGTGTTCGATCCAACCGACGGCCGCCTACCTGCGTTCGAGAAGTGGATCTCCGAAACCGCACCGAATGCCGAGCGCATCGTCATGACGACGCGCCGCTTCACCCACGGCAAGCCCAGCCCGTCGATGACCTGGAACATCTACATCGCGCCGCCGGGGAAGTAGCGAGATCTTGTAGCAACCATTAAAGCACGCCCGACCCTCTCGCGCTTGGCC
>NZ_VSTH01000215.1 GCF_008123965.1 Bradyrhizobium hipponense | reverse complement strand
CGTCATTGCGAGTTGGGACCGGCTTGAGGAGCCGACGCGCGCTGAATGAAACTTTTCGCGGGTTGGCAAAGACGGTAAATTGGGGCGCCGTCGGCAAAGAGGTCGATTACTCTCTGGTGCGTGAGAGCCCGGTTGCGAGTTGGACCCGGGTTGCCTGGATGACCCACACTGGCGCGGAGGGGCGGCATCGCCCTGGAGCACGCTTCCTAGCATTCTTTTCTGACAGGCGCCTATGCCGCCGGCGCGAACTGTCGAGGAGAGGAGCATGGATATTCTGTACGAGCGCGTTGCAGGCCTTGATGTGCACAAGGACACGGTCGTGGCCTGTGTGCGGATCATGACTGAGGGTAAGGCGCAGCGGGAGTGCCGAACCTTTTTGGCCACGACGGAGCAGCTTATGGAGCTGAGAAGGTGGTTGGAAGAAAGCCGGTGCACGCATGTGGCGATGGAGGCAACCGGCGTCTACTGGATGCCGGTGTTCCGGATCCTGGGCGAAGGCGCCTTTGAACTGATCGTCGCCAATGCGGCGCACATCAAGAATGTTCCGGGACGCAAGACCGACATGAACGATGCGATGTGGATCGCCGATCTGTTGGCCTGCGGGCTGATCAGGGGCAGCTTCGTTCCGGACGAGCAGGTGCAGGAGCTGCGCGCGCTGACGCGAACGCGCAAGCAACTGGTGCGCGAGCAGACGCGGCACGTGCAGCGGATCGAGAAGACGCTGGCAGAAGCCAATATCAAGCTCGGCTCGGTGATCTCCGACATCATGGGCGCGAGCGGCCGGCGGATCATCCAGGCGATGATCGACGGCGTGCGGCAGCCCAACAAGCTGGCCGCGCTTGCCGGCAAGCAGATCAAAGCCTCGCCGAAGGCGCTTTACGATGCGCTGCACGGCCGTCTGACGGATCACCACCGCTTCCTGCTCGCGCTTCATCTGCGGCAACGCGACGGTCTGGACGAGACGATTCGCAAGCTTGATGCCGAAATCGCCGAGCGGATCGAGCACATGGAAGCGCAGGTGGACGGTCGCAAGATCCCCTTTCGCCACCTGATCGGATTGCTGACCACGATCCCCGGCGTCAATGCGGTGGCGGCGCCGTCAGTTCTGTCCGAGATCGGCGCCGACATGAGTCGCTTCCAGACTGCCGGCCATCTCGTCGCCTGGACCGGCCTGTGCACCGGGCAGAACGAGAGCGCCGGCAAGCGCAAGTCCTCGCGCCTGCGCAAAGGGGCGCCATGGCTCAAGACGATGCTGATTCAATGTGCCTGGGCCGCCAAGCGCAGCAAGAACAGCTACTACCGAGCCCAGTTCTTCCGCTTGCAGGCCAAGCGCGGGCCGCAAAAAGCCATTTGCGCCGTCGCGGCCTCGATCCTCACCGCCATCTACCACATCCTCAAAGACGGTACGGAGCATCACGACCTCGGCGCCGACTACTTCGATCGCCGGCCCACCGAGGTCAAAGCAAGCCGACTGGTCGCACGTCTCAAAAGGCTCGGCTTCAACGTTCAACTCCAGCCCATCGCGGAGGCCGCCTGACGCCCAATCATCAGTCGTTTCTTCCTAGCGCAGCGAAGCAATCCAGAATCTCTCCGCGGAGGGATTCTGGATTGCTTCGTCGCAAGGGCTCCTCGCAATGACGAGGAGAGAGCGGGTCCGC
>NZ_VSTH01000214.1 GCF_008123965.1 Bradyrhizobium hipponense | reverse complement strand
CAAAACGAAAATGTTGCGACGTCGGAGACCTCCATCGGTAGCCGTTGAACAGCGCCCATGGTGCCATGCCGTCGCCGCTCGCCCCATAGCATCTTCACAGCACCGGACTCGTGCACCGCAGCAAATGAGGGCGCAACGCTTCTGGCGGGACATTTGCGGTGATCGATGATGCCGGCTACCGGATGAGCCCGAGCTTTTCGAGAAAGAAAGACAGCATGGAACCTAACGGAGCATCAGACGTTCTTTTCCGCGAGTGAGCAGCGCCGTCGCCCCGGCGCAGCAACCGCCGAGGCGCTGAGCTGCGCTGACCGGAGGGAATGCTCATGAGACTCACCCTTTCAGTCATCAAGGCTGACGTTGGCTCCGTCGGCGGGCACACGAAACCGTCTACACGCATGATGGCGGCTGTCGAGGGCGAGGTCGCGAAGGCGATCTGCAATGGTCTCTTGATCGACGGTTTCATCTGCCACACCGGCGACGACATTGCGATCATCATGACGCACACACGGGGCGAGGGGAGCTCTGAGGTACATCAATTCGCCTGGAAGGCGTTTCTTGCGGCCACGGCGGTTGCGAAAAACTCCGGCCTCTACGGCGCCGGCCAGGATCTTCTGGTCGACGCGCCTTCCGGAAACGTTCGCGGCGCCGGACCGGGCGTCGCGGAGCTCAGCTTCGACCACAGCCTCTCGGGTTCGAGGCCCGCGGAGTCCTTCATGGTGTTCGCCGCCGACAAATGCGGCCCCGGCGCCTACAACCTGCCGCTATACCTCACCTTTGCCGATCCCATGTATTGCGCCGGGCTGATGCTGCCTCCGATGATCAAGGGTTTCCGTTTTCATGTCATCGACATGGACCACACGGCTGGCGACAGCGTGATCGAACTCGACGCGCCCGCGGACGGCTACCACATTGCCGCGCTGCTCCGCGACAATGAGCGCTTTGGGATCGATCGCATCGTTTCTCGAACGTATGACGAGGTTGCCGTCGCTGTTTCGGCGCAGCGTCTTCACTCGATCGCAGGCAAGTACACCGGCAAGGACGATCCGGTCGCGATCGTCAGGAACCAAGGGATTTTCCCAGCGCCGGAAGAAATCGTCTCGCCGTTCGCGAAGGCGCACTTCGTAGGCGGCGATGCGCGCGGCTCGCACGTGATGCCGCTGATGCCCGTTCCGCTCAACACACCGGTGACCGGCATGTACTGCCTGCCGATCGTTTCCTGCGTCGGCTTTTCGATCGAGAAGGAAGGCCGCTTTTCCGAGTCCTATACCGATTTCTTCGACAATCCGGCGTGGGACGAGGTGCGCCGGCGCGCGCAATGCAAGGCAATCGAGATGCGCAGCCAGGGCTGGTCCGGCGCTGCGATGCTGCCCTATTCCGAATTGGAGTATGGCGGCTTCCGCGACACCGTATCCGCACTCCTGAAGCGTTTTCGGTTGCGCGAGGAGCGCAAACCGGAAGCGGCCGAGTAGAGAACGTGCGACGCGGGCGCTATTGACATGCCAATACTGGGAGGTGGGTGTGGCGAGGAAACGCATCGGCATTCTCACTGGCGGTGGCGACGTCCCCGGCCTCAACGCAATCATCAAGACCGTGACCTATCGCGGCAGCGAGGACGACATTGAGGTCGTCGGTCTGCGCCGCGGTTGGGAAGCCCTCACGCACCTTGACCTCGACGACCCCGCCAGCAAATCGCACTACCTTATCCCGCTCAACCGCGAAAATACGCGCATCATCGACCGACGCGGCGGTACCGTGCTGCACTCGAGCCGCACCAATCCCTCCAAAATGAAGAAACTGCCCGATCATCTCGCTGGACAAGACCTTCCAGTCTCGGAGAGTACCAAGAGCGGCATCGCAACCAAGACCTGGGATCTCACCGGCCAGGTATTGGCGAACCTCTCCGGGCTGGGCATCGAGCGCCTCATCGCCATCGGCGGCGACGACACACTCGGCTATGCGGACAAGCTCAACGGGCTCGGCGTCAAGATTATCGCGATCCCGAAGACGATGGATAACGACGTCCGCAACACCGAGTATTGTATCGGCTTCTCGACCGCGATCACCCGCGCCAGCGATGCAATCCAGCGGCAGCGCACCACTGTCGGCTCACACGAGCGAATTGGCATTTTCCGCATCTTTGGCCGCGATGCCGGATTTACAGCTCTCTACACCGCGTACGTGACCTCGATACGGTGCGTCATACCGGAGTACAAGGTCAACCTCGACAAACTGATCCAACTGCTCATCGAGGAGAAGCGTGCGAACCCAAGCAACTACGCGCTGATCGTACTCAGCGAAGGTGCCGAGTGGGAGGGCTTCAGGCTGCAGGAATACGGCGAGCCTGACGCCTACGGTCACCGAAAAAGGACGAGCGTGGCCGAAGTGCTTGCCGACGAGATCAAGCGGCGCGCCAGCGAGGAGACCATCGTCTCTGATCTCACCTACGACCTGCGATCGGGCGATCCTGACTTCATCGACAAGCTCGTCGCCCTGACTTTCGGCAACATGGCCTACGATGCCATCCTGGAAGGCAAGACCGGCCTCATGTCAGCGCTGGTCGAGGGCCGCTACGACCTTGTGCCTATCCCTGACGCCAAGCTCGGGCCGCGCAAACTGGACGTCGCCAGCACGTACAACACGGAGCGCTACCGCCCCATCTACGCCAACAAGCGGGGGCTGCCGATCTTTCTCAATCGCGCGTCACAGGGTGGCAGGTGGTAACCCCCAAGAACGTCTCGTATCGGGCAGCCTCGGAAGTGGTGCCCGGCCAGATCGGCCTGCCGACGCGGAGTCAGGGCCTCGTGCCGAGATCATGAAGGAGTCAGGCCATGGAGATCGAACGCACTACATTCGGCACCATCACGATCGACGGAAAGACCTATGAACACGACGTGATCATTCGTCTCTCCGGTGAAGTGGCAAGGCGGAAGAAAAAGCTGTCGAAGAAGTACTACGGCACCTCGCATGTCCTCTCGAAAGACGAAGCGAAGTTCCTCTATGAGGACGGATGCGAGCAGCTAATTCTTGGCTCGGGCCAGATGGGCAATGTGCACCTATCGCCGGAAGCTGAGACGTATTTTGCGAAAAAGGGTTGCAAGGTCCTGCTGCAGCCGACCCCCAAGGCGATTCATACGTTCAACGACTCGCGCGCAAAGAAGATCGGCCTTTTTCACGTTACCTGCTGAAATCGGGCCGGCTGCGGAGCATGAATCCCGAGAGCGCATCGAGAAGATCGATTCGTCGCACCATTTCGGCCCGCTACCTACCTTCTGCTTGCAACGGCAAAGCCGACTTTTGCACGCCCTCGCAAGCAGGGCGATCGCATATGGGCTGATCTTGTTGTGGCCGATCCTTCGAGACGCCCGCCTTGGGGCGGGCCCTCAGGATGAGGATGGAGTGCGCGGCAGCGGTTTCAACGGGCGCCGATGCCGCTCAGCCTCATCCTGAGGAGACCGCGGAGCGGTCGTCTCGAAGGACGAGGCGCGCGCTCAGGCCGCCCAAAAGGCCATATGCGATCGCCCTGCCCTCGCAAGGGAGCCTCAGCGACTCTCGATCGAGAATGAATGCGGGCGCACAAGGGATCGATGCTTGGACCTTTCCCGTGTGGACCGCAATCCGTAGCTAACCCGAGGCTCACTGGGGGGGCGAATGCTGGAGCGGTCGCCAGGTGGGGTTTGCACCCACTGGAAAGCGCCGCCTTTGCACGGCGCGCACCCAAAGCAGACGCGGCCATAGGCGCCAGAGCTGGCCGTTCTCCTTGGCTCTTGGCCTCCGATTCGTCCCGTCCTCGAACGCCTCTCTTGCGACGGTAGACGTTCGCGCTTCTTAGGATAGGGCGTGGCATGCTGATTAGCCCGGAGAATATACCATGGCTGAGATTAGTGAGCTGCGAGCGCGTTTCCGCGAAGTTGTCTCGACCGAAGATGAACTTCGGGCGGTCGTCGGCGAACCTCCCCGCCACTCGATGGCTAAGGTCGTCACCGCCATAGACCACGTTGCTCGTACTTTTATCGAACACGCGCCATTCGCCTTCGTCGCCTCCGCAGGCGAAGCTGGTCTGCTGGACATTTCACCCAAGGGCGACCCGGCCGGCTTCGTGAAGGTGTTAGACGATCACACGCTTGCGATTCCTGACCGGCTCGGCAACCGCCGCATTGATACCTTCCGCAATGTGCTGCGCAATCCGAACGTCGGAATAATCTTCCTCATTCCGGGCGTAACGCACACACTTCGGGTGAGCGGGAAGGCGATCATCGTGAGAGACGACTTCCTCCGAGATACGATGAAGATGAGTGGCAAGGCGCCAAATCACGTCTTGGTGGTAGGGGTAGAAAAGGTCTTCTCACACTGCCCGAAGTGCATGATCAGATCAGGACTCTGGCAGCCCGATACGTGGGGCGAGCCGGCTGCCGTGCCATCTTTTGCGGAAACGCTGGTCGCCCACGCCAAGATACAGGAAAGCGTCGACCAAATGCAGGCCATCATCGAGAAGGGCAATAAGGAAAGGCTGTATTGAGGACGCAGATGGTGCGCTTGGGTTCAACAGGGGGCACCGACACGTATCCGACACGTACGTACACCTGGATTCCTTCGCCCGGCCCATATTCCAGAAGGCACGCTATCGGAGAGTTCATCCGCAGCCAATGTCGCTTCTTGGCCCTAGGGCGAAGTCCGGCTTAGCTCTGGAATGGTCTCATCGAGGCCCATCGGACGTGATTTGCCGATGTTGAAACCGGTGCTGTTGTAACGAAGCGGACTCAGGCTTCACTAAATCACCTCGGCGGCTCTGTCGAGCGCCTCTGCTGGTACTGTTAGTCCAAGTGTTGCAGCGGTCTGCAAGTTCACCACCAATTCGTGTGCGGACAATGTGCGGACCGGCATCTCGCCCGGTTTCTCGCAGTCGAGAACGTTCTTTACATATTGTGCCATATGCCGGGCTTCGGCTTGTCAGGGCAAAGTGGGCCGTCGCACGCCTCGGCAAGGGAGCTTTCAGCCACTCTTGAAATCTAGGATGAATGGTGGGCGCACATGGGATCGAACCATGGACCTCTCGCGTGTGAACCACAATCCATAGTCCCTAGCCAACCGGGGCTAGCCATAGTAAAAACTGGATAAGCCTCTGGAGTGTAGGGGCGTTCATCATATGCGGCCATAATAGACCACAGCTGACCGAACTACATTTTGTATGCCCCCGCTGTGCCCCCGCGCCATCTTCCCTTGGGGCACACAAATCGAGAAGGGTCTGTGTCCCCTCTGTTCTTCAAGGGTCGTCCTTCCAGGTTGGTGTGCCCCGAGGCGGAAAAAGCGAAGGAGAGTCAACCATCACTTTCCCTTCGCTTCGATGGTCCGGGCGGCTGCGGGGCACACCGCGACAGGAAGAGTAGGGACCATGCCGGAGCCGACCAACCAGCTGACACTCACCGATGCCGTGATCCGCAACGCCACCTTGCCACCAGGCAAGGGGCAGCATTATCTCCATGACGACAAGTTGCCCGGCCTCGCCCTGCGCATGCGCGCTACCGGCGGCCGGACCTGGGTCTACCTGTTCACCAAGCCGGGGGTGAGGGGAACCCAGCGCAAGACGCTCGGCGCGTGGCCGAAATATAACGAGAAGGCAGCGCGCAAGGCTGCCACCATCGCCGCAGGCGAGGTCTTCAGGGGCGTGGATCCGAACGACGCCAAGCGCGAGGCGAGGCGGCAACAGGCAGCCGAGAAGGAGCGCACCACGCTGGCCACCCTCATCGTTGAAGATGGTCCCTACCAGACGTCCTTGACCGGACGCCAAGTCGTCAACTGGAAGCCAGCAATGTCGGCGCTGCGGCGCGGGCTCAAGGATCACGCCGAGAGCGGCGTGGGGGACCTGACGCGACGGCAGATCATGGCTGCGGTCGACAAGATTGCCAAGACCGGCAAGCGCGGTGCAGCCAAGGACTTGCGCAAGCACGTGCATACCTTGCTCGAATGGTGCGTCGGCGAGGGCTATGTCGAGCACAACGTGCTCGCCGGCTATCGCGCGCCGAAGGAAACCCGCGCGCAAAGGGTCGGACGCCGAACAAAGGGTCGCGCGCTGACCGATGAGGAAATCATCAAGGTCTGGGATGCAACCGGCAAGCTCGGGGCTTTCGGTCTCCTGGCACGCATGTGCCTGCTCGGTGGCCCGCGGCGCAGCGAGCCTACCATGATCGAATGGCGAAAGCACATCATGGACGACCGCATCACCTTCGATGCGGCGTGGACCAAGATGGGGCTGCACCACGATGTGCCGCGCACTCACCTGGTTGACGAGGTGCTCACGGCCGCGAAACATTTCCAGCGGGCAACCTCCGACTATGTCTTCCCGTCGCCAAAGACCGGCGGCCAGATGTCCGGCTTCACGAAGATGGTCAACCGCCTGGTCAAGGAGGCGAGCGTCGCCAAGTTCACCATGCATGACCTAAGGCGCAGCTTGCGTACTATCATGTCACGCTGTGGCTACGACAACGAAATCCAGCGGCTGTGTGTTGGGCAAAAGCCAAGCGGAATCGACCAGGTCTACAATCACGACGAACAGTGGATCATCCGCAAGATGGCGTTCGAAGCGGCTCACGACTACATTGCGGAATTGGTCGGCGCGAAACGGGTCGGCAAAATCGTGCGCCTGCAGCGGACGAATCCGCTTGACCCGATCAAGGCCGAGCTCCTCGGCCGTCTGCGTGAGCATTATGCTGCTGAGGCGTCCTAGTGGTCTTATCGCACTTGGCCAGATACTCGCGCACCGCATCGACACGATAGAGGGGCCGGCCATCGACGTAGCGCCATTTCAGCGGGTGATTCGGATCGCGCCGCCACTGCTCCAGCGCTCCGGGCGTGCGCCGGATGACCGCGGCCGCCTCTAGTGCCGTCAAATTAGAGCTGCCCGGCAGCGTCTCGATATCGAACGTCGCGGGCGGCGGCATGCCACGGTTCTTGCGATGACGCTTCGTCGCGAGCGGCATTTTCAGACTATCTGGTGTCCGTAATCCCTTGATCCGAGTCGCGTCGTCCTTGCCGCTCATGCCTTTGCCTTGAACCGTGATCGGTCTGGCGCATTAGGGTCGAGGCTTCTCGAGCAAGAAAGGGATCGAGAGCGCAGATATTGCGGCTGGGTAGCTGTGGCGTGCAAATAGGACGAATCGTTGCCTTTGCCACGAGCTTGACAAGCAATCGTAGCGCCCGGTGGCTGCGACAACGTGATGCGAACTTATGGTCGTTTGGAAATCGGAATCAGACACTCAGATTACCGCCCTGCCCGCTGACTCTTAATCAGCGGGTCCCAGGTTCGAGCCCTGGTGCGCCCACCACCCGCAAGGGGTTGCCGCGCAGCGAGTTTTTTAATTTCCGCGGCACAGTTTTCTCGGCAAATGGAAATCGCGTGGCACCGATTTGGCACCGCCAAACAGATGCTGTGACGGGCCAAAAATATTTTTGAGTCTTGCGCCGTTGTTCTCATTTTGTTCTTATCGAACGAAGAGGACAAGACCATGGATATTGAGTTCGAGTGGACATCGAGCAGCGTCGCCGGCAGAGACTTTCAGCGGGCGGTATCTCGACGACGTCGGCCGGAGGAACTTGAGGATCTCTGTGCCGAGCGCGACCGGTTGGTAGGTGGATTTCTTACTTTTTGATGAGGTTGAAATTTATTGATCCGCACGTACAGCGCAAAGCTTGTCGGTCGCCCTTGTGGGGTGAGACGTACGAGTACCCACCGCAATCGACGTTGGTGCATCGTAAGGAGTCCAGGAGGTCTTTGAAGGCCGCGACCAGCGATGCAAGTTCTTTGGGCTGCAGATTGGCCCACTCATTGTAATGGACGGCCTTGTTAATCATCCACTGCTCAGTCTGAGTCTTGGCTATCTTGGCCTTTGCATCAGCTTCCAGTGCCACGATTGTCGCCTGAGCTGAACTGTTTCCCCACGACTGAGCGCTTTCCCGTGCCAATGCCAGCGTGGCTCTCCATGCTTTAAGTACGGGCGACATCAGGTCGCCAAGGTCGTAACTACCGTTGCTCTGAAACGGCACGTCGGCCCGCAGATTATCTGCGAGAATAGTGGTTATGAATTCAAGATACCGTCTCAACGCTGCCGCAGCACCAGCAACGTCATTTTTTGCAAGTCGATCACTGATGTCTTTCCAAATATCAACATGGTCCCAAACCTGTGGACCGGTATCGACGGACCAACTTCCGAAGTTGACGCTAGTACCGACTAGATTCTCGGTTCGCATGAATTGAAGCCAAACCGGATCGTGAGTCGTAAGAATGAACTGGACCTTGGGGAATTGGCTTTTGAGAAGTTTGCAGACCTCGCGTCGGTGGGATGAATCGACGGACATGAGCACGTCATCAAGAACAGCAAATGTGAAGTTGCTGCCAAGGGTGTGCTTCATTAGTGCCAGGTAAAGGCAAAGTCCCATGCCATCCTGATGGCCTTCACTGTGATAGGCGCCCGGCGGAAATTGGCCGCGTCCGTAAAAATCGACATCGAACGCGAGCTTGCCAACGGATGGTTTCAGTGCGCCTTCAAATTTTCCTTCGTCTTCACTGTTTATTAGTCGATAAAAATCAGTGAAGTCCTTTTCGACGGTCTTGTAGATGCCCTCCAACACCGCCGTGCTACGGGCGCTATAGAGGTCTGAGACCTTCTTTGCTGTTTCTTGTCGGGCGTTGGCAGTATCGTTTGCCGATCGAGCTTCGCGGTATTGGCGCAATCGTTCTTGCGCGAGGATCAGAAATGCTGTCGCATCTTGTTCTTTGGATACTTCCGGCAACGCCGCGACACACGCTGCTATGGCAGATATCACCTGCTGAGCTGCCGTAGGGAGTGGCTTAGTAATGGAGCCGAATGCCTCCAGGGCTTGTTGCAGATCGTTGGGGTCGTTGCAGACGCCCTCGATCAGTTGTCGCCACTCGGTCCATTTTTCCAGGGCGTCTGACATGAGCGCTGTCTCGATTTTTGGATCAAGTCGCGCACCAATCGATAGTAGCTTTCTAGCACCCTGCTCGAAAGCAACAAGTTCGGCTTTGAGCGGTGTGATTGCTGCTTGGATCGCATCGAGTGCTTTCGTGGCCTCTCCAACGAGTGAGAGCTTCTCTTGCAAGTGAACGAGAAGTTCAGCCGTGTTCCACGGCAAATCGCACAGAGGGCAGGCGTCTTCTTCCAGCAACTCAACGCCTTGTTTGATCAACACTTCACGGCGAAAGCTTTTGAGCAGGGGGGTGTTTTCAGCGAGAGCTTTAACCAGCCCGGCAGCGTCGGCAACAGATTTACCAAAGGAGGGCGAGCCGAGTACCAGTCGGGTCTGGTTGAACGCTTCAATTTCTGCCGTTGCGACTGCCTTGCGAATCGGCGTCGCGGTGGTGACCGTGCCCGCTGCAAGGCCGGTCTTGAGATCTGTTTCCGCCGATAGGTCTGCCAGTGGCGTAAGCTGAAGGATCGCCCGCTGGTCGTTTACAGCTTTAAGAAGCGCGGATTTCGATAGCGCGGGAATACCGAGCGCCTGCAGAAGTCCGCGTATGGCGCCATCAAGCTGATTTTTGGCCATACTGGCTTTGGAGCGCGCATCGTTAGCGATCTTTTGAAATGCCTGCCGCACTTTCTCGACATGCTCGAGACGCATGAGTTCCTGAACATCCTTCGATCTCTGGCCGGCGGGAGTAAGGATGTACTTGATTATCTCTCTGCGGGAGAGCGCAAATTCAGGATGCGCGGCGAGTTCCGCAATAACCGCCTCAATGCTCTTATCTGTCGGAGTTATCTTGGGAGAGTTCGGTGAGCCCACGGATCTTTCGATTGTGACCATCTTGCCGAGTGATGGAATGCGGGCAGTGAGGGTAACTTTTGCCTGGTTAGGATTCTTCGCTGCATCAACATGCGGCCCGTGTGCTCTGACGCTAAGATCGGATGTGCCGCTGCCGCGCAATCTTGTGATATCGCCCGTGATTGCGAATTCGATTGCATCAACTATTCCGCTCTTGCCCGTACCGTTCGGCCCGCATATGCCGAAATTCTTGTACTTGAGATTCAACGCCAGCTTTTTTACGCCTCGAAAATCTTCAATTTCAATCTTCTCAATGCTGAGCATGTTTATTTTTCGTCCACGCCGAAGAGTGCAACGGACAGCGATGCGGCGTCCACGCTTTGATTGTCCAAAAGCGCCTTCTTAAGGCGATCATGCGTGTCGCCATCGACAATGTTCTCTTCAGCAAGTTTGCTTACGAAATCGGAAATCACCGCGGATACGGTCGGCGAAAGAGGCGGTTTTGAGATAGGAGATACTTTTGTGAGTTTGGCCATGTTGACACAACCATACCTTGCGCCAGACTTTGCTGCAAACATCAAGGTTAATGCGGCTGATTCAGCAGGGGATATCGTCGTCGTTGCGTTGCGATGCAGCGATCTGAAGTGTCGCGGATGAACTCGTGGTGACAGGATTGATCCTCTCATCCTCGCCGGTGCTCGCCATTAACGCGGGGATGGCCTGCAGCGATGTACCGATCAAGCCTTGAAGGTCACCATACATGCCGGACGTATTCGCTATGACGCGCTGTATCTGCTTTTCCCGCTTTGCCCAGCGCCGCTCTGCAATTCTCCGTTCTTCTTGGAGTTCGGACTGCATTTCTATGAAAGTCTCAACGATCGCTTCCACGCGCTGGCGAAACTCGCTCCCCGAGAGATAGCGATACAATATTTCCATCTTCTCGTTTTTGCCCACCGCCGCAAGTTTTGTCATCTCAACTTCAATGAGCTGCAGTCGAAGTGCGAAGGCAAGGCTGAGGGCACATTGCGAATTGGTGATCCAAATCCCGCTGACGTGTTTGAAATTCTCGCAGTCGCGCGGCAGAGCGTCGGATACGAGAATTGCCATCTCGGCTTTCAATACTCGCTGGTCATCCTTCAGTTTCTGGAGCCATGAGTCGCTCCACGATTTTGTACGTTTTGATTCCCACAAGATGATGCCGCACGGGTTTCCTGTGCGCGATGAAATGCGTTGAATGAGGTCGGCTCCCGACACTCCTTTCGGAACGGGTTCGATCTGATCTTCCGGGAATGCGTTGCTGAGCAGCTGCTGGAGCTGCAATTCCAGAACCTCTCCCTGCGTTTGTTGCGACCCTTGCTCCAGCTTTCTCCTGAGTTCGTCGTTCACCCTGATAGCGTCTTGAAGCTTTTTGTCCTTTTCGGCATCTCGGAGGCGATGCTGGTCATCCAATCGGCGTGTTATGGCTACCTCGATCTTGGCTCGTTCTTCGTCGAGCTTTCTTATCAACTCCAGCTCAAGCGTCTTTTCCCGCTCTTCGATCGAGCGCTTCTGCTTGCGCAGTTCAAGCTCTTGCTGCTGAGAGGCTTGGAGCAACAATTGCTTTTCCGCGGCTTGGCGCCGCAAGTCATCGATCTCAACTGAGACCGCCTGGTGCGCCTTGGCCGTTGCTTCTGATTGAAGCCGGTCCTGGGCCGCGCGGATGCGGTCTTGAATTGTTTTGTCGAGATCTGACTCTCGCTCTTTCAGTTTTTGCTCACGCTCGCCGATAAGACTCTGTTGTTGAGCAAATTCGGAATTCACGTTTTGGCGGGCTTCCTCTTCGATCTGATGGTAGATCGTTTCGCTGACGGGAATGAGTTCACCGCACTTCGGGCATTTAAGTTGGTTGATTCCAGCGCGGTCGATCATTCTTTACCTCTTGCAGCATTGCATCGATCACAACGCCCAGTGCAGGTGCATATCGCTCTGACACCTTTCGTATCGTGATTCAACTGCGCTGCAGGGAAGGTGAAGGACTAATCAACCAGGAGTTCAATTCGATTGCTCCTTTGGCTTATTAGTTCCTCTTTACTCGTCCGCGTGCGAAGCCTTTTGAACTCGCTGCAGACAGCTCCCTTATTCTGACTCCGGTAGTCCATTTGCGATAATGGGTGCCCGCACGGTGGCCCGAACGTTCGCCGTCACATGACGAAATCGCTTGATCGGTTGCGGACTCTAGTGGATCGAGGCACGACTGTGCATCGGGTGGAGGACTTTTCGCAATCCAATGATGTCAGTAGCGTCCCTTGCTGAGTATCGCCTACGCTTTTGGCGACGTGACAATACCTTTTGTATCAGCCGGTCTTCCGATTTCACTCGGCACTTGATCGCGTAGGCACTGCGCTGCAGTGAGCGGGGCCCCATAGATAACGCGTTGAGAAGCTGCTCTCGCACGTAGTCTGCGCCAGCAAGCGCTCTAATTGCGTCACCTCGAAGATTTTGCGAAACCACTTTTGATCGACCCTAGCTAACAAATTTGCTGGAAATAGCAGTAATTCGATCAGATGCTTGGTCGAAATGTCAACAACAAAACAATCTATGGTTGCAATTGCCAGGGGGCTGTTCTTCTTTTGTCCTGGTCGCCAGCACCATGACGCCGTCAGGCAGCGTTGGACCGAGTTATCCGAGCGGGGAAGCGGTCGCAGGCAGAATGTGCGATTGCACAACTCAAAGCCGAGAAAAGTCGTGCTCGCGGTGGGCGTCGTGCCGATATTTCACTCATCGAAATCGCTTACGTTCAGCCACGCCGCTGACCGCTGCATTGCCGGCAGCGCTGCGACGCTCGCCGACATCATCATTCTGCTCCCGGTAAAGGTCTTACGGAAATTGTCGTTTAGCTCGCGGATGCGATCCGTCTTCCGGGGCCTTTTGTCTTCGTCAGAGTGATGCCGGTGGCATTCCCGCTTTCCTTCTCTGGACAAGTGCGTGCCGTGTGGCCTTCTTTGTTGCGGCGATAGCATTTGCGTCCGTCGTCGCGTCGCTCACAACTTGGCCTTTTTCGTAGGATGGAAATGTCGGCGCTTAGCCTGGACGCTTCACTGCGTCGACACAACTTGTGCTCAAGCCGTTCGGAAAGATGGTTATGGTAAAACACGCTCCAATCACCGTCACGCCGTTCTTCCGCCCTCGCGATGAAGACGCTGATGAGCCAGAGATGTACGTTGCGGGGTTCGCCGACGAGGCGGACGAGGTCTGGGGGACGCTGATTCCGTTGGATGCGGAGATGGTTGAGCAAGTCGTTCTGGGACATCAGACATTCACGGTTTGGTGCAACTCCGACGGTCGCATCCAACCGCAGCCGAGAAGCGATGGTCTGTTTGAAGAGCTTCTCAAGAAAGGTCACCTAAAGGAAACGCCCCTCGATGAACTCGTTGCCCAAGCCATCGAGCAGGGCAGGAATGAACCGGATGATGACATCCTCGACATATTCGAGACCCCTGCACGAACGGCTGATACGTGCAGTCGGTGTAGTCGCTGATGAGATCGCGCGGCGTAGACGATGAATGCTTCGCGGAAAGTCCGCCAGCCGACCTCGTTCAAGATCAGCATGCTAGACTGCAATCTTCTTGTACTTCGTCGCTGGAATATCGGCAGCCTGACGTCACTTCTCGTCTCGCTCGACGCGCAGGCGCTGAGCGAGACCGTCACAATTAAGAGGAAGCAAAAACGCAAGAGCATGACGTCAGGGGCCGCCCGACGCGAAAGTACTAAAATATTAGCGCATTCAAGCCCAAGCAACTGAAGGGCGCAAGGAAAAATGGGACACTCTTGCGTGCTTCTAGAGCCAGAAAGGCCGAAGGAGTATTCTGACATGCCAACCTAAGCCGCTTGAATCCTGCCCAGGAAGCTGTTTAGTTCGTGCTTCAGTCGAGAGCTTTCCTCAGACAGCTGTTCGGCAGATGTCAGCACTTGCATCGATGCCCCTCCGGTTTCCATCGCGCGGTTGGTGACTTCACCGGCGCTGGCCGCCACCTGGGTGGTCCTGACCGCGGCTTCCTGCACATTGAATGCGATGCTTTTGCTCGTTGCCTCCTGCTCTCCTATGGCGTCGACCACCGTCCTGGCAATCTCCGAGATGCGGTCGATGATGACACTAATTTCGGTAATCGCGCCGACCGACTCAGTTGTCGCCGCCTGAATGCCGCCAATCTGCTCACTGATCTCAACGGTCGCATGCGCCGTTTGCGCCGCGAGAGATTTCACTTCCTGGGCGACAACTGCGAAGCCTCTACCGAGATGACCGGCGCGCGCGGCTTCAATCGTCGCGTTGAGCGCAAGCAAATTGGTTTGCCGCGCAATTGCAGCGATCAGCTGAATCACGCTGCCGATCCGCTCCGCGGCGGCCGCCAAACTGGCCATGCGCTGGTCGCTGAGTTCGGCCTTGCGAACCGCTTCGCCCGCTATATTGGCAGCTTCTTGAACCTTTCGGCCGATGTTGGCGATGGTTATCGCCATTTCGCTCGTCGCGGTCGCGACACGCTGAACGTTGCCGGACGCTTCCTCCGATGAGCATGCGACTTCGATCGAAAGTTGCCGGCTATGATCAGCCGTCCGGGTAAGGCTGCGTGCGGAGGCTTCAAGCTGTGAGGAGGCGGATGAGACGGTCTCGATTACCTTGCCCACGGCCGTTTTGAATTCGCCGGCGAGCTGAGCGATATCGGCCTGACGCTGCTCGGCGGCAGTACGATCTTGTTCGACCTTCGCATCGAGCTCGGCCTGTGCCTTCTCGCGAGCTTTCAGCTTGAACATTTCGACCGCTTCGGCCATCTCGCCGAGCTCATCTTTTCGGCCGAGTCCCGGCAGAACCACGTCGAACTGACCGTCGCCGAGTTGGCGCATGGCCACCGTCATCGAAGCGACTGTTTCGGCTATGCGTTGGCCGAACAGTAATGCGATCAGACCCACGAGGATCGTTGAAAGTCCAATCACCCAGATGAGCGTCCGCCGAATTTCATCAGCATGAATTTCAGCAGCCCGCGAACGCGCCTCAGCGGCAGCCATGATCTTCACTAGCGCCGGGTGGACGCGGTCGTAGATCTGTCCGAGATCGTCCACCTGATCGCCCAGCGCTTGCTGCGTGACCATAAACGAAACAAAATTCGACTTGTATGCGCGGATCAGTTCGAGGATCTGGGAATGCACGTCGGCTGGCAGGCTGGCCTGAGCGAGCGTCGTTTCGAATTCCGCCTCCCGGTCCACCAGTTGATCGCCATATTTGTCTTCGCCGCGCAGGATGAAATCCTTCTCGTGCCGGCGCATCATCAACATCAAGGTCGTGAGGCGTGGTTGGTTCAGCTCAGCGAGCCGCTGCTCGACGATGTGAACGGCCTTGCGCAGCTTGCCTTGGAATCCGTCATCCTCATTGAAGCCGAGGTTGCGTTGGGCCGAGACCACGTTATGAAAGCGCGTTGCATAGAGATTAATCACCGGACGTAGGGCGGTCGCCTGCTTCAGCGGGTCCCCATCTGGCAAAGCCGTCGCAAATGTTTCGACGTGACTCAGGTCCGCGAGCTGCCGCTCATGATTCTCGGCATGGCTCTTGATCGATACTTCATTGGGTTTGCGCAGGAAGTCGCTCGCGATTTGTCGTGACTGCAGGAAGCTTTGTGACAACGATGCGACGCGGGCTCTGAACTGGTTGCTGTCGTTCGACTCGCTCTGAACAAGGCTCGCATAAGTCAGGGCGGCCGCGCAGATTGTGCCTGTGACAAGCACTCCGGAAATCCCAAGGAGTGCCATTTGGCCGCGTAATCCAATGCGGAGGCCCCTCGATGGCCTGCCGCCCCTCGTCGCAACTTCGCTCATGGTTATCCCTTGAATGAGTTCATGCCCCGGCACGGTGTTGGTGAGCGCGGTTATCGATATTGAGCTAAACGGGAGTTGACCTGCTTCATTCGGTCGATGACGACTGGCTAACTAATTTAGATTGATTTCGAAATCCTGAACTCACACCGTACGTCACGCTCCGACGCTTCCTCGTCGGAAGACATTCCAGATCTATCAACGAGACAGCGTAGAGCGCTGAAGTCTGTCCAAAAAGGGCGATCAAACGCAGGATTTAAGCGTGAACACGCAGCTCATTGCATTAATCAAGATTGCTATATCGCTACGGTTAGTCGCGATGATCGCGATCACATGTGAGGATCGCACAGCGCATATTCGGCGCACAGCACCACTTCGGCGAATCTCGGAGCGTCGATCCCCGATGAGCGTCCGTCCCAGTACCGTTGCAATAGAGCGTGAATTGCAGGGTCGTTTGTACGAAACGCTCCAATATGAAGCCGAGACGACACACTCAGGTAAGAAACGAGATTGTTCGTTCGTTACGTACTGTGTTTGTCGGAGCAAAGGCGCCCAAAATGCCATCGTCTCTGCGTGAGGAGGGTGCACTGAATTCTTCCTTCGCGACCCTCGGCCGGGAGTGAGCTGGCAAAGCCGCCTATTGGCCCAGTGTGAGACAGGGGAAGAGTTCATTTAGCAAAGTGGGATGCGAATTGTCTTATCATCGACCAAGGCCGGGACTGGTGCTCTCTCTTCGACTGCGCAATCGAGGCTGTTTCATGCGCAATCATGATCTTGTCTCCGAGAGTTTCCTGGCACTGACCGCGGCCGGTCTCGTGCTGCTGTGCTCAAGCCTGCTCGCCTTTGCCTTTACTTAAAGCGAACGCGTTGGTGCGCTTCGCGCTTTTGTCAATCGAGGTTCCATTTGAGGATGAGCATTTCGGCAAAGCGGCACACGGATCATGCTCCAACTGTTGCGCGAGCGGTGAGATGAGCAATTTCAACCAGGAACGCGTGCTGAGCGTTCATCACTGGACCGACACTCTCTTCAGCTTCACCACCACGCGGAATCCGTCGTTCCACTTCCGTAGCGGCGAATTTGCCATGATCGGGCTCAAGGTGGACGAGAAGCCGCTGCTGCGTGCCCACAGCCTCGCCAGCGCCCACTACGAGGACCGGCTGGAATTCTTCTCGACCAAGGTGCCCGATGGTCCCTTAACCTCGCGTCTGCAGCATCTGAAGGCAGGTGACGAGATCATCGTCAGCCGCGAGGCGACGGGGACGCTGGTCATCGATAATCTCGAGGACGGGCGCAATCTCTATCTGATCGGCACCGGCACCGGGCTTGCGCCCTTCCTGAGCGTGATCAAGGATCCCGAAACCTATTTACGATTCCAGAATGTTGTACTACTGCATGGCTGCCGCCGCGTCGCTGAGCTCGCCTATGGCGAGATGATCATGGAAAAACTGCCGGGGGACGAGCTGGTCGGCGACTTCGTGCGCTATCAGCTGATCTACTATCCGATGGTGACGCGCGATCGCTTCCGGAACCGCGGCCGGATCACCGACCTGATCGCGTCAGGCAAGCTGTTTACAGATGTCGAACTGCCGGAACTCGATCCGCAGCATGACCGCGTCATGGTTTGCGGCAGCCCTGCGTTGGTGCGCGACGCCCGCGAGCTATTGGTGGCGAAGGGCTTTGTCGAAGGCGATCACGGCGAGCCGGCGCAATTCGTGTTCGAAAAGGAGTTTGCAGAACGCAACGGTTCGAGTTCTTGTCGGACAACGGTTCGGCATAAATCATGACGGCTAGTGGGAATCGCCACGAAGCATCGGCAATGACAAACGAACAGCGCGAGCTGACGCGCTGCAACCAAGGGTCAGGAGATGAAGACAGAGTATATTGAACTGCTAAAGGTGAGAATCGAAGTTTTGCGCCTGATGCTGACGCGCTTGCAGGGTGCACAACTCGTCATGCAAGAAATTCGGAAGACCAGACAATAGGTGTGCTTGTGCGGTTTTCTGAAATTGCCTTACGGGTGCTGAGCGCCGAAAATCGGAACGCCGTGAGTCTCTAAGCGACCGGCCGTATCACAAGCCGGCGGAAAATGAACGTTGCATAATAGTGCGCTGTACCAGATTGCTAGTGATGCGCAGACGTTTTTCCCGGAGGTGCGGTCGAGGGTCCACAATTACTTGCGCCGCCACATCCGTCGAGCAAATTGGCGTTCCTCGTCACCCAACACGTCGCCATAGATACTAGGTCAGCGTTTCCTTG
>NZ_VSTH01000213.1 GCF_008123965.1 Bradyrhizobium hipponense | reverse complement strand
GTCGACAATTCAAGCTCCCGCCGGCACGCCTGCGTCGTTCGGCAAATTTAATTGACTTTTTTGATTATATATTATTTAATTGCGTCGGCAAATAAATTATTGTCGACGGATAATTAAAACATTGCTTAGGTCATTCTAATGTCGGGAAGGGTGTGTTGCGGTGCATTCCAGCTTCTCGGGGGCGCCGGATGAAGGAATGGGATTGATGAGCTCAGTGCAGGTATTCTGTGTCGCCAATGGGCAAACGGTTCTAGCCCGCAATCTGCAACGATCGCCGGAGATCGCGAACGGCCGCATTCCGGTATCAATTGTCTGGGGTGCAACTGCAGCATCTGCTGCCTATCACGATGCGATCGCCGGCGCTCAGGCTGACATCGTCGTGTTCAGCCACCAGGACGTCTACTTTCCTGAAGGCTGGTTTGCGCGCCTGCAAGTCATTTGTGAGAAATTGAGTTTGGCCGACCCCTCTTGGGCTGTCGCCGGACTTTCCGGTATGGCATCCGATGGGACGTATTTAGGGCATCTATGGGATTCCGGACTTGGCACTGTATGCGGTGGCCCATTTGGGCGGCCCCGCGACGTGGCGAGTCTCGATGAAGCCGTCTTGATCGTGCGCCGAGCTTCTGGCGCCTTGTTTGACCCCATGTTGCCGTCGTTCCACCTCTATGGAACAGATATCGTCCTTGAAGCTCAAAAGGCGGGCATGAGATCCTATGTGATCGATCTGCCTGTGATTCACAACAGCAAGGCGACGGTTTGCCTCGACCGCACTTACGTTGCCGCCTATCACTTCATGGTGCGGAAGTGGACGGCGGTACTTCCATGGCCGACGGTGATCGTTGAATTGACCCGGAATCCTTTGCCGTTACTGCTTCGTCGCATGCGATTGAGATACAAGGGCATTGTACGGGCGTCCACATTGCATCCAACGTTCGAATATCCTGAATTGAAAGCCAGAGAACTCGGATTTGTGAAGGCAAGCGAGGATGCCATTTGAGCTATCTTTTGGATAGCGCCATTCAGGCGCAGGACAGCAGGGCAACCCGTAAACCGCCCTCGATGACTGTTGTTGTCTGCATCGAGTCAGGGATTCTCGAGCCGCTCACGCTCAGGATGGTGGACAGCCTTAGACGTTTTGGTGGCCGCTTTGCAAATCTGGAGGTCGTCGCGGTAACGCCCCGTCTGACGCCGCCGCTCGCGCGAGAAACGCATCGCCGAATGGCGGAGCTTGGAATCAAGCATCTGCGGGTATTCCCCAATAATCCCTACGGCTGGCACCATTACATGAACAAGGCTGAAGCGATTGTTGCCGTGGAGGAAAGGGTCACGACAGAGGCGATCGCATGGGTCGACAGCGACATCCTCTTCGTGCGGGAGCCCAACTCTCTGGAACTGTCACCTAGTGTAGACTTCCTCGCCAGTGCACCGGATGCAGGGGTGATCGGATCCAGGGGGGGAACCGACCCAAACGACCCATTCTGGGGGCGATCCGCTGCGCTTATCGGGAAAGTGGCTGACGACCTTCCGTGGCTTCAGACCGGCGATGGGCACCGGATTAGATTCTATTGGAATGCGGGGCTCTATGTGTACCGGCGCAGCACCCGGTTCGGCAGAGAGTTCCTCGCCGACTTCAAGACATTTCTTGATCGCCACGTGGCCAGAACGCACTCTCAAGTGCATTTTATGGATCAAGTCGTGCTGGGATTGACCGTGCTGCGCCTTGGGCTGGCTTGGCAAGCGCTCCAGGATTCGAGCAATTTTCCCGTGTGTAGCTATCTGCCAGGAAATTATGACGGGGCAAAGATAATGGACGTGAGTGTACTCCACTTTCACGATTCAATGGAGCCGCAGCTCTGGAGCAAACTCATGAACACGCTCGTACCCGGCCATCCGCAAATTCGCGAATGGCTTGAGCCTCAGGGGCCGGTCGCCTTGCCTTCTTCGATTCCGTGGTCGCTTGCGCGCGAAGTCCTCCGAATGGTTCGAGGCGCACGCAGACGGCTCTACTATGCGCGGTCCGGGTTCACGAAAGCTTGGAGTATGTCGCGGTGATATTCGCTGCACGCACAGATTTTCGGGAGTCAGAATTGTCAGCGGTTGCGAGAACTGCGCGACCTTGCAGCAGAGATCGTGACGGGGCAAGCTCTATAGGGAGAGAATTGTGGGCATCGATCTGACAGGTCTTCGGGCGCTCAGTTTTGCAAAACGGGTTTATAAATTTGATTTTCGGAATACGGTAACGCTGGGGAGGCATGAGATTCATTTCTGGAAGCAGGAATATGATGCGGTCCGGGCGAACTTGAACTTTGGGTATGATGAATCAATTGCAGTCGGGGCTTACTGCGAATCTCTTCTTCATAAGCTTGGTGCCGAGAATGTCGTCTCGATTGACGCCTCAGCCTTCGAAGGCGCGTCGTTGATACATGATTTCAACCGTCCGATACCGAACGATCTGCACGAAAAATTCGACACGTTTCTCGACTTTGGTTCGATCGAGCACATCTTCAATGTCGCCCAGGTGGTCGACAATATAGTGAACATCGTCAGGCCGGGTGGGCATATTCTTATCGCAACGAATGCAAACGGCTTTCCGGCGCACGGTCTTTATCAATATTCGCCGGAATTCTTTTTCAGCATTTTCAGCAACCGCAATGGTTTCAAAGACACCAGCGTCTTTCTGGTAAGACCGTCGCGCCCGAAGACGTGGCACTTGATCAAGCGGCCGGTGATCCTCAAACGCAGGAATGAGATCCCGTTTGAGGACCAGGCTGTGATGCTGGTGTTCTCGAGAAGGGTCCGGAGGGTAGCCGAGTTCAGCGTGCAACAATCAGATTACGACGCGACATGGACGAATTTCGCTACCGGTAATTGGGCCAGCTGGGACAGGGCTAATATACCGAGATGGAAGAGTATCCTTCACCGGCTCGCGAGCCCGTTCTTGTTTCGAGGCCTCTCGTATCAATTCAGATCGCTTCGAGTTCGTCGCAAGTACCGGGCTGATCGTATCGTAATCGATCCGGATACTATGGATCCCTTCGACTTCGCGAAAATCATAGCCGATCCGGCAGCTCCGGAATCGCCGTCGGGAGAGAAGCTGAATCAGGTTGAGGGTGCGACGCAACTGCATTGACGGGAGAGGTAGGCAACGCGTAGCTCCATTGAGCTCTTGAGCGTGATGAGTGCTCCGGGCGGGACTTCGCTGCTAACGGATGTACTCGGTAACTGGAAGGGTATGAAAAAAATGCAGAGCCTCGAGCATGCGATTGGAAGCATCCATGCTCCTTCGTCGAGCGATTTGCGGTTACAACGTGACTTGGCATCAGGGCGATTATGAGCTGCTACTTCCATCACGAACGACACGAGATACGGCCACTTCTGCCGAAGAGCGCGCGCAATATCCTCGAGATTGGGGCAGCCTCCGGCCAGACGTTGCGCTGGATCAGAACGATCTACCCTCACGCCGTGACAACCGGCGTCGAGATAAATGGTGCTGTGGCTGCCGAGCTCAGCCGCAACGTGGACGTGGCGATTATCGGTGACATCGACGAATGTCTGCCCCGGCTCAAGAAATATGACCTTATATTGATGCTCGATATCCTTGAGCATCTTATCGATTCGTCAAGCGTTCTACAGAAAGTACGAGGGCTGCTCGAGCCTGGCGGTCGTGTGGTGGTTTCCGTGCCAAACGTCGCTCATCTAAGCGTTACGATTCCGCTCCTGTTCAGGCGTCAATTTGACTATCAGGATGCGGGAATTCTGGATCGCACCCATCTCAGGTTCTTTGTCGAGGATACTGCCATCGGGCTCATGAACGCCGCGAGGCTGAACGTGTCCAAGGGGTTGATTTCCGGAATGCAGGGTTACAAGGCAAAAACACTCAATGGTCTGTCGTTGGGTCTTTTACGGCACCATCTGGCGAAGCAATACATCATGCTTGGAGAACCAGTTGAAGGCGAAATCCGCCAACCTCCGGTTAAGTGGATGATCGCTAAGTGAGGCGAGGCGTTGAACGCGCTCGCTGCAGAAGGTGATTGGAGAGCATTGCATTTTGTCCTGACGGCGCGCCCTAAAGGACTGGCTGGATACACGACTATCGATATGGAGGCGGCATCATGTCTCAGGCTAGCGATTCCTCTTACGCCAGGCGCTCGCCGACCATCGAGTTCCTCAAGAGTCTTCTGAAACGTAGCAAGCTGGTAGTTAATCTTGCGACGTCTGCAAGGCTGGCCGGCGCCAGATTGCTCGGCGGTTTCATCACCAACCACGAACTCGTGACGCAGTTGGCAATATTCGCGCCGAACTCGAGTGGCTCTGCGAAGGCCAAGGCCAATCTCACCATACTTTCGGCCCAACATACGTTTCCGCTGTTTTGCGGATTGCTGAGGCAGCAGGGGCAACCACCTGTGGAAGCAAGGCCTCTGGAATCGTTCTGCTCAGCAGAACCGTCGAATGGCGACGCGGTTGAATTGGCCCGATTGTTCAACAAGTATGGCAGTGATAAGGCGTCCAGCCACGACTACTATCGTGTCTATGCCGAAATGCTCGGGCCCCTGCGTCGGGATCAACTGAGGATCCTCGAGATTGGGTGCGGCACCAACAATCGCGACGTCGTTTCGACGATGGGCAAGTTTGGCCGGCCCGGCGCGTCGCTACGCGCGTTTCGCGATTTCCTTCCAAATTCCGAGATCTTTGGCGCCGATGTCGATCGCAGAATTCTCTTCGAGGAGGATCGCATCAAGACTTACTTTGTCGACCAAACGAGCCTGCAATCGCTCGACGATCTTGCGGCTGTCCTACCGAGCCAGGGCCTGGATCTAATTATCGACGATGGTCTTCATTCGCCCAGTGCGAACGTAGCCACGTTGATCTTTGCGTTGAAGAAGCTCAAGGCCAGCGGCTGGTTTGTCGTCGAGGACGTTGCTGAAGAAAGCGTCCCGGTCTGGCAGCTCGTCTCGGCAGTTCTCGCCAAACAGTACACGTCCACGATCCTGCGGGGCAGGTCCGGCTTCATGGTCGTCGTGAAGAAAGCATCAAGCGAATGGCAGAGCTGACTTAATGTGCGTTGCTCCGGCTCTTGTCACCCTTCCCGAAGGATAATGGTCGAGCATCATGAACTTGAAGGCGGTGGCTCGCTATTTTTACGCCAACGTTCCTGGCGCCGCGGCAGTGAGATTCGCTGCCAAGGACTTTGCCGCGCCGTATTTTTTCAAGCGGGAATTCCTCGGGGTCAAGCTGCTCAAGATCGGAAACGGCCTGATAGTCGATGTAGGCGCGAACCGAGGCCAAAGCACGGCGGCGTTCAAGAAGCTCGCGCCGAACTCCCGCATTGTGGCCTTCGAGCCCGAGCCAGGGTCGGCGAAGCGGCTCACATTCCGGCATCGTCGGGATGACGCCGTCACGGTTCTCGAATGCGCGCTTGGCTGCAGTTCCGGAGTAATCGATTTCTTTCTTCCAAGATACGGTCGATGGAAATGCGACGGAATGGCTGCAACGTCCTACAAGGAGGCGACTGAATGGTTGAAGAATCCGGGCAGGATGTACCGTTTTGACGAAAGGAAATTGACTGTCCGAGAACATCGGGTTGCATGTAAAATGCTCGATTCTCTCGGGCTCGCTCCGGCTCTGATCAAGCTGCATGCCCAAGGAGCGGAGCTGGATATCCTGAAGGGCGCCCAAGGAATATTAAAGCAGCAGAAGCCGGCATTGATGTGTGCATTTCCATCACCAGCGCTCACCGAATTTCTGGCTGATCTCGGCTATTGTCCCCACGTCTACGATCACGGCCGCTTCAAGTCGGGAGTTGCACCGCCATCCGTGACCTTTACCTGGTACCTGACGGATGCACACATGCAGGCGGCGTCCAAACCAAGCTAGGCGCAGCGTTTCAGCGCTTCGGAATCATATGAGCTGCGGAAAGCCCTAATCCAGGCGGTTAAATAACAGAGGTGGTCTTGAGCGTTTCGACCGGTGTTTTGATGCCATTGCCGCTTACCGGGAAAGGGGTGGGTTACACCTGCGGTTCACTCGCGAACGGAATGGTTGACCAGGATTTTGGCGTAACGATCGTGACTCCCCGCAGCCGGTGGCCACTGCCCTCGGTCGAAGTCATCGAGGCTCTGCCCATCTGGAAGCGATACCTGCCGTATGGGTGGGTAAAGAGGGGCGCGAGCCGAAGCATGGAGGCCGCGTTCCTCAAATGCATGGATCGGTCTCGCTCGCGAAGGCTGGCGGCCTATCTCTGGCCCAACGCAAGCATGGAACTGCTCCAGGAATTGAAAAGGCGCGACATTACGATCTTTCGAGAGCAGTTCAATTGCCATACCAAAACCGCCAAAACTATTCTCGATCGGGCATATGCGAAGATTGGTGCGGCACCTAAGCACGGGATCACTGATGCTACGGTTCGGGGCGAAACCGAGATCTTGGAAGCGATGGACTATATATTCTGCCCCAATCAATCGGTGGAAGCTTCGTTAATCGAGAACGGCGTTCCGAAAAGCAAATGCCTGGCGACAGCATATGGCTGGGATCCGGCTCGCCTGTCGGGAAAGCGCAAGCTTCTTCCCCCAAACCATGGAATAACCGCAGTATTCGTCGGGATCATTTGTGTGCGAAAGGGCGCCCATTTGATCCTCGATTACTGGGCGCGGAGCCGGGTGAAGGGCAGGCTTGTACTGGCTGGAAGGATGGAGCCGGTGATTAAGGAAAAATGCGCCAGCTTGCTCGCACGGGATGACGTGACGGTGCTTGAGTACATCGAGGATGTTGGATCGCTCTATAGATCGTCAGACGTATTCGTTTTCCCAACTTTGGAAGAGGGGGGGCCGCAAGTAACCTACGAGGCCTGCGGTTGTGGTCTGCCGGCTATAACCACCAACATGGGCGCGGGACGGATCGTTCGAGATCAACGCGAGGGCTTTGTGCTCGATCCATATGACGCATCTGGTTGGATTACGGCGCTTCGTGCGCTGTCGGAGGATATCGAACTTCGACAGCGAATGTCGGTTGCGGCTGTTGAGCACGCGAACCGTTTTACATGGACGGTGGTGGCGAGTCAGCGTCGAGAGCAAATGATAGGTCATCTAGGCCATGGCAACTGACCGCGCCAAACTTGCCGTTCTCATCGTCTCGTACTGCAATCCTGACGATGTTGTTCGCTGCCTGAAGTCGCTGATTAATTCTGATTGGAAGGAATTTGAGGTCTTCATCTGTGAGAATGGCGGCAGAGAGGCTTTCGAGCGTCTGCTGGCGATGGTTGCCGGGCCGGGTCAAATACTGCAACAGATTCGCCAAGGCTCGGACGTCCTGGACCAACCGGGAGGGCGATTTGCGGCGGTGTCGAAATGTCAATTTCGAAGTCGGACAAATGTCGTTCGGCTTGGTCTTGCAACGGACAACCTGGGTTATGGCGGTGGCGTCAACGCGTGGCTCGAGCAATTGCTTGGGAACGCCGGTTGGGATGCGTTGCTTGTTCTAAATCCCGACACCGAGGTGGATAGCCATTGCTTATCTGAACTCATGGCCAAATCTGCCGAGGGATACGGGATGATTGGCGGGACCTTGGTGTTCGATCACGTGCCAGATAGAATTATCAACTACGGCCTCCATTGGTCCCCTACAACAGGTCGTGTTGTAGCTGTTGGGAGGAATGCTTCGGCGGGAAGTGCTCCATCGTGTGAGGAGATGTCTCGGATCGACGCGATTAGTGGCGCCTGTGTTCTGGTTACGCGCGCCTTTGTTGAAGAGGTCGGCCCAATGACTGAGGATTATTTCCTCTACATGGAGGATCTGGATTGGGGGCGCCGCCGCGGCAAACATCGGATTGGCTTTGCAGAACGAGCGGTCGTGCGCCACGTTGGAGGCACCGCTATCGGTTCTGCTGTCGACCCGAAGAAGCGTTCCTACCTCTCGATCTATCTGTCTGCCCGCAACAGCATCGTCTACGCTCGTCGGGAGGCAGGATGGCGGTGGATCCTCCACTTTGCGTTCGGCTTGTTATACGCGATCAGATATGCCGTTATGGGGGCTCCAAAAGCCGCGCAGATCACGGTCCGCGGTCTGATAGACGGAGCATTGGGAAGG
>NZ_VSTH01000212.1 GCF_008123965.1 Bradyrhizobium hipponense | reverse complement strand
GGGTGCTTCATGCCGCTTACCGTTGAAGTAGTTGAGACATTCGTTCGGGGTGAAGAGATCGATGACGCGTCCGATAGCGGCCCAAAGGCTGTCGACAGTGCGCGCGGCGGCTTTGCGTAGGAGCGCCTTTAGTTTGGCGAAGGCGTTTTCGATGGGGTTGAGGTCTGGACTGTAGGGCGGCAGGTAGAGCAGCGTTGCGCCCACGGTCTCGATCGCCTCGCGAACCTTTGCGCCCTTGTGGCTCGAGAGGTTGTCCATGATGACGATATCCCCGGGCTTGAGCTCAGGCACCAGCACTTGGTCGACATAGGCCTGGAAAGCCTCACGGTTGATCGGCCCGTCGAGCACCATGGGCGCCATCATGCCGGAGAGGCGCAGGCCGGCGACGAAGGTGGTGGTCTTCCAGTGGCCATGGGGGATCGCAGCGAGCAGCCTTTCGCCCTTCAGAGCGCGCCCCCGCTGTCGCGCCATGTTGGTCGAGGCCCAAGTCTCGTCGATAAAAACAAGGCGCTCCGGGTCGAGATCACGCCGGCCATCAAACCAGTCCTGCCGCCGCTTCACGACATCCGGACGCTCCTGCTCGGAGGCGTGCGCCGACTTTTTTTGAGCGTGATCCGGTGACGGTCGAAGAAGCGCCAGAGTGTGCCGATGCCGAAGGAAAGACCCTGCTCGGCCAACTTCGCTTGAACCTCCGCGATCGTGATATCCTTCGTCTGCTCAACAATGCTCAGGATCAGCGCGGCATGGGCCTCGATCCGTCCCGAGCGCCGATCGCCGCCCTGCCGCTTCGGCCTGGCATCACCGACATCCCGTTCAAGAGCGCACCAACGGATCGCGCTTGCGGCGCTTACCCCAAAGTGTTCCGCAGCCTGACGGCGCGACATCCCCTTCGCCACTGCGGCAATCAAACGGTCACGAAGATCAATCGAAAGCGCCTTTGCCATTCATGCTGGCCTCCGATCCAGCACGAAGTTTGAATCTGGAGGGTTCTGTGAGGTCGCGCTCACGCGAGGGCGCGGCAAGCGCTTATAACGCGACCTCATTGAAGCCGGATTGAACGAAGGCGCGGGAGAATATGCACGGTGGTGCGGCTATGGGGATAGTTTGAGATCGCGGGTTGCTATCGGCAGACTGCGGAGCTGACGCGGCGACGTTTTGGTTGCGCTATGGCGGCAACTTGAGACAGAGAGCATTTTACCGGCTGTAGCGATCGATGGCCCGCTGCATCGAATAGTTTCCGGCGCGCTGTTTGGCCGCACGGATTCGGCAGCGTCTGCGATGATCGAGACGATGGGATCATAATGACGAATGACGATCTTCGTGCACGGCATGAATTGGCTCACGATGTGTCGCACCGGAACGATTGGGTTGGAGCGCCGGAACGACTGAAGCTGTGTCGAAAGCGCTCGATGATGCGCATGATGCCACCACAATCAGGACAGGCGGGAACCTTGGCCCACGTCAGAGCGTCCGAATCCACAGGCGACGGCTTGCCATCGTTTGGCGGTGTCCGCTCACGATCGAGAAGTTTGCGGCAAAGGGCGAGTTTGGCAGCGCGATGGCCGTTGGCCATGAAGCCGAAGTGGCGGATGCGATGGAAGCCATCGGGCAGCGTGTGAAGAAGGAAGCGGCGGATGAACTCGTCGGCCTCGAGCTTCATGATCTTTGTCGCGCCGTTCTGGCGGTAGTCCTTCCAGGTAAAGGCCACGTGATCCTCGTCGAGGGCTACGAGCCGGCTGTTGGCGATTGCAACGCGATGGGTATAGCGGCCGAGATAGGCCAGCACCTGCGCGGGGCCGCCGAACGGCCGTTTGGCGTAGACGACCCAGCTGATGCGCCGCATAGCGACGAGGTGAGCTGCGAAGGCAGCAGGCTCGGCCAGGGATGCGAGATCGCCGAAGAAGTTCAGGGTGCCGGCGTCGAAGGCGGCGGTCAGACGTTCGAGGAACAGGCGTCTGAACAGCCGGGCGAGCGGTTTGACGGCCAGGAAGAAGTTTGGTCGGCTGGCGATCCAGTGCGCGCTATCGGGCGAGAGGCCGCCGCCCGGCACGACGCAGTGGACGTGGGGATGGTGCGTCAGCGCCTGCCCCAGGTGTGGAGGACGGCGACGAAGCCGGTCCCGGCGCCGAGCCGGCGTGGATTGGCGGCGAGCGTCGACATTGCCTCGGCGGCGGCTTTGAACAGGATCGCATAAACGATGGCCTTGTTCTGAAAGGCGATCGCGGCGATCGGAGCCGGCAGTGTGAAGACGACGTGGAAATAGGGAACCGGCAGCAGGTCGGCTTCTCGCGCGGCGAGCCACGCGGCCCGGGCTGGCCCCTGACACTTCGGACAGTGCCGGTTGCGACAGGAATTATAGGCGACGCGTGTCGTGCCGCAGACGTCGCAAGCCTCCATGTGGCCGCCGAGCGCCTCGGTCCGGCACGCCACGATCGCGCTCATCACGCGCCGCTCGACCCGACCGAGATGACCGGCATGGTCACGGCGATAGGTGTCGCCATGCCGGCGCAGAATATCGGCAATCTCGATGGCGGGCCTATTGGCGCGGCTGTCGGGGCGGATCATCACCCGCATCCCGCCGCGGATCATCCAGGTGGCGTCACCTCCAGCGACAGGCGATCGAGCGGGCTCTGCGTCGCCCGGATCGTATCGGTGGCGACCGGCGTGTAGCGCGCTGTCGACGACAAATTATTGTGCCCGAGCAAGACCTGGATGATCCGGAATCGGTTCCGCTCTCGAGAAGATGCGTCGCGAAGCTGTGGCGCAGCGTGTGCAGCGTGACGCGCTTGGTCAGGCCCGCAGCCTTCACCGCCGACCGACAGGCGGCGTGCAACACGGTCTGATCGATCGGATGATCTTCGTCACGACCAGGGAACAGATAAAGCCGCGGCCGGGCGAGCCGCCAGTAGGTGCGCAGGATGCCCAGCAGCTGGGGCGACAGCATCACATTGCGATCCTTCGCGCCCTTGCCGTGGCGCACCTGGATGACGCCGCGGGCGCTGTCGATGTCTTCGATCCGCAGTCCCGCGACTTCGGAGGCCCTGAGGCCGGCCGCATAGGCCGTGGTGAGCGCGGCGCGGCTCTTCAGGCTCGACACGGCCTCGAGGAACTGAACCACTTCGTCGGCGCTGAGAACGACCGGCAGCTTGCGCGGTTCTCGCGCATAGGGAATGCGCTCCGGGATCAGCGCCTCGCCGAGCGTGACGCCGTAGAAAAACCGTAGCGCACAGACGATCTGGTTCAGCGCCGGCCATGAGATGCCGGTCGAGACCAGATGCACCTGGAAGGCGCGGACGTCTTCCAGCTCTAACCGGTCAGGCGATCGGCCAAAATAGCGGCTGAACTTCGAAACCGCGCTGATGTAGGATCGTTGCGTCGCCGGCGACAGATTGCGGACGGTCATGTCTTCGATCATGCGGCGGCGAAGAGGGCTCAAATCGGCCATCTCGATACTCCTGTCTGAGGGGGATGGGCTCCAACACCCACATCCTCTCAGCCAGGAGGCGATCTACGCCACCTTGCCCCTCACGCCGCGGCAGCGGCTTCGTTCAATCAGATCCGTATCGTCTTGGGAATCCCTCGCGATTCAATCAGACCGGAAAATGCTCTAGCGCAATACCAATCATGGCTTCTTGCTGTCGGGAGCCAGACGCTACGCACCGATCAGAGTTAGCTTTGGAGTCGACATAGATTATCGGCCACGCTCGATGAGCCCTACTCAGTCGTCCGTGAAGAACTTCCAAGTCATTGAACGGGAGTCCTTTTTTTCTGACGAGAGGGGTTTTGAGATTGCAGGCTTTCGGGCTTTGACGACCCAAAAGCTTGCAATTTTGCTTTTGAGGATTCCATCGAATCGCGCGTCGTGATTCCTTCGGTCGGATCGGAGGGAACGATGAAGCCGAAGGAACGACGCGACAGCGGACAAGCCGATCTCCTGCGCTCCCGGCTGGACGCGATCATCGACATGAACCATGCGCTGGTGAAGCTTTCGCGGACGATCGACTGGTCGTTCCTCGAAGAGCGGTTCGGCGCGGTCTATGAGGATAAGCCGGGCCGGCCGCCGCTGCCGACGCGCTTGATGGCGGGACTTGCCATCCTCAAGCACACCTACGACCTCTCCGACGAGGTCTTGTGCGAGCGCTGGGTGGAGAACCCCTATTACCAGTTCTTCTGCGGCGAGGAGTTCTTCCAGCACCGCATGGTGTTCGACCGCTCGTCGCTAACGCGCTGGCGCCAGCGCATGGGCGAGGAGAAGCTGCAGGCGCTGCTGCAGGAGAGCCTTGCGGTCGCCACCAGGACCGAGGCGATCAAGCCGTCCGATCTCAACCGCGTCATCGTCGACACCACGGTGCAGCCCAAGAACGTGATGTTCCCGACCGATGCGCGGCTTCTGAACCGCGCCCGCGAGATCTTGGTCCGGCTCGCCAAGGGGGCAGGCATCAAGCTGCGCCAGTCCTATGGGCGGGTCGGCAAGTTCGCCCTGATCAAGCACCAGCGCTATGCCCACGCCAAGCAGTTCAAGCGCGCCAATCGGGCCTTGAGGACGCTTCGAACCTATCTCGGCCGCGTCATTCGCGACATCACCCGCAAGCTCGAAGGCAACGTCGGTTTGCTCCATGAGATCGCGCTCGACCGCATGCTGGCGCTGGCGCGATGCGTGCTCGATCAGAAGCAGCGCCAGCGTGGCCCGAAAGTCTACTCGCTGCACGCGCCGGAGGTGGAATGCATCGGCAAGGGCAAGGCGCACCGGCCCTACGAGTTCGGAGTGAAGGTCTCGGTGGCCACCACGCTGGCGCATGCCAAGGGTGGACAGTTCGTCGCTCACGTCAAGTCATTGCCCGGCAATCCGTATGACGGCCATACGCTCAAGACCGTGATCCCGGACATGGAGGCGATGATCGGCAACACCATCGAGCGCATGTTGCTCGACAAAGGCTACCGCGGTCACAATGCCCCGCCCGATTACAAGTTCAGGGTGTTCATCTCAGGCCAGAAGCGGCGGGTGACCCCGCAGATCAAGCGAGAGATGCGCCGCCGCTCCGCCGTCGAGCCGGTCATCGGCCATCTCAAATCCGAGCACCGGATGGGCCGCAACTATCTTTGGCATCGCCAGGGCGATGCCGCCAACGCCGTCCTCGCCGCAGCCGGCTACAACTTCCGTCGCCTGATCAGGTGGCTCAGTCTCTTGTTGTGCCAAATCCTCGCTCAGTTCACCGTCCGATTTCAATTCGTCCCAGCTTGAAAACGGGGTTCTTCACGGTCGACTA
>NZ_VSTH01000211.1 GCF_008123965.1 Bradyrhizobium hipponense | reverse complement strand
GGTCATGGCGCGCCCGTGCCGTTCGGTGCGGTGGGCGAGCTTTACATTGGCGGGGCTGGGGTGGCGCGGGGCTACCTGAACCGCCCTGAGCTGACAGCCGAGCGGTTCATCCGCAGTCCTTTTGTAGACGGCGATCGGCTGTACCGGACCGGCGACCTGGGGCGTTATCTGCCGGATGGCAATCTGGAGTTCCTGGGCCGCAACGACGACCAGGTGAAGATCCGCGGCTACCGCATCGAGCCGGCTGAGATCGTCGCGCGGCTTTGCGAACACGCCTGGGTGCGCGATGCGGTGGTGGTGGCGGGCCAGAACCGCGCCGGCGACAAGCATCTTACCGCCTATGTGGTCTGCGCGCCCGAGGCCGGCTCGGACGAGGGCGATGGAGGCGGGCTTGCGGGCGCCTTGCGCGCGCACTTAAGTGCGCGGCTGCCGGACTACATGGTGCCGGCTGCGTTCGTACCAATCGCGGCGCTGCCGCTGACGGTGAACGGCAAGCTCGACCGCAAGGCACTGCCGGCGCCGGAGGACGATGCCTATGCGCGGGCGGCCTATGAGTCGCCGCAGGGCGCGGTCGAGACGGCGGTGGCGCGGATCTGGGCCGAGCTTCTCGGTGTCGAGCGCATCGGGCGCCACGAC
>NZ_VSTH01000210.1 GCF_008123965.1 Bradyrhizobium hipponense | reverse complement strand
GGCGCACTCCGGTCTACCCCGGTGAACGGACATTCTCAGAGTAGGCAGGCATGTCTCAAACGGGCCACAAGCGGAATTGTCGGCGCCGGATGCAAGAGGCCCGCCAACCGAGGCGGCCTTAATCTTCTCAAATACGCTCTCCGCAGCATACCTCATTTTGAGACCGGCCCACTGCCGACCGCTGGGGTGCAGCCGCGATGGTATTCCTGCTGACATTTCGCGTAGTCGTCGTACAGAAAGTACGCTCCGACCGCGATTACGATGACCATGCACGTGAGAGCTATTTTCTGCTTCATTGACCGATAAGTCTCCTCGCAGAAGACGGCGTTGAGGACCAACTTGGCCGCCTCCTGCGAAATCTTTAGGCGGTGAGCTGACGCACGTCCCCCTGCCGACCGCGCTTTGAGCCATATAACCAGAGCCCGTAACTGACAGCGAAATGAAAGAGGGCGCGTGCGAGGAATGTTCGCCGCCCGTTGCGTATCGCTCATAGAGGAGCGTACCAACGAACAATCCGGGAAGAGTGCAAAAAGCTTCCAGCCCACGTAGACCCTCCCAGCGTTCGCGCCACCCTAGGTAGATCGTGTGAGTGAATTTCTCGCTTACAAACCTGGTTTAACTTGAGTTGCGGCGATAGCTCAAAGCTTCCAAGCCGGCAGATTTCGGAACCGGCCATTAGATCAAGCAATTCTTTCTCTTAAGTCTGCAATGGGTCAACAGCGGCGGTTTGGCCGGACCGGCGACGCCCGGGCGGGCCCAGCGAGCGGACGTCTTTAGCGCCGACCTGAAGGTCTCGAGCGGGCCATCTGCGGAAGTCATTGGTCCGGCAGTCCCGCTTTGCGCAACGCGTCTTCCACATAAGCACGCTGCTCAACGTAGGCAGGATCGTCCGACAGATCGGTGGCCCGGAATTTCGCGAGACTGGTGTAGTTCGGATTCAGGCGACCCGCCGCCGCAAGTGCCGCGCGGGCAGCTGATTGATCGCCTTTGATAGCCATGATCGCGGCGTAGTAAAGCTGGCCATATGCCAGTCTCGGATTCGTCGCCACCGACCTGCTGAGCCAGGTTAGCGCCTCATCATCGCGCCTGAGCAGGATCATTGCCCGCCCCATTTCAAACTGCCAGGTGCCAAGACCCGGGTCGCGTGGACTGAGTTCAACGGCGCGTTCGAACAGCGGAATTGCGTCAAGAGATTTCCCGGTGAACACGAACGTCTCGCCAAGAAAAAGCGTCGTTGTCGGTATGTTGCCGTTGATTTGCAGTGAGATCCTGTACTGCTCGGCGGCCTCCTTCTGCCGCCGGTGTGCCTGCAGGACACGGGCGCGCAACGCATGAGCGGCCGCATTATTCGGATCGAGCCTGACTGCCTGCTGCGAGAGCTCGTCGGCGCGACCTAAATCCCCTGCCGGGTCGGGCGATTGTCCATTGATGACCAGATTGGCGAGTGTCAAGGAAAGTCCTGTCATTGCCCTTAGTGTATGCGGGTCAATTTCAAGCGCATGCTCAAATAGGCGCCGAGCTTCCTCACGCGTCTCGGGCGTGGTCGGCTTGTACACGGCAGCCCATCCCTGCAAGGCAAGGTCCGACGCAGTGGGATTGGTCTGGTGCTCCAGTTCGATGCTGCGGGCCGCCAGGACAACCAGTTCCAATCCCAGCATGCGGGCGATCCGGCCGGTTATGTCATCCTGCAATTCCAGATAGTTGCTACGCGGACGATCGAAGCGGTCCGACCAGACATGGCCGCCAGTTTCAGTATCGATCAGCTGCGCGTTGACTCGAACCTGATCGCCGGCGCGCTGCACGCTACCTTCGAGCGCGAAGCGCACACCGAGTTCACGCCCGATCTGGCGGGCATCGATCGATTTGCCCTTGTAGGTGAACGCGGTGTTGCGCGCGATAACGAAGCTGCCCTGAATTCGCGAGAGATCGGTTGTCAGGCCGTCGGTGACCGCATCGGCGAAATAATCCTGTCCCGGATCGCCACTTAGGTTTGTGAAGGGAAGCACGACAATCGATAAGCGCGGTGCTGCCCTAGGTGACGGAACGGTTTTTGAAGACTGGACGAACAATGATGTGACGCCAGGGAAACCTCGCATGTACCAGGTACCGCCGCCGATTGCCGCGAAAGCGAGGACTGCGGCTGCGGCCACTGTCATTGATCGGCCGCTTGACTTCGCGAGCGACGGTAGCCGTGAGCCGGCCGCATCTATCATAAACACCTGCACTGGCTCGGCGATATTTTTTAGGCGTCGTTTGCCCCAATCGTGCATCGTAACGGCAATCTTGCCCTTGACCTGATCGTAGGCCGCGCGGGACAGACAGATGCTGCCCGGCGGCGCAATGTTCTCCAAGCGCGCGGCCACATTGACCCCATCGCCCATCAGGTCGCCGTCGGATTCGACGAGGACGTCACCGAGATTGATGCCGATGCGGAAACTGATTTCCTTGCCGGGAGACATATCGGCATTTCGATCGATCATCTTGCGCTGCAACTCGACGGCGCACCGGACGGCATCGACCACGGAGGCGAACTCTACCAGCATTCCATCTCCGGTCGTCTTAACTATGTGACCATGATGGGTCGAGATGGTCGGATCGACGACGTCTTTTCGCAACATCCGAAGCCTGGTAATGGTCCCTTCTTCGTCTGCACCTGTCAGCCGACTATAGCCAGCCACGTCCGCGGCCAGGATCGCGGCAAGTCGGCGTTCGACGTGCTGCTCGGACACGATCCATCCCTCTGCGTTTGACGGAAGAACTCTAGCACAACGGCGAATTGCCAGAAGCTCGACTCTGCGCCATAGAGCACCAGCCAACGAAGTTCCAGGCTGGAGTGGCACCGGTCGTTAGTAATACGTCCGGTTCGGGTCAAAATGCGAAGAACTCAACGTGAGCAAATCTGGTCCGCCATGCCTCGGTGAGCGGACCTCGTGGAGGGGCCGCCACTTCGCCGATGGGCCAATTGCGGAAGCTATCGAAACTCATTCGATAACCTTGTCAGCTTGAAGGATGATCGCCTCTGGTATCGACAAGTTCAGCACGTTTGCAGCCTTGAGGTTAAGTACCAGTTCAAATTTAGTCGGTTGTTCGACCGGCATATCAGCGGGCGCCCCACCCTTGAATATTCTATCGACATACTGCGCTGAGCGCCTGAACATGATTGATAAGCTTGGGCCGTAACTTGCTAGCGCACCAGCCTCAACAAACTCGCTGATTTGATAGATTGCTGGAATTGGAACGGCGTTAGCCAGATCGACAATCTTCAGCCGAATTGGATCGGCTACCACGAACACAGCGTCACAGCGTTCCCTTCCAATATTCTGAAACGCTTGCTCCAGATCGGCGGGAGTTGGTGCGACGATGGGAACGGTTGATAAGCCGACAGTGTGCGCGGCCGCGCGAGACACCTCATACAGTCCAGGGTGGGTGGGATTTGACGACATCAAGATTGCGATTTTTCTGGCAGAAGGAAGAATACTGCTGATCACGTCAAAAATCTTGGTAGTAGTGTCGCCGTACATGTTGGCCAAGCCGGTTATATTGCCCCCTGGCCGAGCAAAGCTTTTCACAAAACCGGACCCGATGGGATCGGTCGCAGGTGTCATTACGATAGGAATGGTCGACGTTGCTCGCTGCGCGGCGGCTATGGCCGGCGTCGCAATGGTGACAAGCACGTCAGGCCGAAGCGCGATGAGTTCGCTAGCCAACCCGGGCAAGCGATCAATCGACCCCTCAGCCTGCCGCTTGTCGATAATGAGGTTCTTACCTTCAACATAGCCGAGAGTGCTCAGCTCTTGTTTGAATACCTCAAACAGCTTGAGGTCGGGGCCAACTATGAAGCCGGGCATTAGGTACCCAATTCGCCAAGTTTTCCCCTGTTGTGGCCATCCTGCCAACGGCCATGCAACGGCGGCACTTGCAAGGGCCGCAACGAAAACTCGTCGTCTCATCAGCATTGCCTCAGCCGCGAATGATCACGTCACTGCTCCATGCCGGGCGATATCACTGGCATCGGTTTCAAGTACGTAGCTGCTGGCGTCTGGTTGGCTCAGTTCGTCTTAGCGAACTTGTACGTTCCCTTCTTGTGACCAATGACCTGGCTGATGCCATCGAAGTTGCTCTTGAGCGGGTCGATGGTGACGACGAGCGCGGCCTGGAGACCTTCAAATTTCCCCGTTCCACCAGTGATGTTGCAATTGTTGGGGGATCCAGGCATCCAGTCACACTGCTCGAACACTTGATCGCCGTCCTTGTCGACGTAAGTACAGAACCCGTGAATCTCCGCGGTCTTTGCCGACGAATCCGTAAGGCGGCTCAACTGACAGCGTCCGCCCATGTTGTTGAGTACAGGGTTTCCAGCCTCGTTCGAGGCAGCCATGGCTTGGTTCATAAAAACAAACTCTCTGCCGCCGCCGATCGACATTGGCTTGGGTGCTGGAATAGGCGTGGCGGTGAATATGACCGAGACCGAACCTTCCGGCGGCACGCCCTGAGCAACGGCGCTCAAACTGGTCAGAATGGCAACGACGGAAAACAATGCGATGAGTACACGATTAATAGCCATCGTTCCCTCCCTTTGTGATGGCGCAGAGAACTAATGCGAGCGAGCAGGCTATGCCCTGAGGAACACTCCAGCAAGAGTTACAGATTAAGCAAGAGTAACACGGTGTCGCAGGCGGAGCTCGGCAAGCGAAGGTGCGTCAGTAGAGCTGATCCACTTGAAACGTTTGGGCGGGTGCATCCGCCGCGAATGAACATTTCCGCTAATGGGATGGTCCG